>NZ_BAABWQ010000003.1:0-953225 GCF_040370365.1 Shimia sp. NS0008-38b | reverse complement strand
ATGGGAGCGCAAACAACAGAAAACAAACCCAACCCCTCAGCGCCATAAATCGCGTTCCGAGGGGCTAGTCATGTTTGTGAGACCCTAAAGCTCGACCAACTGCCCGCTTGCCAACTTGTGAGAAAGCGCAACATGCACTGTCAGTGCTGACAGCCAATGAATTGGGACTCTATGCCTGATAAAATGTAGAGAGCGGCAAACAATAGCTCAATTTTTTTGTTCATTCCTCTTCGTGCCGCGCATGGTTGTTTCGCGACCTCGCGGTTCATCTTAAAAGGAATACTGTGACAGCGGCGCGGCTGCGACAGGATCTATCCGCCGATCCTGGAGTTCTGCCACTGTGCATAGCAATAGCGCGCGCCCTCAGCTAGTCATCATGCATCGCACGCAGAGTCTTGAAAATTTAGCCAACATCAGCCAACGTTAGCGCAACGATTAGTTGTTTGAAGAACTCTGGGCTCTGCCTCGGTCATTTATTGATCAAAGAAGTCTGCACTAAAGCGGAGATGTGAATTGGCAAATACATTGACGAAAACACAGTTGATAGCTGCGCTGGCAGAAGAATTAAGAACTGATGAAAAATCGGCTAGCGAAGCACTCGACGCAATAGTTGAGGTTATTTCCAAGGAAATTGCGGGTGGCGGGGCCGTAACACTTCCCGGCATCGGGAAGATCTACGTGCGAGAACGACCTGAAAGAATGGCGCGCAATCCTGCGACGGGCGAAGCTCTTAGAAAGGAAGCTGACAAAGTCGTAAAAATGACTATTTCAAAAGCACTCAAGGAAAGAGTTGCATCGGCTGATGACGGGTGGGGTGGACCACGCGGCCCCAAAAAGCGGTGAAACAATGACACCAGCAGAAAGACGCCAAAATCAAAGAGAGAACCAGAACTTCTTCTCAGAAAAGATCAGCGAGTTATCGAGGTATATCGGTTTTGCGCTCGCGGCCCTTGGCCTTGCACTAGTTTCAGATAAAGCCGATTTGTTTTCGCAGCTTGACCCAAAGTGGCAAAGTCGGACCATTGTAGCCACTTTGCTAGGGTGTGTGGTGGTCATGTTGGATTATGCGCAGTACGTTTTTGGCTGGTTTGCGGCATCCAACGCGGCAAACAACAAGGAAAATGATTTTCAGCACAGTTTTTTGGGGAAATTCTGTAGGGCCATGCAGGCTAGCGCGTTTTACCTGAAACAACTCGGCGCCCTGATCGGGGCACTTCTGATAACAATTAGTGTCGGAACTTTACTTGTGTAACTCTACAATTTACTCCGAGGAATTCGCGCATAGAAACCAGCTGCGGTAGATCACATGTTACCTTTTTCAAGTCCACTCTTAAGTATGATTACCTTCAGCAAGCGCTTTCGCACTTAAGGGAGTATGGCGATTATTGAGGCTATGTCGACTTTCTCCACATAACTGCCCTTACGCACAAAGAAGCCCCGCAATTGCCTGCGGGGTTTCTTTTGCCCTCAGCATAGTCGTTACTTCACGCGCTTATCTCAATCACCCTGACCCCAGCTTTCCCTTCCCGACTAAAGCCAATCCTCACAGCCTTACGCCGTAACACAGGCTGAACCCGCCGCAGCGCCGCTCCAATGGTTGCGCCAGTCCATCAGTGACAAAATTGAGAGCGCACAGGGTTGCCTTCAATGGCTGCTTGGTCGGCATAGGAGCGGTTTGCCCCTTAGAGTGCAAAAACGCGCCCTTGTGCCATCCTAAGGCAGGCTCGGCGGCAGTGCCATTTTTCAAAGTCGACCATCCTCGGAGCCTCTGAGGGGCTCACAGAAATAGCGATCACGACACCTTGTTCCATGACCGCCCCTATTTCAGACAATACCGCCGCCCGCTCCGTTCGCCTTGGGTCGGCGTGCAGTCACGCTTTTGCGATATCCGGAGGCCCGAAAGGTCATCACCGGCGAAATTGCACCTCCGGCAAGTTGACGTGCTTTGGCCAAAATCGGGTCCACATCGGTGCGGAACGCGGCTCTCAAAGTTGCTGACGCCATGAGAGCGTCATTGTCAGATTGATATTCAGCTAAGGTTTCGCGATCGACGAGGCTGGCCTGAACAAACGCGCGTTGGATTTCTATTGCGGATACCATCAGGCTTTCGATCGGGTCGGTCACATTGTGGGACTGATCGATCATATGCGCCAAATCCAAACCCGGCGTGCCTTCGGCGTCGACCAACTCGTTCCACACAAGAAAGAGGCGGTATGGATCAATTGTTCCGCTGTCGAGATCATCGTCTCCATATTTGCTGTCGTTGAAGTGAAAGCCACCAAGTTTTCCCGCGTGGATCAAGCGCGAAACGATCATCTCTATGTTCACGTTGGGCGCATGGTGGCCCAGATCTACGAGGCACATTGCCTTGTCGCCAAGTTCCTGTGCGGTCAACAGAGACGTGCCCCAGTCCTGAACCACGGTTGAGTAGAAGGCAGGCTCATAGATTTTGTGCTCTGAGAACAGCCGCCAGTCATCCGGCAGCCCTGCGTAGATCTCTTTCATGGAGCCAAGGTAGCGCTCGAATTGACGCCCCATATGGGTCTGGCCCGGGAAGTTTGCACCGTCGCCAATCCATACCGTCAGGGCTTTTGAGCCGATCTGATTGCCGATTTCGATGCACTCCAGATTGTGTTCCACCGCTTGTGCCCGGGTGGCCGCATCAGTGTGTGACAGGGAGCCAAACTTGTAGGAGTGTGATTGATCTGACTGATCCTGAAACGTATTGGAATTCATCGCATCAAAGGACAGGTCGTGTTGAACTGCCTTAGCGCGCAAATCGGCGGGATCGGCCTTGTCCCAAGGTATGTGCAGTGAGACGGAAGGTGCCGCTTTTGTCAGAGCGTGGATAACGCCGCAATCGTCCAGTTTATCAAATATATTTGCCGGCTCTCCGCCGCCGGGAAAGCGGGCAAAACGGGTGCCACCAGTGCCTGTGCCCCAGGAGGGAACCGCAACGCCAAACCCCTGCGCTTTGGTCACCAGTGCATGAATGTCCACGCCCCGTCGATCCAGCCTTTCGCCAAGACTTTCAAAGTCTTTGGCCAGATCATGCTCAAGTTTGGCGTTCTCGGCCTCGATCACATTCAAATCAAACATGGTATCCTCCCGAAGGGTTTGCACGTGCCTTCCACAAGGCACCGCATACAGATATTTTAACGCGTAAAGGCCTGCACGTTGCCGGCGTCCACGTTGATGATATTGCCGGTCGACTTGGCCGATTTGTCTGACGCAAAGAAATAAGCTGCCTCGGCAATGTCTTCGGGCAGGACCGACCGCTTCAGCATAGAGCGGTTCCGGTACATCTCCTCAAGACCTTCCTTATCCGTACCGTATGTGTCTGCCCGTTGGTCAAGCCATTCGCCTTCCCAGATCTTAGAGCCGCGCAGCACTGCGTCAGGGTTCACAACATTCACCCGAATTCCGGCTTCGGCACCTTCAAGTGCCAAGCAGCGAGCCAAATGGATTTCGCTGGCTTTGGCGGTGCAATACGCCGAGGCATTGGGTGATGCCGCAAGACCATTTTTTGAGGCGACAAAAACGATAGAGCCACCCATGTTCTGTAATCGCATGATCTTAAATGCCTCACGCGACACGAGGAAGTAACCGGTGGACAGGATGTCCATGTTTTTGTTCCATAAATCGAGGGTTGTGTCCTCCACCGGTGCTGAAGATGCGATGCCGGCATTCGAGACCAGAATGTCCAGGCCTCCAAATTCAACAGATGTATAGGCATAAGCTGCAGCCACAGCGTCTTCATCTGTAACGTTCATGACGATAGTGCGCACAACATCCACGCCATATCGTTTTGTCAGATTATCGTAAGTTGCCGACAAGCTTTCTTCGTTGATATCTGCCAGCATCACGCAAGCACCTTCAGATAGATAGCGTTCCGCTGTTGCGGCACCAATGCCGCCTGCGCCGCCCGTGACAAGCGCAATCTGACCGGCAAGGCTCTTGGGTTTTGGCATGCGCTGAAGTTTTGCCTCTTCAAGCAACCAGTATTCAATGTCGAAAGCTTCTTGTTCGGGCAAGCCGCAGTAATCAGACACCGCCGCGGCGCCGCGCATAACGTTAATCGCATTGACGTAGAATTCGCCCGAGACTCGCGCTGTGGCGCGGTCTTTGGCAAAGGTGATCATGCCGACACCAGGAATGAGATAGACCACGGCGTTTGGATCGCGCAGAGCCGGACTGTCGTCGCGTTTGCAGCGCTCGTAGTAAGCTGCATAGCCCTCGCGGTAGCTGGCGATCTGTGCCTCTAGCCCTTGCAGGACCGCGTCGATGTTGTTTTGGGCCGGATCAAAGTCGACCACCAATGGGCAAATTTTTGTGCGTAGGAAGTGGTCTGGACAGGACGTACCCAAGGCAGCGAGTGTGGGCATGTCTTTGGCATTCACAAATTCAAGAACGGTTTCGGAGTCAACAAAGTTACCAACCATTGGCTGCTGACCGGATACAAACCCACGGATCGCAGGCATGAGTTTGGCGGAAATGTCGCGACGCTCGACGGCCGCAAGGCTTTCGTGGATTGCTCCTCCAAAGGCCGGCACGTTGGCTGTTTTGGCATCAAAGTAGGCGATGGCCTTGTTGATGATGTCCAACGTCAGCTCATAACATGTTTTGGCATCGTCATCCCATGTGAATAGGCCGTGAGATTCCAAAACAACTCCTTTGGCGTCCGGGTTTTCGAGGCAAAATTTTTCTAGCCACAGGCCCAGCTCATAGCCCGGCTTTTTCCAAGGCAGCCATCCAATGTCGTCACCAAAAATCTCTTGCGTCATGGCTTTGCTGTCTTTGGAAGCTGCAATGGCGATGATCGCATCGGGATGCATATGATCCACATGTGCCTTTGGGACATAGGCATGCAGTGGCGTATCGATCGAGGCAGCTCGCGGGTTCAGATTGAACGTGCAGTGGGGGAGGTAGCTGACCATCTCGTCTTCGAATTCAACACCGCGATACTTGCTCTTCAACGCACGCAGTTTGTCCATGTAGAGTGTTGAAAATCCATCCATCTTAATCGAGCCGACGTCTCCACCTGAACCTTTGACCCATAGAACCTCAGCGTTATCGCCTGAAAGAGGATCGGTTTGGAAAACTTTGGCAGAGGTGTTGCCGCCGCCATAGTTGGTGACGCGCTTGTCAGACCCAAGCAAATTAGAGCGATACAGAAGTTTCTCAGGCTCGCTCATGCTGGCCGCCTTTGCCTCGTCCCAAAGAGAAACAAGCCGGTTTGCTTCGGTTGTCATTGTGATCTCCTCCCGATCCACAGATAGTTCAATCAGATTTGGTCAGAGATTGAGTGTGTTGCGACAGAATGTCAATCACAAACAATCACAAATGATCATTATGGACCGTGAAATGAAGATAAATGACAATTAGTGATTGACAATGATTGGATGTCTGCGGCATCGTCAGCGTCAACGGGAGGAAAGTGATGCACGAAAAGGAACGCAACAGGATCATACTGTCCGCAGTTCAGGACCGTCCGGTGGTGACGGTTTTGGACCTATGTAGTATGACCGGCGCGTCCGAGGCGACAATTCGCCGGGATATTTCCGCATTGCACGAAGCCAAGAAACTGCGCCGCGTTCGTGGTGGCGTCGAGGCACTGCACCCCAATCAACTGCCCGGCCTTGCAGGTCGGCCATTTGCAGTCAATGAAGCAATCAATATCGCGCAAAAGCAAGCAATTGCACGCAGGGCGGTGGAACTTTGTGACGAAGGGGAGCCGATCATTATCAATGGCGGCACCACAACCTTTCAAATGGTACACCCACTTGCGACACGCCGATGTCAGGTTTTCACCAATTCGTTCCCGATTGCGGAGCACCTTCTGAAGAATTCCAAGAACACGGTTCTTATGTCGGGCGGCGTGATCTATCGCGAGCAAAACATTGTGTTGTCGCCTTTTGATAATGATGTGACTCGCAATTTTTACGCGCGTCGCATGTTCATGGGGGCGCAAGGCGTTGGTCCACTTGGAGTGATGGAAGCAGATCCGCTGATCATTCAGGCCGAGCAAAAACTGATTGGACAGGCTGACGAAGTTGTCCTGTTGGTCGATTCCGGAAAATTTGAAGAGCGCTCCAGCCTCGTGCTGTGTCCGCTCAAAGACATCGATGTTCTGATCACCGACGACGGGATCAGTGACCGCTCCGCTGCGATGGTGGAGTCAGCGGACATCAAACTGATCGTGGTGCCGGTTGGCGCTTCGAAGGAGGAGGCGGTGTCGTAGTGCTCTTGGAGGGGACGGCGAGCCGTAAATTTAGGGGAACCAGGGAGGAAACCCAATGAAATTTACCAAACTCATGACATCCGTAGCTGTGGCTGCGGGCTTGTTCGCCGGACCTGCGGCCGCAGACGACATGCGGATCGCGTTGGTTGTTAAAGCACTTGGCATCGGATTTTTTGAAGCCGCCGCAGAGGGCGCAGAAGAAGCTGCCAAGGAAATTGGCGGTGTGGAAATCATCTACACCGGTCCGACCGACACCACTGCTGAAGGTCAGATTGAGGTCATCAACTCTTTGATCGCACAGAAAGTGGACGCCATTGCCGTATCCGCCAATGACACCGACGCGCTGGTTCCTACTCTCAAGAAGGCCATGCAACGCGGTATTACGGTGGTGTCTTGGGACTCGGGCGTTGCGGAAGATGGTCGTCAGGCACATTTGAATCCATCGTCTAACGCGTTGATCGGCAACATGATCATCAAGCTTGCCGCAGATCACCTTCCGGATGGTGGCGAAGTCGCTGTGCTGTCGGCAACCACCACTTCTACGAACCAGAACATCTGGATCGATGAAATGAACAAGGTGATGGGCAATTATGGCGGCATCGAAGTTGTCTCCACCGTGTACGGTGACGACCTTGCGGACAAGTCTTACCGTGAAGCGACCGGATTGATGCAGTCCCACCCCGAGCTTGATGCAATCATTGCACCGACTTCTGTTGGCATCGTAGCAGCTGCGCAAGCGGTTGCGGATGCTGGAAAAATTGGTCAGGTCAACGTGACAGGTCTGGGCCTGCCATCTGAAATGGCTGGTGCCATCGAAAGCGGTGCGTCCAAGTCCTTCGCGATCTGGAACCCAATCGATTTGGGTTACTCTGCAACCATGCTGGCGCATCAGTTGGCGACCGAAGCGGCCACTTCCGCGCCCGGTGCGGAAATCTCGATCGGCCGCATGGGCACGATCACGTTGGACGACACAAATGCTGCGGCCATGGCCGACCCGTTTGTCTATGACTCCAGCAACATCGATGATTTCAAAGAAATTTTCTAAGATCACTCCCAAGAAAAGGGGCGGCGTTCCATTTACGTCGCCCTTTTTCCAAATGAACTTTGGGTCCTTGATGGGCCTTGCGACGGGGCTGCGCAAATGACCAATCAGGCGAGCGAACAGAGTGCTGATCCGGCAATCTCACCGGTTCTGTCTCTGGACAATATCACCAAGACATTTCCAGGGGTGAAAGCGCTGAATGGCGTTGAATTACACCTCTACGCGGGCGAAGTGACTGCATTGATTGGCGAAAACGGGGCCGGAAAGTCTACGGTTGTGAAAACGCTAACTGGTATTTACCAGCCCGATGACGGCAGCATTATGCTTGATAGCCAGCCTGTGCATTTCGCAACACCGCAGGATGCTGCGGATGCCGGGGTGACGGCTATTCACCAGGAAACCGTGTTGTTTGACGAATTGACCGTCGCGGAAAACGTCTATATCGGGCACGCGCCCAAAAACCGGTTTGGCCTGATCGACACCAAGGCTATGCAGGCCAAAACCACCGAAATTCTTAGTTCGATCGGTGCTCCAATTGATGCCAGCGTGAAGCTCAAAGACTTAGGGATTGCGTCGCGCCACTTGGTCGCCATCGCCCGCGCCTTGTCTGTTGAGGCGCGTGTTGTGATCATGGACGAACCAACTGCCGCATTGAGCCAAACCGAGATCGAAGAGCTCTATGAGTTGGTCGATACTTTGAAGGCGCAAGGCAAGGCGATCTTGTTCATCTCCCACAAGTTTGACGAGATTTTCCGGATTGCTGATCGCTATACTGTGTTTCGTGATGGACAATTCGTGGGTGCGGGCAAAATCAACGGCGTCAAAGAGGCTGAGTTGGTTCAAATGATGGTCGGGCGTGCCGTAGAACAACTGTTCCCCAAACGCCGTTCTGAGATCGGTGACGAGCTGCTGAAGGTCGTTGGCTACAGCCACCCAACAGAGTTTGAAGACATAAATTTCACGCTTCGACGCGGAGAAATCCTTGGGTTCTACGGGCTTGTAGGTGCAGGTAGGTCCGAATTCATGCAATCGCTGATTGGGATCACACGGCCATCCAAAGGCGCGGTGCGGATTGACGGCAAGGTGCGTGTGATCCGCTCGCCAGCCGACGCCATTAAAGCCGGTATTGTCTACGTACCCGAAGATCGCGGCAAGCAGGGTGCCATTCTGGACATGCCGATCTTTCAAAACGTCACCTTGCCATCACTGCAAAAAACGTCACGCGAGGGGTTTATCCAATTGGCCGAAGAGTTTGCGTTGGCACGTGAGTATACAGAACGGCTGGATCTGCGGGCGGCGTCGTTGGACACAAACGTAGGTGCGCTTTCCGGTGGGAACCAACAGAAGGTGGTGATTGCCAAATGGCTCGCGACACAGCCGCGAGTTATCATTCTCGATGAGCCTACCAAAGGTATCGACATTGGCTCCAAAGCGGCGGTGCATGACTTTATGTCCGAACTGGCCGCCCTAGGACTGTCGGTGATCATGGTAAGCTCTGAAATCCCCGAAATTCTCGGCATGTCGGATCGGGTGATTATTATGCGTGAAGGCCGAATGGCTGTCGAACTTCAAGGCGATGATCTTAGCCCTGAGACATTGGTACGCCACGCAGTCGGCATTCGGGTGCAAGGAGACACGGTATGAGTCCACTTAAATCCCGTGAGGCGATCCTCTTTGGCGCAATTCTCTGTCTGCTCATTGTTGTGGCGACGCGTTTTCCCGCCTTTGTCGCGCCCGGCAACCTTGTCGCAGTAGTCACAGACACATCGCCGCTGATGATTCTGGCGATGGGCCAGATGGCGGTGATCCTGACCCGCTGTATCGACCTGTCAGTAGCAGCGAATTTGGCCTTAACAGGCATGGTTTGCGCAATGATCAACGTGGCGGCTCCCGATCTTCCAGTAGCGGTCATTCTGGTGGTCGCGCTCTCAATGGGAGCGATACTGGGGGCGATCAATGGCATTTTGGTCTGGAAACTTAATATTCCTCCGATTGTGGTCACGCTTGGCACAATGACCATTTTTCGCGGCATCATCTTCTTGCTGACCGAAGGCAAATGGATCAACGCGCACGAAATGAGCCCGCATTTTACCGGATTTCCTCGGGCTGACATCCTTGGCATGCCTGTGCTCGGTTGGATCGCGGTTCTGGTGTTCGGTGTTATGCTCGTGCTTATGGCGCGCACTACGTTGGGGCGGTCCATATATGCAGTTGGCGGCAATCCTCACGCGGCAGTTTATACTGGCATCGACGTCGGCAAGACTCAATTCGCGGCTTTTGTGATCTCTGGAACGCTTGCTGGCTTGACGGGCTATCTTTGGGTTGCGCGATACTCGGTGGCCTACGTCGACATTGCGGGAGGTTTTGAACTTGATGTGGTTGCGGCCTGCGTGATTGGCGGAGTGTCCATTGCCGGAGGTGCGGGCACGGTTGTCGGCACGCTTCTGGGGGCCTTGTTTCTTGGTGTGGTCAAAAATGCGCTGCCTGTTGTCGACATCTCGCCATTTTGGCAGCTCGCAATATCCGGCGCGGCGATCATCATTGCGGTCGCGTTTAACGCCCAATCCGGACGCTCCAAGGGGCGCGTCATTCTGAAATCTGCGGAGCACGCACAATGAGTCTCACTGAAAACGCCTCCCGCCACATCCCTGACCGGTTGCGATCCCCATTGCAGGACAAGTTGGTCAGCTGGGAAAGTCTTTTGCTGACTGTCGGGATCGCGATATTTATCGTGAACTCGCTGGCCTCGCCCTACTTCCTCAATGCGTGGAACCTGTCGGATGCCACCTTCAATTTCACAGAGAAGGCGATGATTGCCTTCGCAATGGCTTTGTTGATCATCTCTGGCGAAATTGACCTGTCGGTAGCGGCCATAATCGCTTTGGCTTCAACCGCCATGGGCGTCGCCATGGAATTGGGCGCGGGCACCCCAATGTTGGTCTTGGTCGGTCTAACCACGGGCTTGCTTTGTGGCGCGTTCAATGGGGCGCTGGTGACCAAACTGGGGCTGCCCTCGATCGTAGTGACCATCGGTACCATGAGCCTGTTTCGGGGCATCAGCTACATTGTCCTAGGGGACGGCGCATTTCGCGGCTATCCCAGCTCCTTTTCGTGGTTCGGACAAGGCTATGTTTTCTGGGTGATTTCCGTCGAATTTGTCATATTCGTCTTGTTGGCGATGATCTTTGGTGTGGTTCTACACAAAACCAATTTTGGCCGAATGGTGTATGCAACAGGCAACAATGCGACCGGCGCGCTTTTCTCTGGCGTGCGTGTTGACCGCGTCAAGATGACCTTGTTTTTGCTGACTGGCTTGATGTCGGGCCTGGCGGCAATCTGTCTAACCTCGCGACTGGGATCCACGCGGCCTTCGATTGCCTCGGGCATGGAGCTTGAGGTGGTTACCATGGTTGTTCTGGGCGGGGTCAATATCCTTGGCGGCTCCGGCTCCATTCCTGGGGTCGTTATTGCCGCCTTTGTCATGGGGTTGGTGACATTTGGCCTTGGCCTGCTCAATGTGCCAGGCATTGTGATGTCGATCTTCATTGGCCTCCTGCTCATCGGGGTCATTGCACTGCCAAGACTCTGGGCCATATGTCGCAAGAAAGGAGGCTGAGCTGATGGAAAAGTATGCTTTCTGTATGACGCTTCACCCCGGTAAATTGGATGAATACCGTCAGCGCCATGATGATATCTGGCCGGAACTTGTTGTGCTTCTTAAGGAGGCTGGCGTAGAGGACTACTCCATTCACTTTCACGCAGAAACAAATCAGCTGTTTGGCGTGTTGTGGCGACGCAAGGACCACACAATGGACGCCTTGCCAGATCATCCGGTCATGAAGCGTTGGTGGGCTCATATGGCCGATCTTATGAACACTTATCCGGACAACCGCCCTGTTGCAGTCGATCTCCAACAAGTGTTTCACATGCCATGACCACTCGGCCTGAAAACCCTCGCCATATTGCTGTGATCGATGTTGGTAAGACCAACGCCAAGCTCGCGTTGGTCGATGGCGCGACTATGACCGAATTGGCCGTGGTAACGCGCCCCAACACAGTCTTTGCCGGGCCGCCCTATCCGCATTTTGATTTGGAGGGACATTGGGCGTTCTTTCTTGAAAACCTCGCCGCGTTTCATGCCCAACACGGTGTTGACGCCATTTCTGTAACAACGCACGGCGCCTCCATCGTGCTGCTGGACGAAGACGGTGCGCTGGCGTGTCCGATGTTAGACTACGAGCACGACGGGCCTGATGGCTTGGCAGATGTCTATGATCAGATACGGCCGGATTTCTCGGAAACCGGATCGCCTCGATTGCCGGGCGGCCTCAATGTCGGGGCGCAGTTGCATTGGCTCTTTGTCACCGATCCAACGCTTTTGGACCGCACCAAACACGTGATCACTTACCCGCAATATTGGGGGTATAGGCTGACTGGAAATCTCGCCTGCGATGTAACATCACTTGGATGCCACACCGATCTTTGGAACCCATGGGACAGAAAGCCGTCGTCTCTGGTCGCGCAGTTGGGGATATCAGATAAACTTGCCCCATCACGGAAGTCCTCTGATGACCTGGGAAATTTGGACAAAACCGTCAGTCGAACTACCGGCCTCTCGCCTGATACGCCGGTTGTTTGTGGCATTCATGATAGCAACGCATCTTTGGTGCCGTATCTCAATCAGGGTTCCCAGTCGATCTCCGTTGTCTCTACGGGAACTTGGGTGGTTTGCATGACCTTGGGCGGCAAGCGGGCACCGCAACTGGATGCCCAACGAGACACCCTGATCAATGTAAATGCTCTAGGTGAACCAGTGCCTTCCGCCCGGTTTATGGGGGG
This sequence comes from Shimia sp. NS0008-38b, assembly GCF_040370365.1. NCBI lineage: Bacteria > Pseudomonadati > Pseudomonadota > Alphaproteobacteria > Rhodobacterales > Roseobacteraceae > Shimia > Shimia sp. NS0008-38b. The sequence goes on along the minus strand of NZ_BAABWQ010000003.1, from coordinate 941,103 downwards.
GAGAGAATACGAAATCATACGCAACGGTTCAGACGTGATTCCCACGGATCGGGATCGCGATCAGGTGCACAAAAAACAGATTATGCTGCTGCCGTCTGTGGTAGCGGGCAGCGGGCCATTCCCCGGAAAGAAGATGCAGTGGTCTGCCCCGCCTGAGACGGATGGTCAACGCATCTACGCGCTCTCTCTTTATCTTGCATTGATGACTGATTGTTGCCTTGACCTGACTGGCGGTGGAAGAAAGATCATCGTCGAAGGCCCATTTGCGAGAAACTCAGACTACTTAGGTATGCTCAATTCGCTCCGCGAAGGCCGCGTCGAGGCCGCGCTGTCACAGACTGGAACCAGTATTGGCGCCGCAATGTTGATTGACAAGCCGGCGAAATCTGGGAGCAGCTTTTCAATCCAAAAACCAAGAAATCGGCGCTTTTCCAGTTACGCAGAGCGATGGCTCAACTTGGTGTCACAAAGCTGATCGACAACCCAAGGCACTTCTGGCTGGACTGAAACCGAATGATGGAATTCTGCAAAGCAGACGTCTACGTGATCTTGCAGAGAAGCTCTGCAATTCTCAAGCTGCTGTATTCTTGTGGTACCCTTCAAGCACATCAAGCTCCCGCAACAACAGGAAACTGACTTCCGAGGAGGAAGGTGGGATCGGGGCGGTATGCGAGATTGCCGACAACCATCGTGACCTTGCTCCCCTCAGCATGGAGATCGGCAGCAAGCTTCACGGTTATGATCTTACACAGTTGAAGGTCGCCGAAGTTCTGACATCCGCGAATATCACACCTCTGACCTGCACAGTAAAATCAGCAACCTGTCTGCTTCGAAGGTTTCGAGGGCACGTTTACTCTGGTTGAGAAGCGGGTGGATGAGGAACTCATGGTTGGCTCGGAGAAGATTTGGTCAGGTTGCTCCGATCAACTTCTTCCTGTTTTAAAACCGCAATATGCGTGCTTCGCCCGAGATTGGGCAATATTCGTGTAACACAGCAGATACCAGTTTTCGCCACGGTTTGAATAAGAGATCCAATCCCCCGTGCCATCCAGTTAAGGATCCCATCGTCTCGGAATATCCAAACCGGAGACTCTGTTTTGCATTGCGTCAATATACGCGGACATTTTGTGGTTTAGTCCCTTTGCCGGAGATTTGTGAATGAGAATTCTGGACTCCCCCATCCGTTTAAAGCCACGAGGGAAACGGCACACGAGGTCGTCGTTTCTACAAATAGATAAAGACAGGTTCCTATACTTAGACGGCACGGCTGACTTGCGAATTCGAGGCGCGGCAAAACCGATTGAAGGTGTGGACCAGATCGTGGACAGGATCTGAGCGGAGGCCGCGCCAAGAGAATGTCCTACAATCAGTCGTGGCCAATTGGCCGGGTCCGAACCAATCCACTTGTTGATATGGTGCGCATGCGTGAAGAAACCCTGGTGCCAGACAATCCCAGAATCAGCCCGGACAGTATTCTTGTCGTCCTGCCGATCGCGCTTACTCAATCTCAGAGTAAGCCGCGGCATTCCGAAATTTAACAGGCGTAGATTAAACTTCGCATAGTCCCAAAATGAATTACTTCCTGGAACCAACAAACACCTGTTGTTGAGCATGTAGGCCTCAACTCCTGGCACAGGACACTGACTTACAATCCAAAGACCATGTTGTTTTCTCAGGGACTTATTGATTTCATTGAGCCCCTTCTTCTTGACGGCATATGAAACTTTCACAAGCTCGGCAGCAGTTGAAACCGAACAATCCAGAATTGAACAGTGTGCGTTCAAAGCGGTCCGTGTTTTTTCACCCACGACGCCATCGTCTTCTAGTCCCATGCGTTTCTGAAAGGTTCGGATCGCGGTTTTGGTCTGAGGTCCTCGGATTCCGTCAACTTTTCCGGAGTAACACCCCAGGTCTTTCAACTGAATTTGAACATGGCTCCAATCCAAATGCATGACTACGGTCACCTTTCATAAGAGACTTCATTTCAGAGTGTTAACCCTTTCCGGCTCTCTTTCAACGACAGAAATTAATGCCAAGGATCTCCATTCTTGCCCCTTCCCATCGTTTCCGAGATGACGAAATACTTGTTATTTGACCGTGCCTTGGCCAAGATTGTCTAGGCGAGCAGAATGATACAGTATGGGGAACTCACGCATGAGGCGAAGTCTCGCTGCGGTGTTGGCGGCAGATGTCGCTGGATACTCTAAGTTGCTTGGTGACGATACCGAGGGAACCCTAACGTCTCTTAGACGGCTGAGAACGGAAATATTCGGCCCTACGGTGGCTTCTCGGCGTGGTAGGGTCGTGAAAAGCATGGGGGACGGCTGGATTGTCCTGTTTAGCGCAGCTGCGGATGCTGCCACATGTGCGCTTCAAATTCAGGATCTACTCGCACAAGATTTAAGCCAGAAAATTCCAAATATTCAACTTCGCCTGGGCCTGCATCTTGGCGACGTTGTTGAAGAGGAGGAAGATGTTTTTGGCGACGGTGTAAATATTGCGGCCCGGTTGGAGAAAATTGCTGCGCCCGGCAGTATTGTGATTTCTGATGCTGTATTTGGAAGTCTAGATGGAACTCTTCGGCCCTCATTTGATGATGCCGGCGAACATGATCTAAAGAATATTTCGAGACCAGTTCGTGTGTGGACGCGAGGCTCGCTCCCAGGACAAAAAACGATCGATACTGGTGCATCACAACGGCCTCAGATTGTTATTTGCTGTATTGAAACGTCCGATCCGCGGGATGAAATCAGTGAGCTTTCGGATGCGCTTACCGGTGACTTGATGACCTATCTTGGCGCGACGCATTGGCTTTCGGTGACTGCAAGAGAAACGGGCCGCCGATGCTATGTCTTGTCGGGGCGAATACGGGCAAGTGGCGACCGTCTCAGGCTTGAAATTAAATACACGGACCCGGACGGGTTGGAACTCTGGTCCACCAAGATTGATGGTGACTTGGGCAATGCATTTGACTGGCAGGATGAAACAGCTGAACTCCTTACGAGTCAGATTATGACGGCGACATTTGATAGCGAACGTCGGCAGCTAGATAAGTTGTCGATCGACGACATGACAGCGCACCAATGTGAATTGCGCGGTCAAATCGCTATAGATCGACTGGATCCGGACGCATTTGCGTCTGCTTTGGAGTATTCGAGCGCGGCGATTCAAAAAGATCCCTCTTTGCCGCATCCGTTTGCGTTGGCCCTTGTCTCTTATTTGTCCGCAACCGTGATGGGTTATGAGCAAGTAGCACAAAAATACGCACAATTTGTACCGGCTTGGTGCTCGGCAGCTGCGCCATTGGTGGAGAACCATTCTCTTTTACGCCTTGCCCTTGGCGTAACAACTTATTCGCAGCATCGGGAGCCAGCTCACCTGCGCGCGATAGTTGAATACGCGCTGCGTCAATCGTCATCTGATTTTGTCACTTTAGCTTTGAGTGGCTGGTCGTATATTTGGATCGGCGACAACACTGCGGCCATTGATTGTTTTAAGAAAGCTCTTGTTTTGGGAGGAAAAAGTCCCTGGGCGCTGTCAATCAGAGGTGGGCTCGCAATGGCTACGCTACAGGTTGGCGACGATGAAGCCGCAGTACGGCTGGCCAAAGAAGGGCTAAACCTCAATGTTGGATATGCCACTCTCTACCGAGTGCTGGCTGCCGCACACGCGCATTTGGGCCGTCAGGGAGAGGCAATAGAGTCTTTAGAGACCGCTCTTCTACTGCATCCAGATGATAGTATTGCCTCAATTTTGGCGCGGAATGTTTTTGCGATCGAGGGCGAGGAGAACCACTACATTTCAGGTCTACGGAAGGCCGGTATGAGGGAATGAGGTGCAGGGAATGAACGTCTAGGCGAAAGCGGGATGAGTATAACTAGTTTTTGGGGAGTTCAGGGCGTCTCCGCTTTGAAGGCCAAAACGAGAATGCGTTCAATTTCTCGCGCTAAATATGGTGTGACCTGCTCAACTTTGCGCAGTTCGTTTCCTGTGCTTTGCGGTGGCTGACGTTTATTGTTCTCCGGCGTCAGACCGGCAGTTGGCAAAGATAAAAAGCTTCCGAAAAAGTGACATAAATTTTTGATTTTTATCGGAAATGTGTTCTTGGGCAATTTGGTGGCTGTGCGGGACGGGCGTTTTTCAGCCTTTATCTAAACACACCGACTTGGTGTCGCTTAGGTGGTCAAAGTATCGGAAACTGTCTATTCTGGATGCGCAATTGACAGCGCTGAAGTAGGCAACGTGATCTTTCAAACTTGCAGGAGAATTGAGCGAACGCGCTATATGCTGTTAGGTCTTTGAGCATGTTGCGCGTTTGGGGAGTGAACAAAGCAATATGTGCGACGCTTCGTTTCTAGGGGGCATAGGATGTTTCATCCTTGGAAACGAAACGATGCGCGTTCTTCTTTCACTCTTGCCGTTATTGCTGCTCGCCTCAGTGTCCGTCGCGCATGAGCGGGATTTGAATTCGCGTATCCGCGAGTACATTCTAAACAACCCGGAAGTCATTATCGAGGCGCTCGAAGTCTTGGCAGCGAAAGAGCAGAAGCAAGCGCTGCGCGCTAAACTCTCGAACCACCCAGAATTGTTTGATGAGCCACCCATTTTGGGGATTGGACACAGCGACGCACCGATCAGGGTAATCGAGTTCTTTGACTACAAATGTGCGCCTTGCAAAGCCGTGCATCCGTATTTGGAAACCTTGGTTGAGTCCCATCCAAAGGTGCGGATCGAAATGCGCCATCTTCCTATCCTGACTCCAGGATCGGAGCGCGCGGCGCGGTTTGTCTTGGCTGTAAAAACTGTGGCAGGTGAAAGCGTTTATGCGCGCGTGCACAAGGAACTTTGGAACCTCAGGGGGCCGCTAAATAGCGCACGATTTGCGTCCATCGCGAAGGGCGAGGAACTTGACTTTTCCACAGTCGAGCGGGTCATGGAAAGCGAAGAGATCTCCCAACGCATTGCGTATAATCGCGATCTTGCGATTGCGCTGGGCATTGCGGGGACACCTGCCTTTGTAACGCCGAACAGCGTGACGTTCGGTACTGTGGACATTGAAGATCTAAAGCGGATTTGGCTTAGTCAATGAAGGCTTTCTCAACAACGAAATGTTTTGGGTCGGAATTTGCCCCTTCCAACAGACCATGGCCTTTGCACAGTGCCCTTATGTCTTTGTTGAGCGCGAGGTTCCCGCAAATCATGACCCGATCTGCTTCCGGCTGCCACGCAGGAATGCCCAACGCCTCAAATACGCGGCCGTCGCGAATGTGATCGCTAATACGGCCCTCAATGGCCGAGTGTGCACGTGTCGTTGTCGGGTAGTAACGCAGTTTGTCGCTAACCAACTCGCCAATGAGCGGATCGTTAGGCAACACATCAACAATCGCCGCGCCATATGATAGTTCCTCTTTGGTGCGGCAAGTGTGGGCGACAATGACCTCATCATAAGATTCCCAAGTTTCCGGGTCGCGCAGCAAAGACGCGAAAGGCGCAATACCGGTGCCTGTCGCGATCATCCAAAGCCGCTTTCCGGGAAGCAACGCATCCAAGACCAAAGTCCCAACAGGCTTGGGCCGCAAAATGATCTCGTCGCCCGGCTCAATTTTCTGAAGCCTCGATGTCAGAGGGCCGTCCGGGACTTTGATGGAGTAGAACTCAAGCTCTTCGTCCCAGCTGGGTGACGCGATAGAATAGGCCCGCAACAGCGGTTTTCCGTCCTCATTTGGCAGACCAATCATAACAAACTCGCCAGACCGGAAACGCAGTGATTGTGGGCGGGTGACCCTAAACGAGAATAGGCTTTCGGTCCAATGGTGTACGGAGGTGATGGTTTGCGAGTCAGGAAGAATTTTTGCAGGAGCATTCATAGCATGTGTCCTTATACAGCCTGAGACGCCGGAGCTTCAGAGAAGTGAGTGTCCAGTTTACCCGCCAGCCCGTCGAGCGTGTCAGCTTCGGCGAGAGGCTCTTTCGCCTCGGTGATGACTGGCCAAAGCGCCGCATATTTTGCATTGAAAGCCACCCACGGCTCCATGTTTGGCTCCGTGTCGGCGCGGATCGCATCTGCCGGGCACTCCGGCTCACAAACGCCACAGTCAATGCATTCATCAGGATCAATGACGAGCATGTTCTCGCCTTCATAAAAACAATCCACCGGGCACACAGACACACAGTCGGTGTACTTACAAGCAATGCAATTGTCGGTGACAACATAGGTCATTGTGGGTTCCCTTTCGCGTTTCTGCTGTTTTGCCGCGCTGCAGAAGGCCTGTCCGTAAACTAATTGCTATTTGGTCCTCGCGTGTGTGCCGCATGGTTCTTTCAGAACTTGCGGAGATACCAAATGATCGACCAACTCACAGCTACAGACGACTGCAAAGCGCTCGACATCACATGGCATGACGGCGACGTCACAACCCTGCCTGCTGCATACTTGCGAGAGCAGGCGCGCGACGCTTGGACGATTCGCCAAAAGATCGACTTTGGTTGCGTCCAAGTTGCGCCTGACCTGTCGATCACCGCGTTACATCAGTTCGGCCCTGCAGGCGTGAATGTTCATTTTTCAGACGGTCATGACCATGCAATCTACCCATTTGTCTATCTGCGTGAACTTTCCGACCAGCTTGACAATTAATTGACATATCACGCCGCGCTGCGGCGAGACGCTAGTGCCAAAGCCAGCAAGGAGCCCGCAATGGATGAGATTTTAGACGGCATTTCACAGATCGACTGTGACATATTGGTGATTGGCGGGGGCACCGCCGGACCAATGGCCGCGCTGAAAGCCAAACGCAAAAACCCGAAAGCCAATGTGGTGCTTTTGGACAAAGCAAATGTGAAACGGTCTGGCGCCATTTCCATGGGCATGGACGGGCTGAACAATTCAGTTATTCCCGGCTACGCTACACCAGAGCAGTACACCAAAGAAATCACCATCGCGAATGATGGGATCTGTGATCAGGCTGCTGTCTACCGCTATGCTGAAGAGTGTTATGGCATAATTCAAGAACTCGACGAGTTTGGCATCCGTTTTCAGAAAGACTTGAACGGTGAATATGACGTCAAAAAAGTGCACCACATCGGCACCTATGTTTTGCCGATGCCCAACGGTGACACAGTAAAGAAGGCGCTATATCGCCAACTGCGCAAGGCGCGCATCAACATCGTTAACCGCTTCATGGCCACCCGCTTACTGACTGGCGAAGGGCGCATTGCCGGTGCCATCTGTGTGAATACACGGACTGCGGAGTTCCTGACCGTCCGTGCCAAAGCCGTGATCATGGGCTTGGGGGCTGCTGGCCGATTGGGCTTGCCGACATCTGGCTACTTGTATGGCACATACGAAAACCCGTCGAACTCCGGTGAAGGGTATTCTATGGCGTACCACGCAGGCGCCGGGCTGGCGAATTTGGAATGCTATCAAATCAATCCGCTGATCAAGGATTACAACGGTCCGGCCTGTGCCTATGTCGCTGGGCCAATGGGAGGATACACGGCGAACGCTAAAGGCGAACGCTTCATTGAATGCGATTATTGGTCGGGCCAGATGATGCAGGAGTTCTATGACGAACTGCAGGGCGGCAAGGGGCCAGTATATTTGAAACTCAACCACTTGGCCGAAGAAACCGTGGCTGAGATCGAGCGCGTGCTGCACATTGTGGAGCGTCCAACGCGAGGACATTTTCACGCAGGTCGTGGCACCGATTATCGTAAGCAGATGATCGAGATGCACATCTCTGAAATTGGTTTTTGCTCCGGTCACTCTGCGAGTGGTGTCTTTGTGGATGAACACGCACGCACCACCATTCCAGGGCTCTATGCGGCAGGTGATATGGCCAACGTGCCTCACAACTATATGCTCGGTGCTTTCACCAACGGCGCCTTTGCCGGATTGGATGCGGCGGACTTCATCGCAGACGTGGATTTTGCCTCCTTTGACGAGGGCGAGGTGGAAGCAGAACGTACCCGCGTGCTCGCGCCGACCAAACGCGACGATGGCATTCCACCCAACCAGATCGAGTATAAAACCCGTCGTTTGGTGAATGACTATCTGCAGCCTCCAAAAGTCACGGCCAAAATGGAATTGGCGCAACAGCGTTTTGAAGAAGTGCGCGATGACATGGAGCAAGGCATGTATGTGCGTGACGCACACGAGCTAATGCGCGCACTTGAGGCCTCTTCCATTTTGGATTGCGCCGACATGGCAGCCTCCGCTTCGATCTACCGCACGGAAAGCCGTTGGGGGCTTTATCACAACCGAGTGGAATACGAACGGGACGACGAAAACTGGTTCTGCCACACCATTTTGACCAAGGGCGCCAACGGCAAACCGTCCCACGCCAAGAAAGAGGTGCAGCCCTACGTGGTGGAAATCGCCGAAGACGAAAAGAACGCCTACTACGAGCAGCGTGTCGGCTCCACGGTTGCGGCAGAGTAAGAAGGAAAACACATATGCCCCTCGCACAAACCGCCACAACCGTTCCCGTTGTTGTCAACGACGATCTGTGCATCGCCGACAAAGGCTGTACCGTCTGTGTGGATGTCTGTCCGCTCGACGTGTTGCGGATCGCCGTCAAAGACGACGGCACCAAAACCGCCTATATGAAATATGACGAGTGCTGGTACTGCATGCCCTGTGAGGCCGATTGCCCCACAGATGCGGTTACGGTCAACCTTCCCTATTTGCTGAAGTGAGACCTGATCAATGAGCGGATTTTTCGAAGAATTTGACGACATCTCTGAGTTGGCTGAAGGCTTAGATGACCCATCGCCGGGTGGGCGTATCATGGCGGTCATGGATCTTGCTGACAGTGCGGATCCGGAGGCTATTCCTCACATTGCCAGAGCGATTTCAGACAAAGACGCAGGTGTGCGCAAACAAGCCGCCATCGCGCTGACAGATTTTGACGGTCCAGACACCGCAGCGGCGTTGGTCACGGCCTTGTTCGACCCAGAGCCTGACGTGGTCGCCGCCGCCGCCGTCAGCTTGACTGAATTGAAAGACCCTGCTTCAGGGGACTCAATCCTACCCCATCTCGGAGAACAAAATGAAACTGTTCTTGCGGCTTTGTTGGGAGGGATCAGAGAATTAAGACGCCCCGAGGCCATTGGCCCTGCCATTGAAGCGCTCAAACATTCTTCTGCGGCGGTTCGGGTTGAAGCTGTCGGTGTGGTCGGTTGGCTTCAGGATGAGTTATCTCTGCCAGCTCTCCGGGATGCGGCGAATGATGAAGAGCCAAAGGTACGCCGCGCTGCTGTGGCCGCGCTGGGTTTTTCCAAGTCGGAACACGCAGAAAAAACACTGATCGAAGCGTTGGATGATCCGGAGTGGATCGTGCGTGAATCCGCTGCAGAAACGCTGGCCAAATCTGGCGAGACCTCCTGCGTGCCCAACCTGCTGACCGCGCTGGACGACAGTTATTGGCAGGTCCGCCTGAAGGCGGTGCGCTCATTGGGTAAGCTTGGCGCCACAGAAGCAGCAATGAAAATTGGTCCAATGATGGATTTGCCGGTGCCAAACCTGCGCAAAGAATGTGCGGCGGTTCTGGGAGAATTGGCGGTGCCGGAAACGGTGCAGTTCCTCGAAAAATACGCAAACGACAACGACCCCGATGTGCGCAAGAACGTGCGCTGGGCGCTTGGAAAGCTCGCCGCATAGTTCCAATCCGGCGACATTATTGAAAAATTCAGCACCCTTCTGGAACCCTCCAGAAAGGTGCTTTTCGCACCTCATAAATTGACTTAAGTATTTGATTTTATTCAGTATAATTTTTTGGCGATTCGTGGGGCTTTGCGAATCTGTCGGGAGAAAATGATGCAGTCGCAGCAATTCTCCGCCTGAAAATTTGGCAAAGTAAGTATAACCTCCATTTTTCGCGTTTTATGCCCCTCACTAATTTTGAGTCTGCCCTTCTGGCGCGCATCCTATGTGCAGCGAAAGCTCAATCTCACAGGGAGAGTGCAATGACAAAGCCAACCTCATATAAATCCGTGCTGCTGGCTGCAGTGCTAATGCCACTGGCAGGGATCGCCTCAGCAGAGAAAATCAAAATCGCTGTAGGCCACCAATCCATGTGCACCGACACCTACACCGCAGGCATCGTGGTGAAGGAACTCGGGCTGTTGGAAAAGTATTTGCCTACTGACGGCAAATATGCGGATGCCGAATACGACGTCGCATGGGCTGACTACAGTTCTGGCGGTCCGATCACGAACCAGATGATGGCCAATAAGCTGAATTTTGGCGTGATGGGAGACTACCCGCTGATTGTGAATGGTGCGAAGTTCCAGGAAACCGATAGCCTGCGTACTTTGTATGTGGCTGGAACTGGGTACAACCTGAAAGGATCTGGCAACGCGATTGTTGTGCCGGTGGACAGCGACGTCTACTCAATCGAAGATCTTGCAGGCAAAGACGTGTCGACCCCGGTTGGTTCGGCCGCTTGGGGCATGTTGCTGAAGGCCATGCAAGACAATGGCATACCGGCGGATGACTACGTTTTGAAAAACCAAAGTCCGGCAGTTGGTGCAGCCAACATTGCAGCGGGCAAGATCGACGCGCATTCTGATTTCTGCCCATGGTCGGAGATTATGGAATTCCGCGGCACTGGTCGCAAAATCTATGATGGCTCGGAAACTGGAGTGCCTTATCTGCACGGTGTTGTGGTGCGTGAAGATTTTGCCACTGAGTATCCTGAAGTGGTGCAGGCTTTCATCAAAGCCGTTTGGGAAGCGGGCGAATGGATCCGCGAGGACCCAATGCGCGCCGTGTCTGAGATGGAGGGCTGGACCGGTGTCGAGAAAGAGGTGCTTTATCTCTATTTCTCTGAAGGTGGGCATCTGACGTTGGAGCCTTCCATCAAAACCGAATGGGTCGATGCGCTGAAATTCAACCACGGTGTCTTGGTGAAAGAGAAAGCCATCCCGCCGCTGGATTTTGAAGCATGGATCACCGAGGACTACATCAAAGCCGCCTATGCTGATCTGGGTGTGGACTATGAAGCCGACAAGAGCGCGATGGTAGATCCGATTGAGGCCAACAAGGGGCTTCCTGTGGAGATCTGGCATTCTCGGGACGGTGTTAGTTCCTACGAGACATTACCAGAGTTCCTGAATGCCATGGCCGAGATCCGAGCTACTGCGGCGCTGGTCAATGCGACGTACGTTTATGATGTGGAGACTGGCCTGAAGCTCTTCGGTAAAACGGCGTTTTGGGTGAAAGCAGGTGACGAATACGCGACATTCCTTCGCAAAGGCGAGGCGGAAGCCTACGCCGCCTCAAACGAAGGTGCTCTTCTATCCTTCGACGAAGCAGTTGCGGATTTCATCTCAGAGAGCTGATCGTTTCACATCTAAAATTGAGGGGCGCTGGTATTGTGGCGCCCCTGACCTGACGACAGGACAGAGAGGCCAGCATGGCGCAAGCGCTCCCATCCGAAACCGAAACGCCAAATGTGTTGGCGGAGCCCGCAGCGGCCCAGTCATCGGCGCAAACGGCACTGGAGACCACATTTTGGGACTACATCTCCGTGGATAAACTCAAAAGTTTGGGCGTCATTGCCCTTTCGATGACCACCGGTGTCCTGCTTTGGTACGTTGTGACCGAGGTCAATCTCGACTTCTACATCAATTTTGAAAACGTCCCGTCGCCTCTGCGTGTTTTCACTGCCTTTGTTGGCCATATCCAGACCGAAATATTCTGGACACACATCGGCGTTTCTATGCGCCGTATCCTCATCAGCTATTCTATTGCCACGGTGCTCGGGATCTGTATTGGGCTCTTTATGGGGCGGTCGCGCATCGCGCGTGCTTTCATCATGCCATACATCGAAGTTGTCCGTCCAATACCAGCGGTGGCTTGGATCCCGCTCGCAATTCTGATGTGGCCGACGGAGGAAAGCTCCATCATCTACATAACTTTCTTAGGGGCGTTGTTTCCAATTGTGTTGAATACCCTTCATGGCGTGGAGCAGACCCCCGAAGTGCTGGTCCGGGCGGTGCAATCATTGGGCGCACGTCGCATCGATGTGTTCCGCCACGTGGTGATCCCAGCTGCGCTTCCTTCTATCGCCGCCGGGCTTGCGATTGGCATGGGCGTCAGCTGGTTCTCGTTGCTAGCTGGTGAAATCATCTCAGGCCAATACGGCATCGGCTACTTCACGTGGGATGCATATAGCCTGATCAACTATCAGGACATCGTTGTGGGCATGTTGGTCATCGGTTTCTTAGGCACCGGCTCAACAGCGGCGATAAAGCTGATCACGCGCCCTATGCTGAAGTGGCAGGAGCGCGCTCGCACATGATCATCCTGCGCACTCTAAATCATAGCCTCAAAGGCCACTACAAGGCCCTGCTGTTGCACGGCGTGGGTTTTGCGCTGCTGTTTCAGGTGTTCATGATGCTTGCCCTGATTGTGCGCTTTCAGGCGTTTCCGAACTACGTGACGTTCTATGACTGGATCGGAAACGCGCAATGGATACTCCAATCAACGCCCTCCCTACGCGATGCACTCGGTATCATCTGGGAAGAGTGGCTGATCGAAATTGGGAAAATGAACTACGACTATGGCACCGGGATTTCTGAATGGAGCTTAAACATTGTACCCTCACGCCTGCTGGTTCTCGGTCTTCTGGGCGCCATGACCTCTTGGTGTTTGGTGTTGATGCGTCAGGATACCCACACGCAAGGCACCTCAGCCACGCTGCATGCCACAACAGGCTTGGGCACACTGCTTGTGGCCATCACGAACGCCACCATGAGCTGGGTCGTCTGCTGCGCCACACCTTCTTGGGTGGTCGGGTTGGCCATGCTCGGCCTCGGCGTTTCGACCTCTCTCGCGCTGGAAACCATGGGGCCGCTGCTCTCAGGCCTCGGTTTTGGTCTGCTGTTCACAATGATTATTGTTCTTGCTTGGCGCAAAAGTCGTGCTTTTGCCTCACCAAAAGGAAAACCTCTCCATGCTTGATGTTTTGAAGTTCAAAAGGCCGAACGAGATCGTCGGAAGCGGGGGCGAAAAGAAAGCTGAGATCGTCGTCGATGACGTGTCTATCACCTTTGGCTCAGGGGCGAAGTCGCACCGCGCAGTGGATACCACTTCGATCACCATGGAGGCTGGCGAATTCGTGTGCATCCTCGGTCCCTCTGGCTGTGGTAAATCTACCCTCTTGAACGCCATAGCTGGCTATGTGAAGCCGACAACTGGAGTTGTGACGGTAGACGGTATTGAAGTCAAAGCCCCAAGTCCGGATCGTGGGATGGTCTTCCAACAGTACTCTCTTCTACCCTGGAAAACGGTATACGAAAACGTGGCCTTCGGCCCCAAAATGGCGGGGCAAAGCCGGACGGCCGCAGGATCTACCGCCAACACCTTTTTGGAGTTGGTTGGCCTTAAGAAGTTTGGGAACCGCTATCCTGCGGAGCTTTCTGGTGGCATGCAGCAGCGCGTCGGTATTGCACGTGCTCTCGCTAACTACCCGTCGGTGCTGCTCATGGATGAACCCTTTGGTGCACTTGATGCGCAAACCCGGTTGATGATGCAGGAAAGTCTGCTCGACATCTGGCGAAAGTTCGGAACCACGGTGGTCTTTGTGACGCACGACGTGGACGAAGCTGTTTTTCTTGCCGATCGCGTGTTGATCATGAGCGCCGCCCCGGGCCGCATCATCGAGGACGTGAAAATCACGCTTCCGCGCCCACGTAGCACCGACATGGCAAGTTCACCGGAATACGTTGAAGCACGGCAATTCTGCTTGGACACCATTAAACTTGAAAGCCGCAAGGCCTTTCAGGAGCAGAACGCATGAGAGGGTTGCTCGTGGTTTTCTGTTTTGCAGTGGCACTCGCAGCGCCCGCCAAGGCGCAAGTTCAGGGTGTCATGCTGGATGCTCCAATTGATCTGCCGGTTTTTGCGTTTGCAAACGAGTTGGAGGAAAGCTTCACTCAAGACGATCTTATGGATCAGTGGACCATTTTGATGTTTGGCTTTTTGTCCTGTCCCGATGTCTGTCCGTTCACACTTGGCAATCTGGAGGCCGCCGTGTCCGAAACGGGCATGCGCGTGCGCCCCGACAATCTACCTCAGGTGATCTTTATCTCGGTCGACCCTGACCGGGACGCAGAGTACGTCAGCGAATATGCAAAGTTTTTCCACCCAGATTTTCAAAGCTTCACGGGCGCGCGAGATCAGATCAATTCTCTGGTGGACGCCACCGACAGCTTTTATCGGCTGATGCCGCCAGACACCACGGGGTACTACGAAGTGCAACACAGTTCCGCCGTCTCAGTGATTGCACCCGATGGCACCTTACGCGCTAAACTTCAGCCGCCATTTGATCCGGGGGCGACCGCAGAATTTCTAGCGCGCCTGCAGATCACCTATCGAAAGGAACTCTCGCAATGAAACGCTTGCTGACCGCACTTGCCTTTTTGCCCGTTGCCGCATTTGCCGATCCGCTGAAGGTTGAGAATGCCTACGTCCCGTTGGCCCCGCCCTCAAGCATGGCCCACGCTGCCTACATGGAGCTGAGAAACCAAAGCGACGCATCCAAAGAACTCGTCGGCGTAAGCGCCGAAGGCTATGGCATGGCGCATCTCCACATCAGCGAAGAGAAAAATGGCGTGGCCACCATGTCTGCCGTGCATATGCTGCAAATCTCTGCTGACAGCGCGGTTACCTTTGCGCCCGGAGGGCTGCACATCATGTTGATGCACCCACAAATCCCGCAGGCCGAAGGTGATCACGTGCACATCACGCTGACCTTCGCCGATGGCGGCACGCAAATTGTTGTGGCCAAAGTAATGAAAGCCAGCGCGCACGCCCATATGCTCCATAACCATGGATCTTAAGGCACTAGGCTTGGCACTTGCGCTGCTGGCAACACCGGCCAATGCGGATTTTGACGCGGAAGCCTTTCCCCCCTACGAACGCTGCGCTCTGTGCCACGGCCTGTTTGGCACGTCAGCTATCGCCCGTTTTCCTCATTTAGGCGGGCAAGATCCTATCTACATTCGCCACCAGATAGAGGCATTTCTCGAAGGCAGCCGCCACAACGACGGCGGCCAAATGGCCAGCATCGTCTCCGAGCTAAAACCGGAAGAAATCCCAATTGTAGTCGCGTGGTTTTCCCAACAAGATCCTCCTGCCCCCTCTGGAGATGGCAATGCTGTTGGGCAAACTCATTTCGTAGCGCGCGGATGTGACGCTTGCCATGACGCGGAGGTCTCCTATCTAGGGGTGCCGCATTTGGCGTCACAACACGCTGGCTATCTGATCAAACAGATGCAAGACTTCCGCGACGGGCGCCGTGAAACCCATGACGGCTGTCTTCCGCATGCTAGCTTGATGCCAGACACCGATGACGAAATACACGCCATTGCCAACTACCTCGCAGCCCAAAGGCGCCCATGACGATCACTTCAGACGACCAACCTAGCCAGTTCGGCGCAATTTTCCTTTCGGAGTATTTCGCTGAGCTCAACGAAGGGGCTGGATTTCTCACAGATCTGTCGCAGGAAGATCTCAAACGTGTCCGTAGCCTCGGCTCTCGATCTCGTTTCGAGAAAGGGGAAGGGATTTTCCACCAGGGTGCGCCTCATACCGGTGTATGGATCATCGAAAGTGGCCGCGTGCGCACCTACTATGCAGGCCCCTCTGGTCGCGAAATCACTTTAGCATATTGGAGTTCGGGCCACTTTGTTGGCGGGCCGGAGGTCTTTGCTCGCGGGCGACATGTTTGGTCCGCCGACGCTCTGGAGCCATGTGAACTCTTGTTCTTGTCCGGCACAAGCTTGCTAAAACTGGTGCGCGAAGTGCCCGACGTCGCGGTTGGTGTCATCGAAGGACTCGTCGCAAAAGGCAAAAGCTATTCGGCACTTATACAAATGCTGGGGACGCGCTCTGTTTCCGAACGGCTCAGCCAATTGCTGGTCATTCTCGCAAATACGACCGGCCGACCAGAGGGAGACACAATTGTGGTTGACCGCACCGTGACTTACGAGCAAATCGCTGCGATTGTCGGCGCCACTCGCCAATGGGTAACGCAATCTTTGGACAAGCTTAAAGCCGCGGGCGTGGTTGAGATCACCCGAACCGAGATCATCATTCGCGACTTAGAACAGTTGGAAGAATAGCAATTTGTATCCTTCGCCGCTTGCATCAACGCCACAAAAGGGAGCGGCGGCGATCCCATCCATTTTTCGTTTTAGGATCATAGTATTATGTCCAAAATTCCGCGAAGATTTCTTTGTCGCCATCTCGTCCGCACACGATCCATCAACTGCGTCAGGCGCGTCCGGTCTGGTTTCCATAGCTCCGGCTTGAACTGCGTGATGCGAGTGTCATCGGCGTTGGGACCGGCATCCCGAAACTGGATGTAATTGAAGGCGACCTGCGTGTCATTGGTACCAATCCGCTTTCGATAGTATGCGAGCTAAGAGGTAAAGGCTGGGATTTACCGCCGGTCCTCTAAAATCATATCGCTGGCTTTCTCACCAATCATGATGGTTGGGGCGTTGGTATTGCCTGAAACAATGTCCGGCATGATCGATGCATCTGCCACGCGCAGACCTGAGATCCCATGCACACGAAGTCGATCATCTACCACAGCCATGTCGTCCTTACCCATGCGGCAGGTGCTTGTGGGGTGATAGATTGTCTGGCTGATTTCGCGCGCGCATTTGAGCAGCTCTTCGTCTGTCTGAGGATTGTTGTTGGGTACATGTTCACGCACGACATAGGGTCTCAGTGCTTTAGTCCGCGTCATAGCCCGTGCAAATTTGATAGCACGTACGGCACACAGCTGGTCAGCCGTTGCCGATAGGTAGTTGGGCACGATCTTTGGATAGTCTATCGCGTTCGGTGACGAAATATGGATGTGGCCACGGCTTTCTGGTCGCAATTGGCAGACTGAGGAGGTGATGCCTGAAAACGGGTGCATTTCGATCCCTGGTTTGTCCGCGCTCAGGGGTTGGAAGTGGAACTGTATATCTGGTGTCTCAAGCCCCTCCATGGATTTTGCGAAAATGCAGACCTGACTGGCACCCAGACTCATGGGCCCTTTGCGGTACATCATATAGTTCAGCCCGATACCCATACGCGGCATGAACTTGTTGATGGCGTCGTTCATGGTGGCCACATTGACTTCGTACACAAGGCGGATCTGCAAATGATCCTGAAGATTTTCACCGACGCCGGGCAATTCGTGCCGCACTTCAACACCTGCGTTCTGCAAAATCGTCCCGCGGCCGATCCCTGACAGTTCCAGAATTTGTGGCGACCCGATCGCACCCGCTGACAGTATGACCTCGCCGCCGGGATTGAGCATCACTTCATGCGCTTGACCCTTGCGCAAGTAACGCACACCGATCACCCTTTTGGGATCCGTAGGTTCAAACAGCAAACACTCGGTATGTGCGTGTGTCAGCACCTCCAAATTGGGGCGCTTTTTGGCCGGGTTCAGGAAAGCCTTGGCGCTTGAACACCGAAATCCGTTGCGCGCGGTTTGGTGAAAATAGCCTGCGCCCTCTTGTTTTTCCCCATTGTAATCGTTGGTTTTTGGGACCCCCATTTCGACTGCCGCATCGATAAAAGCTTCAGAAATGTTGCTCTTGGCGCGGATCAGTGAAACAGAAAGGTTTCCGTCTTTGCCGTGGTATTCGTTCTCTCCGCTTTCGTGTGACTCCGACCGTTTGAACAAGGGTAAGACATCATCGTAGCTCCAGCCGCGGTTGCCGCGTTGTGCCCAACGGTCATAGTCCTCCTTTTGACCGCGCACATAAAGCAAACCATTGATAGAGCTCGAACCGCCAAGCGTCTTTCCACGAGGCCAATCGAGGGATCGACCACTCAAACCCGGATCCGGTTCAGACTTGTAACACCAATCTGTATGCGGGTTGTGGAGTGTTTTAAAATAGCCCACCGGAACATGAATCCAAGGGTTCACGTCGCGACCGCCGGCTTCGAGAAGAATCACCTTTTTAGATGAATCTGCGCTCAACCTGTTAGCTAGAACGCATCCAGCTGATCCTGCTCCTACTATCAGAAAGTCGGCTGTTTTCTGCGACATATGGAGTTCCCTTGAGCTTCGATTCTGGCGGATTTCAAAATTCCCTTGCGTCATCTTTCAATAAGTCACTAATAATGAGACCACAAGTCTCAATAAAGTAACTCTAGGGAGGAGAGAAAATGAGCGTAGGTGATAATCTGAAAAAAATTTCGCGGCGTGACCTGTTCCGTGTTGCAGGGCGCTTTGGTATGAGTTCGACGCTTTTGGCAGCCGGAGGGTTCGGGGGGGCAATGTCGTTGGCCAACCTCGCCAGCGCAGCAGAGTCGACCTATGAAAAACGCTTTGCCAAACCCGCGAAGCATACGTTGAAGTTTGGCGCAGCAGGCTTCAACGCCCAAAACCTGTTGATTGAACGCGCTGGTGCGCTTGAATTTGCCCGTGATTTGGAGAGCCGCACCGACGGCGAAATTCGTATCGAGTTCATTGGCAACAATCAGATCTGTGGACAGACTTCTTGCGTGGAAAAAACCCAGCAAGGGATCGTTGATATCTACGCCGCATCGACCCAAAACTCTGCTGGTGGCGCGCCCTATTTGAATGTGTTGGACTATGCCTACATGTTCCCAGGCCGGGCCTCTCAGTATCACTTCCTCTACAGCCCTGAGTCACAGCGGATTCTCCGGGAGCCGCTCGAAAAACGTCATGGTTTGAAATTTCTTTTCAGTCACTGTGAGCTGCGTGGCATTCAGCTTGGTCTAGGTTGGGAAGACAAACCGACGGTAACTAAGCTTGAGCAATTGTTCGGGACAAAAAACCGCGTCACGGGCACACAACTCGGGCGGATTGCAATGCAGGCGCTAAACCTGAATCCGGTTCCTGTTGCTTGGGAGGAAACCCTTGATGGTCTGAAACAAGGCTTGATTGATGGAGCAGAAACCTGGGCGTCGGCTGTGGCATATGCCAATATGTCGCCCGTCGTGAGTCAGTCGGTCGACCTCAAATTCTTCTGTGGCACGGAGCATACCTCCATGAGCGCTGCTGTGTTTGATGGTCTCGAAGGGTATTTGCAGGATGCTGTGATGGAGTCTTCGTATTGGGCGCAAACTCATGTTCAGGCGGCGAATGAAGCGGCGCTGGTCAAAACCGTGGGCCATTCTGACCCGCAGATGCCGGATACTATTTTTGCGCAAAACAATGTCCGAAACGCATTCCTCGCTGATGACCAAATTAAGATGGCCGAAGAGATGTGTTCGCCGGAATTTCAGCCACAACTTTGGGAGAAATGGCGTGACCGTCTGAACGGCTGGGCCGGTGGCATCGATACCTATCAGGAAATCTATGACATTGCGCGTCAGGTTCCAAAAGAAATGAAACCTGAGAATGTTGAACCTCGTCGTTGGTGGAAATCATAAACACTCCATAAATGAAAAAGGTTGGCGCGATTTCGCGCCAACTGGACTATTTTGCCCATCGAGCCGGCTCGTCCGGAGGGCTTCAAGGGGGGAGGAATTGATGGGTTTTTGGGCCGATTTGGGTGCGATTTTGAGCGCCTTTGCGTCGCAGGACAGCTACGAAATTCGGAATGCACTAAAATCCGATGCTGTATGGGCAGTTGGAACATTTGTTGCGGCTTTCGGTGGCCTGATGGTTATGTGGATTTACTCAAAAGTGCCGCTTTTGGATCGACATCTTGAGCGTACGATCATGGTCTGGAGTTATCTTGCCATTGCGTTCATCATTTTTTGGGGGGTGATCGACCGGTTCGTTTTTTCCAACCAACAACCATGGTCCACGACAATTCCGCCCTTGCTGTTTATGGTCATGGCCTGGTTCGGCGCAGCTTTTAACGTGCGACTGCGCACACACCTGAGCTTTGCCGAATTCAGAACAGCTATGCCGCCTAACGGACAAATGGCCTGCCTGGTGCTTGATGCTGTGCTGTGGTTCGCTTTCGCAGTGATTGCTCTGGTGACAACAACGCGTGTGACGGCTTTGTCTGCCTCGAACTTTCAGATTGTTTTGGGCACTGATGACATCATGCAGTGGTGGTTTCTGATCACGGCCCCGCTGGCTTTCCTCCTAATGGTAGGTCGGATTTTTGAGAACCTGAAAGACGATTTTTCGAACTGGCGCAGCAGACAGCCGCTGATCAAGCAAGCTGTCATCGGAGGGGATGTGTGATGACTGACGGAACATGGGTCACATTGATTTCTCTCGGGGTTACATTGTTTTTTATGCTGGGCGTTCCGGTGTTTTTGGTCATTGCTTATTGGGTGATCGGGTGTTCGTTTGTGCTCGGCCTGACCCTTGATAACATGGGAGCGGAACTGTTGAACGTGTTCAACAAAGGGTTCGCTTTGCTGGCGATGCCGCTGTTCATTTTAACCGGCGACCTGATTAACCAATCGGGCATCGCCAGACGGCTTTCTGACTTTGCATACGCCTGTCTGGGCTGGCTACGTGGCGGACTTGCCATGGCCGCGCTGGGCGCCTGCGGATTGTTTGCGGCGATCTCGGGGTCAAATTCGGCAACGACGGCGACGATCGGGTCTATGCTGCATCCAGAAATGGTAAAGGGCGGCTACGACGAGCGCTTTTCTGCGGCAACGGCTGCAGCCGGTGGCACCGTCGGCATTATTATTCCGCCGTCCATCATCTTCATTGTGTATGGCTTTTTGCTAAACCTACCCATCTCAGATCTGTTCGTCGCGGGAATCTTGCCTGGCGCTTTGATGGTGATTGGTATGCAGATAGCTTGCTGGATCATCTGTCGGATAAATGGTTGGGGCCACCTGATCCCACTTCAAATGAACCGCGTCTTGAAAACTGCATTTGGAGCATGGCTGGGCTTTTTCGCCATCGGGTTGGTCTTGTGGGGCATCTATACTGGTAAGTTCTCTCCTACCGAAGCAGCTGGTGTGACAGTGGGGTTTTGCGTAATCGCCGGTTTAGTCAGCTATCCAATCAATAAGATTATGGGGGCGGGTGACGATAAACCAATTTCCGACAAAAGCTATGTCGAGATGTTCGTGGTAGAGGGATTCACGATCCCGAAAATCCCGTCGATCGTTGTGCGTTCAGCACAGATCACAGGCATTCTTGCCCCTCTGATTGCGATTTCGGTCGTTATGCAGCAAATTCTGTCTTTACTTGGCGCGCAGCAAGTCATCGGTGATTTTGTCACTTCGATGGGGGGCTATTATGCTGTGTTGTTCACATCGATGGTTATTGTGTTTTTCTCGGGAATGGTGTTGGAGAGCTTGCCTGTAACAATCATTTTGGCGCCAATCTTGGCGCCGATCGCTGCCTCAGTCGGTATAGATCCAATTCATTTCTCGGTTATCTTTCTTGTGGGCGCGTCCATCGGATTTATCACGCCGCCCTACGGGTTGAATCTATATGTCGCATCAGGAGTGACCGGTGTTCCCTATTTCCGGCTTCTTCCCTATACAGTGCCATACCTAGTAGCCCTGATCTCAGTCTGGATTCTGGTGTCGCTTGTACCAGATCTTGCATTGATGCTCTTGCCAAACAGATAACAAGTGATGCAATGCCCAACGACGCGATGACTTCGAAAGAAACACAGATCCCAACCAACTTACGGTTGCTGATGATTTTGGAGGAAGTTGCGCGTTTAGGAGTCGCAGTCAAGCCCGCAGACCTGATCGAGACATTGGGATTGCCCAAGCCGACCGTTCACCGTCTGCTGCAAACCGCTGAAACAGAAGGGTTTTTACAGCGTGATCTGGATGGGAGATCATATGGCCCGGGGGATCGCCTCCGGTCCCTTGCTGTGAATACAATGTCCTCCGAACGGGTGCGCACAGCCCGACTCGCGATCCTCAAAGGGGTCGCAGAGAAAGTTGGTGAAACCTGCAATCTAGCCATTCCGGATCGAGAAGGTATGACTTACCTTGATCGTGTCGAAACCAAATGGCCTTTGCGCATTCAGTTACCTAGAGGGACGCAAGTACCGTTTCATTGCACCGCTAGTGGTAAAATGTATCTTTCTACATTGCGTTCCGCGACTCTGAACGGTGTTCTTGATGCCCAAGCATTGAAGCCGGAAACGGAAAAATCCATCACATCTCCTGATATCCTACGGGCGGAACTCAAAGTGATTGGCGAACGTGGTTACTCCACCGACAACGAAGAGTTTATGACAGGTATGGCGGCAATCGCAGTGCCGATACTTGATCCACAGGGAAGGCTTGTGGCGACACTTTCGATACACGCACCTGTTCAGCGTTATCAATTGACAGAGATAATTGGTTTTCTTGCTCCTCTTCAGGAAGCTGCAGAGAAACTAGCAGTATTGTATCGCAGCGAATCTGCTACTTAAAAATTCCCTTTAAGTAGAGGCATGCCGAAAGTCTCCTAGAGCCAACGCAAACAAAACATCGGATTAGACAACAATTACTAGGGTGAACGCATTTCAAATGCGTCACTTCCACTAGAGATTAAAACAGTCTTGATCCATTCCTCAGTGTCGTTCTGACAGCGACCATGAACTCTCTAGAAGGGCAAAGACCTCAGTAAGTATTGGATTCTCGTTGCGACGCTCCAAAGCAACAAAACAGAGACAAGCAGGCACCGACACTGTATTGCAGACGGCCAGACCGAAAGTTTGTTTCTGATGGAGCGCGATCGACTCTCGGCAGAGGCTCAGGCCAATTCCTGATCTGACCATTTCTAACATTGATGCTTCCTGATCGACCAAGGCAACCACGTTCAGAAGATTGTTTTGATCTCCATAAACTTTGCTGAGTAACCGATAGTGGACAGATGTCTCAGGTGTACCAATCCAGGGAAGAGTCGCCAGCTGCGCCCAGCTTGCATCTTCGATCTGCTTTTGCCATCCGGCTGGTCCAACAACGTGGTATCGGAAATCTGCAAGTCGAATTGCGTGTATTTTGTCTTCGCTTTCAGCTTCGAGCTGTTGCAGGTCGTCTGGACCACATAGATAGAAACCAGCATCGATGCGGCCTCGCTTGAGCCATGCAAGAATGTCCCCACTTACCCCATGAACCAGCTCCGTTGCGATACCGGGATGCTCGGTCCTCAATCGGGCCAGCATCCGTCCTAGACGAATGAATTCAGGATCTACAATGGTACCAATAGTGAGTTTTCCACTGACTTGTCCCGAGCGCTGACGAGCGCTGCGCTGAAAATCAGACATAGCATCGAGGACCTGTTGGGCCTTTGACAGGACTGCAGCCCCATCGTGGCTGATCTGTAGCCCGCTGGCGGTTCTCGTGAACAGTGTGATTCCTGTTTCTGTGCTCAGCCGCTTGATCTGGTGACTGATCGCTGGCTGGGTCAGGTTCAGCACCTCAGCCGCACGCGAAACGCTGCCTTCGCGGGCAACGGTCACAAAAGCCAAGATGCTGTTTATGTTCGAGTAACGATCCATATAAATTTTTTTAATATTGCATTGTGGGATTTGTCATTAGGTTTCTTGCTCTTTGTCCGTCAGAGATCGCTGAAACCGCGTTCTGGGAGGCAACGTGACCTGAACAGCTTGGTTTCTTGGCGCAGCCAACGGCGCCTGAATGCCAAGAGTTCACCAACCCTCTCGGCGCGCAATCAACGGTGAAACGGCTGAAAGATGGGTGGTGAATATGGCGGATGGTTTCAAAGGGTTTGACTATATTGTGGTCGGGGCAGGCTCGGCCGGGTGCCTGATGGCCAATCGGCTAAGCGCAGACCCAGCAAATCGTGTGCTCCTGCTGGAAGCTGGAAAGCCAGACAGCTACCCATGGATTCATATCCCCGTTGGCTATCTATACTGCATCGGCAACCCACGCGCCGACTGGATGTACAAAACACAACCAGACAAAGGGCTGAACGGGCGCAGCCTGCTTTATCCGCGCGGCAAGACACTCGGGGGCTGTTCCTCAATCAATGGCATGATCTACATGCGCGGTCAGGCGCGCGACTATGACAACTGGGCCAAAGTGACCGGTGAGGCGGCCTGGAACTGGGAAAACTCTCTGGCGGATTTCAAGGCGCATGAAGACCATTACAAGATGGACGATGGCGCTGACCCGGTCACCGGCAACAACAGTCGGTTTTCTGATATGCATGGGCATGGCGGCGAATGGCGGATCGAAAAGCAGCGGCTGAACTGGGATGTTCTGGACAGTTTTGCCGATGCGGCAGTTGAGACCGGCATCCAGAAGACCGACGATTTCAACAGCGGTGACAACGCCGGTGTTGGCTATTTCGACGTGAACCAGCGGTCTGGTTGGCGATGGAACACCTCAAAGGCCTTTTTGCGCCCGGTCAAGCAGCGCAAGAACCTGAGCATCTGGACTGAAGCTCAAGTCGAAAAACTGGCTTTTGAGAAAGACAGCGATGGAGCTTTGCGCTGTGTTGGCGCTAGGGTCAGCCGTGCGGGGCAACCCGTAGAGGTGCGCGCAAAACGCGAAGTTGTGCTCTCTGCCGGGGCGCTGAACTCGCCACAGATCCTGCAGCTGTCCGGGATTGGTCCGGCGGCCCTGCTGAAAGAGCACGGCATCGATGTCGTGATGGATCAACCCTATGTGGGGGAAAACCTACAAGACCATTTGCAGATCCGCGCTGTTTTCAAGGTCAAAGGCACCAGCACCCTGAACAGCTTGGCCAATTCCATGGTTGGCAAAGCCAAGATCGGGCTGGAATACCTGTTTAAACGCTCTGGCCCGATGAGCATGTCGCCAAGCCAGCTGGGCGCCTTTACCCGCTCTGATCCAAGCCGGACACATGCCAATCTGGAGTACCATGTGCAACCGCTCAGCCTTGAGGCCTTTGGCGATGATTTGCATGATTTCCCGGCCATAACAGTCAGCGTTTGTAACCTAAACCCGACCAGCCGGGGTCATGTTCGGATTGCATCGGACAACTTCCGTGATGCGCCGTTAATTTCGCCCAACTATCTGGACACCGCTGACGACCGTAAGGTGGCGGCAGATAGTCTGCGTCAAGTGCGCGAAATCATGGGGCAACCGGCGATGCAGCCCTATGCGCCAGAAGAGTATAAGCCCGGTGTGCAATACCAAAGCGACGAAAAACTGGCGCGACTGGCGGGCGATATCGCCAGCACGATCTTTCATCCGGTGGGCACTGTCAAAATGGGGCGCGAGGACGATCACACGGCTGTTCTTGACCCGCATCTGCGCATGAAGGGCGTTAAGGGCCTTCGGGTGGTGGATGCCTCGGTCATGCCGGAGATCACCAGCGGCAACACCAATTCGCCCACGATCATGATTGCAGAAAAAGCCTCAAGCTGGATTCTCGCCGATCACTAACCCGCCACCTCAAATCAATAAATCTAAGAAGTCTTCCTGGAGGTTCCATGCGTAATTCGTTTTCCAAGTTGCCGCTGACAGGCGTAAAGGTCGTGGATTTTGGTCAGTATATCGCAGGTCCGGCTGTTGCTATGTTGCTGGGCGATCTGGGCGCCACTGTGGTGCATATTGATCCGCCCGAAGGACCGATGTGGGACAGCCCCGCCAATGCCACGCTCAACCGTAATAAGGTCATCGTGAACATAGACCTCAAATCCGAAAGCGGGATGGAAAAGGCGCGTGCGCTCTGTGCCGAAGCGGATATTCTCGTTGAGAATTTTCGCCCCGGAAAGTTCGCCAAGCTGGGCTTTGATTTTGCTGCCATGCGCGAAGATCGACCAGAGTTGATCACCATTTCGGTCCCTGGTTTTGCCTCAAACGATGCAGAGCGGCGCGAATTGCGAGCCTATGAAAGCATTGTCGCCGCCAGTTCTGGTGTCTTTACCGATATGGGACTTAACCGGGTGCTGATGGGGTTGAACCCCTCCTTTTCTCCTTTGCCTCTTGCCTCAGCCTATGCCTCGCAAATCGCGGCGTCTGCCACCGTTCTGGCGCTGCAATCCAGACAGGTCACAGGCCTAGGCGATCAGATCGAGGTGCCGCTGGCCGCCGCTGTGATGGAAGGTCTGTGCTACAATTCGATCAAGGTCGATGGCATGCCCGAACGCTACCTAACCCAGCGCGAGACTGAGATCGAACGCCGCCGCGTCGAAGGTCTGCCGATGAATGTCAGCTACGAAGATCTCCAAGAATTGATGGATCCGTTTTTCCGCAGCTACATGTGCAAGGATGGCCGCATGTTCTATGTGGTTTGCCCCAGCCACAAGAACCACGCACGTCGCTGTCTTGAAGTGCTCGGCATCTATGACGAGTTGGTTGAGGATGGTTTGACCTCTGAGGAAAACACATACAAACCTTGGTCAGAATGGGAACATGAGGCTTCCCTTGGTGTCTATCCAATGCCAAAGGACTGGGCTGATAGGATATCTGCGCGGATGAAAGAGGTCTTTATGACCCGCACCTCGCATGAGTGGAAAAAGATGTTCGGCCGTGGGATGATTCCTGGTGCCCCGCAGCGATGGTTGCAGGAGTGGATTCACGACGAATACGCGGAAACCTCTGGCTTAATGATCGATGTCTGGGATCCCATTTACGGCGATATGACCCAGCCGGGCCCTGTGGTTTGGATGGAAGAAAGCGGCGAAGAGGCATTACAGCCCCACCCGCGTCGCTGGGTTGAATTTGAAGAAGCACTAAAAATCCTCAAAAAGATCCGGACAGATCTCCCAGAACCCTCCGAGGATCTTGCGCAGGAAGGTTGGTTGTCTGGTGTGCGCGTTCTGGATTTGTGCAATGTGATCGCGGGACCGCATTCGGCGAGTTATCTGGCACGATTTGGAGCTGAGGTCATCAAACTTGAGCCAGCTGATCCGATGTATGACAGCTGGAATACTGTCATCTATGGCATGTCTCAAATGCGCGGCAAACGCTCGATCCTAGCAGACATTACCTCACGCCATGGACGGCAGGTGTTTGAAGATCTGGTCAAAACTGTCGATGTGATTGTCTGGAATGCACCTGATAGCCAAATCAAAAAAATGGGGCTTGATGCGGACAGCTTGCGTAAACTCAATCCTGATGCCCTGTTCTGCAAACTCGATTGTTTTAGTGGTGTGCGTCGCGGAACCAGAACCGACTACATCGGCTATGATGACCTCGTACAGGCAACAACGGGCATCATGTTGCGCTTCGGGGGGGCCATGGACCGCCCTGAGGAGCATGCTCATGTGGGTACAATTGACGTGATGTGTGGTTTTGGCGGCGCTTTGGGAGTGGCTGCGGCTCTTTACCAGAAATATCGCTTTGGTCGTATTGGAAGAGGGCGGACATCGTTGTCCTCCAACAGCGGGTTACTACAGGTGCCCTTTGCCTTCGACTTCAAAGGGCGTGGGCTCTTTGAAGAACCCTCTGGTCCGGAGGCCAGCGGATACGACGCGCTGACGCGTTTTTATAGCACTGCTTCGCGTCACATTCTTCTAAGTGCATACGAGGCGGACCTGCCACTGTTTCGCAACGTAGAGGGACTTGAGGAATTGCCGGATTTGCACGAAGAGGAGCGTGCCGCTTTCCTAGCTTATACATTTCTGTCCCAACCCGCATCTGAATGGGTTGCGCGGTTGCAAGCAGCAGATATTGGTGCGGTGATTTGCGAGAATCTCGACTCCTTGCGCGCTATGAATTTACGTGATGCTGACGGCAAACCGGGCACCGACAATGGCAGTTACTCGTTTTCGAACTATCCAGACCATCCTAGCGGGCATGAGGTTATTCAGCTCGACCCCTATGCGGTGCGATCCGTTCGAGGCAAGATCACTGCCTTGCCGCCCGCCGAGAAGTTTGGCGCTTCAACACGCGCAATACTGAAGGATTTGGGCTACGCGGATACTGCCATTGAGGCGATGATCAAATCTGGAAATCTCAGCGAGTCCTGGAGTGAAGAATATCTCCCCAGTTAACCCGTTTGGTCACTTGCTATCGCAGCAGAGCGGGGAAGGTTGATCAAAGGTGGGCGGTTTGGGAAGCGCCAACGCGTGCTGCGCTCGGAAGACACCAGCCCTAAACACATCGCAACAGACCCCACCTAACCTAAATTTTGACTTGGCGATTGGGGGACGCGATCTAATAGAAAACGGCTGCTATTACGTCCAGTCAGATTGGACCAGCAGGTTGGAAAAGGCTTCAAGTAATTTCGGAAAGCGCGCACGTTGACTGGTAAGCAACGAAACAATGCGTCGCTGAGTGACCCCTTCAATTGAGCGAAAAACGAGCTCTTCTGGCAAAGTGCGTGCCACGCTCTGTGGTAGGATTGTCACCCAATTATTTGTCCGTGCCATCGCAATGAGAGAGTGCGTGTTGTGAACCGTTAGAAATGCACCCGTTGATGCTTTGCTGATTTCGTTCAAATCCAGTTGGCCGCACAAATCGTTGCTCATAAATGCATATTCAAAGATCGCATCAAGTGTGGGTGGGCTGGAGGCTTTTGCCAAGGGGTGCTCCTTGCCGCAAAGCAAGCCAAATTTGTCTTCAAAAAGTGTGACACGGTCCACTCCATTGAGTGGCTGGCAGCCTGACGCGATGCCGATGTCCGCTTCTCCATGCAGCAACGCTTCAGCGACCATCGTGCTATCCATGTCTCTCAATTCGACTTTGAGATGGGGGTTCCGCTCCATCAATGTGGAAATGGCCTGCGGCAGTGCGAGCCCTGTGGCTGATGGTATGGATGCAATTTTTATCAGCCCGCTTGGGGCATTAGCGGCATGTTCGATCGAGGCAACCGTCTCATCGAATTGACGTATTTGTGCCTGAGCCAAACGAAAGACTTCTTGGCCTAAGGGGGTCAGCTTATTTTTGCGCTCTGTCTCAAAGAGACGTGCATCAAGATGACCCTCTAGTTGTTTGAGAGACATCGAGAGCGCAGACGGGGTGCGGCTCATCCGTGCGGAAGCTTCCAATAAGTTTCCCAACTGCGCGACAGTGCTAAAGCACCGCAGCATATCAATTTTGATCATAGCTTCAGTTTTTCTGTAATTTACTTCAGAAGTTTGAGTTTGACTGATGTTGGTGGGAGAGTCCACGATGTCTCATCGATCTAAGGCCAATCTGGCCAGCGCGTGGGGAACAAAGCATGTCGGATATCAATTGCAATTTCATCGCAGGGGAATGGGTCTCCGGCGATCAGGAAATTGAAAATCGAAATCCCTCGGATACAAGTGATTTGATTGGCCTATATGCTCAGGCCAGTCGGGGCCAACTGGATGCAGCGCTCGATAAGGCTCAGAGGGCGCAGGTTGCATGGGCGTCGTATGGCATGGAGCGCAAGCAGGCGGTTCTCAACAGCATCGGCACTGAATTGATGGCGCGTGCGGAAGAGCTTGGTTGGCTTCTCAGCAGGGAAGAAGGCAAGCCGCTGGCCGAAGGTCGCGGGGAGGTTTTTCGCGCAGGGCAATTCTTCACCTACTACGCTGCGGAATGTCTGCGCCAGTTGGGTGAAAATGCGGATAGCGTGCGCGCCGGGGTCGAAATTGATGTGCGACGCGAGCCCGTTGGTGTGGTTGCCATAGTCTCACCTTGGAACTTCCCAACGGCCACAGCGTCGTGGAAGATTGCTCCAGCCTTATGCTACGGCAATGCAGTGATTTGGAAACCGGCGAACATCACACCGGCTTCGGCCGTCGCACTGACTGAAATCATCTCCCGCCAAGACATTCCTGATGGGCTCTTTTCTTTGGTGATGGGGGCCGGTGGTACAATCGGTCAACAGCTTGTGGAGCACCCGTCTGTCAATGCCATTTCTTTCACCGGCTCTGTGCCTGTCGGAAAGGGCATTGCTACCGCGGCAATACAGAACCTGACCAAGGTTCAGATGGAAATGGGGTCTAAGAATGCGCTTGTTGTTCTGGATGACGGCGATCTTGATCTGGCCGTGTCCGTCGCTCTGGGTGGTGCCTTTGGCGGTACCGGTCAAAAATGCACAGCCTCATCTCGTTTGATCGTTCACGGCGCGGTGCATGATGCATTTGTGGAAAAACTGGTGGCCGGCGTACAGGCCATGAAAGTAGGTCACGCGCTTCACGACGGCACTCAAATGGGCCCAGTTGTGAGCGCCCAACAGCTTCAGGAAAACCTGGACTACGTTGCGTTGGGGCAGTCCGAAGGCGCAGAGCTGGCCTGTGGCGGGGCCCGATTGGACCTTGAACACGATGGGTTCTATATGTCGCCAGGCGTCTTTTTGAACACCACAAATGACATGCGCATCAATCGTGAAGAGATGTTTGCGCCTTTGGCAGCGGTGATCAAAGTTGATGGCTACGATCATGCGCTCGCCACAGTGAACGACACAAATTTTGGCCTTACATCGGGTATTGTCACGCGCGATCTGGCACGCGCGACGCATTTTCGGCGTAACGCACGCACCGGTGTTGTCACGGTCAATCTCCCCACTGCGGGGACGGACTATCATGTGCCGTTTGGCGGGCGCGGTGACAGCTCATATGGGTCGCGTGAGCAGGGTAAGGCGGCTGCGGAGTTCTATACCACTGTAAAGACCGCCTATATCCACGCAGGGGAGCCCCTTTGATGCGCATTGATGGTCTTCAATATGCAAACTGGTCGGAGAAAATTTTTCGACAATTGCGCGAAGGCCGTGTTGATGCGGTGCATGTCACCATTGCCTATCATGAGACCTTTCGTGAAACGGTTTTGAATTTTGAACGCTGGAACCGTTGGTTTGAGACTCATAGCGACCTGATTATGAAAGGCACAACTGCGCGCGACATTGATGTCGCGCGTGAGACCAACCGCACCGCCATTTTCTTTGGGTTTCAAAACCCCAGCCCAATTGAGGATGACATCGGGCTGATCGAAATTCTGCACGCGCTGGGCGCGCGGTTTATGCAGTTGACCTATAACAACCAATCCTTGCTTGCGACGGGATGCTATGAGGCAGAAGACACCGGCATCACGCGCATGGGCAAACAGGTCATCAAAGAGATGAACCGCGTGGGGTTGGTGGTCGATATGAGCCACTCTGCGGATCGCTCCACCATTGAGGCCGCCGACATCTCAGAACGACCAATCGCGATCACTCATGCCAACTCGTACAAGTGGTCACCTGCTCTGCGCAACAAGAAAGACCATGTGATCGAGGCGGTCACACAGAACGGCGGCATGTTTGGCTTTTCGCTCTACCCACACCACCTCAAGGACAAGTCGTCCTGCTCGTTGCAAAGCTTCTGCGAGATGATTGCGCGCGCGGCGGATGATTTTGGTGTCACTCATTTAGGGATTGGGTCTGATCTCTGCCAAGATCAACCTGACAGCGTCGTGGAATGGATGCGCACTGGCCGCTGGAGCAAGGAGATAGACTTTGGCGAAGGCTCAGCGGCGGCACCTGGATTCCCAGCAATGCCAAGTTGGTTCCAAGACAACAGGCATTTCGGCGCGTTGGAGACCGGTTTGCGCGATGTGGGTATGACAGCACAAGAGGTCGCGGCCATCATGGGGGGCAATTGGTACCGCTTCTTTGATGAGAATTTTGGTCCCCAACTGTCATGACGACCCCTCAGCCACATATCACCCGACGCCCGCCTTCAGAGGTGATGCGGTTGGAGCGATTGGGGTCGCTACATCAATGTCGCATGAGTTTCATGCGTACTCTTTTACGGCGTTTGGCGGGTGACCAATGGCAATTTACCCGTCCACACTTTGACATCGACGCCACGGGTGTTGGCTATGCTGTCTATACGGCTGCTGGGCCAGAACGCAGTTATTCACTGGTCGCTTTTGCGCATGACCTTCCAGATGAAAAGCGGTCTGATCGGGTGATTGCCGACGCATGGGATGCGACCTTCACGCTATTTGATGGCGTGCCAGACTCCCAAGACATCGCGCGATTGAAGCAAAACGTACCGCTCCAAGAGGCGGGTCGCATCAGCGAAAAAGAACTGTCGCTTTCACGAGCAAACCGCTCAGTCCGTCTTTGGGACTACGTGGTGTCGGAATTGGCAAGTGGCCAACAACCAGACACGGATGTCATCGATCAAGTTGGTTATCTCATGCGCACGACCGCGGTTTATGGATCCGGAAAATTCGGTGCTGCAGACCGAGAAACAATTTCCAACCGCGAAGAACTCTTTCCACCGTTTCAAGTTGAGATGCTCTCTGTTTTTCTCACGCGAAAGTTTGTTCTTGATCTGGTTCAGCATATGGCTTGGGCCAAGGGAGGGGAGACGGCGGTCAAGCTTGATAGATCGATAGCTCAACGGCTTGGAATTGGGAACTCGACGGGCTTGGGCATGGCACCGTTTGTGATCAACCACCCAGTGTTATTCAACAATTGGATAAAGGCCCGAGAGGAGGCCATTTATCGCGTGCGTTCCGTTGTAAGCGCTGTCGCTGATGACACTGAGATCTTCAGGGACCGTTTGAAGCGTAGCACCATTTCGGTTGCACGTTGGACGTCGAAGCACCCTGTCCAGATGCGGAAAATCGACGCATTGAAACACGACTTGGTGCTGCTGAGCGCGCGGGTCGATGAGTATGACTTTCAGACAGCTTATCCTTGGGACAACTTGATGAATTGGGCGGCGCACCAACTTAGTATCGAGGGTCAAGAACTATTGGCGTCGCTGATTCTGGAACCGTATCCGGACCTAGTTGATCCGCTCGTGAGCTGCATGGCTGACACCACCTCCACGGTGGCGCGCATCGACGGGTCGATGACGGTTGGGGACGTGAAAACCCTGTTAGAGAAGAGTTTTGCCTGGGCCTTTGATCTTGATTGGCAAGCCCCTCAAAATTGCGCGCGGGCTTGGTACGTGTCCGAAGAGAAACTAGAACCGCGACTGGGTGAGCGGTTTGAAGAGCCAATTGCCGCATACGAGCAACCATTGGCACCCGCACGCGACGCAGCCCACGCATTTCATGCGCTGAAAGAGTGGCCCGAGACGTCTAAAGTTGCGGCGTTTTTGCAGAGCCACCCTGAGCACCGTCACACCATACGTCGGGCGCAATTGTGCGAGGTCGCGCCCTACGGCGAAGTTCAGGATAACACCATTTCAAGCGATGTGCTGCCGATCGACATGCTGCGCGCAAAGCTGTCCTTTTTTGGCGCAACGCATTTTGACCCAAGGTCTGATCGATGGATACGTATTTGTATGTTTGCCGGGGCGCCATATCCCGAGAGCCTTTCAGAATCCAACTCGGATGATTGGATCTATCCGGAGTTGGCACAATGACAAGGTCATTGAGCGAAGTCGAAGCGACCGCGAAAAAAGCCGCCCGCGGTGCTGGTTTTTCATGGGGGATGGCAGAAGAGGCCGCGAAGGCCACGCGCTGGCTTTGCGCAAAGGGTATTGACGGATGCGCCGAGCTTTCCCGGCTGTTGTCCATTGGAAGCCATGAGATAAACCGTGCGGCAAGCTTGGACGCCGGTGTTTGGCAATCCGCTTCTGGACCTCTCTGCTCAATATCGCTCGGTGCGTCCATGGTCGATCATGCGCACGATTTGAACGCTGACGGCTGGCAGGTGAAGAGTGTTGTTTGTCCGGCTCTCCTAGTTCCTTTCGCTGCAGATATCGCTGCAAAGTCAGGTCAATCGATCGCCGTGTTGGGGCCGGATTTCTCCGCCGTGGTCAGTGGCGAAGGATTGAGCGTTAATGCACCGATGCCCAACAGTTCGGCTTCGTTGAAGGTTCAGATCACACACAAAACCCAATTGCCCAATGTCTCTTTCACCCGTGCCGATCCCGCTGAAACGGCTTGGTCCGTAATGCAAAATTTCGCGCATCGCACATATGCGCCGGCAACCGAAGCGTCGCGATTGAAAGGCGCCGGGGCGGGGACAACTGACAACGACTAAACCGAGGACCATATGACTGAAACCAAAACGTTAAGCCTTGCCGAGATCGAAGACCTAAGCCAACGAGCGTTGGTGGCGGCGGGTACTTCCGTTGAAAATGCGCGTCCGCTCGCAGTGGCAACCGCAGCGACAGAGGCTGATGGGATTTCCAGCCATGGGCTCGCCTATATCCCGATCTATTGCGAACATGTTCAGTGTGGCAAAGTTGATGGTCGCGCTGTGCCCAATCTCGACATCACGGCGCCGTCTGTTGTGACTGTTGATGCTGCGACAGGATTTGCCCACCCGGCCATCGATGTCGGCTTCGATGCACTGGTTCCCCTTGCGCGAAGCCAAGGTATTGCGGCTCTCGCAGTGAGAAACAGCTACAACTGTGGCGTCTTGGGATATCACACTCAACAATTGGCCAAAACAGGTTTGCTTGGGCTTGGTTTCACCAATGCACCAGCCTCAATCGCACCCTCCGGCGGATTCAAACCCGTTGTCGGGACAAACCCGTTTTCCGTTGCGGCTCCGGGCTCAGGAGGAGAGCCCGTTGTCTTGATTGATCAAAGTGCAAGCACGATTGCCAAGAGCGAGGTGATGAAACATGCCCGCGAGGGCAAGCCCATTCCAGTGGGGTGGGCACTTGACGGCCTCGGGAACCCTACCACGGATCCTGAGGTTGGTCTCAAAGGATCAATGGCCCCTTCGGGGGGATACAAAGGAGTCGGCATAGCTCTGTTGGTAGAACTTCTGGCGGCGGCTCTCACAGGGGCGACGCTTGGCATTGATGCCTCGCCATTTTCAGGGACAGCAGGTGGGCCACCGCGCACCGGACAGTTTTTTATCGCCATTGATCCGAACGCGACCTCGGGCGGTCACTTTGAGACGTTGGTTGCGCGGCTCACAGACACAATACACGCACAAGATGGTGCAAGACTTCCCGGCGATGGCCGCAATCATCATCGCATTCAAGCCCACACAAAAGGGGTGTCGGTGAACGTAGCGACGCTGGAAAAAATAAAAAAAATCATTGGCTGATCTAGCGAAGGAGGAGCGCAGAACAGGTCGATGGACTTTGACATTCAGGGAGGAAACGCATGTCAATTAAACCACCGTTTACAGAGGTCGAGGTCAATAGGGCCGCGTCCGGATTTTATGAAGGGCATAGCGTGGAAATTGCGCTTTTGTCCAAAGCTATCTTGGTCGGCTTGGTGCTTTGGGCACTTGTCTGGCCCGCAAGCGCAAACGGCGTTTTGGGAAGCTTGAATTGGCAGCTGCTTGAGAGCTTCAACACTTTCTACATCATCATTGTCGGCTTCTTTGCTTTCTTCTTAGTTGTTCTTGCTGCGCTCCCACAGACCGGAAAACGTATTATGGGGCGTCCAGGAGAAGGCACTGAATTTTCAAACTTTTCTTGGTTCTCTATGATGTTTGGCGCCGGCCTTGGCGTTGGTCTTATGGTCTTCGCGACTGCGGAACCTCTTGGACTTTGGGGGTCAAATCCCGTGGTTGTCGCGGGTGACGTGGCGGGCAACACCGAGGAGGCGCTGCAATCTGCCTATCGGTATACGTTTGCTCACTACGGGTTTCACGCCTGGGCGATCTATGTGGTGACCGGGTTATCGCTTGCCTACTACGCCTATACGCGCGACATGCCGTTGACGATCCGTTCGGCGCTTACGCCACTTTTTGGTTCACTTATGAACGGTCCATTGGGTCATGTTGTGGATGTCTTGGGTGTGGTCGCCACGATCCTTGGCGTTTCTGTCACTATTGGTTTTGGCGTGTCACAGTTTATTGATGGCATGTATGCGATCACTGGCATGACATGGATGATGGACATGAGCGGAGA
The DNA here is from genome assembly GCF_040370365.1 of Shimia sp. NS0008-38b. NCBI lineage: Bacteria > Pseudomonadati > Pseudomonadota > Alphaproteobacteria > Rhodobacterales > Roseobacteraceae > Shimia > Shimia sp. NS0008-38b. The sequence continues at coordinate 905,517 of NZ_BAABWQ010000003.1, read as the reverse complement.
AGCTCCCGCGCCTGGCACTGTTGGACTGATCGCTGGCTTGTTGGTGATTATGGGATTGTCAATTGTTTCAGCTGTCTCGGGGGTTGGTAAAGGCGTGAAGTACCTTTCGAACCTCAACTTGGTACTGTCTCTGATTTTGCTGTTTGTCTTTGTGGTGTTTGGCTCATTCCTGTTTGCGATGACGACCTACGCAACGGCACTTGTCGACTATCTTCTGCACTTTGTGTCGTTGAGTTTCGGAGCCTACGGACCGCAAGCTGCTGGGGAGTTCGCCGCGGCTTTGCCAAATGAGGCTGCACCATTTGCGGACGCACTTCGTGGTGGTGCCACCAATGCTTGGGGCTCATTCTCTGCCTTCAAATCTGGGCTTGAAGGAGATGCCGCCGGCTTGTCTGAATCTGTTTTGCAGGCAGTATACGCTGCGGGCGAACCGGGCCGCCAGTTTGGTTGGCAAGCCGGTTGGACAACTTTCTACTGGGCTTGGTGGATTGCCTTTTCCCCATTTGTTGGTCTGTTTTTGGCTCGCATATCTCGGGGTCGTACTGTGCGCGAATTCATCGTGGGCTGTATGTTTGCACCTGCGATGGTCTGCTTTGCTTGGATGACAATACTGGGTGGCACGGCGATCGATCTGGAACTCACAGGTGGCGCAGAGGGAACTATCATCGCGGCTTCCAACACTGCTAAGTTGTTTGTCACATTGGGCGAAATGTTGTCCGGGGGTCTTCTTTCGGCCATTACCGTGATGTGTGTCGTTCTGATCATGACGTTTTTGGTGACATCGGCTGACTCGGGCATTTTGGTGATGAACACAATTATGTCTGGTGGTGACCAGGAAGTCGGCAACAAACACAAAGTGGTTTGGGGCGTCATACTTACGGCGGTCATTGGCACGTTGCTCATTGCAGGAAAAACCAACGGTGGTGCAGACCCGATGGAAGCGCTCAAAAGCGCAATGATCATTGGCGCACTGCCATTTACTGTGGTCATGGGCCTGATGTGTGTTTCACTTGGCAAAGCCCTGTTCAGAGATGGTCAGCGCGACAAGCTAAGCGATGCCGCAACTGCCCCCGGCCAATAAAATAACACGCCAAGCGGAAACCCACTCCGCTTGGCGACACCGTTCCCAAATTTAATATCAATCGCTTTAGGATGCAGCGCACTTGGCCCCCATGTACAAGTGGCGGGCGATGTTACTTTCGGGTCAGCGGACCGGAAGGATTGGCGCAGGAACTTTCCATTTATGTTCCCGAAGCCGGGACAAAGGGGGTTCCATTTAAAAACAGCCAATTTGGCGAGCCACTAATGACATCCGTCCTGAAATTTTTACGGAAATATTAAACGTTTTCAGTTTCTTGCACTAGTTTTGCCATGGTCGAGAAAGTGTGCGATTTTCCAAGAAAGCTCTATTCCTGATTGCTCTGGGTTTTTCGTCTGAACAACGGGCGCATTACGATTGGAGTGAGATACATGGGAATTTGGTAGCATCCCAAAAACAAGAGGAATGCGTCTGATTGGGTCGCGGCCGAGGCGACAAGGAAGAGGGCGATATTGCGATTTCCTGCAACCAAAGCAATGGGCGCAGCGCTGGCCTTGTCTCCAAATCGGCGCAGCGTCAGATAAGCCACGGCTTGCAATCCAAGGTTGGCGATCGAGGCAATAAGAAGCCATTTCAAAAGAGTCCAAGGTGCGCTCGACAATGCAGTGGCAACTGCATTCATCAGGCCAACAACGATCACTGCGAGGGCAATCGATGTTAGCCCGTCAAGCGCATGGGTTTCGGACGCAAGCATTTTGGGGCGCAGGCATGCTCGCAGCAAAAACGCAAATGCGATTGTGACGCTGATCGACACACCAAGACGCAAAGAGGCAATGACAGCATCTGACAAGTTTCCAAGCGCGGGAGAAAGCCAAAATATGGGTATCAGCGTCAGGGGTAGCAGCAACGTGCCAAGAATGAGTATCCGAAAGGCTGGCTCCGGTGAATGGCCGAGCAAAACAGCCATATTCGGGTTTGCAGTCACCGAAGGCGCCGCAAGCATGAGGGTTAACGCAATGGCGACCGGACTTTGCGCAAGACCAAACAACGCGAACATTGCGATGCAAAGCAAGGGCAAACCCAATTGATAGATCACCACCATTCCGAGCGTGCTTTGGAACGCGCGCAGACCGTCACGTGCGGCCGGTAGGCCTACGCGAAAGGCCGTGAGGAAAAGCAATAGCAACACAAGTTCGCTCAACCAAGGTCGAAGCGCCGTTGCAACATCGGGCAGGACAATCCCGGCTACCAGTCCAGCGTCAAGCACGTATCGCCCGTTGCGGGCGATATACCCCAGCACTTGCAGCATCTGCGATTAGCCGCCCGGACCTTGGCGGATGTTGTCAGGCAGCCACGTTGCTAGTTCAGGCCAGATCACAAGAATGACAACCATCAGCAACATAAGCCCCACCATGGGGATCGCTGTCTTCGCGATATATCCGATTTCATGGCGCGTCATGCCTTGCAGAACAAAGAGATTGAATCCGATGGGCGGGGTGACCTGCGCGGTCTCGATCACAACAACAAGGAAGATGCCAAACCAAATCACATCAATCCCTGCGGCGCGGATCATCGGTTCTACAATCGCCATGGTCAGAACGACCGAAGATAGGCCGTCCATGAACATGCCGAGGATCAAATAGAAAACGGTCAAAACCGCGATCAGGGCCACCGGAGACAACTGATAGCTTTCGATCAATTCTGCAAGCGCGCGAGGAAGGCCTGTGAAGCCCATGGAAAGCGATAAGAACGCTGCGCCCATAAGAATAAAGGCGATCATTGCTGAGGTTTTTGTCGCTCCCATAAGACTGTCTTTGAAGGTTGCCCAGTCGAGAGACCCTTGCATAGCTGAAAGTGCAAGCGCCCCAACAACACCCACTGCCGCCGCCTCGGTGGCTGTCGCATAGCCAAGATACATTGAGCCGATGACCACAAAGACAAGGCCGAACAGTGGTAGCAGAAAACGGCTTTCTGCAAGGCGTTTGCCCAAGGGCATTGCAGGTTCGGGCTCGGGGCGTTGATCTTTGCGCACAAAGTGCCACGCGGCGATGTAGAGCATGAAAAGCCCTGCCAGCACGAGACCCGGAAAAACCCCAGCCATGAACAGTTTGGTGATGCTCTCGTTTATTGTAACGCCGTAGACGATAAGTGTCAGCGAAGGTGGGATCATCAGCCCCAACGTGGCGGCACCCGCCAACGTGCCGATGATCATGTATTCGGGATACCCGCGCTTGCGCAATTCAGGGATGGACATCTTACCAACCATATTGAGGGTCGCCGCGGAGGATCCCGACACCGCCGCAAAGATCGTGCAGCCAGCGATATTGGTGTGCAACAGCCCTCCAGGCAGGAAACGCATCCACGGCGCGAGGCCGCGGAACATATCTTGGGACAATCGCGTGCGGTACAAAATCTCGCCCATCCAGATAAAGAGCGGGAGCGCGGTTAAGGTCCAACTGGAGGCGCCGGTCCAGATTGTTGTGATCATCGCGTCCCCAGCTGGGCGTGACGTAAATAGCTCCATTCCAACCCAAGCCACGCCCATAAGCGCAAGCCCGATCCAAACAGATCCACCCAAAAGGGCGAAGAGAACCAACAGGAAAATGGCGGTGGCGTATAGTTCGGTCATTCCAGAACGTCCCCATGAATTTGGCTTTCGCGCAGCGCAAGGAGCCGTGTGAGATAATCCCAGATAGCGATGGCCAGCAGCACTGTCCCAATCGACATGGGCAGCTGTGGCAACCAAACCGGTGTGTAGACCCACTCAGAGCCAGTCTGGGCCCACATCTCCGCCCATTTGGAAGGCGCATTGGCGAACATCGCAAAGAAGGTCAGAAGCCATTCAGGGACAAAATCCTGCCCCTGCGTGCGATCATTGAGCATTTCAGACACGATGTTGGTCTTGATTGCATAGCGGGCGAAATAGGTGGCGGTGACGGCGGCAACAAACATCGCAGCGGCATCGAGCCAGAATTTGGTGTGCTCATTTAGGTTGAGCAGTACGGACACGCGAATGTGCCCACCCTGCGTCAATGTATAGGCTAAGGCAAAGAAGGATGTCGCAGCCATGGCATAGCCTGCGTATTCTGTTGAGCCTGGGAATGTGAGGCTGGACCAACGCGCGATCATCTGGCCGATGATGAGCATCAAGATCAGCACCATAAAGCCCGCAGCAAGCGCGCCTGCAACCTTATAAACTCTATCCAGAACTCTCCAGACAGGAGACAAAATCACCGCTGCTTTTGGCCCTTGCCAGAAGCAAAACAAAGCCAGAAGTGTTGGGAAAACAAAGAGCCAAACCCACAGGGGTAGCCATAGGAACGGTTGCCAATCTCGCATTGAACATCCTTTGGAAAATTGCGGCCGCGACCACCGAGTACAGAGGTCGCGGCCTTAAGAATTAGTTTGCGTTGTAGGCATCAAGGATGGCTTGTCCATCCTCACCAACTTCTGCGAGCCAATCCGCTGTCATCTTTGCACCGATGGTTTCAAGCTCTGCAAGGAACTCCGAACCGGCGTCTTTAACTTTCATGCCATTGGCTTCAAGCTGTTCAAAGTACCAGTTGGCGAGCTCTGACGATTTGGCGGCACAAGCGGCGCCTGTTTCATCAGCGGCTTTTTGCACGCTGGCTTGCATGTCTGCGCTCAGACCGTCCCAGACACCTTTGTTGACCATGACGTAGTTGCGCGGCAGCCAGGCGTTCACTTTGTAGTAGTGTGTGAGGGTCTCCCAAACTTTGCGGTCATAGCCTGTCGAACCGGATGAGATGAAGGCCTCTGCAACGCCCGTGGCGAGCGCTTGGCTCAGCTCGGCGGCTTCGACCTGTACGGGGATCATGCCTAGCTCTTCGGCGAAGGTGGCTGTTGCTGTGTTGTAGGAGCGGAATTTCACGCCTTGAGTGTCTTCTGAAGAGGTGACTTCTTTTTTGAAGTAGAAACCCTGACCCGGCCACGGGCAGGTGTAGAGCGCCACGAGGTTCAGATCAGAAAGCTGCGCATTAACCTTGTCTTTGGCTGCGGCCCAGAGTTTGTCGTTCTGCTCATAGGTTGTTGCGATGAAGGGCAGGTTGTCCCACCCAAGCAGTGGGGCCTCGTTGGCGTGAGCCGACATAAAGCGTTCGCCAATTGGGGCTTGCCCGGTTTGCACCGCACGTTTGATTTCGCCGCCTTTGAAAAGCGAGCCGCCGGGGTGAACCGTAATGTCGATTTCGCCGCCGGTGTATTCGCGCACTTTGTCCGCAAATGTGACACCCATTTCGGAGTGGAAGTTCGTTGCCGCGTAGGCCATGGGCATGTCCCATTGCTCTGCGGAGGCAACGGTTCCTGTGATGGCCAGCGCCATTGCCATGGCGGACGTGCTCAGTGGTTTGTGGTGCAGTTTCATCGTTTTTTCCCTGAATTGTTGTTGGTCTTGGTCATTTGCCCGAAGCAAAGCGCATTGGCTCAAACGGACGAATATCGGTATTGGAATGGTTCCCAGAAATTATGTCAGCGACGAGTCGGCCAGTTTTGGGCCCGCCGGTTAGGCCGATGTGGTGGTGGCCAAAGGCCGTAAAGACACCGGTGTCACGCAATGCACCAATTAGGGGCAAACTGTCGGACGGGGCTGGGCGAAATCCGAGCCATTCTTCGTCCCCCGAGTATGTCAGCCCAGGAAACGTTTCTTGTACTTTGCGGCGCAGAAGTTTTAGCGGTGCCTTAGAGGGCGTCTCGTTTAACCCCCCAAACTCAACCACGCCCGCACAACGTAGTCCGTGTTCCATGGCTGTCGCAACAAACTTACCCGATGTAAGCATCATCGGGTTGTTTGGCGTCCGGCTCGGGTTTTTGAAGAGCACGTGATAGCCACGCTCGGCTTCAAGCGGGACAGTCAGGCCCAGTTTTTGCATCAACGGTTTGGACCACACGCCAGATGACACAACAGCATTGTCACAGTGGATGCGTCCGGCGTTTGTGTCCACGGCGCTAATTTGACCACCTGAAAGGTCAAAATCTTTGACCTCGGCCTGAATGAACTTTCCGCCCAAGTCTTGGAGTACTTTGACCAGATCGCCAACGTAGGAGCCAGGATTGAGAATGAAGCCATGATTTTTGAGCACCGCCAAAAGTTGGGTCTCGGGTCCTAAAATTGGCTCTGCGTCCTGAACGTCATTTCCTTCGATAAAGGAGGGCTCAAAACCAGCCTCACGGCGCAAGCGCCATGTGAGCGCATCTGCCTTAAAGGCTTGGCGATCTGGATAGGCAAAGCTGTAGTCGCTTTCCTGAATCCATTTCGCCGCCTCGGTGCCCGCCGCCAAAGCCTGATGCTGTTCAAGGCTGTCTCCCACAATTGTGGACAGCCCTTGACTGATCCGTCGGGTGTCGGCCTCATTGGCATGCGACATATATTTGATCAGCCATGGCGCCAGTTTGGGCAGATACCCCCAGCGCATGAAAAGTGGGAAGTTTGGGTTCGCGAGATATGCTGCGCTTTTCTTGAGCAGGCCGGGGGCGGTGACAGGGACCACAGAGCAACTCGCAAGAATGCCGCCATTGCCATAAGAGGCGCCCATACCCGGGGTGGATCTATCGAGAAGCGTTACTTCATAGCCTGCGCGTCGCAGCCATATCGCAGAAGATGCTCCCACAATCCCTGCGCCAATGATGACAATATGCTGTGACGACATCTGCGTGGTATTCTCCTTAGGCTAAAACCAGTCTGACAGTCGGCGCGCATCATCTCCAATACAAAGTTATGGCAATCACATAACAAAAAATGATAGGCAGCACTATGCGACTGCGCTTTCGGCAACTTCAGGCATTTCACGCCATAATTGAGACGGGCACCGTTACAGGTGCGGCTGAGGCCTTGGGCATTTCCCAGCCTGGGATTTCAAATCTTTTGGCCCAGCTAGAGCGCCAAACGGGATTGACCCTGTTTGAACGTATGCACAGTCGTCTCGTTCCCACACCGGAAGCCGAGTTGCTGCACCGCGAGATCGACACCGTCGTGCGCGGGCTTGATCACGTGACGCAAACCGTTGTGGATTTGCAGAACAAGCAGGCTGGACAGCTACAAATTGCTTCACAACACTCTATGTCATTTGGATTTGTGCCCAAGTTGATCGCCGAGTTTTCGAAGAACAGGCCGGATATGAACATTTCGTTCCAATCACAGTACAGCTCAAAAATACAAGAGTGGGTGCTGTCTGGGCTGTTTGAAATTGGCATATGTGAGACGCCAATGCTCTACGACACGCTGCACCATTATCCGGTGCAAGTCGAAACTCGGATCGCCCTGCACAAAGACAACCCGCTGCAGCAGCATGCTGTTCTGACACCTGAGCTTCTGAAGGATGAACCATTTCTTGTAATGGGCCCTGATCACATCACTCAGCGTAGGCTCCGAGAAGCTTTTGAAACGGCGGGTGTGTCTCTAAAAACCAGAGTGCATTCGCATCTTTTCAAGAACCTGTTGGCATTTGTAAAAGAGGGTATGGGAGTTGCACTGCTAGACCGATTTGGAGTTGATTTTGATTTCGACGACCGCTTCATCGTCCGCCGTTTTGATCCTCCAATCATGATGGATATGGCTGTGATCACCTCGGCGACCCGGCCATTGTCTCGATTGGGAAAAGAGTTTTTGGAACTTCTCTTGGCTGAGCTGCAGTCCTACGATGCCACCGGCAAACCAATCACGCGGGCGAAATAGAAACACCATGAACACGGCAACCGTTGGCATCATGATGCTTGAGACCAATTTTCCGCGACCACCAGGCGATATCGGGAGCCCGCAAACATGGGATTTCCCTGTCCAAATGCGCACAGTCGGCGGGGCAAGCGCTCAAAAAGTGGTGCATGAAGACCCGCGCGCACTACTCGACATGTTCGTTCAAGTGGGGCGTGAACTTGTAGCCGACGGCTGCACAGGGTTGGCGACCTCCTGCGGGTTTCTGTCACTCATGCAAAATGAACTGAAAGATGCACTGGGCGTTCCTTTTGCAAGTTCACCGCTGATGCAGGTGCCCATGGTGGAAGCAACCCTGCCTACAAACCAAGAGGTGGGTGTCCTGACAATCTCGCGCGAGAGTTTGAGTGCGGCGCATTTGCTTGCGGCCGGTGCACGAGGCGATATCGCCGTGGAAGGTTTGCCGCGCGACGGCGCGTTTGCCTCTGCGATCTTTGACGATGCACCGGAATTTAATGTTGCGACGTGTCATTCCGAAATGTGTGCGACTGCCAAGAGGCTTGTGTCACAGCATGAAACCATAGGTGCGATTGTGCTCGAATGTACCAATATGGCGCCTTACGCTGCCGACATCGCACAGACTACAGGGCGGCCAGTCTATTCAGTCGTTAGCTTTCTCAATTGGTTTCAGGCCGGACTGAAACCGGCACGATTTTAACATCTTCGCATATGAAACACACAAATAGTTCGTTTCGCTCGCGACACCGAAGTCATTGATTGATCAAGGAGGCCTGCTCGATTCACCGCGCGCTTAAGCTGGTTCACTGTTCAAACCCGCGACAAATGTACGCCAAAGTGACAGAAGCTGGTCACGTTGCTTCGTGTCAGTCGCTGCAAGAAGCTTGAAATCTCCAACTTCAAGCTCAATCAAAAGCATGTCTTTTCCAATGGTCATGGCAGCAAGACGTGGCTGTTTGATGCTCACTTGAACAGATTTATCACAGACCGATACGCAACGGTCTGACAATCGGCGCAGCACAGAAAGTGCTTCACTCTCCCCATTTTCCGCGTTTGAAACACAGTCTATCCAAGCCTTTGATAGAGTTTTGATGTCATCTACGAGCGAAGCACTGCCAAGGGGCGGTGTTGCCTTCGTTATTTCGGTTTGCACGCGCTGCAATAGCGCGCTGACTGGCAAGGATCTGGCATTTTGACTCAAAGCAGGGGCGCGCTCTGTGATGTCAATTTTGATGTGTCGAATACCGGCCACGGCGCGTCTCAATTCCGCAACTACCAGCTTTGCGGAGATATCATCCGATCCAATTGAAACCCCCTTCATGTTTAGCAAGTGGCGGTTGCTGACGACAAACTCTAACGTTTTTCCGGTTTCTTTCAGTGCAATCTGAAGACGCCGCGCCAGCACCACTTGGCTGATCTCGACGAGCACTGCATGCAAGACCTCTTGGTCAGTCGTGAACGTGCGCCAAACACCGTACGCTGCCTCTTTGGGGCTTGCCAGAATATGGAGAGCCTCGCGGATGTCCGCGTCTGCTTTTGTTGCACTTTCGGGAGGTGCATTCCGATAAGGCTCACTCATTTTAAACCCACCAACTTTTCCAGAACCTGCATCCCACTCAAAACGGCGATATCGGGATCAGACTCCAGGTCACACAGAATGCATAGAAAGTCGGACTGATTTTGCGCATGCAGGTATATGCGCATTTCGGACGCCAAAAAAACAACGCATTCATTGTGTTGCGAGACTGTTTCTGTACAGCTCTCAGCTTTCTTGAAGCAAGCAATGGCTTCTGTGCACAGTCCGTCTAAAACTTCTCGTGGCACACTTTTATCGTGTGATGCCTTTAGAACAAGACGCGCCTCTGAGTCCCCGAATGCAACCAAGTGGCAGCCGGGGATGTCAGACCTTAAGTATTTCAGACGGTCCGAAACGGTCACCAAACGTGTTCCTTTAAGCTCATGCGACTAACCCATCGCAGCCGGGACCTTGTTCTGTTGGCTTAAGGGTCCCCAATACGACCAACATCGAGTTGCGGAACAGAGTGCGCTGCCGCGTCGGATGGTCGGTCCGGAGTTGGCGTTTTGGGTCGCACACGGCGCGGCACCACTTTCTTTTGCGCGCCCGCCTCTGTGCAAGCGTCGGGCCCGTCGTTGTTACGCAATGTGTTTGACGCTGCAATGATCGTCACCCCACCAGCTGCGATCCCCTTTGATGGGGCCTGCGTGTCTTTTATTGGGGGCTCGTTAAGATCATCTTGACGCACGGGGGTTTCTTCGTCGCCAACCAACATGGTGACCAATTGCTCAATCAGAGCGGCCCCGCCGCTGTTGCGCCAAGCCGTTTCATCCATGCCCGCGTTAATTGCGTCCAAAGTTGCAATCGGAAGAATGGAAGCAAAGGCTGCACCGGCCTCTGCTTCTAGTCGCGCAAGTACGCGCCGGCGATCGAGCTCGGTGCGCAGTTTGTCAATCTGTGTCACGACCAGATGATTGGGGCCCGGCACGCTGGCACAAATCTGTTCCCACAATGCCGCTTCGGACTGGCGCCATGCCTGAGTTGCATGAGTGCACCAGATAACGCAATCCATGTCAGCGACCAGATCAAGCCAGCTTTCATGTTTCTGGTTGGGGTCAGATATACCAGGAATGTCAATCAGATCACACAGGTTCAAAATATCTGAGTCCATTGAAAACCGGATCAGCGATGTGCCCTGCATCGGTGTCGCGCTTAGGTCTGAACCGTCAAATTGTGTTTCACCGCCGTCTTCATGCACCAACGTGGCGGAGTGCGCACCATAGGTCACCCATACAGGCGGAACTCGGGTCGCGGTGATCTGAACCGGCATCGGGTCACAGCCCAACAGGAGGTTCATCAACGTGCTTTTGCCAGCGCTGAACTCGCCCATGAGGGCGATACGCGGCTTTCTGGTGGCTACAATTGACGTGTCTTGAAGGCTCTCGACAATGGTCATTGGGCTGCGACTCCTACGTCTACTGAATCTTGGCCAACAAGCGCACCAAATTGCGCTATCAGCGCGCCCAGCTGCGCCCGCTTTTGACCATCTTCGCCATTTTCGAACAGTTTGCCGATCTCTTTGGCATCCGTTGCACTGTTGATGTCCTGTATGATTTCATCGTGCTGCTTAAAAAAGTCCCGTAGGCAGTCCTTTGCGATGTCGCGCACTTGACGGGTTTGAATCTCTTTGGATTGGGTCATGAAATCTTCGGTCTCGCGCGCGATTAAGTTCTGGAATCGTTTTGAAAATGCATTGAAACCGCGAATGCGATTCCACCAAGAGATCCACCAACCGTCGTTGAAATCCAAAGCAATGGTTTGACCAAGAGATATCGGCGCTGGCAAATCAGGAAGTACCGCGTGCGCCATCTGGATGTTTTCTACTGCGGAACCGTATGTTTTGGCATAGAGCTCGGCGACATCTGCCATCGCAGCTTCAAACCGAGATTGTGCCAAACTGCGCACCCGCGCTCCAAATGCGGAGTGCGCCGAGCGCAGCAACATGCGCAGCCCAACGGGATCGTAGTCCCAAACGTGGTCTTTCCCGAAGGTCTCAAGATGTGTCAGCAAAGATCGCAGGGCTCTGTCCATGAACTTTGCATGCGCCCGATCGGCACGTGTGTGATAATCGGCAATCGCCGCATCCAGCTCTGCGTCAAACGCCTGCTCATGGAAGGTCGAGATATCACGGAATGCCCTAAGCGCCCTATTGGCCGATAGTGTGTCCTCACCGGCGCCTTTTGCGCCGATGCGCACCATCCCCGCCGCCTGTTCGCTGGTGGCCACCGTTAGGGCATTTTTGGCCGTTTTTTGTAGTAGCTGCTCACCTTGGCCTTCGATCACGCGATCCGAAAGGGCCTGAAAAAGATGCCCTATCCCCGACAGTTCCCAGACCATTTCAAGTGGCGCAAGCTTGCCGCTGTTGGCATCAAGCACAACCTCGGCCCAATCGCAGAGCGCCTTGCCTGAAAGATCGGACATGCCTTCAATATCGCCGCTCAAAGCCTTGTTTGCCCAATAGGCACTGCCAAACAGGATGTCAGCATCCTCAGGCCCTTGTCGATCGTGCAACGTCTGACGGATGCTATTTTCGATTTCCGGCACCTGATTGACCGGGTCAGGCAACTCGTCGATCCGGTTTACAAAGATCAGTACATTGCGGGATTTCAGGTTGGAAATGAGCCGGATTAACCCCATGTCGACGGAGGTCAGCGCCTGACCCGCAGACAAGACGACCACACAGAATTTACTGGTTCTAAGCGCCTGGATGGTGACTTGTTCACGCATCATGAAGGTGTCGTTCACCCCCGGCGTATCTCGCAGACATAATGGGACCGGCAAGGCTTCGCTGTTGAGATGCAAATCGGCTGAGGACAGGATATCGGCAAATCGCCCCTGTTCGCTGTCTTCCTCTCCAAAGTCGTCACCTAGAACAATGTAGCGTTCTAGCAGATTTTTGTCGAAATATCCGTAGGAATGGGTCTCTCCCAGAAGCAGGTCAAATTTGCGCCCCAAACGCCTTTGAGCTTTCGCCCGAACTTTTTCGATCTGTTCCCCAATTTTGGCCAGCTCGCTTTCGGCCCCGGCACGGCTGGCCATTTCGCCAATTCGTCCTCCTTGATTGAGCAAACGGTCCCAGTTTTTCTCTGTCATAAACTGAAACGTCGCACCGGTCTCGGCCCGGCGAGATGCTGGTTTCATATGCAGAGATGTGACAACAGAGGTCCAAGGGTTCACGTCCGATGGCAATAGATCCGCCCAACCTGCCATCGCATTTACCAATGTGGTTTTCCCGGATTTGACCTGCCCTAGAACCGTTATAGTTGGCTCAAATGCGGCAACGTCTTTTCGCATCCGTTCCACAGTCTTAAGCGTATTTTTCCCGGTGACATTTGAGAGCTGCATCAACAACCCATCCAACGAATCTAGATCGTTGCCGAGTTGCTGCAGCCCTTCTAACCCGTTGCGAAGGTTGGAAATTCGGCGAGAAGACTTGATGTCTGGCTTGGTTTCTTGCCTGATTTGTAGGTTCATGCCTGCTCCCTCGCGCCAATTTCTTTTTTAAGCTGCAAAAGCAATATCACCGAGTCCTCGGCCGCTTCGGGGCTCTTCTCAACCTGCAAAAGCATCAGTGTTTCTTCTCCGTCCTGCGCATCTTCCAAAAGCTCAGAGACGCATGCACTCTGATCAAAAGAGGCCAAGGATTGGGTCAATGTGCTCACAGTCGACGCACACCGTTCGAGCAGACCATCTGTACCCGGAATTCTTCCCTCATCCAGATCCGCCAGCATTTCTTTGGCCGCGGTTTGTAGATGGGATTGCAATTGGTCCAACACATCAGCTTGCGTGGCAGGTGTTTGAGGTGGCGCGTCATTTCGGGAGAACGTGTTGGGAATTTCACGGCTGCGCGCGGCCTCCACAGCGTCCCCCAATTGCGCCAACAATAACGCCGCTTGATCCAAAGCGGCGGCCCGACCCCGAATGACTTGTGCTTGAATCGCTTCAACAAGTTCGCGCCCGCCAGAGGCGTCCCACAGGTCATTCTGAGAACCCCGGTTCACACGCGCCTTTATGGCATGCAGCGTCGCAATTGGGTGCAGATCAAGAAATCCATCAGCTACCACTGCCGTTAACGCGGCAATGCGTTCAGACAAATCTCCGATCATTATTTGGCGATCTGCTTTGGTCAGCGCCAGAAAGCTATGATCTTTGACCTCATCTGGAACGCTCTCCCAGATATCTTGTTCAGCACGGTCAAATTCTTCGCTGCACCAGACAAAGATCTGCCCTTTTTGAAGTGCATCTGTCAGCAGTCTTTGTTGTTGTCGTGCGTCATAAGGCTGCGCCACTTCGTAGTAACTCTGCGTCTGCAGCGCTTCCAATGGAAGCTCGTATTTTACCCTATTCGCTCCCGCGTAGACTTGGTTCTCAAGACTGCTCCCTGTCACACACTGCGAAGTGCCGTCCGGCCAGAACAAAGTGATTTGTGGGCTTTTTCCATAGACGACCTCGGTGGTTTCAACATCGCGAGGTGGGCAGATGATCTCCGCACCGATCATCATATTGATTAGGCTACTTTTGCCGCTACGCGGGCGTCCTAATACGACCACACGCACCGCCTCGGACAGGTGGTCGAGAACTTGTGTGCCCATCGCCTTTTGACGTTTGGGCAGCCGTCCGCTCTCAAGTGCGGAATGCAATTGTCCGATAATCTGATCTGATTGAGTGCACGTCATTTGCTGACCTTTCGAGAAAAGCTGAACAAAGTGCGCACTGTGCCGTCGTGCACATTGCGGTCGATCTTCACGACTTGTCCCGTATTCACGGTGGTTACCTGAGGCGTGTTGCTGGCTGAACCAGATTTGACGGGCACGCTTTGAAGCGCGCTCCTGCGGGTCACTTTGATGACGCAGAGCGACAGGTTGTCTTGATCCTGACACGCTTCGGATGTGACAGCCTGTATCAGGCTTTCGCTGATGTGCGCCCCAGACTGATTTGCATTTTTGCTGAGCACTCCAGCGAGCCGACTGTCGCTCAATGTGTGCAAGCCGTCGCTGGCTGCTAGGACGATGTCGCCTTCTTGCAAAGTCATGGGTTCAGTCCGGCAATCTATTTTCGCGATCTCCACTCCTGCAAGAACGGACAATAACGCGCTGCGGTCGGGGTGGTTTTTGGCTTCTTCCGGAGACATCAGGCCACGTGCTAGCAACCTATCGATTTGGGCGGCATAGGAGTGATCTTCGTTCAATCGATACAGTTTGTGATCACGAAACAGGTAAAGCGGCGAGTCTCCGATCGAAATCCAATATAAGCGGTTCTCAAACAAGACAGGTGCGATCAATGTCGCGCCCATGCCATGTGTCTCTGGATTTTGCCGTTCGTAGTGGTTGATGCAACGGTTGGCATCCGTCACAGCCTCTCGCAACACATCTCCTAAAGCGCGCTCCATTTGTTCGGGATCAGCCGAAAGAAGTTTGAGTTCACTGAACATTTCGGTCGTCACGATGCCGCTGGCCACATCGCCGCAAGAATGGCCGCCCATACCGTCAGAGAGCACCGCAAAACCCACTGGCGCACCAAATGGGAAATCGGCGACCACCATGTCTTCTTGGCGGGCACGTGTGCCAAGATTTATCCCGGTGGCGACATCAAAGCGCAGCTCACCCAAATTCGGCATGTCCTGCCTCAGCATCATTCCAAGCGAAGTCTTCTCCACAGAGCGCTACAAACTTAAGAGTGGTTTCGCCTATGCGCATGACGCTGTTGGTATCGAGGACTTCGGTGCTCAGAACGGGGCGCCCGTTTAGCCGCACAAGGTTGGCTTTGCCGCCATGTCCAAAGAAGAACTGCCGCTGTTCCGCATCAAACGCGATGGCGGCGTGGTTCTCCCGTGAAATTGTGTTGTCACCAAAATCAAGACGCACGGTTTGACCTTCGCCACGGCCAAGTTGCGTGAGACCGTCAAACAATGAAAATGAGCTGCCTTTGCCGGGACCATCAATCACAACCAGCCACCCAACTGGGAAATGCGCTTGTGAGGGCACTGTGGCTTCGCGCGATTGGGACAAGGGGTCATGCGACATGGCGGAGGGCGCGCCAAAGCCCAACAATCGTGTTTTTACGCGTCCTTTAGAACCTCGACCGCTGGCGGGTTTATGGGCAGAAACGCTCATCTGCAGGTCAGCCAACTCATCCTCTGGTGACGCACCCTCTGTCTCGATCTGGGCAGGTTGGCCTGTCGACATTGGGGTGGTAGGGGCTGCAGCATTCACTGCGGTACCTTCACGCTCTAACGAAAGCCGCGTCGATGGCGCTATGTCTGCGGCACTGTCTTGTGGAGCTGTCGGACTTTCAATGGGCTGCGTGCCAATGGCCCCCTCAGATTTGAGAAAATGTTCCGGGTCGGAAACCGGCAAAAAGTCCGGTTCCTTGAGATGCGCAGGGCTTGTTTCTTCGAAGTCTGGCGTTTGCGCTCGTTCCGGGGCGTGACGAATAGCCTGAGTTGGATTTTCTGGGCCTGACACTTGTGTAGGGTGTTCCGCTTGCGACGACACCGCCGCTGAAATTGCAGAGAGATCAACGGCTACATTGTTGCGCGCTGGTTGCACCTCAGCGCTGGGCGCAGATGGCTCCGGTGGTGCAATGGTATCCATTTCAGACGCAGGCGGAACGATGTCTGCGCGATCTTCCTCTCGAAGATGCAATGGATACCGCAACGCGGCAGTGTCGTCTTGGCTGATGCCTTGTGTTTTGTCGGCAATAATATCGCGAATGAACCTCATGTGATGTCCCTTCAAATTAGGAATAGGCGAGTGTTGGTGGAAAGTCGGTCACCTTTGACGCGATCACAAAATCGAATAAGCGCCGAAGTGAGTCCATGTTGGCTGGAGGGTGCCGGATGGGCGTTTGGCGAGGATTGCCTTGGTACAAACTCACCCTGACGAGGAGGACGAATTTCGGGCCGGGTTCGGGATGCAATCTGCCGATCCTGTTCTCTTAAATACGCAGCAACGTCGTCAATTGGCTCCCCAAATATATCGACATACTGCTTGGGGGCCGACGTGGTCTGCGACGAACCGTCGAGAGGTTGCTTCGGTTTCTGCAATGCCTTCGGCAATCCTGGTGTCAAAAGTTTATTGGTCTTGCTGACCAACTCCTCGATGACTCCGATCACCGCTGGATCAAACACAGGCAAGGGCTTCGGTATCGGTCCGTCCATCACCGCCAGCCAATCATCTGCGCAACGCAACCGGTCAGCAGGGGCTAAGGCCAAGGCGCGATCCGTGGCCAATTTTAGGCGTATTTCAATCTCAAAATCGGAAGACTCCAGCGGAATGTAGGGGTCCATTTTTCCGTTGGCAGTCATATCTCCGCGGATTTGGGCGTCCGGGGGGGCTTCGCCGGTGAAGATGAGATGGCAGAGTGCGCCGAATGAATACATGTCACTGTGCGCACCTTGCGCCCCGTCAGCGCTGTAAAACTCCGGTGGGGAATACCCATCTTTCACGGCCAGCATGCATTGGTTTTGCCCGCTTTCGATATCGTCAGAAGAATAGGCTGCGCCAAAGTCGATCAGCGTCACATCGCCCTCAGCGGTCAAAATGAGATTGTCTGGGGCCACGTCGCGATGCAGGACCCCGCGATCATGTAGGTAACTTAACGCGTCAAGAACCTGGCGCAGAACAGTGTCGATCAGCTTGGGTGTCAAGCGCCCCGGCGCGTGATCAACCAGTTCATGTAGGTCATCTCCTTCGACAAAATCCATGGCCGTATATGCGGTGCCGTTTTCCGCAAACGTCTGGTGGACACCCACGATGCGCGGATGGTCGAGCTCAGCGAGCTGGTGTGCTTCCGCCTGAAATTGATCCAAAACAGAGGCAAAAAACGGGGCATTTTCTCGGCCGGTAGGCACCACGTTGTGACCATCGCGCATACAAATCTGAGCAGGAAAACACTCTTTGATCACGACGGTGCGGTTCAAACTGTCAGAGGCAAGGTAGGTGAGGCCAAAGCCGCCTTGGCCCAAGTTGCGGATGATCCGATATTGTCCCCTTAGCAACTCTGTGCCGGGAGGCAGCATCGTCGCGGTGTCTTCGGCGTGGTTCATCGACGCAACGTCCTCTCTATCGTTAGACGGGGAGGAAATGCGGCAGCAAGTTCTCACCTAAGAGGCCAAGCTGTGGAGAAAATGTGTTCCAATCATGTCCGCACTGCGCAACAGATTGGGCGCACAATTACGGTTTGAAGCGAATGCTTAACAAACCAATAGGAAGCCCAGTTGTGTGAGAACACCAAAATGCGGCAACAGCAGGGGTCTTAAGCGCGCCTCTCGTTTGGATCTGCACGCGATCGTGCTTGAACGGTGATCGCCGCGGTGCAGACCTGAGCGAAACAGATTTGTAATGAAAACTGATAGTGTCGGTCAGGTCTGGTTGCATAACGCCGAGTTCGTCCCAGCAAAGCTGTCCCGTGCTGCGGGTCTCAGATTAGCCGACTTTCATTCTGTACACGACGAATTCTGTATCTCTGCCAAGCTGGTCGTACAGGCGGCGCGCGGTCACATTGTCCGCCTGAGTGTGCCAGTAAATGTCGCCAACGTCCTGTGAGCGGCACATGACGGAGATCCCGTCGATCAGCGCCCGGGCAACCCCACGGCCGCGCGCAGTCGGAGATGTGAAAAGATCTTGCATGTAGCATGTCTGTTGCAGCTGGATCAGGTTGTCGTGGAACACGACATGGGCAAATCCCAGCATTCTGCCATCGGTCATGGCGACAAGGCCCGCGACGGAACTTCTCGGGTCGAGAATGCGTTTCCACGTGTTTTCAATGACGTCTGACGACAGGGCGGTGTCACCCTCCCGACCATAAAAGGCATTGTATTGCGCCCAGAGCTCTGTCCACGCAGACTTGTCTGACAGTGTCGGCAGCCGCACATGCACGTCGATAGAAGCATCCTCGGTCATCATTTTCCTTTGATGTCACATACCCATCTGCGGTGTTAGCACGCCAAAGCTAGTCTGGTTTGCACAAAAAATCGATCCCACCGCAGCCGAACACATTCTACCCAGTATGGCCCAGAATGCGCTTGCGCGCACTCAGCATCACTGCAGAGGATATTGCAACTGCTGTGACCTCTCGCAATCCAACGAGAGAAGCAACAAGAAGCGCAACAACCGATACCGATATGGCCTCAAGAAACCGCACAAGCATGTAAGTTTTGTACAGGTTTCAGCCGGTTTCGGGGCGAAAGCGGGCGGGGCTTTCTGCACGCGTCTGCACAACAAGCTGAAAATAAGCCATATTTTTCAGGTGTTTTTGGCGACCCCGGCAGGATTCGAACCTGCAACCTGCCCCTTAGGAGGGGGCTGCTCTATCCAGTTGAGCCACGGGGCCGCATGGACGCATAAAGAGGGCCCTCAAAACCAGCACTTCATGTGTCTCCGTGCTTTTTACATGCTGTTGAACGGGATGCAATGTTGCCCCGCGCTCATGGTCGAGCTGTCATCGACTAAGGGAGTTCACGGGCCCTTTGACCTCAGGCGCTTAGAAGCACGTCTTCAGAATCCGCATTTTTTGAGCCATCGCCACTTTTGTTCTCCATATCAAATCGGGACACAATATCCGAAAGTGTTTGTGCTTCGCCTTGCAACATCTGGCTGGAGGCGGCGGCCTCCTCTGCCATCGCGGTGTTTTGCTGGGTCATCGAGTCCAGCTGGCGCATGGCTGTGTTGATATTTTCCAAACCCGACGATTGTGACCGCACGCCGTCTGAAATCTCTGTGACCAGAGCCGAGACTGAGGCCACCTGAGTAATGATGCCATTGAGAGCGTCACCCGCCCGACCAACCATGGCCACACCATGGGATACATGACCCTCGCTGGCGGTTGTAAGGGTCTGAATTTGGCCTGCGGCTGTTGCCGCACGCAGCGCAAGCGCGCGCACCTCTGAGGCGACGACAGCAAAACCGCTTCCAGCGCTTCCGGCGCGCGCGGCTTCTACCCCAGCGTTCAAAGCCAATAGGTTGGTTTGGAACGCGATGTCATCAATCACGTTGATGATCTGGGTGATCTCGTCGGAGGTTTGATGGATTTGGTCCATGGCGTCCACGGCCGAGGTCACAACCTCTTTGCTGCCTTCAGCCTCAGACCGGGCTCTTTGCATGGCGTCATCCACACGTGTGGCCCGATCCGCAGTTGCTTTGACGCCGTCTGAAAGGGTGTTGACTGCTTTGGCGGTCTCTTCCAGCGTAACAGCCGCGCTTTCGGTGCGGTTCTCCATCACCGTCGCGGCAGACTTTTGTTCAGAGGAGTACTGACCAACATTCTGTGAGGAGACGACGATTTCTGACATGAGATGGCGGAGATTGGCGAGGCTGTGATTGAAGTTTTCACGCAACATTTCGTAGTCGGCGTCAAAAGCGTCTTGGATGTCGCAGGCCAAATTCCCGCGCTCAAGCTCTGAAAGTGCTTGGCTCATGGTATTCACAACTTCTGCAGTTTTCTGCGCGGCCTTCGCTTCCCGCGATGAGGCCTGATCCGCTAGCTTCAGTCGATCGCGGAAATTTCCGATGGTTTGGGCCAATTCGCCCAGCTCATCCCCACGGTTCATACCGGTGATATCGACGTCATAGTCTCCTTCCGCCAAAGAAGATGTCACGCCATGCAACGCACGGATGGGTTTGGTGACGCGACCGGCTGCAACCCACGAAACAATCGCGGCGATGACGACTGAAGACGCAATCATAATAATGGCGAGCCAGCGAACACGTTGGACCCCCGCAAAGGCGACGCCTCTGTCGGTCTCCATCACCAAGGTCCAGTTGAACCCCGCAATGTTCAGAGGTTTCACCAGCGCAATGACCTCTTGTCCTCCGGGGGCTGTCGCAGATTCGAAAAGGGTTTCCTCGCCTGCCATGGCGGTTTGCACATGGGGCACGTTTGAGAGTTGGGCAAAAACATCAAATTGCCCTTCCAGCACAGATGCACTGCGTGCCACGCCGTCATCACTCACAAGGTAGATGTTTTGCTGTCCATCTGGCTGCAAATTGGCACTCAAAGCCTCGACGATTTGCTGGTTGGACAATTGCACTGCCAGCACACCTGCCACGGTTTTTTTCTTGCTGAGAATTGGGACCGCCATGAAAGCTCCGGGTGCCCCACCATTGAGCGCATATGCCTCAAAGTCAGAGGTCACGATGTCCCCTGGCGCTGCCTGAATGGCGGCGTGAAACACTTTTCCCAAACCGGTCTCCGCATTGGGCCCGCTCGAGAAGTCCTGAGCAAAATCGGCTTGCTTTGATACGGAGTAAAGCAGACGGCCTTCCATGTTGAACAAATAGATATCTTTGTATCCATTCAACCGCAAAGACCGCAGAAACGTCGGGTGATAACTGGCGTGCGATTGGCTGTAGTATTCACCGTCTCCCGGATCGACGAACTCGGCCCGCGCGTCCGCAGCATTGGGGTTTTCCGTAATGTAGGTGCGTGTGAGGTAGCCCACCGGTTCTTCTTCGATCATTTTGTAGACGCGATCAAAGTTGCTCACAGCGCGGAAGGTGGTTGGCTGGTCGCCGCTCATTATGAGATCACGCCGAACCGCATCAATCAAAGAGGTCAACGCCTGCTGACCGGAATTGGCCGTGGTTTCATTCGAAAAATACACATTCAGGCGAATTCGCTCTTCTGCCATGCGATAGACCAGAAAAGAAACAGTCACCAGAAACGTTGCGGTCAGCGCTACCATGAGCAATGGCAGCTTGAATTTCAGCGACACGCCAGAGGCCTTCACCATTTTTGTCCACTCCCGGCGCACTGTTCCGTGCGCCAATTAATTCATGTGTTAGCTATTTTCTAAATAGGAATGTCCTGCCGTTTTCTTAAAATCCAAGCCGCAGGTTCAAGAAACTCTCTTTCGGCCTCAAGGGGCGCACAGTTTTTGCACGCGAATTGCAACAGTTTGAAACAGGGTTCACACGCTATCGGCGACAGGCTGCATGCACAAAGTGCCACCACACTTGACGCCAGATGCGGAAAAGCAGAACAAGGGCGCCAAAGAGGCGGGTCCAATGGTGGCCCGCACCTGTGTTTGAAGGTATAACTGCATGACCAAATCCGCCACATCACCCGATGTCTCCATCGTGGTACCGGCGAAGAACGAGGCAGAAAATCTCCCCGGGCTAATCCGGGGCATCCACGATGCCTTCGCCAGCACAACGCACAGTATTGAAATCATCGTCGTTGACGACAAGTCTGATGATAACTCTTTGACTGTGCTTGAGAAGTTGAGATCTGAGTTTTCGGAACTGCGTGTTTTGACACACCCACAATCTGCGGGCCAAAGTGCCGCGGTCCATTCCGGTACCCGCGCAGCCAAAGCGGCGATCATCTGTACGTTGGACGGTGATGGGCAAAATCCACCATCTGAGTTGCCTCGTCTGGTCGCACCTCTCTTGGCTGCGGACGCCCCGGCGGAATTGGCACTCGTGGCTGGTCAACGAGTCGGGCGCCAGGACACAATGTCCAAAAAACTGGCCTCCAAAGCGGCCAATGGCATCCGCTCGTTTATCCTAAAAGACGAGACCCGCGACACCGGTTGTGGTCTCAAAAGTTTCAAACGCGATGCCTTTCTGGAACTTCCCTATTTTGACCACATGCATCGCTATCTGCCTGCGCTTTTTTCCATGAACAATTGGACGGTGGCCCATGTAGATGTCTCCCATCGTGCACGCGAAGCGGGCCGTTCCAACTATTCCAACCTACAGCGTGCGCTTGTGGGCCTGGTCGACCTCTTTGGTGTCGCTTGGCTGATCCGCCGCCGTAAGAAGGCGCGTGCCAGCGAAGCTGCCGTTGCCCAAGAACACGGTAACACCTGATGGACGCCCTGCTTTCGTTTCTTAAAGTCGACAATTGGGTCGAATTCTGGTGGGTCATGTTTGGCTTGTTTGGCCAACTGATGTTCACCGGCCGCTTTCTGGTGCAATGGATCGCCTCAGAGCGCGCAAAACGGTCTACCGTGCCTTTGGCGTTTTGGTATTTTTCCATGGGTGGTGGTGTGATCCTGTTCACCTACGCGCTGTATCGTCAGGACCCGGTGTTCATTCTTGGGCAATCTCTGGGTTTGTTTATCTACTCGCGCAACCTTTTCTTGATCTACAAGGAACGCAGGGACAATGCCGCAAGCTGAGGCACACGCCGCGCAGGATTGGTTGCGCCCCACACTGATTGCGGTTTTGGCCGTAACCTTGGCACGTGTCTTGGTTCTTTGGGGCAGTCCAACCGACCTCTACGTTGATGAGAGCCAGTATTGGGTCTGGGGACAGTATCTGGATTTTGGATACTTTTCCAAACCGCCGATGATCGGCTGGGTGCTGCGCGTGTTTGACGAACTGGCGATCCAACGCTCCGCTTTTTCCGTCCGTCTTCCTGCGCCGCTGTTTCATGGCGTGACCGCGATGTTGCTTGCGGGGTTTGCGCACACCATGATGCCAGACCGCCGGGGCGCGGCGCTGTGGGTGGCCATGGCCTACCTGTCTTTGCCCATTGTCGCTGTGGGGAGTTTTCTGATCTCCACGGACACCATCATGGCGCCATTTTTGGTTGGGGCTTTGATGCTGTACTGGCGCTTGTGTGGCGGGGGAACCGTGCGTGATGCCCTCTTGGGCGGGGCGCTGCTTGGCTGTGCTTTCCTGTCCAAATACGCCGCTCTGTACTTTCTGCCCGGTGCGGTGATCGCCTATGCCCTTTATCCTTCCATGCGTCCGCACGGTCGGCATGTGGCGCTCTTTTCGCTGACCTTCTTACTTGTCGCTGCTCCCAATATCCTGTGGAACGTTGCCAATGATCTGACAACCGTGTCTCACACGATGGACAACATCGGTTGGGTCAAAGAAGAAAGCCCCGGCGTACAGTTGAACTTTGGCGGTATGGCTGAATTCATCGCCTCGCAATTTGCGGTCTTCGGGCCGGTCTTTATGGTATTTTGGCTGTTGGCCTTGCGCGCCCCGGCGCCCGCACGCCGCCGCGCAATGATTTGGATGTCTGTTCCGGTGTGGGCCATTGTGATCGTCCAGGCTCTGATGTCGCGCGCTTATGCAAACTGGGCGTTCGCCGCCATCTTGCCGGCCGTCATTGTCGCCACGCTTTGGGCGCTGGAACGCAACCGGATTCGCGGGCTTTGGGTTGGAGTCGGTCTCAACGTGGCGATCAGCGCGGTGATCGCCGTGTTGGTGCTCTTTCCCATGTGGATTGGCGACGGCAAAGGCCAACCTTTGGCAAAGCGCTATGTAAATGTCGCGGCCATTACCGAAGCCGCAGAGGCGTTGGCCCGGGAACAGAACATTGACACTGTGGTGGCGCGCAGCCGCGGTATGTTGGCGGATTTCTTCTTTCATGGGGCCGACAGCGATCTGACGTTTTACGCAAAACCACCCGATGGCGCGCCGCACAGTTACTATCAACAAAAATTGGCTCTGCCCGACGACTTTAGTGGCCCCGTGCTGTATGTATCCTATCGGGATGCGCTCACATGTCGGGATGGCAGCCAACCGGAACAAGTCGCAGACTTGCGCCAAGAGATCGGAAGCTGGTCCGGCGTGGCCTTGCCTGCATATGTGGTAGAAGCGGATTGTCTGCGGCCATGACTGTCAACGCCAAAGCCTTGCGTGACTGCGTGATCCTCACGGCGTTTCTGGCGTTGGTGTTTTTGGCTTTTCCAAGTTTGGACATTGCGTTCTCAAATCTGTTCTACAAAACGGAAATAGGGTTTTGGTTGGCCGATCTGCACAGCGTTCAGTGGCTGCGCGAGATCATTTGGCAAGCCATCGTGCTTGTTGCTCTCACGTCGCTTGTTGCGCTCTGCTTTACCAAAGTGTTCCGCTCGACAACGCCGGTTCTTAACAAAGTCTGGGAGGTGATCGTGTTGACCTACCTTCTGGGGCCGGCGCTCTTGGTGGACGCAATCCTCAAAAGCCACTGGGGTCGGGCCCGTCCCGGCGCCACAACTGATTTTGGCGGCACAGCTGAGTTTACCCCCGCCTTTGTTCTCAGTGATCAATGCGCCCGAAACTGCTCATTTGTGTCAGGAGAAGGCTCAGGTGTGACCGCGCTTCTGATCGCTGTGCTGTTGATTGTGCACAATCAGACGCCAGCTTGGCATCATCGCTGGATAAAGGCCGGTGCGTTTGTCCTGTTTGTGGCAGGCCTTAGTCTGCGTGTGCTTATGGGACGCCATTTTCTGTCAGACACCTTGTTGGCGGTGCTGTTTGTCACAATGATCACACTGGCTTTGTTGCAATTGCCACGTTACCGAAATCTGCGCCTGTTCTAAGCTGCTAAATGTGGTTGGCAAATGCCGCGACAACCTGTTCATAGACAGCGCGTTTGAAGGGCACGATGTTGTCGACCAATTGATCTACCGGCAGCCAACGCCACTCAGAAAACTCCTGATGATCCACCACAATGTTGACCTGATCGTCGGTGCCGTGAAACCGCATCAGATACCATTTTTGTTTCTGACCGCGGAATTTGCCTTTCCAAATCTTGGCCTGAATGTCTGGCGGCAGATCATAGGCGATCCAGCCGTCGGTTTCCGCCTCGATTGTCACCAAATCGGGAGATACACCTGTCTCTTCTTCCAATTCACGCAGGGCAGCGTCTCGTGCCTCTTCGCCTTTGTCAATTCCACCTTGTGGCATCTGCCACGCCGCAACACGACTGTCGATCCTCTGCCCGACAAAGACATGGCCTTGGGCATTCACCAGCATCACACCAACGTTTTTGCGATAGGGCAGGTTGGAAACTTCCGCTGATGTCATGATGCGCTCCTCAATGGCTCTTCACCCGTCCTACCGAAGCCATCCACGGCGCGCAACACACCAGCGGTGATCACGTATCAAAGACGCGGCCCTTGCGGTGAGACACGTTCACGGTGACCCCGCAATATGTACTCTTGTCCCAAAGCCACTACGCACGTTGCTTTTGAGTCTGAAATCTACTTACAGTGCGCTGCAAGCGCAGGCGGTCACGTGTCTCTTAAAACGAGAAAGGCGCCCAAGATAGGGCGCCTTTCAACAACAATTTGAAGAGTGCTTACTCTTTTGGACCCAACGCAGACAGACCTTTGAGGATATCCAGCGCATAGGCCAATTGATAATCCTCTTCGCGCAGTTTGGCTGCGTCCTCAGCTTTGGTGCGGTCTTCTTCGATCTGACGGATCTCGTCTTCTGTCAGGCTGTCGTTGTTCAGACTGCCGCGCAGATCCGCTTCACTGCGTGTGTTGCGACCGCTCTCTTCTTCTTCCTCTGTTTCCGGCTGACGGCGGGGCTGTTCCACCACGATGTCAGGGCTTACACCCAGTGCCTGAATGGAGCGGCCAGAAGGCGTGTAATAGCGTGCTGTGGTCAAGCGCATTGCACCGTCGCCCCGCAGCGGCATGACCGTCTGCACCGAGCCTTTGCCAAAGCTCTTGGTGCCCACGACGATGGCGCGACGGTGATCCTGCAGCGCACCGGCCACAATCTCAGAGGCTGAAGCAGACCCGCCGTTGATCAGCACCACAATCGGTTTGCCTTCCGCCAGATCGCCCGGCACGGCGTTGTAGCGTTCCCCGTCCTGCGGGTTGCGGCCTCGGGTTGAAACAATCTCCCCTTTTTCAAGGAAGCTGTCAGACACTTTGATGGCTTGCGTTAGTAACCCGCCGGGGTTGTTGCGCAGATCAAGCACGATGCCGTTCACATTTTCCATGCCGCCCAACTCTTTGACCTGTTCTGCAAAACCGGCTTCTAGGTTCGGGGTGGTCTGATCGTTAAATGTGGTCACGCGCAGCACAACGCTGTCACCCACAGTGCGGCTGCGCACGGCGGTGAGCTTGATAGTGTCGCGGATGATTGACACGTCAAAGGGCTCTGGTTCGCCTTCGCGCACCACGGTGATCACAATTTCGCTGCCCACTGGGCCGCGCATTTTTTCTACGGCCTGATCCAATGTCAGTCCCAGCACGCTTTCGCCATCCACATGGGTGATGAAATCGCCAGCTTCCATGCCCGCGTCATCTGCAGGTGTGCCATCAATCGGAGAGACCACTTTGACAAAGCCCTCTTCCTGCGTGACCTCGATGCCGAGACCGCCAAACTCACCACGGGTTTGCACACGCATGTCGTTGGCGTCATCTGGGGACAGATAGCTGGAATGTGGGTCAAGAGATGTCAGCATGCCATTGATGGCCGCCTCAATCAGATCACCTTCATCCACTTCTTCCACATATTGAATGCGGATGCGTTCAAAGATGTCGCCAAACAGGTCCAGCTGTTCATAGACGTTGGTTTTGCGCGCAGCTTCCTGCGCCAACAGCGGCCCAGCCACCTGTGTGGTGACCAAAAGACCAGCCACAATGCCTCCTGCAGCGGCGGCGACGAATTTCTTCATTGCTTATCCATCCTCATTCGTTCGGAACCACGTTGCCGGGTCCACGGGCGTCTTGCCCTCTCTGATCTCTATATAGAGCGTTTCTGGCCGTGCATTGCCAGAGCCTTCACCGGACTGTGAAAGAATTGCACCACTTTCCAGCCCGTTTCCTCCCATCAAGCCGATGGGAGCACCCTCTGACAGCACCTCCCCGACGTTGCCATAGACCTGAGCAAGCCCGGCAAATATGAACAACAGGCCCGGTTGGGGCTCAAGAATCATGACATTTCCAAAATCCAACAGCGGTCCACGATAGCGGATCGTCGCGGCCGAAGGGCTGACCACCAAGGCGCTGGGACGTGTCGCCAAGACCAATCCCGGTCGGCGTATCCCTGCGGCATCCGCTTCTCCAGCCCGGCGCAAGACCGTTGATTCAACGGGCAAAGGCAAATCGCCCTTGCTATCCATCACATCTGGTAAGGAAACGTCCTCAAGCCCTTCGACCTGTAGATCCACCAATGCGCTGGCAAAACCTTCCAAGGTTTCGGTTGACGCAATCAGCAGGGCGGTCTGCACTGGGTCTTCGGTAAAACGGCGCGGGGGATCAACCCTGTCAGCAATGGCTTTGCTGAGAGCGGTGCGCGCGTTCTGTGCTCCAGCAAGCCCATCTTGCAGAGTTTGTGCCGCGCCTTCCTGAAGGCTGCGCAGAATGCTGACCTCTTCCAAATCACGGCGCACTTGGGCCGCTTTGGCTTCCAGCGCGGGTGTCACATCTGCCAAAATCATGCCAGACCGCGCGGTGCCCATGGGGCCGCCCGGATGCACCATGATCACTTCGGCCGGACCGGTGCTCATGCGTTGAAGCACGCCCAGCAGTTTGGAAATATCTGCCTCTTGTGCTTTCAATTGTTTGGAAAGTTGCGCCTCACGAATAGAGGCACGCCGTAGCCCCGCACGCAATGCCGTGAGCCCACTTTCATACGCATGCACAACGCCGGTCAGCGATTTCACTTGATCACGGCTGCTTTTGGATTGCGCCAAAGCCACAGAGGCCGCTTCCAATTGGTCCGCTGCTGCACGCGCGGCAGCCGCGGGATCGGTGTCCGGCAGCGCACTGGTGGCCGTTACACACAGCGTCAGCCATGTTGCGAAGATATGCGCCGCCCATTTTCTCAAACGATCAGGCTCTTTCCGGTCATTTCGGCCGGTTGAGCAATCCCCATCAAGTGTAAGAGTGTTGGCGCAAGATCCGCCAAGCGACCGGCGCGCAGATCGGCGTTCTGGGGACCATTGACCAGCACCACAGGCACAAGGTTGGTTGTGTGCGCCGTATGTGGCCCGCCGGTTTCTGGGTCCACCATTTGCTCGCAGTTGCCGTGATCGGCAGTGACAATCATTGCGCCACCCGCAGCTTCAAGTGCGGATCGCACTTTGCCAAGCCCACGGTCCACCGCCTCGCAGGCAGCCATCGCGGCTTTAAGGCTGCCGGTATGGCCTACCATATCGGGGTTGGCGTAGTTGGTTACGATCAGGTCATAGCCATGCTCGATCGCGGCAACGAATTTTTCGGTCACTTCATCGGCACTCATTTCGGGTTGCAGATCATACGTCGCCACTTTGGGGGACTTGGGCATAAAACGATCTTCCCCTTCGGCGGGTGTTTCTGCGCCGCCATTGAGGAAAAACGTCACATGCGGGTACTTTTCTGTTTCTGCCAAACGGAATTGGGTTTTGCCCTGCTTGGCCACCCATTCACCCAATGTGTTGACGATCTCCTGCTTGGGATAGGCTGTTGTCATGTAGGCATTGTGCGCTTCAGAGTAGTTCACCATGCCCAGCATGCCAGCCCATGTTGGACGGGTGCTCACATCAAAATCGTCAAAATCCGGTTGGCCCAAGGCGGCGAGAATTTCACGCGCACGATCTGCCCGGAAATTGAGACAGAAGAAGCCATCGCCATCGTTGGCTCCGGCGTAATCACCAATCACGGTTGCCGGGATAAATTCATCGCTCTCATCGCGCGCGTAGGCGGCCGCGACAGCTGCTTTAGCGTCTGCAGCCTGATGAGCGGCTTTGCCTGATGTCCAAGCGTCAAAGGCCTGTGAAACACGTTCCCATCGGTTGTCGCGATCCATGGCATAATAGCGCCCTGTCACAGTGCCAACTTTGGCACCTGCTGGCAGACCATCCAGTAAGGTGTCAAAAAACGGCAGCGCTGACTCCGGCGCCACGTCGCGGCCATCGGTCACCGCATGCAACACCACCGGCACACCGGCTTGCGCGATGGCATTCACCGCGGCGAGCACATGAGTGATGTGTCCGTGCACCCCGCCGTCAGAAATGACGCCCATCAAATGTGCGGTGCCGCCGGTGTCTTTAAGGGTGCTGATAAAGGCCTGAAGAGCGGCGTTTTGAAAAAATGAGCCGTCTTCGATGGCCAGATCAATCTGACCCAAATCCATGGCCACCACGCGGCCTGCCCCGATATTGGTGTGCCCAACTTCAGAGTTCCCCATCTGGCCTGTTGGCAGGCCCACGTCTGGGCCGTGGGTGATCAACGTGGCATTGGGACCATCGGCCATCATCGCATCAAAATTGGGGGTGTTGGCCAAGTAAGGCGCGTTAGCATCGGTTTGATCAGACAGGCCCCAGCCATCCAAAATACACAGTACAACAGGCTTGGGCGCCATAGGTCTCATGCTCCGCTAATAAAAAGTGCGACCAAATTGGCCTCATGCGTTGGCAGGGTTCTACCGTGACGGCAAAGGTGAAGAAACCGGTTTTTCGGTGCAAATGGCGACTGTTGTATGCGGGCCAGCCCCTGCTGTCTTTTTGGACAGCCGATCGGCGATGTCTTAAGCCCTCAAAAGAGCGGCTTAACGGCGACCTTCGCGCAGCCAGCCAGTCAAGATAAAGCTCCCTGCCAGAAGCAGAACCAGCCAGACAGGCAGCAAGGGTGCACGGGCCACATCTAGGGTTTCAAAGGCATCGCGTGGGGTGAGGCCAATCCAGTTGCGCCCTGCTGCAGGACGCCCCGGGCGCACATCACGCACACCAGGCACACCGTCCTCCAGACGCAACGCGCCGCCTCGGGTTGCCGCCAGAAGCGGGGCAAGCGCATCAGGGCGGGCGATGGTCTCCTCAAATTCGCGCGGGGCAGCTGGACCAAGGCCCACAACAGTCTCTTTGTCGCCCTGTGTAAGCCGGTACAGGCCCATCTCCATGCCCTGAAACACAGTTTCAAAGTGCCCCGGATATTGTTCTGACAGGGTCACCTCAGAGGTGTTGCCAGATGGGGTGGTGATGGTCACCGGCCCCACGGTGTCTGACAGGCTGCGGCGGATGATACGCAGGCTTTGACCGGCGGGCTCTGCCCAGAGCGCCTCTTCTTCGAGTTCGGGCTCTCCCATCATCCAATGCGCCAACCGGCGCAGCAGTTCCAATTGTGGCCCGCCACCGTCATACCCTCGCGCCCAAAGCCAAGCGTGATCAGACGCCAAGAGCGCGACTCGCCCCTGATCGACGCGGTTTAGTATCAGAAGGGGGCGATCGTCCTTCCCAGTCATCAGCACATCGCCAGCATCTGGCGCAACTTCAATTTGGCGCAGCCAGCGTCCCCAGCTCTCTTGGGCAGGCAGGCCGGAAGTGACCGGGTGGCGCTGGCCGACATCGCTGATTTGCGGCACAAAGGCTTCGTCTACCACGCGCGCCGTCGGGCTTGCGGGAAGCACCTGAGACAACGGGCTGCGGTAGATGCTGTCCGCGCTGGCGTAGTCAGGTCCGGCGGCCACCAACACCGCGCCGCCCTTGCGGACGTAGTCCGCGACGTTTTCCAGATAAAGCGAGGGCAATATCCCACGCCGCTGATAGCGATCAAAAATGATCAGGTCGAAATCTTCGATCTTTTCCAGAAAGAGCTCGCGTGTCGGAAACGCAATCAAAGACAATTCGCTGACCGGCACGCCATCCTGTTTTTCCGGAGGGCGCAAAATTGTGAAATGTACCAAATCCACAGACGCGTCTGATTTGAGCAGGTTGCGCCATGTGCGCCCACCTGGGTGCGGCTCACCTGAAACCAGCAGCACACGCAGCCTGTCCCGCACGCCGTTGATCTGCACCAGCGCCGCGTTGTTGCGGTCCGTCAGCTCGCCCTCTGCTTCTGGCACCGAGAATTGGATCACGTTTCGCCCGCCGTGAGGCAATGTCACCGGCAGTTCAATGTCACGCCCAATGGGCACGGCAAAGCGCTGTGGCTCGGCACCATCAACCGAAATATCAACCGGCACACGATCCACATCCTGCGGAGCATTTCCACTGTCTTCAATGCGTAGGGTCAGAGTGACCGGCTCGCCCAAAATGGCAAAGGCCGGTGCATTGCGGATACTTAAGCGGCGGTCCCAATCGGACGCACGGCCGGTCTGCAGAAGGTGAAACGGTGCGGGCAAATCTGGCGCGCGCTCCATATCATGCACCTGACCATCAGACAGGGCAATGACACCGGCAATACGCCCGCGCGGTTCTTGAGCGATGGCCTCAGAAAGAGCCGCCATCATTTCGGTGCCACCATCACCTGCGTTGTCACGCACCACAATTCGGCGCAGTTCCGTGTTGGGGCGTGCGGTCAACCGGGCCGCCAATGCATCCGCTGCGACAGAGGTTTGATCCGCCCGATCCGAGAGCTGCTGGCTGGCGGATTGATCGACCAGCATGAGCACGATGTCACTGAGCGCGCCGCGATTTTCGGTTTGCCATACCGGCCCTGCCAAAGCGGCCAATATCACCAGCCCTGCCAAGCCACGCCAGCCCCATCCGGCCAACCCACGCCGGAGTGCGACAAACACTGACAGGGCGCCCACGGCGGCAAGCACCGCCAAAACCCACAGCGGCAAAATCGGGTCAAAAATAACAGAGGTCATCATTGGCCCAACCGATCCAGCAACGCAGGCACATGCACCTGATCGCTTTTGTAATTGCCCGTCAGCACATGCATGATCAGGTTCACGCCAAACCGATAGGCCAGTTCTCGTTGCCGCTCACCAGCCCGGCCACGCCCCACTGGGAAAAGGGTGTTGCCGCGCGTATCCACGGCCCATGCAGCAGCCCAATCGTTGCCGCCAATCACCACCGGTGTGACTCCGTCATTGAGGTTGCGAAACGGCATTCCCTCAATTTTTTCGGCATCTGGCGGTGCGGCCTCGACCCAGACATCGCGGCTCATATAGCGCCCGGGGAAGTCCTGCAGCAGATAAAAGGTCCGCGTAAGCACATGGTCTTCTGGCAGCGGGTCCAATGGCGGAATGTCCAGCCCAGCGGCGAGTTTCTGCAGCTTTCGGCCGGTGGGGCTTGCGGTGCCAAATCGAGCCACATCTGCGTCGCGCGTATCAAATAGGATCATGCCACCGGAGCGCAGATAGGCGTTGAGCTTGGCATAGGCTTCTTGCGACGGGCTTGGTTGATCCGGGGTGATCGGCCAATACAGGAACGGGTAGAAGGCCAGCTCATCGACCTCCAGATCGACGGTGTCAGGCGCCGCCGGTTCAATTGAGGTGCGGAAGAACAGCACATTGGACAATCCGCGCAATCCGGCCAAGGCGATTTCATCCACTTGAGGATCGCCGGTTTGCACGTGGCCCAACACCACTTCTAGGCTGTTGTCTGCTTTCGCAGGCACGTCTGCGGTCTGTGCGTCAACGCTTGGCGCGATCATAAGTGCAGCCAGCCAAACGGCGGCCACCCGCGCGCCCCAAAGGCGGCCTGACACCAGCAAAGAAGCAAAAACATCCAGCGCAAGGATCATCAACGCGACGGCAAGGGCATAGCCTGTGAGGTCCGTGCTCACCGCGCCACGCAGCCCCTCGACAGGTACAGTGGCAGGCCAACGGGCCGCGGAGAGATCGGTGTCATCCTTGACCACCGGCAGCGCCAGAACTTTGTCACCATCTCGGTACAAACCGGGCTGTAACTCTGGGCCAACCCGCCCTTCCGCCAAAGCTTCACCACGCACGCCCGCCAAAGTCTGTGCATCTTCCAGACGACCAAACCCATCAAGCACCTTAACGGGTTGCCACGTGGTGCCCGCAAGCCGGGTTTCCGCTTCTGCTCCCACAGCGCTCAAGATCGCCAACCGATCAAGCATTTGTACAAATAGACCTGACAGCGGCAAGCCAGACCATTGTGCATTGGCGGTGACATGCACCAGCACAACTTGGCCGTCGCCAACCGATTTGCGGGTGACCAGCGGCGTGCCATCACTAAGCGCTGCGATCACCCTATCGGCCAAGGTGGGGTCTGGTTGCGCCATGACTTGCGCGGTCACCGTAACTTCTTCGGGCACGGCAAGGCCAAAGAACGGGCTGTCTTGATCAAACGGCGCAAGCGACTTTGGCTCCCCCCAGCTCATAGCCCCACCAACGCTGCGCCCGCCTGCACGCAAGCGCACCGGCAACAGCGGGTCTTCTGCTGTGCGGCTGATCTCACTGGCCGCCAAACGTGGACCCGCGAACCGCAACAACAATCCCCCTTCATTTAGCCAGTCCAAAACCGCCTCGGTTTCGCCATCGGACAACACAGCCACATCGGCCAGCACAATCACATCGGGGTTGGCTGGCAAAATATCCGTCAATGCGCCCTCGATCACATCTGCTGACGGCATCAAAGCTTGGCGCAAGTAGTGCAGAGGCGACAAAAGTTGCAATTCCTCGCGATCTTCGCGACCGGCAATCAACGCAACTTCTCGCCGCCTCAGACTGTCATCTGACAGGGCCACGGCCCCCGCCGAGCGCAGATTTGCAATCTCAAACCGCGTCACCCGTGCGCGCAGTTCACTGGGCAAGACAAGCGCGTTGTCCGCTGACTGCGCGCCTGCCTCAAATGTCAAAGGCAAGCTTGCCAAAATACGTTCCGCACCGCCGGGATCGGTGCCAATCGCTTGCACGGTCACCTCTTGGGCCACACGCGCCTGACTGCGGCGTGCGCGCAGCACCAACCGCCCGTCCTCATAGGTTGCAGGCATCAATGCCACGCTGCCCAATCCGGTCTGAACAATCCGCACATCGCCGCGCGGCTGAAGTGCCTTCAACAAATCCGACCGGCCTGCGTTGGCCAACCCGTCTGACAGCCAGACCGTGTCAAACCGCTGATCGGCCGGCAGGCTCTGCAGCTCTGCGGCCAAGAACTGCAACGCCTCTGCGTCTGCGGCCCACGCCATTGGTGTCACACCGGGCAGGCGGCTCTGCACCGCATCAGCTTGCAAAAAACGCAACGGTTCAGGTGCGCTCAACCGCTGTACTGACGCCACGCGCCCGTTGCGCGCCGCCTCATCCAGCAGCGCCGCCACCATTTCCCGCCGCGCTTCCCAATCGGTGGCTGAGGCCCAGCTGGCATCCATCAAGATCAACAAAGGACCGCGCGCCGTGTCGCGATTTTGAGGGTTGAGCAACGGTCCAGCCAATCCAATGATCAATGCCGCCAGCGCAAGTGTGCGCAACAGCAGCAGCCACCACGGCGTGCGATCTGTGACCGTGTCCTCGTCGGCCAATCCCAGCAGCAACACCACGCCTGGAAAACGCCGCCGGATCGGGGCCGGAGGGATGGCGCGCAAAATCAACCACAACACCGGCAAGACCACCAACGCGGCCAAAATCCACGGCGTCACAAACCCAATGGACAGCCCACCCATCATCCGCGTTTCTCCAAAGCGCGATGCGCCCAAAGCAGCGCCGCCTGCGCAGGCTGCCCGGTGCTGTGATGGCCATAAAGCCAACCTGTCGCGCGGCACAAATCTTTCAAGGCGGCTTGTCGCTCAGCCAAACGTTCCAAATACCGACCTTTTAGATCGTCTGCTTTTTTGGTGTCGTGGCTGATACTGCCACCGACACTTTCAAATATCGCACGGCCTTTGAACGGGAAAGCTTCTTCGGCAGGGTCCAGTATCTGCAAACACACTCCCCGAACGCCGCGATCCGCCGCTTTGGTGAGCGCGGCAACAACGGCGTCAAAGTCTCCCATGAAATCTGAGAGAAACACTGCGCGCGCATGTGGCAACATCGCCCGGGCTTCTGGGGTGCCGTAATCTGGGGTCTCCCCCTCCAGATCGTCTCGCAAAAACATTTCTGCCAGACGCAAAATTTGAATCTCCCCACGCCGCGGCGGCAAATCCGTGCCCGTCAATCCAACGCGCTCGCCGCTGCGGATCAACAGCACCGCCAAGGACAGCGCCAACAGACGTGCGCGGTCAGCCTTCTGCGGCACATCTTTGGTGCTCGAAAACATCATCGAGGGCGCTGTGTCGACCCACATCATCACGGATTGCGCGACTTGCCACTCTCTTTGGCGGACAAATTGCGCGTCCGATCTGGCCGAACGCCGCCAGTCAATCATGCGCAGACTGTCACCGGGCTGTACCGGGCGGTACTGCCAGAAGTCATCCCCCATGCCAGAGCGCCGCCGCCCATGTTCCCCTAGTAGAACTGTCGAGGCCAAATGCTCCGCATGTGCCAAAAGCGGCGGTAGGCTTGCGGCCTCAACCTCAGCTTGGCTGCGCAGATGCGGAGCTGTTGTCACGCGGCGGCTCCAATCGCGTCAAACCGCGCAACGGTCTCGCCAATCACTTTAGACAGGGATTCACCCCGCGCGCGCGCCGCAAAGGTCAACGCCATGCGGTGGCTTAGAACCGGCCCCGCCATATCGATCACATCCTGCGCATTGGGTGCCAACCGCCCCTGCAACAAGGCCTGCGCCCGCACCGTCATCATCAAGGCTTGTGCGGCCCGTGGTCCGGGACCCCACGCCACATTTTCGCGCACTGCGTCGCTGGCCGTCTCATCATCGGGGCGGCAGGCCCGCACTAGATCCAGAATCAACTCCATCACACTTTCGCCAACGGGCATGCGGCGCAGCAACATTTGCGCTGCGATCAACTCGTCAGCGGTGAAAACCTCATGGGCGTCCTCTTCGGTGGCGCCGGTTGTGGCCAACAAAATGTCCCGTTCGGTGTCGCGGTCCGGGTAGGGGACGTCAATCTGAACCAAAAAGCGATCAAGCTGCGCCTCTGGCAAAGGGTAGGTGCCTTCTTGCTCAATTGGGTTTTGTGTGGCGAGCACGTGAAACGGCGCATCCAATGGCCGATCTTCACCTGCCACCGTCACTTGCTTTTCCTGCATCGCCTGCAACAACGCGGATTGCGTGCGCGGGCTGGCCCGGTTGATTTCGTCCGCCATCAGCAGCTGACAGAAAATCGGGCCCGGCACGAATCGGAAGTTGCGCGTGCCGCCCTTCGCTTTCTCCAAAACTTCAGATCCAAGAATATCCGCCGGCATCAGATCCGGGGTGAATTGCACCCGATTTCCATGGAGCCCCATCACGGTGGAAAGCGTGTCTACCAGTCGGGTTTTGCCAAGGCCTGGAAGACCGATCAACAGCGCGTGTCCCCCACAAAGTAAGGCCGAAAGCGTCAGATCGACAACCCGTTCTTGGCCGATGAATCGTCGGGTGATTGCCTCTCTGGCCGCCGCCAGTTTTGTCCCCAACACGTCAATCTCTGCGACAAGATCGGTCTCATCTGACATGGAGTCACTCCCGTTGTGTTTGTCCGCTTACGTTGACAGTAACGCGCTCAGATGAAATGGCAAAAACAATGAGGGAACAATTTCCTGTGAATGTAGACGCAAACGCCATCGCCGCCTCCGCAAATGCCGCTGCCAAAGGCCGCGGCCCGGCGCCTGTGCACCTTTGGAACCCGCCACATTGCGGTGATCTGGACATGCGCATCGCGCGCGATGGGACTTGGTTTTATCAAGGCAGCCCGATCAACCGTCCCGCCATGGTGCGTCTGTTTTCAAATATTTTGCGCAAAGATGGTGATCACTACGTCCTGGTCACTCCGGTTGAGAAAGTGGGCATCACGGTTGAGGACGTCCCGTTTGTGTCCGATGATTTTACGCAAACAGGCACTGGGCAGGGACAAGTGCTGACGTTTGAAACCCATGTGGGTGACATGGCGGTGGCGGGTCCAGAAAACCCAATTCGCGTCGAGATTGACCCTGAGACGGATGAGCCTGCGCCCTACATCACCGTCCGTGCCAATCTTGAGGCACGCATCTCGCGCAAAGCATTCTATCGGCTTGTGGATCTCGCGGTGCACCAAGAGCAAGATGGTGAGCGCTATTTCGGTGTGATGTCTTCGGGAGCGTTTTTCCCGTTTCTACCATCCAGTGCTCTGGGATAAGGCATACCTCCGCCGATCGCTCAAAATTGCGGAATTTCAGACTGTAAGCCGCTCTGCAAAGCTGGAATAAACGGCGGTGAGGAGCCTCATATGCCGCGATTTTCCGCCAATTTGACGATGTTGTTTTCCGAGTTCCCAGAGCTTGACCGCTACGAAGCAGCGTCTGCAGCTGGTTTTTCTTCGGTCGAAGTGCTGTTTCCATATGAAACATCGGCACCTGAAACCCAACGCGCGCTTATCCGCAACGGGTTGTCTCTCGAGCTGATCAACTGTCCGCCGCCAAATTACACCGGGGGCGAGCGTGGGTTTGCCGCTGTGCCCGGTTTGTCAGATCGGTTTCAACGCGATTTTCGCCGCACCTTGCGCTACGCAGACCTGCTCAAGGCGCGCATTGTTCACATTATGGCGGGCGCTGCTTCCGGTCCGCAGGCACGGGACGTCTTTGTCGAGAACCTGAAATGGGCCTGCAAATTTGCCCCCAAAAAACAACTGACCATTGAGCCGATCAACGATGACGATATGCCGGGCTATTTCTTAAATGATTTTGATCTTGCCGCTGATATCCTGGACGAGGTGAATGCGCCCAATCTGGCCATGCAATTTGACACATACCACGCCTTCCGCATTGAGGGCGATGTGATGGCGTGCTGGGAGAAACACAAAGAACGCGTCCGCCACATTCAGATCGCCGGTTTGCCGGACCGGCATGAGCCGTTTTCCAGCGAACATCTCGATTACGCGGCGTTTTTCAAGATGTTGGATGAAACCGGATATGACGGTGTCGTCAGTGCGGAGTACAAACCGTCAAAACGCACTGAGCAGGGCTTGGGCTGGCTGACCTGATGCGCTGCCTGAAGTGTCGATAGACGGGCCGGGCAGCGCATAGGAGATTTGGACAATGGATGTAAGGTGTAGACGCGCCTTAATGCGCCTCTGCCCAGTTTGCGCCCTGTCCTGCATCCACGATCAGAGGAACATCCAGTTTGATCGCAGGCTCGGTGGCGGTTTGCATCACATCGCGCGCGACGCTGATGGTTTCCTCCACCGCACTGTCTTCCACCTCAAAGATCAGTTCATCGTGCACCTGAAGCAGCATTTTTGCGGGCAGATTTTCAATCGCTTTGGGCATACGCACCATGGCGCGACGGATGATGTCGGCGGCGGTGCCTTGGATCGGCGCATTTATCGCTGCGCGGTAGGCAAAACTTGCACGTGGGCCTTTTGCTCCGATTTCCGGTGTGTGGATTTTGCGTCCAAACAGAGTTTGCACATAGCCGTGTTCTTTGGCGAACTCTTTGGTGGTGTCCATATAGGTGCGGATGCCCGGAAAGCGCTCAAAGTAGCGGTTGATGAAATCCTGCGCCTCGCCGCGCGGAATGCGCAAATTACGCGCCAAACCAAAGCCAGAAATGCCGTAGATAACGCCAAAATTGATCGCTTTGGCGCGGCTTCGAATGTCGCTTGTCATCTCGTCCATCGGCACACCGAACACTTCTGAGGCGGTCATGGCGTGAATGTCATGGCCATCACGAAATGCCGCCTTCAGCGCGTCGATCTCAGCGATGTGCGCCAAGATACGCAACTCCACTTGTGAGTAATCCAGAGAGATCAGCGTTTTGCCTTCTTCCGCGACAAAAGCTTCGCGAATGCGCCGGCCTTCTTCGCTGCGCACGGGAATGTTCTGTAGGTTTGGGTCGGTGGACGCCAGACGTCCGGTGTTGGCCCCGGTTTGAACATATGAGGTATGAACCCGGCCTGTGTCGGCATTGATGTGGGTTTGCAACGCATCGGTGTAGGTCGACTTCAACTTGCTCAATTGCCGCCAATCCAGAACCAGACCCGGCAAGGCATGTTCGGTGGCCAAGTCTTCCAGAACATCGACGCCGGTGGCATAGGCGCCTGTCTTGCCTTTCTTGCCGCCGGGCAGCGCCATTTCGTCAAACAGGATTTCGCCCAACTGTTTGGGGCTGCCGACGTTGAAACTGCGGCCTGCCAGCGCGTGGATTTCGGCCTCAAGCGCGGCCATTTTTTGGGCAAACGCGTTGGACATGCGGCTGAGTGTGTCGCGATCCACTTTGACGCCATGGCGTTCCATTTGTGCCAAAACCGGCACCAAAGGGCGCTCCAGCGTTTCATAGACGCTGGTGACTTGTTTGCGATGCAGTTTGGGCTTGAACAGCTTCCACAGGCGCAGCGTGACGTCTGCGTCTTCCGCCGCATATTTCACCGCGTCTTCAAGTGGAACTTTGTCAAAGGTGATCGCGCTTTTGCCAGTGCCCAAAAGCGTTTTGATCGAGATCGGCTGGTGGCTAAGATAGCGTTCAGACAGCGCGTCCATACCGTGGTTGTGCTCTCCGGCGTGCAACGCATAGGACAGCAGCATCGTGTCATCAATCGGTGCCACGGCGATATTGTAGTTGGCCAAGACCTTGCAGTCATATTTGGCGTTTTGGAAGATTTTCAGGATGGACGGGTCTTCCAGCATGGGTTTGAGCGCGTCGAGCACCTCATTGAGCGGCATCTGGCCTTCTTGTGGCTCGTCCCCGCCAAACAGATCGTCGCTTGCACCTTTTTTGTGGCCCACAGGGATATAGCACGCTTCGCCCACCTCCACGCTGAGACAGATGCCCGCAAGTTCCGCCACCATCTCGTTGAGCGAATTGGTTTCGGTGTCCACCGCCACATAGCCACGCTTCATGATGGCTGCGATCCAGCGATCCAGCGCTGCGCGGTCGCGTACCCATTCGTATTTCTCCGCATCAAACGGCACATCGTCTTCGGCAGGGGCTGCATCTTCAGACACCGTAGGCTCTGCAATGGTTGGCGCGTCAACACCCAGCTTATCTGCCGCACGTTTGATCTGCGTGCGGAATTCCATTTCTGCGAGGAACCCCAGCAAAGCTTCGGGCTCCGGGTCACGCACTTCCAGCTCATCGATTGTGAACCCGAGCTCCATCTCGCAATCTAGCTGAACC
The DNA here is from genome assembly GCF_040370365.1 of Shimia sp. NS0008-38b. NCBI lineage: Bacteria > Pseudomonadati > Pseudomonadota > Alphaproteobacteria > Rhodobacterales > Roseobacteraceae > Shimia > Shimia sp. NS0008-38b. Next base: position 865,677 of record NZ_BAABWQ010000003.1, on the reverse strand, counting down.
AGCTTTTTGGACAGTTCTATCTGCTCGCGCTTTTCGATCAGCGTTTGGCGGCGCTTGGGCTGTTTGATTTCCTCGGCCCGATCCAGAAGACTTTCCAGATCGCCAAATTCATTGATCAACAGAGCCGCGGTTTTGATCCCGATCCCGGGCGCGCCGGGCACGTTGTCCACACTGTCACCCGCCAGAGCCTGTACATCCACCACACGTTCAGGGCCGACACCAAATTTTTCCTGTACCCCCTCGCGATCAATGCGTTTGTTTTTCATCGCGTCAAACATCACAACGCCATCACCCACAAGCTGCATCAGGTCTTTGTCAGAGCTGATGATTGTGCACTCACCACCAGCCTCGCGGGCCTGACAGGCCAACGTGGCGATAATGTCATCAGCCTCAAAGCCCTCTATTTCTTTGCAGGCGATGTTGAACGCCCGGGTGGCGTCACGGGTTAACGGAAACTGTGGGACAAGGTCTTCCGGCGCAGGGGGGCGGTTGGCTTTGTACTGGTCATACATCTCGTTGCGAAACGATTTGCCGGAATAGTCAAAAATCACAGCCACATGGGTGGGTGCATCCGGGCCGGAGTTGTCCTCAATATACCGTTGCAGCATGTTGCAAAAACCCGCCACAGCGCCAACCGGCAAGCCGTCAGATTTGCGGGTGAGGGGAGGCAGTGCGTGATAGGCTCTGAAGATAAAGGCCGACCCGTCTATCAGATGCAGATGACATCCTTTGCCAAAGCTCATGGCGCGCTCCCGTTTTGTTCTGTTCTGTTGGTCCCGTTGTGCCATGCCGCTGGCGGCTGTGCCAGCCGAAAACCTGCGCAAAATGGAGGGCACAGTTGCCCTTTTCGGGTGCGATGCTGCCCCTGTGGTCTTTAAGAAGCCGTCAGAAGCGGGCGCCAAACAGGCTCAGCGCCAGCTGAGCCATGCCCAACGGGCGGCGCTTGTCTTTGACAAGCAGCCAACGGGCGGGAGCAGCCTCTTGCCAAGGGGGCGTTGGGCTGCTCTATGACTGTTCACAAATTAAGAGGATCAAGATGACACATCTTTGGGTTCGGGCTGAACAGCGGCCCAATGAAGAACGGGTTGGTTTGACACCAGAAGGCGCCAAGGCCCTGTTGGACAAAGGCATCCGTGTCACCGTGGAAGAGAGTTCTGTCCGGGCAATTGCGATAGAGGGATACCGGGCTGCAGGCTGTGAGATCGCGCCTGAGAACAGTTGGCCGGAGGCCCCACGGGATGCGATCATTTTTGGCCTAAAAGAGCTGCCAGAAGATGGCACGCCCCTGCCGCACCGCCACATCATGTTTGGCCATGCTTTCAAAGGTCAGCATTCAGGTGTTGCGCTTCTGAAGCGCTTTAAGGCCGGCGGCGGCACGCTCTATGATCTGGAGTATCTGGTGGACGCAACCGGCCGCCGCGTGGCGGCATTTGGCTATTGGGCTGGCTATGCTGGTGCGGCCGTGACGCTCAAAGCTTGGGTGGCACAACAGCGTGGTGAAATCTGTGGTCCGGTGGGCGTTTATGCAGGCAAAGAGGCGTTGCTCGCTGAACTTGGTGCGGAGCTTGACGCTTTGTCTGCGGACCGCCCCAGCGCCATTGTGATCGGGGCATTGGGCCGGGTTGGCGCCGGCGCTGCAGATCTGCTTGAGGCCATGCAGTGTGATGTCACCAAATGGGATATGGCTGAAACCGCCTCGGGGGGGCCATTTCCTCAAATCTTGGATCACAATCTGTTTCTAAACTGCATCTTTGCCCGCCCGGGCACTCCGGTGTTTGTGCCCTCCGACGCGCTGGGCGCCGACCGCAGCCTCACGGCCATTGGCGATGTGGCGTGCGACCCGGACAGTGATTACAATCCCGTACCGGTGTATGACCGTGCCACCACATGGGAGGCCCCGGCGCTGCGCGTTGCAAACACCCCGGTTCTGGATGTCATGGCCATTGACAACCTGCCGTCAATGTTGCCGGTCGAAAGCTCCGAGGATTACGCCGCGCAACTGCTTGAGACTTTGATGACGCTTGGAGACCTGAGCGACGGCGTCTGGACTCGAGCTGAAGCAGATTTCATCACCCATTCCAAAGATCTCTGAGGGGAGACGAGACATGACAATTCACTGGTGTGGCACAGGCCTCTCCGCAATTCCCGGCCTGCGTCGCCTGCTGGAAACTGGCCGCGAGGTCACTGTTTGGAATCGAACCACCGCAAAGGCAGAAGAGGCTGTGGGCGATTTGACCCAAGACATTCGCGCGTTTGATATCCAAGCGCTTGGTGCGGGTCTCGCCAAAGGTGACGTGGTTGTCTCGATGTTGCCCGGCGATTGGCATGTGCCACTGGCGGAGCTCTGCATCGCCAAAGGCGCAGATTTTGTCAGCTCGTCCTACATTGCGCCAGAGATGAAGGCACTGGATGCGCAAGCCAAAGCCGCTGGTGTGGCCTGCGTCAATGAAGTGGGTCTTGATCCTGGCATCGACCATTTGATGGCGCACGCACTTGTCGCGGATTACCGCGCCTCTGATGCTTATGATGTTGGCAATCGGCTCAGCTTCATCAGCTACTGCGGTGGCGTACCCAAGAACGCCAATCCGTTTCGCTACAAATTCAGCTGGTCACCGCTTGGTGTGTTAAAGGCGCTGCGCTCCCCGTCACGCTCAATCCGCGATGGCAAGCCGCTTGATGTGAATCGGCCGTGGGATGCGATCAGCAGCTTTGAAGCGCCACTGACGGAGCCGGAGACCTTCGAAGTCTATCCAAATCGGGACAGCCTCCCATTCATGGAAGACTACAAGTTTGAGCCCGACTGGAATGTCGACACCTTTGTCCGCGGCACGCTGCGCCTAAACGGGTGGGCCGAGGCTTGGTCGCCGGTATTTCGCGAAATCGAAACGCTGGCCGGTCCAGAAGGCGACGCGCGTCTGAAAGAGATGTCTGACCAATTCTGGAACGAAAATGCCTATGACGAAGGGGAACCGGATCGTGTGGTTCTGTGTGTTGGGCTGAAGGCCGAAAAAGACGGCGCAGAAGTCTATCACAAAACCTATGTCATGGACGCTTGGGGCGATGCGCGCGGCACCGCGATGGCGCGCTTGGTGTCAATTCCGGTCTCGCTGGCCATTGAGGCTGTGCTGGATGGAAAAATTGCCCCCGGCGTACAGGCCGCCCCGTCTGAGCCTGCGCTCTTGTCTGAATGGCTAGACCACATCAGCACGCTGGCGCAGCACATGCAAATCGTCGATCATTGCGCCTGATCTGCGCCGAAAATTTATAGTAAGAATGGGCCTGAAAGAACATTTTCAGGCCCATTTTTGTACCGATCACGCGGCCTGTGCCCCAATTTTGGCCGCCTTCTTGATCCACTTGTCCACGGCCCCCACTTTGGGATGACTGGCACCGGCAAATTTGGACACTTTCACGGGTTTGATGCCCACGAATTCCAAGATTTGCTGTTGAATTTGCACCACCAATGCGTTGCGGTAGAACATCCGAAAGAACCAGCCGGGTGTGTCAGACAACAAAAGAACGCGCCCGGTGCGTCCGGTCAACAACGGCGCCGGAAAGCCCAATTTTGTGGTGTTGCGGGTGTCAAATGTGCGACCCGGTAGAAAAGACCGGTCAAACACACCTTTGAGTTTTGCGGGCAATCCTCCCCACCACATTGGCGTGGCGACCACAAAATGCTCAGCCCACTCAATGTCACTCAAAAGCTGTTCGAGATCCGGTTCCAGTGGTTTCACGTTCACATATCCGCCCACACCGTAATCCGGATCAAATTGCAAATCATGCAGGTTTGTCACCCGCACATCGTGACCGCTTTTGCGTGCAGCCTGTGCATAAGCGTTAGCGACACTGCCGGTCAAAGACTCTGCAGCAGGGTGTCCGTTGAGGACGAAAATTCGTTTCTGTGTCATTGCGATTCTCCAAATACTGACCATGGTCAATTTAAATGGATGTAAAAATGACCGCGGTCAATAATAAATTTGACCACGGTCACAAAATGTGCCAGAAGACCCCATGGCACGCGCAATTCAACAACGTACGCTCAAAACCCGCGCCAAGCTTTTGGACGCGGCACAAGCGGTGATTTCAGAAAATGGCTACGACGCTTTGCGCGTCGAAGAAGTGGTGCTGCGCGCAGGCGTGGCCAAAGGCACGTTCTTTTCGCATTTCAAAGACAAAGACGCGTTGATGGATCAGCTGATCGGCAAAGAAATTGATCAGCTTCTGGATCAAATAGAGACACGCTCTACGCCGGAAACCATCGCCGAGATGGTGGACGCGCTGATGCCGATGATGGATTTTATGACCTGTGAACGCTACGTGTTCGACGTGATTTTGCGCCATTCGGGAGCGGCCGCAAACTCAGACATCGGTCCAATTGCAATGACCTTCGAGCGCCACGCCGAAGTGGTGTCCAAGTGGCTTGCCGATAAACCTTTCCGCACAGACATTTCGCCTGATTTACAAGCTGAGGGTGTTCAAGCCTTTGAGATCCAAGCAATTTCGCTGGTGTTTTGTGCTCTGCACAATGCGATTTCGCCACGTGAACGGCTCGAAACCTACCTGACGGCGTGGCTGATGCCGGGGCGATAAGTCAGGCAGCCATCTGCACCAAATCGCGAAATACCGGTCGACCAGACATCATTTTGCGCCACGTTTGTGCCTCATGGGCTTTGAGCGTCGGCATTACGGTGCGCGAGAACTTCTTTATGACCCAAGGCTTCTCAGCCAGCAGTGTTTCCAGCTCAGTCCGTGCGACCTCATCCAGTGTCTCCAAGGCCTGATCTCCAAGAAACAAGCTCTCTGCTGGCGTTCCGTTGGCAACAAGCACTTGATGGCGGTCACACATCAGATGCACGTACCGAACCCCCTCCCGCCACTCAGGTCCCGGAATACCCGGCACGGGCGCCAAATGTTTGGCATGGGCAAAAGCAGCCGGCGCGGCGGCCAGAACCTCAACCTGCCATCCTTGGAGGCCTATGCGGTGCTGTTGCGACACCCAAAGATCTTGTGACGGGACATCGGCTGCGAGGCTGTCTGCTGCGATACGGACCGGGCGCAGCTCTGTCCGCTGTAAAAGCTGTGCATAGCTATAGTGGCTCTCGGTGGCCCAAAGCAGTTTAGCCACCCGCCCATTCTCAAGGGTCACCTGATCACCTGCGCGTAGGGTCTGTACAGGGCGCGGACCATCAGGCGTGTCGATCAGCGTGCCAGCGACAAAACACACTGGCAGCGCGATATCGTCAGGGCTCCTGTCATAGTCATCCAGCTTGAATTTCTTGTCGCCAAATTCGTTCATATCGTCTTCTGAGGCGTCCGCCTCTGGCAGAAACATGAAACGGGTTTCGTCTCCGGGCTCGGGGTAGTCAATGATGGTGATCATCGCCACCTGCGCGTCATCGAACTCATCCGGTACGTTTTTTCCGTCGTCCAACTCGCCCGTCATCTCAAAGACAAAATCATAGGTCTGCCCGTCGATCATAGCTTTGGTGTCGGGATCTGGTTCGTTGCCATTGTCTTCCAGCACCAAATCACCGTCGGGCCCGTCTTTGACAAAGGTGATTTCCACCGCGTCATCTTTGGTCAGGTCGACGTATTTGTCGTTCCCATGTTTTTGATCTTCGCGCGCCCAGAACGAGACAGACATTTTCATAGCTCCAAATGACAACCCAATTGAACAGACCCCCAAAGGGACCCGGCATTGCGGTGCAACTGTGTTTTGAAAGGGCGGTCTTGCGGCCTATCGGATATGACGTGCAGCTGTCTCAATCGACAGATGATTGCCCTTCTTAGGCGCAGATAGGGACACATAATTGAATCGTAAAGACCCGCACCAAAGCTTGGCACGGATCCCAAAAGGCTTGGCAGATTTTCACAAGTTTCAGCGCACAAGCGGCTGCAAAACGCAGCTCTTAGCCGCGCCGCATAAGGTCGTCTTCTTCTTCCGTCAGCGAGAGGCCAAGTGCCTCCATGCCGTTCTCCAAGTGATCTGAGACATGTGGAGAGCCAAGCAGGTAATCAGCAGTGGGGACGGTGTTCTCGGTTTTGGCGGTCATAATCGCCTCTGCCAGATCCTCGCTTGTAAAACTGTCACGGCCGATCCACATCACCGCAACCAAACTGGCCTGCTCGTCCTCGTTGAGCCGGTCAATAAAAGCACGCAGTTCCCCCTCCGCCCGGTCCAGTTCTCGCGACATCAGCACAACCTGCGCCACTTTCCATGCAGAAATTTCAAGCATAACACGCCTCCCTTTTGTACATCACTGTGCGTGCCAGAGTGCCTTGAGTCTTTGACATGGCGCAAACAGTTTTCCGTACACACCCAGCGGACAAGCGCTCCCGCCCTTTTGACATGCGGCACGCCGCACACCAAAACCTTGGGTGTGGCTGGGGCGTTGCCCCAGACCCCAAAAGGGGCGTGGGCCTCAGAGGCATGCCCATCCAAAGCTGTCTTAATGAACAAGCATCGGAGGGAGGGAGCAGTGCTGCGCTAGACGTCTGGCTTGGTAAGCGGCACCACTTTGTCGTCGTCAGATTGGGCCAGCTCTTCGAAATCAAAGTTGTCGAGCCGACGTGCCCGGCGGCCGGCTTTGTCCGCACTCACTTTGATCTCGCTGATGTCTTTTGCGGCCTGACCAAAATGGCGATCAAGGTTTTCAACCCGCGTCCCCAAGCGCTCCACATCGGAGTAGAGCAATCCCAACTCCTTGCGGATCGCCCCCGCCTGTTCGCGCATCCGGGCATCTTTCAGGATGGCGCGCATGGTGTTGAGGGTCGCCATACATGTGGTGGGCGACACAATCCAAACCCGCGCCGCAAACCCTTCGCGCACAAGCTCCGGAAAGTTGGCGTGCAACTCAGCATAAACCGCTTCAGACGGCAAAAACATCAACGCGCCATCTGCTGTTTCCCCCTCAAGGATGTATTTCTCAGAAATATCCTTGATGTGTTTCTTCACTGAGGTCCGCAACATCCGCGCCGCCTCATTCAACTGGGGCTGCGTTTCCGCATTGCGAAGCATTTCGTAGGCTTCCAGCGGGAATTTGCTGTCGATCACAATGGGCCCAGGCGGGTTTGGCAGATAGATCAAACAGTCGGCGCGTTTGCCGTTAGACAGCGTATGCTGCAACGCATAGCTGTCACTGGGCAGCGCTTTGGAGACAATGTCGTTGAGCTGGATTTCACCAAAGGCCCCGCGGGTCTGTTTGTTGCTCAGAATGTCCTGAAGGCTCAACACATCACCAGACAGTCGCGTGATGTTTTCCTGTGCTTTGTCGATGGTGGCCAGACGCTCTTGCAACTGTGTCAAAGACGTTGCCGTCTGCTTGGCATTGCCGGTCAGCGAGGTGTTCAGCTTTTCCTGCATTTCATTCAGCGCGCTGCCGGTGCGCAGCTGCATATTGGCCAAGCTTTCCTGCATCTGAAGCTGCTGCGTGGCGAGTGTATCGGCCATTTTTTGTTGCATCGACGCCAGGTTCTCGCCTGTCCCGCGCTGCACTTTGGCGAGGTTTTCATGCATATTCACCTGCACTTCCCCCAACCGCTGCTCCATCAGCGTGGCAACTTGGCCCTGCGTTTGCGCCTGCGCACGCAGGCCGCCATCCAGCTGCGCCTGACCCGTCGCCAATTGATCCACGCGCTGCGCCATCTGGTTCATATGCTGCGCGATAAAGGCCTCGGTCCGGGCTGCACGGTTTTGCGCCGCATTGCGCAACAAGAGAAACAGCAGCAAAACCGCGATCCCAATACCTGCAAACAGATAGAGTGCTGCGGTTTCCATATTGGCAATCGCCAGATCCATACCGTCCATCATGTCCGTCCAAACAGCCGTTCGATATCGGCCAATTTCAATTCCACATAGGTCGGGCGCCCGTGGTTGCACTGCCCCGAATGTGGCGTTGCTTCCATTTCGCGCAACAGCGCGTTCATTTCTTCGCCGCGCATGCGCCGGCCTGAGCGGATCGAGCCGTGGCACGCCACCCGGCTCAGGATCGCCTCAAGCTTGGCCTGCACCAGCATGCTTTCGCCCTGATCATCGAGCTCATCGAGAATGTCGAGCACCATCGCGCGCGCGTTGACCTCACCAAGCAAAGCGGGCGTTTCGCGCACAGCGATCGCCCCGCCGCCAAAAGCCTCCAACGTCAGCCCCAACTGCGACAGCTCTTCCGCCACCGTCATAATGCGCGCGCAGTCGCCCTCTGACAGTTCCACAATCTCTGGGATCAAAAGCGCCTGCGCCGCCACACCGTTCTCCGCCATCTGGCGCTTGAGTTTTTCATAGACCAGCCGCTCATGCGCGGCATGCTGATCCACAATCACCATGCCTGTCTGCGTTTGCGCCACAATGTAGTTCTCATGTACCTGCGCGCGCGCAGCCCCAAGCGGCAAGCCTTCAGCAGGCGCATCACCTTGAGACATTTCCGTCTCACCTGTGTCCACACGGGCCGAATACGCCTCGGAAAGATCGGCAAATCCCGGTGTCATGGGAGCCTGCGCCTGATAGGCTGCGGTTCGCGCGCCCAAGCTGGGCCTGTCCATTTGGTAGACCCGCGCCGGGCTGTTGTTGTCGTGAGTGGGGGGGGCGCCAAGCGCGCCCAGAGGCTCCGGCTTGAATGCGTCTAAGGTTGCACCGGCCACCGTTGTGGACGCCCGGTGTCCGGCCTCCGCCAGAGCATGGCGCAAGCTGGAAACGATCAAGCCACGCGCCATACCCGGATCGCGGAACCGCACTTCGCTTTTGGCGGGGTGCACATTCACATCCACAAGATGAGGATCACAATCGATAAAAAGCGCGGCGGCCGGATGACGATCCCGGCTGAGATAGTCGAAATACGCCCCGCGCAGCGCACCGACCAGCAATTTGTCTTTCACCGGACGTCCGTTCACAAACAGATATTGCGCCACGGATGAGCCACGGGAATAGGTGGGCAAGGCCGCATAGCCAATCAGCCGCAACCCCTCGCGTTCGGCATCAATCTTCAATGCGTTCTCGGCGAACTCGCGACCCAGAATGCGCGCCAGCCTGCCATGTAACGCATCAAACAGATCGCCGCTTTCCGCTTCTGCGCGAAAAGTGATGCGCCCTTCGCCGCCCCCGGTCACATCGCGCAGCGTAAAACCAATGAACGGCTCCGCCATGGCCAGACGCTTGACCACATCGGTGATCGCCTGCGACTCTGCGCGGTCTGAGCGCATGAATTTCAAACGCGCGGGTGTGGCGTAAAACAGATCGCGCAGCTCCACAATCGTGCCACCCGAAAGCGCGGCGGGCTTCACAGCGCTCACCGCGCCGCCGTCCACCGAAATCTTGGCCGCTGGAGCGCGGCCAACCCGACTGGTGATGCTCAAACGTCCAACCGCGCCAAGCGAGGGCAACGCCTCGCCGCGAAACCCAAAGGTGTGGATATCAAGCAAGTCACTGCCGTCGATTTTGGATGTGGCATGGCGTGACAGCGCCAATGGCAGCTGCGCTTCAGTGATGCCACAGCCATCATCCGTGATCCGAACAAGCGTCTTGCCACCATCGGCGTAGGCGATCTCAATACGCGTGCTGCCTGCATCAATGGCGTTTTCCACCAGCTCTTTCACGGCAGAGGCAGGTCGCTCGACAACTTCACCCGCCGCAATCCGGTTGATCGCAGCATCGTCAAGTTGGCGAATGACGGGCACGTCTTGGCTTATGTTGGGGTTATCCACAGGCATAGTGCCAAATCTAGCATGTTCTCGTTTGATTCTGCCACCAGCTTTCCGGCCGGGTGGGTCGTATTTTGACAATGCTCTGTCGCTCTGGCTCTGGACAGCCGAACGCCGTCGTTGCATGATTTGATCAAATTTTTAACGCGTAGGAGTCTCCCTGCGCACAAGGGAGCATTCCGATGAAAGACGACAACTTCCTGAAAGAAAACAATGCCCGCCATTTATGGCATCCGATGGGCGCGCCGGGTGATATGCAAACCACCGCACCCAAGATCATCAAAGGGGCTGAAGGTGTGACCATCACCGATATCGACGGCCACAATACGGTCGATGCGGTGGGGGGACTCTGGTGTGTGAACCTTGGCTATTCCAACAACGTGGTCAAAGACGCCATCGCCAAACAACTCTACGATTTGCCCTATTATTCTGCCTTTGCAGGCACGTCAAACCCGCCCGCAATCGAGGCCTCATACGCTGTGCGCGAGTTCTTCGCTGAGGACGGTATGACTCGGGTGTTCTTTACCTCGGGCGGCAGCGACTCTGTGGAAACCGCGCTGCGCCTCTCCCGGCAATATCACCGACTGCGCGGCGAACCGACGCGCACGAAATATCTGAGTCTTAAGAAAGGCTACCACGGCACCCATTTTGGCGGCGCATCGGTCAACGGCAACAATCGCTTTCGCATTGCTTATGAGCCGCTCCTGCCTGGCTGCTTTCACTTGCCAAGCCCCTACACCTACCGCAATCCTTTCAACGAAACGGATCCGGTCCAGCTTGCGCAAAACATCGCTGCGGCCTTTGAGGACGAAATCGAATTTCAGGGGGCAAATACCATCGCCGCCTTCATCATGGAGCCCATTCAGGGCGCAGGGGGCGTGATTGTGCCGGATGCGTCTTTCATGGGCCTGATGCGCGATATCTGTGACCGTCACGGCATCCTTATGATCGCCGACGAGGTCATCACCGGCTTTGGCCGCACTGGTTCTTGGTCTGGCGCACGGCATTGGGGCGTCAAACCTGACATGATGACGGTCGCCAAGGGCATCACCTCTGGCTACTTTCCGGTGGGAGCTTGCTTGCTGAATGACAAGGTTGCTGATGTGTTTGAAAATGACACCTCCGGAGAGGCGGGCATTTTCCACGGATACACCTATTCCGCCCATCCGGTTGGGGCGGCTGCGGTTGTGGCGACCTTGGCTGAAACGCTGCGTTTGGACACAAAAACCAACGCAGCCGCGCGTGGCACACAGCTGTTTGATGGTGTGAAAAAACTCGCAGAGAAACACGATATCATTGGCGATGTGCGTGGCGGGCAAGGTTTGATGACCGGTATTGAATTGGTGTCGGACAAATCTGCCAAAACGCCCATGGATATGGCCACGATGAAGACCATCCACGAGGCCACCTATCAGGCTGGCGCGATGGTGCGTCTGGGCGCACACAACATTCTGATGTCTCCGCCGCTGACCATTTCTGAGGCTGAAATCAACACTCTGCTTGCGGCCTTAGATGCAGGGTTTTCTGCCGCTTAAAACCGACACTGCGGCTCGGGCAACCTGACCGAGCCGCAGCACAGGTGCTTTATGGCGCGCCCCAGCCGCCGCCGCCGGGTGTGCCCATGGCAAACACCGCGCCCGCTGGCAGGTCGATCTCATCAAAGCCTTTTAAAGCGACGCGTGTGCCATCAGGCAACTCAGCCCAGTTTTCTCCCACCGATCCGGGGGCGCCGCCGTCCACACCAAACGGCGGAACTTCGCGGTGCGAGCAAAGCGTTGTGACCGTTACCGGCGCAAGAAAACGCAGTTTCCGCAGCGACCCGTTGCCACCAGACCACTGCCCAGCCCCACCAGAATTTTTGCGCACGCCAAATTCCTCCAACCGCACCGGGAAACGTTTCTCCAGAATTTCAGGATCGGTGCTGCGGGTGTTGGTCATGTGGGTTTGCACCGCATCACAGCCGTCAAACCCGGGCCCCGCCCCAGTGCCACCGGCAATGGTTTCATAGTTCTGAAACGTCTCGTTGCCCCAGATAAAATTGTTCATCGTCGCCTGTGAACAGGCCATTACACCCAGCGCCCCGTAAAGCGCGTTACACGTGGCCTGACTGACCTCGGTGTTGCCCGCGATCACCGCAGCTGGATAGACCGGGTTGAGCATGGAGCCGTCCGGCACCACAATCCGCAAAGGTTTCAAACAGCCCTCGTTGAGCGGTATCTCTGCCCCCACCATGGTGCGGAACACGTACAAAACCACCGCGCGGCACACCGACATCGGGGCATTGTAATTGCCCGGATGCTGCGCGCTTGTGCCTGTGAAGTCGATCACCGCCTCGCGTGCCGCATGATCCACAGTGACCTGCACCTCGATCTTCGCACCATGGTCCATCGGATAACTGAACGACCCATCCTTGAGCCGGTCAATCACCCGCCGCACGCTTTCCTCAGCGTTGTCTTGCACGTGCCCCATATAGGCTTGCACCACACCCAGACCGTAGTGATCGACAACCTTCAGAAGCTCACGCCGACCGGTTTCATTGGCGGCAACCTGCGCCTTCAAATCGGCCATGTTCTGATCCGGATTGCGCGCCGGATACAGGCCACTTGCGAGCACGTCCCGCGCCACCCGCTCCTGCAAATCGCCACGTGACACCAAGCGCACATTGTCGATCAGCACCCCTTCGTGGTCGATGTGTGTGCTGTCCGGTGGCCCCGATCCCGGCGTGCGCCCGCCGATGTCGGCATGATGCCCGCGTGAGCCCAGCCAGAACACAACCTCGCCACCATGAAACACGGGTGTCACCACGGTCACATCCGGCAAATGGGTGCCGCCATTGTACGGCGAGTTCAGCATAAAGGCGTCGCCTTCATGAATGTCCCCCGCGTTCTCCCGCATCACCGTGCGGATGCTCTCCGCCATCGAGCCCAAATGCACCGGCACATGTGGTGCGTTGGCCACCAAATCCCCTTTGGTGTCAAAAATCGCACAGCTGAAATCCAGCCGTTCTTTGATGTTCACAGACCAAGAGGTGTTCGCCAACGTGGCGCCCATTTGATCCGCCACAGACATGAACAGGTTGTTGAATACCTCCAGCAACACCGGATCCACCGAGGTGCCGGCTGCCCGTTCGCGCGCCATATCCTCAACGCGCTCTAGGATCAGGTTGCCCAAATCATCAAGCCGTGCCGCCCAACCCGGCTCAACCACATTGGTGCCTGTTTTCTCCGAAATCACCGCAGGCCCGGAAACCACCGCCGCCGCATCCAACATATCGCGGTCATACAGTGGCACCTCGCGTCGGGCGCCACCGACGTGCACGGCGATCTGGTCTTTGGGCACATTGCTGTTCCCCACGGCCACACCCCCCGGCGCCTCGCCGGTTTCGCCAATCGCCTCCGCACTCAGCATATCAAACAGCAGACCACGCTCGGGAGAAATGAACCCAAACCGCTGTTTGTGCACCTCTTCAAAGGCCGCCTGCATGCTGTCGACACTGCCAAACGGCACCTCAAGCGGCTGGTGGCTGCCCTCATAGCGCAAATGCGCCCGTGCCTCGGTTGTCACCTGCTGCACGCCCTGCGCCACAACTTCGGCGCGTGCGTCCGCCGTGATCGCTTCCAAAGCCGTCTGCGCCGCAGCGACATCTGCCAACGGCGCATCAAGCTGTACTTCGCGCATGGCGCGGATTTCGGCCAATCCCATGCCATAGGCACTCAACACCCCGGCATGGGGATGAATGAACACTTTGGTCATACCCAGCGCATCCGCCACCAAACAGGCATGTTGCCCACCTGCACCGCCGAAACATTGCAGCGCATAGCCGGTCACATCATGGCCGCGCTGCACCGAAATTTTCTTGATCGCATTGGCCATATTGTCGACCGCAATCCGCAAAAACCCTTCGGCCATTTCCTCGGGGCTGCGTGTGGGGTCTCCGGTCTCTGCGGCAACCTGTGCGGCCATTTCGGCGAATTTGGACCGCACCACATCCACATCCAGCGGCAGATCACCGTTGAGCCCAAACACATGTGGAAAATGATCCGGGTTCAACTTGCCCAACATCACGTTGCAGTCTGTCACCGTCAAAGGCCCGCCGCGCCGGTAACAGGCCGGTCCCGGATCTGCGCCCGCACTTTCGGGTCCAACCTGAAACCGCCCATCACGGAAGGTACAGATCGAGCCGCCCCCCGCCGCAACCGTGTGAATGTCCATCATCGGCGCGCGCATCCGCACACCCGCCACCTCGGTTTCAAAACTGCGCTCGTAATCGCCCGCATAGTGGCTCACATCGGTTGATGTGCCCCCCATGTCAAAGCCGATCAGGTGGTCATAACCTGCGGCCTCGCCGGTTTTCACCATGCCCACAATACCGCCCGCCGGGCCCGACAAAATTGCGTCACGCCCATGAAACAGGCGCGCATCGGTCAAGCCGCCGTTGGATTGCATAAACAGCAACCGCTCACAGGCGCGGCCCACGTCAATTGCGCCTGCAACCTGATCTACATAGAGACGCAGAATGGGCGACAGGTAGGCATCCACCACCGTGGTGTCGCCGCGGTCAACCAGCTTGGCCAAACGGCTGACCTCCGCGCTCACAGAAATCTGCGTAAATCCGATATTGCGCGCCATCTCTGCGGCACGCTCTTCATGTATGGGGTTCAAATACCCATGCAGGCCTGCAATCGCGATAGCGCGGATGCCGGCATCATAGGTCGCCTGCATCTGGGCCATAAGGGCGTCTTCATCCAGCGGGCGCACCACGCCGCCCTCGGCGTCCAGACGTTCATCCATTTCGATGACATCTTCATACAACAGATCTGGCCGTTTGATATCCAGGTCAAACAGCTTGGGGCGGGTTTGGTAGCCAATCAACAACAGGTCACGGAAGCCTTTGGTGATAACAAGCGCAACCCGCTCACCTTTGCGCTCTAGCAACGCGTTGGTGGCCACGGTTGTGCCCATCTTCACCGCGCGGATGGAAGCCGGTTCGAACGCCCCCTGCACATCCATCAAATCGCGGATGCCTTGCACGGCGGCATCCTTGTAACGTTCCGGGTTTTCGGACAGCAATTTATGCGTGACCACGCCGCCATCTGGCCGACGGGCCACGATGTCAGTGAATGTCCCGCCTCGGTCGACCCAGAATTCCCACGCGCCGCTCATGCCGATCCCTTTCGTTGGTCTGCGAGACAGGTTTTGGCGGGATTGGGGGGGATGTCAACGTGCCACCTGTTGCGCCTATCGCGCTCAGAGCGGGCGTTGCGGAAATTTGCGTGGTTGGCAAGAATGGCACCGACGCGATACCGACGTAAAACAGCGCGCATACAGAACTGCCAAATCCGCCCCGCTGCCAAAGGTTAACCATGGCGATGTTGTTGCAAGGTTGGGCTCAGGTCGCAGGCGCGCCGCTGCGATGGCGGTGTGGGGCACAAACCGCAGCTATGGCAAGTATGGCCCCGGAAACTGTGGCAATCATGCCCGCGGCACTCACGGCATGGTCAAACCCCAACCACAGCGGCCCGTATCCTGCGAAGACATATCCAAGAAGGGCGGAAAGTGCTGCAAAAACAACGCTCCAGACCACTTGGTGTTCCAATCGATTGGTCATCAATCGAGCCGCGGCAGGGGGGCAGATGAACATGGCAATCACAATGATGGAGCCCACGGCGTCAAAAGCCGCAACCGCCGCAAGCGCGGCCACCATCACCAGCGCCACGCCGAGCCGATTGGTGGCGACCCCCATCGCTTGGGCGAAACTCTCATCAAACGTGGAGATCATCAGCGGTCGCCAGAACAGCCACAGGAACCCAATGACACCCATCAGGGCCACCGCCACTCGCCCCAGTTCCGGGGGCAATCCAGCCAAGGCTATGGGGTCAAACAAGCTTTGCCAACCCATGGCATCCAGCCAAATCAGGCTCTCCAAGTTGCCGTAAAGCGCGTGTTCCACATCCAAATGAACAGAGGAGGTATCACTCTGTTCTAAAAGCAAAACACCGGCTGCAAACAACGTGGTGAAGGTCAGGCCCATCGCAGCCCCAGGCTCAATATTACCCAGCCGCCGGATCGCTTCGATCATGGCCACCGCAATCAGCGCCGCACCGGCAGCGCCCAGCATCATGGGGGCCGCAGCAACCGCACCTGTGATCAGAAACGCCACGACAATGCCGGGCAAAACCACATGTGAAATTGCATCCCCAATCAGGGCCTGTTTGCGCAGCACTAAGAAGTTTCCGGGCAGGGCACAGGCAATAGCGGCGAGCACGCCGATTAGAATCGGTGTTAGGGACAGTGGGACAAATTCTGCACCGTTCATGGCGTTACCTCTTTGGGGCCGCCAATGCGTTGATCTATTTCGTTAATTTGGTCGGCGGTCAGCACTGTTTCGATGTCTCGCAGACCGTCATAGAGCGCGGCGGCACTTTCAAAAGCTTGATCGGCTCGCACCAGTTCCCACCGTTTTTCATCGCGCAAAGCTTTGGCCGCTCGGGCCCGTCCAGCGTCGGTTGGCACACCATCTGGCAAGGCTAATTTTGCCTGCTTTAACAAGCGCATGGTATAGGCTTCGTAAATTGGCTGGCTTTGTGCCAAAGCCAATAATCCTTGGCGCATATGCACCCGGCGTTGAAATCTACGATGGCGCAAATAGGCGGCCAGAACCCCTCGGTTGGGCGCCAGCATCAGGGACAGCGCGAACAGCGCAAAGCTGACGAGCACAATGATCGGACCTGTCGGCATCGCGGGCGCAACGGCAGACATCGACGCACCAATCCATGCGGCAAGCCCCCCACAAAGTCCTGAAATCAAAGCCATTTGATCCGTACGATCGGTCCAAAACCGCGCTGTGACTGGGGGGATGATCAGCATGGCGACAATCAGGATCAAGCCGACAATCTTAAGGCCGATCACGGTGACGGCCATCGCCAAGGCCATAATGGCGAGGTCCATACGGGCCACGTTAATTCCGCGCGTGGCCGCGTATTCGGGATCAAACGCGAGAAGGGTCATTGGGCGGCGCAGGATCAATACAGCCAGCAAGGTTAGCGTCCCACCCGCAGCAATCACCAACGCGTCATTGAACAGCATGCCAGCCGTTGCCCCCAGCAGAAAACTCTCCAATCCCGCTGCGCGGCCTGCGCCCATGGTTTGGATGATCGTCAAGAGCACTATGCCAAAGCCAAAAAAGACAGATAAAACAGCGCCAATCGCCGCGTCTTCTGACAGGCGTGTCAACCGCGTGAGCCAGCTCACACATAGCAACCCGATCCAAGAAGACACCGCCGCGCCCAAGAGCAAGCCGGGCAGGGCCCGGCCATCCCCGCCAAGCGCAACCATCACGATGAAGGCAATGCCAACTCCGGGCAGTGTCGCGTGGCTGATGGCATCGCTCACCAGCGCGCGTTTGCGCAGATACAGAAAAGTCCCCGTCACGCCCGCCGAGATCCCCAGCAGCGTGGCGCCAACTGTAACCAACGAGGCATTGTAGCCAAGCTGTAACGTCAGGGCGTCCCAAAACATGGCTTAGCTCGCAGCCAATTCCAGCTGATCAATCTGACCAGTCGCCAGTCGGCCGCCATAGGTTTTGTTGAGGTTTTCCGGCGTGAAGGCTTCACTGACGGAGCCCTCCGCAATCTTGCGGGTGTTGATCAAGAACACACGGTCAAAATAACTCCGTACCGTGGTCAAATCATGGTGCACAGCGACCACGGTTTTTCCCTCTGATCTCAGGGACTTCAGAACATCAATGATGGCCTTCTCGGTCGCTGCATCGACTCCGGCAAAAGGTTCATCCAGCAGATATAAATCCGCCTCCTGAGCGAGGGCACGGGCGAGGAAAACCCGCTGCTGCTGACCGCCTGAGAGCTGCCCAATTTGCCGATCCGCAAAGTCGGTCATGCCCACACGCTCCAAGCAAGCGCGGGCTTTATCCAAATGCTTGCCGCGAATACGGCGCAATAGACCAAGTTCGCGGTACAGGCCCATCAGAACGACATCAATGACACGGGTTGGGAAATCCCAATCAACGCTGGCCCGCTGAGGAACATAGGCAATGCGGTGACGCGCGGCTTCCAAGGGTTGTCCAAAGACGGTCGCCTGTCCGGCCAGCGGCTGAACGATACCAAGCGCGGCTTTCAACAGCGTCGATTTTCCGGCGCCGTTAGGACCGATGATCGCTGTCATCGCCCCTTCGGCAACGGTCATATCGACCGAGAACACCACCGGCTTTTGACCGTATGATACCGTCATGCCGCGAACCGCCAACGGGCTTTGCGCTAGAACCTGTGCCATCGGGGCTACGCCCATATTTGCTGCCAGTTCCACCTTCATGGGTTCGTCCTCACGATCCTGCCGACAAGCGGCCGTTCATGCCGCGCTCGGGTACATTTCCACCCAAGGCGTCGGTGATTACGGTGATGTTGTGATCAATCATTCCAACATAAGTGCCTTCATAGGTGCCGTCCGGACCCATCGCATCGGAGAAGAGTTCGCCTCCTATGCTGACCTCGTGCCCTTTGGCTGCCGCGCCTTCGACCAACGCCCGCACGGTGCGGTCAGATACGGAGCTTTCGACAAAGACAGCTTTGATATTTCGGTCGATGAGCGTGTCTACCAGCGTACTGATCCGATTGAGACCTGCCTCAGACTCAGTCGAAATGCCCTGCACACCCAAGACAGAGAAGCCGTATGCCTTTCCAAAGTACCCAAAGGCATCATGCGCTGTCAGCAGAATGCGCGCTTCTTCGGGCACGGATGTCAGAGAGGTCTTTGCATAGGCGCTCAGCTCTCGCAACTCCGCCAGCATGACCGCCGCGTTGGCCTCAAATTTTTCTTGGTTTTCAGGCTGTTTCTCGATCAATGCATCTCGAATGCGTTCTGTTACCAACACCCAAATGTTTGGGTCCATCCACACATGGGGGTCAAACTTGTCGGCATATTCATCGTGGGCGGAGAGCATATCGCGTGGCAGCGTATCGGTCACGGCAACAACGGTGCCGCGCTTCTCCAACTTGTGCATGAAGTCTTGCATTTGCGCTTCAAGATACAGCCCGTGCCACAGCACGAGATCTGCATTGGTGAGCGCCACGATATCTGTCCGCGTTTGGCGATAGGCGTGTGGATCCACGCCCGCACCCATCAACCCCTGCACCTCAATGGCCTCGCCACCAATGCGCTGGGCTGTGTCAGCGATCATGCCGGTGGTCGCAACAACCTTCATCGCATCATCCGCAAATGCAGGCGTAGCGATACTCAGTATCGCGGTCATGGTTGTAGCAAGAATGGTCCGACGTGAGATTCGCATAACGCCCCCTGTTAACTTGTTTCTACATGATTATGAGAACCATTCGCAAGAGAGTCAATGCAATTGAGAATTATTCTCATGTTTTTGTTGACCATATGATCAAAAAAATGGCGATTGCCGCAATGCGAGCCTTGCCAAAGGCTGTGTGGTTGGGGCATTTTGATCCCTGTTTTCCGCAACAGGATGGATCAATGCATACGCCCACAACGACCGCCGAAGGGCATCAGTTGCCCACCGCGCTGGAGCCGCGCAATCCCGGAATGGCACTGGACCTTGATTGGGTCAGCAGCGCGCAGGCCAATACATCCGCCATCGAGCGCCGGGCCAAAACGTTGCCGGGGCGTCGGTCTGTTAAAAAGGACCACCAAGCTGCTTGGTTGTGCAAAGCGCTCTCTTTGATCGATCTCACAACGTTGTCCGGAGATGACAGCGAAGGCCGGGTTGAACGTCTTTGTGCAAAGGCCAAGCAGCCTGTGCGGGCCGACATCCTTGAGGCGCTTGGTATGCAAGGTCTGACAACGGGCGCTGTGTGTGTGTATCACGACATGATCGAAACCGCTGTGTCGGCGCTTAAAGGCACAGGTATCCCGGTCGCCGCTGTGTCCACCGGGTTCCCCGCTGGACTATCACCCTACCACCTGCGGATCGCCGAAATTGGCGAAAGCGTGAAGGCGGGCGCTGAGGAAATCGACATCGTCATCACCCGGCGCCATGTGCTTCAAGGCAATTGGCAGGCGCTCTATGATGAAATGAAAGAAATGCGCGAAGCCTGTGGTGATGCGCATGTCAAAGCCATTTTGGCCACCGGCGAACTTGGCACATTGCGCAATGTCGCACGCGCCTCTTTGGTGTGCATGATGGCGGGTGCTGACTTCATCAAGACCTCCACCGGAAAGGAAAGTGTGAACGCCACTCTGCCGGTGTCTCTGGTGATGATCCGCGCCATTCGGGACTACCATGACCGCACGGGGTATCGCGTGGGCTACAAACCTGCGGGCGGCATCTCCAAAGCCAAGGACTCTCTGGTCTATCTTTCGTTGATCAAAGACGAGCTTGGTGATCGGTGGCTGCAACCCGATCTGTTCCGCTTTGGCGCTTCGTCGCTTTTGGGCGACATCGAACGTCAGCTCGAGCATCATGTCACCGGCCAGTACTCGGCCAGCTACCGCCACGCGATGGCTTAAGGGACCGAATACAATGACTGTTAAAGAGATTTTCGACACCATGGAATATGGCCCCGCACCTGAAAGCGCAGCAGATGCGCTGGCTTGGATTGTTGATCAAGGCGCCGCGTTTGGACACTTCATTGACGGCGACTGGACCACGCCGCGCAAAGATTTTGAGTCTAGAAATCCAGCAAACGGCGAAACGTTGGCGGATCTGACACAGGCCTCCGAAGACGAGGTCAATGCCGCTGTCAAAGCCGCCCGAAAGGCTCAGTCCAAGTGGGAAGGTCTGGGCGGCCACGGCCGTGCGAAATACCTCTATGCGATTGCGCGTTTGCTGCAAAAACACAGCCGCCTCTTTGCGGTGCTTGAGACGCTGGACAACGGCAAGCCAATTCGTGAAAGCCGCGACATCGACATCCCGTTGGTACAGCGCCATTTCTACTACCACGCGGGTATGGCGCAGCTGATGGAAGCTGAACTGCCAAACGCCCAAGCTTTGGGTGTGTGCGGTCAAATTATTCCGTGGAACTTCCCGCTGTTGATGCTGGCGTGGAAAGTTGCACCGGCGCTGGCGATGGGCAACACGGTTGTGCTGAAGCCTGCAGAATACACGTCCCTGACGGCAATGGCCTTTGCAGACATCTGCAAACAGGCCGGTCTTCCAGCTGGTGTCGTGAACATCGTGACGGGTGACGGTGCCGTGGGCGAAATGATCACTGCCCATGAGGACATCAACAAGGTGGCCTTCACGGGCTCCACAGATGTTGGAAAACATATCCGCGCAGCCACGGCAGGGTCTGGCAAATCGCTGACGTTGGAACTGGGCGGAAAATCCCCTTACATCGTGTTTGATGACGCCGATATTGACAGCGCCATTGAGGGGCTGGTGGATGCGATTTGGTTCAACCAAGGGCAGGTTTGCTGCGCAGGCTCACGGTTGTTGGTGCAGGAAGGCATTGCCGAGTCTTTTTACAAGAAACTGAAGACCCGTATGGATGGGCTTCGCATTGGCAACCCTTTGGACAAATGCATTGACGTTGGCGCGGTGGTCGACCCGGTGCAGCTGAACACGATTACCGAAATGGTCGCGGGCAACACTGAGGGCGAAACATATCATGCACCTCTGGAGATGCCAGCAGAAGGGTGCTTCTATCCGCCCACGCTGATCACCGGCCTCGCGCCATCCTCCAAACTGATGCAGGAAGAGATTTTTGGTCCAGTGTTGGTGTCCACCACATTCCGCACCCCGTCTGAGGCGGTCGCACTTGCAAACAACACGCGCTATGGCCTCGCGGCCACGCTTTGGACTGAAAACGTGAATCTTGCCCTTGATATCGCACCCAAGCTGGTTGCGGGGGTTGTTTGGGTGAATGCCACGAACCTGTTTGACGCCGCTGCAGGCTTCGGCGGTGTGCGCGAGAGCGGCTTTGGCCGCGAAGGCGGTTGGGAAGGGCTTGCGGCCTATACCAAACCAAAGGGGACAGCCAAGTTTCTCAAACCCGTTGAGGCTTTCGTCGGCGACAAAGGACCAGCAGATCCTTTGGACCGCACGCCCAAGCTTTATGTCGGTGGCAAGCAAACGCGCCCTGACAGCGGCTATAGCCAGACTATCTATGGCAAAGGTGGCGTTTTGTTGGGGCAGGCGCCAATTGCCAGCCGCAAAGATGTGCGCAACGCTGTTGAGGCTGCGCATGCAGCTAAGGGGTGGTCAGGCACAACCGGCCATTTGCGCGCGCAGATCCTCTACTACATTGCTGAAAATCTGTCGGCCCGACGCGACGAGTTCGCAACCCGCATCAACGATTTGACCGGTGGAAAAACCGGCGCTGCAGAGGTTGAAACCTCGCTTTGCCGTCTCTTCACCTACGCCGCTTGGGCGGACAAATACGATGGTCAGGTGCATGGTGTGCCGATCCGGGGTGTTGCCTTGGCAATGAAAGAACCGGTTGGTGTTATTGGCGCGCTTTGTGCGGATGAGACCCCCCTTCTAGGTTTGATCTCTGCCATGGCGCCTGCGATCGCCATGGGAAATCGCGCGGTGCTTGTTGCTTCTGAGGCTTTCCCACTGGCGGCGACGGATTTCTACCAAATTCTGGAAACGTCCGATGTTCCGGGTGGCGTGGTCAATATCCTCACCGGCGTGCATGCAGACCTTGCTGGCCCGTTGGCTGGGCATCTTGATGTGGATGCGGTCTGGTCGTTCTCCTCAACGGACTTGTCCGCTGAGATCGAGCGCGCCTCTGCAGGCAACTTGAAACGCACGTGGGTCAACAACGGGCTGTCGCGCGATTGGTTCGAAGCGGATGGCGAAGGTCGCGCGTTCCTGCAAGCTGCGACAGAGGTCAAAAACATCTGGGTTCCGTACGGCGAGTAAATCGCAGCCTGCACAACATATAAGAACGTCCAACAGCTCCGCCTCTTTGTGGAGCTGTTGCTTTTCAGGTCTCCTATACTTGCCACCTTTTATCGTTGCATGAGCGGGACGGACGATCCCGCCATATCAAAGATCTTGTCGCGGTCTTCGGCGTGCTGCCTATCAGAGATCGCGAACTTAAACTGCATTAAGCGCTTTGATTGTTTCGGAACACCGCTCACAGAATCAATACGCGCGTCGGTGCACGTTCCGAACACTTGTCCCGGGATATGCGCAAACTTGTCGTGCTGGTGTCAGGACGGATCACCGCCACGGTGACACTGGGTTAGCTTGGTTGTTCTTCCATCAGCAGGCGTTTGAGGCGTGCGGACCAATCTTCATGTACGCGGCCGGATTTGCCCATCGCTTGAACACCGAAATAGAGATGTAGGACAACTTCGGCGAGCTCGTCCCGATGTGCGGTTGAGCTCCCAACTTTCCGTTTTTCCAAGACCGACCGAATACCTTCTTTTAAACGGTCTGCCATCTCTTGCGTCTTTGCCGCCACTTTCGGATTGTTTGGCGCAACTTCGACCATCGCGTTGCAAATGAAGCAGCCGCGATCCGCGGTTCCCGACTGTGTAAACATTGGCAACAAACACGTGGAAGCTTGCGGGGCCTCGCAGGCCTCTAACATCTGCAACGTGCTGGAAACCACTTCCGTGTCATATCGTTCCAGAGTTTGAAAATAGATTGCTTCTTTGTCTGCGAAAGCTTTGTAAAAGCTCCCGCGCGTCACGCCCATGGCGCGCAATAGGCTTGGCAGACTGGTGGCCTTGTACCCCTTGCGCCAAAAGATTTCCATTGCACCATCAAGCGCATGGTCTGTGTCAAATTCTCTGGGTCGGGCCATTTTGGGGCACTCACGCACATTTCACATTCAATTGATTTGTACCATTTGGTTCCGAATTGTAAATAACACCCATTAGGAACTGATTGGTTCCGAACTCAGATCAACCGAAAGGAAACTCCCCATGTCTATCCTTAAGTCCCTTATCACCGGCGCCGCACTTTCCGTTGCAGTTGCCACATCTTCCATCGCAGCTGGCGTGGATTTGAACGCCAGCTCAACCGGTCTTGCGCTGCAGGGATATGATCCCGTTGCCTATTTCACTGAAGGTGCCCCAACCCGCGGCAATTGGAAAATCACGTCCACATATAATGACGCGACCTACCGTTTCGCGTCCGAAGATCACAAAGCCGCGTTTGAAGCTGATCCGGAGGCTTACCTGCCGCAATATGGTGGGTACTGCGCCTTTGGCGCCGCGATGGGCTTTAAGTTTGACGGTGATCCAAACTACTGGCGCGTTGTAGACGGTGAATTGTTCTTGAACATTTCTCAGGACATCCAGGAACGCTGGGTCACTGACATCCCGGGCTACATTGAAAAAGCCGACACCAACTGGGTGACCATCGAAGACAAAGATCCGGCCAGCCTGCAGTAACCTGATAGGCAACACTCACGGAGGCCCCCGTCTTATATAGGCGGGGGTTTTTTCGTGCGTGACGCAGCGATTGACGTTGGAGACATGCTTGTCTATCAAACACCTTAACCGTTGGGGTGCCTCACATGAGGGGGCTGAGAGTCGCGAATGCGTAAACCCATCGAACCTGATCCGGGCAATTCCGGCGGAGGGAACGGTGTCAAAGAAGATAGCGTTTTTACCGTTGTGAATCCCGTGTGAGCACTGGGAGGCCGATGTGGCACATATCGCTTTGACAATTGCTGGCTCTGACAGCGGTGGCGGCGCAGGCATTCAAGCAGATTTGAAAGCGTTCAGCGCGCTGGGCACCTTTGGCACAAGCGTGATCACCGCCGTGACAGCCCAAAACACACAAGCTGTGACAGCTGTGCATCCGATCCCGCTGGATGTGGTCCGTGCGCAAATTGAGGCGGTCCTGAGTGACATGGATGTAGGCGCGATCAAAATTGGCATGCTTGCCACGCCTGAGATCATCGGTGTGGTGGCTGAGGCAATTGGCGCATTTTCCGGGCCCGTGGTGCTGGACCCGGTGATGATTGCCAAATCGGGAGACGCGCTTTTGGCCGAAGAAGCGGTCACCACCTTACGCGATGTCTTGGTGCCCATCGCAACAGTGATCACCCCAAACCTACCAGAGGCAGGCTGGCTTCTGGATGAAGAGGCGGCAGAAAATCAGGCAGCTGTGGTTGCGCAGGGACAGGGGCTGTGTGCCGTTGGGGCGCAAACGGTTCTGATGAAAGGCGGCCACGCACAGGGCGACCTGTGTCATGATTATCTTATAAACTCTGATGGCGTTTTGCGCGAGTGGACGGCACCACGTCGCGCCACAAAAAACACCCATGGCACGGGTTGCACGTTGTCGTCATCGATCGCAGCAGGGTTGGCCAAGGGGCTGTCCTTGGAGGATGCTGTAACAGAGGCACATGTTTACCTTCAGGGTGCAATCGCTGCCGCTGATGATCTCAAGGTCGGGAACGGACACGGCCCGCTTCACCATTTCCATAGGGTTTGGGACGCGTGACAATCTACTCCGTCATAGGGGCTGGTGTTGCCGGATTGACTGTGGCCACGGAGCTCGTCGAACGTGGGGCTGAGGTGCAGGTATTTGACCCCGCAGGTCCACCCGGCCCACATGGCTGTAGCTGGTGGGCGGGTGGTATGTTGGCGCCGTGGTGTGAATATGAAAATGCCGAAGAACCGGTGCTGCGCTTTGGTCAAGAGGCCATTGATTGGTGGACACATCATACCAAAGTCACAAAATCGGGCACGCTGGTTGTGGCCAGTAAACGCGATATGCCAGATCTGCGTCGGTTTGCGCGGCGCACAGAAGGTTTTTCAGAGATCGGGCGCGAAGGTGTGGCTGAGCTGGAGCCGGACTTACACGGGTTTGGCCAAGGCTTGTTTTTCGAAAACGAAGCCCATCTAGACCCGCGAAAAGCGTTGTTAGATCTTCATCGGGGTCTGCAGGACAAGGCTGTCACGTTCCACAAAAAGCAGGCTCCGGCAGGTCTGCAAAATACCATCGATTGTCGCGGGCTGTCCGCGCGTGAGCGCCTAAATGATCTGCGCGGGGTTAAAGGAGAAATGCTCGTGATCCGTGCGCCGGATGTAGAGATCACGCGCCCTGTACGCCTGCTGCATCCCCGCATTCCACTCTACATCGTGCCACGTGGAGAGAGCATCTATATGCTGGGCGCAACGATGATTGAAAGTGAAGACAGTAGCCGCATCACTGCGCGCTCAATGTTGGAGCTATTGAGCGCATCTTATGCTCTCAACCCGGCCTTTGGTGAGGCTGAGGTGCTTGAAATCGGAGTCGATCTGCGCCCAGCATTCCCCGATAACCTGCCTCGCGTACGGCGTTTGGGTGGTACAATTTACGCCAACGGGCTCTACCGCCACGGCTATCTGCTTGCGCCTGCTTTGGCGCGCGCCGTTGCGGACTTGGCGCTTCACAACACACAGTCGGAGATGGTCGATGAAGATCGTGATTAACGGAGAGACCCGCAATGTTGCGGCGACAGATTTGGCGGCAGTTTTGGACGAATGCGGGTTTTCTGGTCGCGTAGCGACCTCAGTGAACGAAGACTTCGTGCCTGCAACATTGCGAGGGGCACGGACCTTGACAGATGGCGATCGGGTCGAAGTTGTTGCGCCGATGCAGGGAGGCTGACATGCGTAAGTCGTTTTATGGTGTAGAGCTGCCAAACCCACTGATGCTGGGCACCGCACAATATCCAAGTCCCGCCATTCTGGAAGAGGCGTTCCGCGCTTCTGGTGCCGGAGTTGCAACGGTATCATTGCGCCGTGAGGGGGCAGGGGGCACCGGGCAAACCTTTTGGAAGATGATTGAGGATCTGGGTGTGCATGTGCTGCCCAACACGGCCGGCTGTCATACGGTCAAAGAGGCGGTGACCACCGCCCATATGGCGCGTGAGGTGTTTGACACCAAGTGGATCAAACTTGAACTGATCGGCCACACCGACAGCCTGCAACCCGACGTGTTTCAGTTGGTAGAAGCCGCGCGTATTCTGTCCGAGGATGGCTTTGAGGTGTTCCCCTATACCACCGAAGATCTGATTGTCGGTGAGCGGCTTTTGGACGCCGGATGTGAG
This sequence comes from Shimia sp. NS0008-38b, assembly GCF_040370365.1. Classification (NCBI taxonomy): domain Bacteria; kingdom Pseudomonadati; phylum Pseudomonadota; class Alphaproteobacteria; order Rhodobacterales; family Roseobacteraceae; genus Shimia; species Shimia sp. NS0008-38b. The sequence goes on along the minus strand of NZ_BAABWQ010000003.1, from coordinate 839,005 downwards.
GTGCTGATGCCTTGGGGCGCGCCGATTGGGTCTGGGCGTGGTTTGAACAACCCCTACGCATTGCGGGCCATGCGCGCAGAATTTCCCGATGTGCCTTTGGTGGTGGATGCGGGCATTGGCTTGCCCTCTCATGCTGCGGCGGCGATGGAACTTGGTTTCGATGCAGTCTTGCTCAACACCGCCGTGGCACGCGCAGGTGATCCGGTCCAGATGGCGCAGGCGATGATGTCCGCTATCGAGGCCGGCAAGGCCGGCTTTGACGCTGATCCCATTGAGGCGCGCGACATGGCCGAAGCTTCGACTCCAGTGATCGGAAAGGCTTTCCTGACATGACTTTACCAAGGTTCTACCCGATATTTGACGACGTCAGCTGGCTCAAACGCATGCTGCCGATTGGCATCAAGCTGGTGCAGCTGCGCATCAAAGACGCCAGCGATGATCACGTGCGGGCCCAGATATCTGAAGGCCAAAGCCTGTGTCGCGAATATGGCGCGGCCTTGGTGATCAACGACTATTGGCAGATTGCCATAGATCTTGGGTGTGACTGGGTTCATCTCGGACAAGAAGATTTGGACGACGCTGACCTCGCAGCGATCCGCAAAGCGGACTTAAAATTGGGGGTGTCCACACATGATGACGAAGAGCTGGAGCGTGTGCTGGCTATGGAACCGGAGTATATCGCCTTGGGCCCGGTCTACCCGACCATTTTGAAAAAAATGAAATGGCACCAGCAAGGCCTCCCACGTGTGACTGAATGGAAGGCGCGCGTGGGCAATGTTCCCTTGGTGGGCATTGGCGGGATGTCTGTCGAACGTGCACCCGGCGTGTTTGAGGCAGGGGCCGATATCGTCTCTGCCGTGACAGATATCACGCTCAATCCGGATCCTGAGACCCGCGTACGCCAATGGCTGGAGACCTGCGGATGAGCCGCTATGTGCGCCAGATGATCCTACCAGAGATGGGAGAGACCGGGCAAACCGCACTGTCGCTGGCGCATGTGCTTGTCATTGGCGCGGGCGGTCTTGCGGCGTCGGCGCTGCCTTTGTTGGCGGGCGCAGGCGTTGGTCGGATCACAATTGTTGACGGGGATAACGTTGATCTGTCCAATTTACATCGCCAAACGATGTTCACAGAAGCTGACCAAGGCCGCCCAAAGGCTGCGGTGGCAGCCGCGCGGTGTCGCGCGATCAACAGTGAGATTAATATAGATGCACTGGCCGAAACCTTAACGCCGGCAAACGTCGCGGCTCTTTCGAAAGCGGCCACCTTGGTCATGGATTGCGCTGACAGCTACGCGGTCAGCTACACGCTGAGTGATCATTGCTTCAAAGCAGGCACGCCCTTGATCACCGGCTCAGCCTTGGGTTTGTCGGGATATGCCGCTGGCGTCTGCGCGGGCGCGCCGTCACTGCGCGCAATCTTCCCCGAAGCGCCCCAAAACGCGGCGAGCTGTGCCACCTCGGGTGTCATGGGCCCCGTTGTGGCCATGATCGGCGCACTACAGGCGCAAATGGCCTTGGCGGTTTTGATTGGGCAAACGCCCAGCCCGTTGGGTCAAATGGTTCCTTTTGATGCGCGCAGCATGCGCAGCTCTGCGTTTCGATTTGATGGCGCGCCAGAGCCTGTGCAGGGCTTCACCTTTGTCACGCCGGAGATGCTGGGCACAGAGGACACAATCATAGAACTACGCGACGCCGAGGAAGCGCCCGTCGCGGCCCATCCCAACGCGCAACGCATTGCGCCGCAGGATTTGAAAGACAGGCTGCCCAAGGCGGATGGACGTTTGGCGCTGTGCTGCGCCACCGGTTTGCGGGCTTGGCGTGCAGCAGAAAACACACATGAATTATGGCCCGGCGAGATTGTACTCGTTGCGGCTTCAGCTTCTTAAGTCGGAGGAAACCACATGAAGCACCTGATCACCGCCATCGCCCTGCTGGCCACAACGCCAGCCATGGCCGCGGATAAAATGACCGTCCTGCTCGATTGGTTCGTCAACCCCGACCACGGCCCGATCATTGTTGCGGCTGAAAACGGATATTTTGCGGAACAAGGCCTTGAGGTCGAAATCGTGGCGCCTGCTGATCCATCGGCTCCACCACGTCTTGTGGCAGCAGGTCAAGGTGATCTCGCGGTGTCTTATCAGCCGCAATTGCACCTGCAAATTCACGAAGGCTTGCCGCTGAAACGGGTTGGCACCTTGGTGGCAACACCTCTGAACTGCTTGTTGGTGCTCCAAGATGGCCCAATCAAATCCCCTGCGGATCTTAAAGGTAAAAAGGTCGGCTACTCCGTTGCGGGTGTTGAAGAAGCTGTGCTCGGCGCGGTTTTGGGCAAATATGGTGTGTCCACAGACGACATCGAGCTGGTGAACGTGAATTTCTCTCTTTCGCCGTCACTGATGTCTGGTCAGGTGGATGCGGTGATCGGGGCATACCGAAACTTTGAGCTGAACCAAATGGACATCGAAGGCGTGCCGGGCACCTGCTTTTACATCGAAGAAGAAGGTGTGCCGTCCTATGATGAGCTGATCTATGTGGCAAATCCTGAGACGATGGATGCCGATAAAGTTGCGCGTTTCATGGCCGCGACCGAAAAGGCGACACAGTATATCGTGAACAATCCAGTCAAGAGCTGGGAAATCTTCGCAGCCACATCCACCGAACTGCAAGACGAGCTGAACAAGCGCGCATGGGTTGACACGATGCCACGTTTTGCGCTGCGTCCTGCGGGATATGATGCGGGTCGCTACGCTCGGTTTGAGCAGTTCTTGTATGACAGCGGCATGATCCCGTCGATCAACCCGGTGAACGCGATCACCATTGATGTGACCGCCAAATGAGTGCGCCGTCTTACGGTCGCGCCTTCGCGCTGATGCGTGAGGCGGCAGGCGAGGCATGGGGGGCTTACACCCGCCATGCCTTTGTCGAAGGGCTGCGCGATGGGTCTTTGCCGCGTGACGCTTTCCTGCACTACCTCCGTCAAGACTATGTGTTTTTGATCCACTTTTCGCGGGCTTGGGCGCTGGCTGTGGTGAAATCGGAAACCCATGCAGAGATGTTGGCAGCTGTCGCCACAGTAAATGCTTTGGTGGCTGAGGAAATGCAGCTGCATGTGGGGATCTGCGCAGCGGCGGGTATTTCGCAAGAGGAACTCTTTGCCACAGACGAACGTTCAGAAAATCTTGCCTACACGCGCTTTGTGCTTGAGGCTGGTTACTCCGGCGATCTGCTGGATTTGCTGGCAGCTTTGGCGCCCTGCGTCATGGGCTACGGAGAGATTGGCACGCGTTTGACGTCGGAACGGACTTCAGACGTCTATGCTGATTGGATAAATACCTATGGCGGAGAAGGTTATCAGGGAGACTGCGCTGCGGTCGGGCAATTGCTTGATAACGCACTAGAACGGCGTTTGGGCAAGGACTTTGAAAACAGTCCGCGTTTCGCCACGCTGTGCGACAAATTCCGCAAAGCAACCGAGCTCGAAGTCAACTTCTGGCAAATGGGACTAACCCCGTGAGCGATGCGCCCGGCGTGACATTTCAGGGGGAGGCCACCATTGGTGGAAAGGCGCTGTTTGCGCCCTTGTCCCTGACGCTGGATGCTGGGCGTTGGACCTGCTTATTGGGCGGGTCAGGGGTCGGAAAAACCACGGTGTTGCGCCTCTTGGCAGAATTGCCAACTGGCGCAAACTTCAACGGTACAATCCAGGCCACGGATACCCACGCTGTTGCGGATCGGGTGGCGTATATGGCGCAATCTGATCTCTTGTTGCCATGGGCGACGGTGGAGAAAAATATCGCTCTGGGCGCTCGGTTACGTGGGCAGGCGGCTGACACGGATCGGTTGGAGCAGCTCTTGGAGCGCTGTGGATTGCACGACCACGTGGGCAAACGGCCCGCGGAATTGTCGGGTGGTCAACGGCAGCGGGTGGCGCTTGCGCGCACCTTGATGGAAGACAAACCAATCATTCTGCTGGATGAGCCGTTCTCAGCACTGGACGCTCAAACCCGTGTCGCAATGCAAGATCTAGCGGCAGAACTGCTTGAGGGGCGCACCGTATTGGTGGTGACACATGACCCCGGTGAGGCTGCGCGGCTCGGCCACGCCATCCATGTGATGACACCCTTAGGTTTGACGCCTTGCGTGCCTCCCGCCGCGCCCGTGCCGCGTGCAGTGGACGCAATCGAGACATTGACGTGCCAATCCAATCTGTTGCGGTTGTTGATGGAGAAATCAGCATGAAATTGTTCCCGCCTATTGCGGCAACCTTCTTTGCGTTGATTGTCTGGCAGCTGATTGTCACGCTGACCGGCGTGCAGAAGTTCATTCTGCCTGGGCCCGGCTTGGTGGTGGAAGCATGGTGGCAGAACCGCTCTGTGATTGCTGAGCATGCGCTTGTCACGCTCAAAGAAATCCTGATTGGCATGGCGATTGGCTGTACGCTGGGTATCGCCACAGCGCTCCAGCTGGCCACGTCCAAAACGGCGCGCACCTTGGTGCAACCCATATTAGTATTCACACAATCTCTGCCGGTGTTTGCGTTGGCGCCGATGCTGACATTGTGGCTGGGTTTTGGGTTGTGGTCGAAAATCGCCATGGCGGTGTTGATTATCTATTTCCCCGTGACCTCTGCGTTCTTTGATGGGTTGATGCGGACGCCTCCGGGGTTCCTTGATCTGGCCAAAACCATGCAAGCCAACCCTCGGTATGTCTTGTGGCACATTCGCGTGCCCGCAGCATTGCCCAGTCTTGGTGCCGGGGTCCGATTGGCCGCTGTTTATGCTCCGATTGGGGCGGTGATCGGTGAATGGGTCGGTGCGTCTCGCGGGCTTGGCGCTCTGATGATCATGTCCAATGGTCGGGCCAAAACCGACCTGATGTTTGCGGCGATGTTAACCCTTGGGGTGCTCTCGGTCCTGCTATACGTCTGCGTTGCAAAACTCACACGCAGGCTGGGTGACCGTGAAACCTAAGGTGAGTTTTTCTTCTCAAAAGGCACGTTCCAAACGGTTGTCAAAAAACATTCCTTAGATTGATTTGGAATTGTACAATACACGCGAATATTTGCACTAAATTTGCGCTCAAATCGGAATTTGCTCCGCATATCACGCGAATTTCTGCGTTCACCAATTCTTAGGGCTGGCCATTAAGAAATCTTTAACCACCTGCTGCCACTCACATATTGTTAACCAAAATGAAAACTACCAGACCAGCCATGGCACAAACGCGCATCACTCGAAAATACCTCCGCTTGCGCAGCGGAATCGCGCTTGGCATTGTTATGGTGGCGTCCGTCATCGCTATGATGGTTGCCATGATGGGGCGCGACAACATTGCTGCACGGGCACAAAACGCGGCGTCTGTCGATATGGTGCTACTGAGCTTGTCAGAATTGTCTTTGGCGTTTTACGATCTGAAAGACAGTGACAGCGCTGAGAGTGGATTTACATCGCGCGGGCAAGTACGGCGCGCAGCCCATGCTGCAGAGGCTGCGTTGGCGGTTATTTCCAAAGACGCGACGATGGACACATTTTCTCCGGATGCGCAGGACATTCTGACACGAGAAACGCTCAACCCACTGTTGGAATTACAAGAAATCCTCTTCATGGCCGATGTTGTTGTGACGCCGGGCAATACAAACATGAATATCTCACGCGCTGCGACGCTGGCTGCGGATTTGTCTCTGCGCGTGATGCCCATTTTTCATCGGGTTCGACAATTGGAGATGCAGGCCGGTGACAGGGCCGCTGACAGGCAGTTTCTCTATGGAATACTGGCTTTGACCATCACACTTCTCGGAGCAGGGGTCGCTGCGCGGTTTGTCTTGTTACCAATGGAGCGGTTTGTCATTCGCGCACAAGCTCGGGTTGATCAGAGCCGTCGAACCGCTGAGGCTGCATCACAGGCCAAGTCGATGTTTTTGGCGACAATGAGTCATGAAATTCGCACTCCCCTGAATGGTGTTTTGGGTTTGGCAGAAGTTTTGGGTGACACAAAGCTCGATCAGGAACAAAATCGCATGGTGAAAATGATCTCCAGCAGTGGTCATGCGCTGCTTCAGCTCATCAACGATGTGCTGGATTTGGCCAAAATTGACGCCGGCAAGCTCACTTTGGATCATGCCGACTTTGACCTTCATGAACTGTGCTGTGAAACGGCTGAGTTGTTCTCGGGTCAGGCTGCGAAAAAAGATGTGCATCTGGAAGTTTTGCCGCCTGAGGGGGCACCAACTTGGTTCGTGCATGGCGCGCCAAACGCGGTCCGGCAAATTTTGACCAATCTTGTGGGCAATGCCGTGAAGTTTACGGACGCCGGTTCGGTCACAATTAGGCTCGAAAACATGCCCTCTGCTCCAAATATGTCCCGTTTGGTGCGCTTGACTGTCAAAGACCAAGGTATCGGCATCGCGCCAGAAGCGCTTGATCGGATTTTTGATCAATTTGAACAGGCCGACGCCTCGACCACAACGAAATTTGGCGGCACAGGGCTCGGGCTTGCGATTGTGAAACGCCTGGCTGAAGCGATGGACGGGCATGTTCAAGTACGAAGTGTTGAAAACGAGGGTGCGGAGTTTTCGGTGGTGTTCCCCGTGACCTTGGCAAAATCCACATCGGTTGAAACGGGTGTGCGGCTAAAACACAGTTTTGGCAGGCGAATCTTGGTTGCAGATGATAATCGGGTCAATCAGCTGGTGGCTCAGAAGCTTCTGGAAAACCTCGGGTGTGAAGTGATTACAGCAGCCAACGGTGTCGAAGCGGTCGATCTCGCGCAAAGCGGTGAGCCGGATCTGATCCTCATGGATGTGCGAATGCCTGTGATGGATGGATTACAGGCGACACGAGAGATCCGCGCAAATGCGGATGATCCAAAGATAAGGAAGGTGCCGATTGTTGGCCTGTCGGCAAACGCTCACAGTGAGCATAGACAGAACGGCATTGCCGCAGGGATGAATGGGTATTTGCTGAAGCCGGTGAACCGAGAGGCACTGGTTGCGGAACTGGAGCAGCATTGGCCAAGTTCCGAAACGAACCAGAAAACCGTGGAAGCTTGCGCATGAAAATCGCCATGCCCATACGGACCCTATACGTTTGCAGCATCATATTGTTTGGGTCTCTGGCCCATGCAAACGAAGACAGTGTTTGGTTCTTTACGTGGCACGCCACAATACCGCCCCACGTTCAAGAGGCGTTCCGCACAGAGACCGGCATAGAACTGGTGGTCGATACTTTTAGCGCGTCAGACGTGGCAGAGGCGCAGTTGGCCGCCGGGGGCAGCGGCTATGATCTCGCGGTTGTACCAGTAGAAGCCGTCGCGCGTCTGATGGAAATTGGTGCACTACAGGAGCTGTCGTCACTGGATCTAAAGACTCCTGTGGAAATCAGCGAATGGGTCTTGGAGCCTCACAAGGAGGCTGTTCCAGGTATCGAAGAATTTACAAAACCGTTCTTGTGGGGGTCCACTGGTCTACTGGTTGATCAAGCTGCGGTGCAAAGTCGACTCCCCAATGCCCCCCTCGACAGTTGGGATCTGTTTTTTAATCCTGAGTACGCGGAAGTCCTTGCTGACTGCGGCATTTCGATTGTCGACTCGGTTCAAGAGGTTGTGGCAATCACGCTGAACTACCTTGGCCGTGATCCAAACTCGGTTTCGGAACCAGATCTTGATGCCGCGTTTGCTGTGCTTGCAGATGTGATGCCCTATGCCACTGTGACCGACGAGCAGTTCTGGCAAATCGAGCAAAGCGAGGTCTGCCTTTCTCTGACATGGAGCAGCACAGGGCTGGCACCGCAGATTTATGGGATGAATCCAGACTACACGTATAGCGTTCCCCGTGAAGGCTCTGTGATTTGGGCGGACGTGGTTGTCATGCCCGCGAACACCGAACGCACAGACCACAGCCGGGATTTGATCGACTTTTTGATGTCAGCACACCACGCCGCAGATATCGCAAGCTACGCTTTGGCCTCACGTCCGTCCTATGGACCAAGCTCCAATGCTGTGGGGGTTCAGGCTGATATTCTCAGACTGTCGTTTCCTGATGATCGTCGTGAGCTGATGTTTATGATGGACGCGCGCTCTGGGGCGGAGAAACGCGAGTTGGACAAAAGATGGCGGCGCTTACAAATGGGGTTTAAGTCCGGGTCTCGGTGATCGGTAGTCTTGGCGACACGGCGATCTCAGTAAGAGACCGGACCGTCAGCCTTGTTTAACATCACACCCAAAATCGGCTTAACCTCTGACAGGATCTGCTCAACTTTTGTGATGTCTTCAGCGGTGGAAATCCCGCCTCCCGCGACCACGAGTATGGCGTCAACATTCGGCAAAAAGCCAAGCACGTCATCAAACTCCAGCGCTGGCGGCATGTCAAACAACATCAAATCGGGGCACAATGCTTCTTCAAGCTCCTCCAAAACCTCTGATGTCATTTCGTTTTGAAACAGTTCAGCAGAGGTGTCGCTTGCGGAATCGTTCAACGCGACCGCCAAATTGGGGCGCACTCTTTGTAAAAAGTCTTCGGGTGCAATCACACCGCTCAGGTAGTCGGCCATGCTGTCGGGCGCTGCCAAACCTAGAATATCTGCCAAACTGGGCGACCGAAGGTCGAGGTCCAGCATGACCGTTTTGACGGTTTCTAAGCGACTGACGGCCAGCGCCAGATTGGTGGTGACAAAACTGCTGCCACATCCACGCGTTGGCGCGGTCACTGCGACGCGGCTCCAGCCGTGTTCATTGAGCGCCTGCAACAAGCGGGTGCGCAGCATATCAAATGCCGCGTGGGCGGGATGTGTGCGGGTGGCGCTGATGATATGGTTTTTGTCCAAAACGGCATCATCTAGACCGGCCACATTGAGGTTTTCCCAGACAACCTCAGGATCGCGCAGACTTGGCAGCCGCACGTTGTCCTCCGATGGATCGGTGGCGTCATCTTCAGGAAGCTCAGGGTCTTGATTTTGGTCAATGCTCATGGGCGTTTTGGTCCGCTCTGGTTGAGGCAACGCTAACAGAGCAATGCGGACAAAAGAAAGGCACTATTGCGGAGATTGGGGGACGCATCTGTAAGCTTGCGCGCCAGCGGGTTCGTCATTCGACAGGTCAACGGTCACTTGTACTCAATAATCTGCATCCCGTGCCCGCGCAGGCGACGCCAATGAAACAGTACCATTCCCAAGGCGTTGGGAAGTTTTGAGAGGGTGATCAAACGCGCATGCCGCCACGCCTCCCAATACGGAAGCCCGGCTTTCACCAGCCCGTTTTTGGTGCGAATATAACTGGCCACAAACAGGGCCATGACTCCCAAAAAGATCCACAAGTTCTCAAAAACGCCCCAAAGGGCCAGCGCCGGTAAAACCACGCCGTACACGATGGCGCGAAGCTGTTCTCGCAACGCATAGGGCGGGTGTTTCCAGCCCACCTGGGCATAGGCATGGCCGCCACGCACTGCGCGTTGCCACCATTGCGCAAATCGCATCATATCCGCGTCGTGGCGGGTCATCTCCTCGGGAAGGCGTCGCAGACCCCATCCAGCCTTGCCAATCCGCAGGCAAAAGTCTTCATCCTCACCGGCAATGACGTTCGCATCAAATCCACCGGCGTCAACAAAGGCTTGGCTGCGCACCAACGTGTCCCCGCCACACACCAAGATCTCCCCCGCGGGACGGCGCCATTCGAAGTCACAAAGAGCGTTGTACAGGCTGCGCTCTGGGTAAAGCTCTGCGCGCCATCCTGTCACCAACCCAAGCGTGTCATCAGCGCGCAGGGCAGCCTCACCTGTGGCGATCCAGTCGGGTGCAACGATGCAGTCACCGTCCACAAACTGGATAAACTCAGGCAGATCATCGGTCTCTGCCAACGCATCGAACCCCGCTTGTCGGGCGCGCGCTGCTGTGAAGGGCAGACCGTGGTCGAGTTCCACAACCAATGCACCGGCCTTGCGGGCCTCTGCCACGGAGTTGTCGTGGCTGCCGCTGTCCACATATACGGTCTCTACGCTTTGCGCTCTTAACGAGGCCAAGCAGGCAATCAACCGGTCACCTTCGTTGCGGCCAATCACAATTGCGGTGGTGGCCGTCATTTCATGGCTCCGCAAAGCAGCTCAGACAGACGCCCAGCCTCCTTGGTGACATCAAATGCCGCCTCCACCTTTGCGCGTCCCACAATGCCCATGCCTGTGGCGCGGGCCGGGTTGGCAAGTATTTTTGCCATCGCTGCGCTCAAAGCTTCGGGGTCCCCGGGTGGCACCAAAAGGCCTGATGCCCCATCTGTGACCAATTCGGAGATGCCCGCGATCTGTGTCGCCACCACAGGACGCCGTGCTGCCATAGCTTCCATCAGGACCACCGGCACGCCCTCTGCAAAGCTCGGAAGCACAAACAGATCAGATGCGGCCAGTGTCTTGGCCACGTCTGATTGAGATTTGTACCCAACAAAAGAGACGTTCTCGCTCAGACCTGCCGCCGATGTCTGAGACTCCAAAGCAGTGCGCCCTGGCCCGTCCCCGATCACGGTCAAATGGATATCCGGATACTCCGCTTTGAGCGGTTCCAGCGCCCGCAACAAAATCGGCAGCCCTTTCACGGGCGCCAAGCGTCCGACAAACAGCAGATTGGTCTCCACGGGATCATCAACCGCATCATATCGATGTGGGTCGACACCGCAGTGTACGATGTGCAGCTTGCCCCAATGTTTGGGGTCACAAAACGCCATCGCTTGCGATCTGCAAAAATAACTGATGCAGGCGACAAATTTCGCGCGGGCGATCTTCTCATCCAATCGCCAGTGATCTGGCGCAAAGAAAATATCTGGCCCGTGAAGGGTGAAACTATACGGGATGCCTGACATTTCACTCATCAACATCGCCACTGAGCAGGACGATTTGGCAATGTGATTGTGCAGGTGTCGCACGCCTTTCTTGCGCAGGTGTGCAGCCAGAACGGCAGCTTCAACAAAGTAAAACAGCTGATAAATCAGATTGCGCAAACCTGGCGGTGCGGTTTTGATCGCGAGCACCAAGGCACGCAAGAACCCACCCGGGCTGCGGATAAGCGCACCAAAGAGCGCGCCCAGCAGCGTGAATGGAGATTTTGCCGCTGCCAAAATGTAAAATGTGGTCTTGGCAGCTGCCTTTTGCTCTTTGCCCACCAGATGTTCTGCCCCGGTGCGTCGCACCGAACAGGTTTCCACCTTATGGCCTCGCGCGCGCAGCTCCGCCACCTCACGCTGGATAAACGTATCAGTTGCGCGGGGGTATTCGCCTGTCAGGTAGGCAATGGGATGGTCTGCAGGGTCACTCACGACGGATCAGCCTGTTTTATTTGGCGGTGGATAGCGGTTTGCATAGCGCCTTCAAAGGGCGTGATTGTGACAGGCCCAAGGCGTTTGTGCATCAGCGCGTTGCTATAGCGCAACGGGCGATGACGTGCTTCCAGCACGGCCCGTTTTAACAAACCGGGCAGTCTCTTGGAATTGGGCGTGAGCATCGATGCGATGCGCCACAGAAACAAAGGGGTGCGCAGGGCCAGCTTTGGCCAGCCGCAGGCGCGAAAGGCCGCCATAAATCGGCGACGGTTCGGTAAGTCATCATCCAGTATATTTAAAGTCCCCACTTCCGAAGGCGATCGAGCGGCCCGCACCAACATATCGGCAGCCAAACCCACCTGACAAAGAGGCACATCACCGCCGCCATCAATAACGATGCCCAAGGCACCCACGGATGGTCCGATATGGGCGTTAAACAGATGCCCTGGCCCCCAAACGGCGCCCAATCGCAACACGCTGAGTGAAAACCCAAAGAGCGAAGCACCGTCTTTGAAGAGCAGCTCTTGCGCATGTTTGGCCTGCGCGTAGGCGTCGCGTCCATGGGTGCACAGAGGGCATTCTTCGGTGAGGGTGTCGCCATCGGGCAGACTGCGCACATCGTAAACAGACAGCGATCCGACCAAAACGACATGTGGCACGTCCGCGGCAACAAGAGCATCTATCAGGGCCGAACTCGCGGCTTCTGTGTCTCGTGCATGATCCCCGGTCATCGCTGCCGCGCAGTGGATCACGGCACTGGCGCCGCGCAGCGCATCGACAAGCATGTCGTCGCCCGTTGTCAGGTCAATGACAACGGTTTCTATGTCAGGATCTTCTGCCCATTGTGGCGGAATCTTTTCACGCGTGCGCACCAAGGCCCGCACAGTCGCTTTCTGCGCCCGCGCAGTCGCGACACAGTGACGTCCAATAAGGCCGGTGGCTCCGGTGATGACAATGGGCCCCACGCTCATGTTGCCCAAGGCATCGGGGTGATTGGGGCACAGCTCGTCGTCATGTCTTGTGCGCAACCATCTGCACGCGCGTTTTGAATGGCCAAAGTGACCTCGTTGAGGTGTAGCGCAAAGTCAGACGTCAAACGACAAGGCCGCTCCTCTGCGAGCGCCGCTAGCATCTCCGCTGGGCCAAGGGCAAAGTTCATCCGAGCCGCGCCCCAACGTTCTACACTGGGGTGGGTTGGCCCCTTTAGCGTCTGTCGCGTACCGATAGGGTGTTCCATCAAACGTCGACGCAATGTGAAACGGCGGTGAAAGCGCACCGGTGCGTGATTGTCCCAAGCCTGTTTGACCTGCAACACGCCCTTGTCGCCAAATACGCGGATGCGATGATCATGTGGTGCGATGATAGAACAGGTCAGCCGAGCGGTGACGCCATTCTCAAAAAACAAGGTGGCGCTGGAGTAGTCCGGTGTGCCTTGGATCTCTTTGCCGGGCAGACATTCAGATGACGCCGCGACCACGCGGCGGACCGACCCGAACATGCCAATCAACCACGTCAGATAGTAGCCTGCATGTTCCAGCGTGCACCCGACGGAGAATTCGTCCTGTGCAGGCCATGGTGCACCGCTTTCGCTTTGCCAATCCGTGTAAGGCGCTTGTGGTATGAACCCATCGTCCAATTCCGCATAGATCAGACGCACCGGACCGGCGACGTCATCGCGAATGGCTTTCGCCAATGTTTGCGCTGTTTCGCCAAGCACGGAGCACGGGGCGGACGCCAACAGAAGCGCGTTTTGTGCCGCCAATTCATGCAGCGTGATGGCCTCCGCCATTTCCATGGCCAAAGGCTTTTCGGAGTACACGTGATGACCCGCTTCCAAACAGGCCTTGCTGATCTCAAAATGCGCGGAAGGATTGGTGAGGTTCAACACCAATGAGCCCTTTGGAAGATTGTCCAGAAACCGCTCTAGGCTGTCGACGGTATGCACTTTCCAATGATCTGCAAAGGCCCGCAGGCGCTCAGGGGAATGGTCATAGACTTGGGTGACCGCGATGTCTGAATGGGCCGCAAACGACCGCATATAGAGGTCGGCGACAAATCCACACCCGATAATGGAAATACTGCGGGTCTGGCGAGCAGGCATTGGAGAATCCTCTACTAGCAAATGTCTTCAACTATACCGGCTGTTGCGCATGATGCCACCACCGGAGATGGGGCAATGCGCTGCCATGTGGCGCATTTGAACCACCTGCGACAATTCCGGGCAGAGCTTCTGACGGGGCAAACACTGGGGTGCTAAACTAAGGCCAAATAGCAACAAAAGGCCAGCGGCTTGCAGTTTTCGACCATAAATGGGGCCGTGACGGTCAACCTTGAAACCCGCGAAGCGCTGGAAACGGCTGTGCGTTCCCGGTTTGTCGCCCACGATGGGTTTGCCTTGGCCACAATCAACCTTGATCACCTGGTCAAACTGCGCAAAGAGGCTGGGTTTGCCACCGCCTATCTTGCGCAGGATTTTGTGGTGGCGGATGGCAACCCAATTGTGTGGCTCTCCAAACTCGCAGGTCGACCGGTGATGCTTCTGCCGGGGGCTGACTTGGTGCTGCCTTTGGCACAATGGGCCTCAGATGAAGGCACCCCCGTGGCGCTGATTGGCAGCACTGAAACCGCCTTGAAGGCTGCGGCGGCTGTGTTGGAAGAGAAAACACCGGGGCTGGACGTTGTGGCCTGTATCGCTCCGCCGATGGGTTTTGATCCGGACTCCGCCGCCGCCGCCGAAATTCTACAGCAGGCTTCTGATGCTGGTGCGCGGATGGTTTTTCTGGCGTTGGGCGCGCCGAAACAGGAACGCTTGGCCGCCCGTGGCCGCAAGCTGACGCCGCATATGGGCTTTGCCAGCATCGGCGCGGGATTGGATTTTTTGGCGGGGACGCAACATCGGGCCCCGGCATGGGTCCGCGCTTTGGCGTTGGAATGGCTTTGGCGCGCGCTTAGCAATCCAACGAGGCTGGCGGCGCGCTACGCCAAATGTATCGCGATCTTGCCGCTGTTGGTCGTGGACGCTCTGCGCCAGCGTCGCTGAGGGTCAGGGGGCGATCTGTCGTGGCACACGTCGTTTGAAACGGACGACGTCTTTGATCCGACCTTTTAGACCGCGCGACGGTAAGATTTCACGGTTCATTTCAAAAACCGCACCGTTCAGTGTCGGATCATCCCAAAGCGCCAGCGCGGCTCCCCATTGCGCCGCCACTGCCGGATCAAGCCCTTCTGCCAATCCCATGGATGTATTCAACATGCCCGGCATCCATGTGGACACCACGATATTGGGCAAACGGTCTCCAAGATCTGCGACCAAAGCGCGCGAAAATATGGTGACCGCGCCTTTGGAAACAGAATAGGCCGCGCTACAGGGCAGGGGGGACAGGTCAGCAAAACTTGATACGTTGATAATCCGACCCCGTCCCGCGACCGTCATGTCTTTGAGCGCCTCTCGGCTACAGGCCACCGTGCCTCCAAGATTGGTCGCCACGGTCTGCATGAAGCTTTCGCCGGTTTCATCCAGTATGTCACGGTGCGGGTAAACGGCAGCATTGTTGATCAAAATCGACACCGGAGCAATCGCGCGAATATGCGCAAATGCGGCCGCAACCTCCTGAGGATCAGACACATCCGCCACAATCGGAGTGAATTTTTCTCCGGCCAACGTTGCGGTGTCCTGCAGCGCATCCGCGCGGCGACCCAAACCTGCAACGGCGATGCCGCGCGCGCACAATGCCGTGGCCAGAGCACGCCCAAGCCCGCTGCCGGCACCCGTTATCACGGCGAATTGTTCAGACATCTCCGTCCTCCCGGTTGTGAAGCCTGATGGCAATCTTTTCGCCAACACGCAGCGCATTTGCGGCAATCGTCAGACTTGGGTTCACCCCCATGGACGTCGGCATAAAGCTTGCGTCTACCACCCAAAGGTTCTCCACGCCGTGTAGTTTGCAGTTGCGGTCCAACACCGAGGTCTGAGGGTCGTCGCCAAAGCGCAGCGTGCCGCAAGGGTGGCCAAAATTCAACTCCGGCGCGGCGCTGACAAAGGCCATTCGCACCCCTTTGAGACGTCGCTTTAACGCCGCACGAAACGCTTTGCGCCGCTGCAACAATTCCGGGGCCATGTCGTAGGTGATCGCCAAACGGTCGGGGTCATTTGGATCAAATGTCACCCGGTTCTGCGCATAGGGCAGGTCTTCCAGAATGCCGACAAATACCTTGGCACTGCCAAACAGTTTGACCGCCAGAGCTGCCGGAATGCGGGTGAACTGCCGCAGCCATTTCTGTCGCCGCAAACGGGATCGGTCAAAGGCCATATTGAGATAGTGCACAACCTCGCCATATTGCGCCTCCACTCCGAGAGCCTGCACCATGCCAAAACGCGCCCCGTTCTGGAGATATAGATCGCGAAATGCCAAGGCTTTGCTGGCCCCCTCGGCGCGCGCGGCACGTTTGGGCCACAAAGCAAGCATTTCGTTCAAATGGAACATCAGGTTGCGCCCAACGAGATCAGCTCCGTTGCCCAAGCCCCCTGATGCCATCAACACACGTGGTGAATGCAATGCGCCCGCAGCCAGCACATAAGCCCGTGCTGTCAACCGCGCTGTGCCCTCGCGGCTGCTCACGCGCACGCCGGTGACATCTTCGCCGGTGTGGTCAATCTCTGTCACCATACACCGGTCAAGCAATGCCGCGTTTCCGGTTTCCAAAGCGGGCTCAACACCTGCTGACCGTCCGTCCATTTTGGACCCGTTGGGGCATTTGCGTCCCAAATAAACCGCTTTGTCTTTCAGGTGGCGCAGGGCCAAATGGCCTTTGTATGGGTGCAGACCAATTGCGGTCATTTCATCAAACAGTGCCTGATCGGAGGGTGTCATCTTGGGACCGTCTGGCAAATCTTTATCCGGACCCAGAGGGTCACGATCTCCGCAAACGCGGTAAAGCGCTTCTGCCTTTGCAAAATACGGGTCCATCTCCGCGTACGTCACCGGCCATCCACCAGTGGGGTGCGGTATGTCGTCTGAACTGTCCAGATCATGCGGCGCTGGGCGCTCCAAGGCGGCGGCGTAAAACACCGAGCTGCCACCAACGCCTGCGCCAAGCGGAGCGTGGAATGTTGTGCTCACCCCATTGACCGTCGCATGTAACGGCTTTGGCCAATACCCGCGCACAAGCCTGGCCTCTTCGCCCCAGAGCGTCGGATTAAGCGCGTGTTCTTCGGCGCGCACGCCTGCTGGCCCACGCTCAACAAACAGCACAGACAGGCCTTGTTCCGCCAAATGTCGCCCAACTGTGCCGCCGCCAATGCCCGTGCCAATCACAATCACATCCCAATCGCGCGCCACGGCCTCCGACAAGGTCACGCGAGCCTCACTCATCGGGCATGCCGCGTGAGAACAGGATAAAACACCTCGCGCATTCGACGCGCGGCACTGTTGGTGACATGGTTGTTGTCGAAATACTGCCCAACACCGTTTTGGACCGCATCGCACAGAAATGGGTCACAGAACCACTGCCAAGTGTCTAAGATCTGCGCGCCGCTTTGTTCCAAAGCGACCGCAGCACCGGCGGCACGGTGTGTGGCGTTTGTCACCGTGATTTGCCCCAATCGCCGCGCAAGCTGAGGTGTCAGACGACCGTGCACCAAGGCACGTGCAACCCGCCCAGCGTCATACCCGGCAATCTCTGGGGGTTGGCGCAGCACAAACACATCTCGATCCAACAGGGCAATTTCATCAACTGTGGCGGCGAGTGCTTTGGCGACCAAGGCATCCTGTGTCATCGGTCCAAGCACGTCACTGCGCAGCCGAATGGTGTTGTGAGCATCGCTGCCAGTGCCACGTCCGCTGGCGTAATAGGCCCACCGACCAACCAGCACCACATCTCTCAGTTTCGGCATGTTTTGCAGCGCGCTGCGGATTTGCACATTGGCGGCGTAGCAGGCGGCATCCTGCGCCTGTGTCGCCGCGCTTTCTTCTTTTTCGATGTCAAACAAAGGCGCACAGCCCGCCCGCCAAATCACCAATCCACTGCGTTTGGCTTCATGCGCCGCCTGATCTAAACCCTCAAAATATGCGCGCACATGACTGTCACCCCAAACAATCAGTGTGGGAGAGTCATCTTCAGGGCCAATCGGGCAGATCTCGAGGCCCTCTAAATCACCGTCTTCTGGCCGATAACAACGCGAGAAATCTTGAATGAAATCGCCCGTTGCCGCGATATGCACTTGAGCTTGCTCGTCGAACCTCTTGGGCATGCCGTCTGTTTGATAAATGGCCCAAGACAGCATCAAAGCCGAAAGTGACGCAGCTGCCGTTCCCACCAGCAGCGCCCAGTTAGACAGGCGGCGCGTTTGTCGCACGGGTTGCTCCACAAACCGCCACGACAGCGTCGCCAACGTGAACGAAATCGCGATCCAAAGCGCGGTTTCTGCGGGCCCGGAATACTGTCCCTGCAGATATTTTGTCAGCGTGAACACCGGCCAATGCCACAAATACAGTGAATACGAAATCCACCCGATGAGTACCGGCACACGCAACGACAAACCGCGATTGACCCAATTGTCATCTTGTCCGTTTGCAATCAACAAAACGGTGCCCAAGACCGGGACAATCACTTGCCAGCCGGGGAAACCTGACCCCGCCTGAACAAGCACCACGGAGGCCAACACAAGGGCAAGGCCCGCCCAACTAAACGCTTGGTGCTTGCGCCATAGCTCCGGCCGCTCAATCGTCATGATCGCCAGCCCAACACCGGCAAGCAGCTCCCACGCCCGGAAGGGAAACAGATAAAACGCGGCGGTGTGCGCGCGATACGTCATGGTCACGCTGCTCAACAAGGAGAGAGCAAAGCAAGCCGCCAATGCGATCAAAATGGCCTTGCGATTGCGGGCGAACAACAAAAACAAAAGCGGCAGGAAAACGTAAAACTGCTCCTCGACCGACAAAGACCATGTGTGCAACATGACTTTGTCTTCAGCGGCGCCATCAAAGTAGCCGGATTGCCGGAAGAACAGCACATTCGACAGATACACCGTGGCGGCGATCACACCCTTACCTGTTTCGCGGAACTCACTTGGCAGCAGGATCAGGGAGCCAATGGCCAACACCGCAAACGCCATCACGAAATATGCAGGCGCCAGTCGACGAATACGCCGCATGTAAAAGGCCCCAAGCGCCAGCCGTCCAGTCGCCTGCTGCTCGCGCCATAAGATGCCACCGATCAGAAAACCAGAAATGACAAAAAAGATGTCCACTCCGACAAATCCACCGCCAAATCCGGGCACGCCAAAATGATAAAACACCACGGCCAAGACGGCGATCGCACGTAGCCCATCGATCTCGGCGCGATGTGTCGAGCCGCTGTCAACAGGTGCATCGGTGTTGTCCAGATCGTGGTCTTGCGTATCCGGTGAAGTATCTTGTTGGGCTCGGGCCATACGCGGACGGTTCCTCGCGTCGAAGTCTCGGTGTTGCGCCACACCAAACACGTCTCACCGAAGGGGGGCAAGTCTTGGCCTCAATCTACATGAAAATGCCGTGCCACAGAGGATTTAGAACAACGCTTTCGTGCACTGTGCACAACGGCTCTGCAATCGATTTAAGGCCGCAGAAGATAGGCGCTGACGGCGCTCTTGGACTTACAAAACGTGGCGTGGTCGCTTTGGTTGTTGATCGGCGCCGTTGCTTGGTTGTTCGCTTGATGCCACATCTGTCTCATGTGATTGCAGTTCACCCTTTCGACGTCGTGAAAGGCGTTCTGCGTGACCAAACAATGTCCCGGCAATCAGCCACGTTGTCGGCGTTAGGGTGGCATTCGGCAACATGTCGATCATGTTAAAGCCCAGCATAATTGCCAACGGTCCCAGATAGGGAGATACGCCTGCGTCCCTGTCCAAATCGCTGTGGGTCTGGCTCAACAAGGCAAAGGAAGCGCCTTCTTTTATGGCGTTCTGGTGCGCCAGATGCACGTAGCGCAATTCACGAGCCACCAGAAAGATCGGCAAGGCCATCAATCCAAATTGGGCCATATACCCAACCCAGCCCCAGACCCCCAGTACAATGATCCAATACCCGTCTGAAACAGAGGTGATCACGCCAGTGGTCGCATTATGGGTGTGGTTGCGTCCCCAAATGCCCCAGCCGAACAGCGGCTTCTGCATGGCGCGATCCAAAAGAATGTCTTCGTTGACCAATCGGAAGTTGAGCGAATGCGCGCGCTCGGGATTCACGGCCTCAGCCTGCGCAACGATTGCGTCAGCGGGCACCAACCCGGTGGTTTTCAACGCCGGATAACTCAACATCAACAAGGCCAGAACGGCGGCAATCCGGACCTGAATGCGTGTGCTGACAAACAGGATGATCGCCCCGGCGAGCGCCGCGTATACCAATGTCGCGAGGGTTTTGCAGAGCACCAGAACCACCGCGAAATAGAACGCCGCAATCAGGAATTTCGCGCGAGTTGGCCCGACACCTCCACGCCACAACGCCAAAGTCGCCAGAAGCACCGTGAGTACAAAATAGGCAACCCATATCCCGTGATACAGAAACACCATTGGACGAAAGCCGTTCCCGCGGATCGTTTGCGAAAATAGGTGTTGATAGTAGCCGTAGATCCAGTTGTTGAGTTGGGGGCTCAACCGCACTTCTATGAGAATAGGAATTGAATAGGCCAATCCTGCGATCAGCAACGCAATAAGCAGATCCCGCTGATCTTCGCGGGTTTGCAAAAGCGACCGGGCCATCAAAAAGCCAATCACAAGGATAAAATTGTTGATCGGTTGCGCAATGGTATCTTGCAGATAGAGCCCTCGAATGAAGGACTCAGTAAAGATCAACGGCTCCCCATTGGTCAGCACAGTCGGGATCGGGCTCAGCACAAAAACCACCAAGAGCCAGCGCCCCAACATGCTGTCTGGCAAAAGCTTAGGCCGCTGCGGCAGCACAAAGAACGCAACAATCAGAATCGCGAGATTGGGAAGGCTGGTTTTGTCCAGCGCTGGCAATAGCGGGAAATCAAACACTGTTGGTGGCGGCGGCAGCAACAAATAGGCACCGAGCAACGACCAGATCAACGCGCGCCCCGGAGGCAGGCTGACAAACAGCCGCCAGATCACCACGGGCCAAAGCATCAGCATCAATGTTGCAAGCGCGTTTGGCATGGGCGGGGCGTTTTCCTAGATCTCTTGAACGGGTGGCGCAGAAGGCAAAACAAAACGCGCACCAAAACTATAGCGCGCGTCCTAAACTCTGTCAGCCGTTGCTGTGGTTCACATGCCCGTGCCTGCGGTCACAACAGCCACAGTGCGCAAAACCACAGCCACATCCGTGCGCAGCGATAAGGCGCGATCGTAGTTGCTGTCGTGGATTGCGCGTTCGGCAAAGCTACATTCGTTGCGATCTGATATTTGCCAAAATCCAGTGACGCCAGGGCGCATTTTGTAGTAGGCCGTGCCGGGATAAAGAGCCGTCTGTTGTGGCATCATTGGACGTGGTCCGACCACCGACATGTCGCCGCGCAACACGTTCAGGAACTGCGGAAGTTCGTCCAGCGACGATCTGCGAATGAGGTTGCCGATTTTGGTGATTCTGGGATCGCGGCTCAACTTCTGCTTTTCGTCCCATTCCAGACGCGCCGCAGGGTTTTCGCGAAGGTGGGCTTCAAGTTTGCGCTCCGCATTGGGCACCATTGAGCGCAGCTTTAGCATGTAAAATTTCTTGCCGTTTTTGCCGACCCGTTCTTGGCGATAAATCGGTGAATGGCCGTCAGAGGCGATGATCAAGGCCAAGACAGCGACGACAAGTGCCACAGGAACGGCAATCACCAACACGAAGAGCACGTCGAAAGCGCGTTTGAGCACGTTGCGATATACGCCGCTACGAGGTGGTGTCACCTCAAAGCCTTGTGCAAAGTCACTGCGCGAAAAAATCGCCATGTACGTATCCCCAACCAAACGCGGCGGGCACCAGAAGACTCGTAAGATCACCGTCGCCAGAATCGAGTGAGATTCCGGCGGAATGTCGCCTCTTAACCTTCGTTGAAGAGCTCCCCGGCAGCAGGGGCCGATCGCAGCGATCTATCTTTTCGTCCTTTGGTGCTCCCTTTCAAAGAAGCGCCCACCCAAGGACACACTTTAGTCACAATTTTCCAGAAATCCACATTAACTTTGGGATAGGTTTTTCTAAGTAGTTGTTTTTAATTGATTTGTCCGGCGGATAAAATTTGACCAAATTTTTCTTGGTTAAATTTCTGCCTACTTTGGATAGGTGCAAATAGCCTTTTGGAAACGGTTTTGATGCGTTTCGGCCCATTGTTTCGTTCAGTGAACAAGTATGGAAAACCGGATTCGCTGAATTTCGGCTGATTTCCGCAATGCGATTCGGCAAGTACCCGCCTACGAATGCGAAATTGAACCAGTTTCGGAGACCTAGCGGCTCATGGTTAGGATTGCGGCAACGAGGCCCGCAAACACGGCCAGAAACGCCGCCAACTTAAAAATCCGCCTCACAATTCGGGCCCGTCGGCGTCGCGGCGTTTCCAAAACAGGTATTGCGGCCACAGCTCGCAGGCGCAGTTGGCGTTCCAGCTGTCCACGTGTCCAAATCACCGGACTGCGCATTTCGAGCACAAACACCAAACTCAGTGCGGCCAGAACGCTGAGCAATCCTCCCATCGCCAGAATGCGTTTGCGCGACGGCGCAATGGGCCAATCCGGCGGCAGCGCCTTTTCGAGCACTGTAAAGCTGTCTGACTGCTGGTTGGTTTCCAACATTTGCAACATATCGGCCTCAGCTTTGCCGGCTGTGATGGCTTGATATTGTTCATCCAGTTTGGCCATTTCCCGCTGCAATTTGTTGTATTGCTGCTCGATGCGGGGGGTCTCCGCGATGGCGCTTTCCAGCTCGGCGATCTCAAGCTGGTACAATTCGCTTTCTTCGCGCAAGCGGCGCACGCGTTGTCCGCGCACAGAGTTGCTGCCAGAGCTGGCCGCTTCGCTCTCCAATATCTGCCGCTGCACTTCCAGCTCGATCTGTTGCAAATCCACCAGCCGCGTTCTCAGCGCCTCCACCCCACCGGGCAGCAAAACCGCATTGTCGCGTTTGTAGTTTGCAATCTGCTCTTCCAGAGCGGTGATCGCGGCCTCAAGCCGGCTTTCCTCACCTTCAAAGAAGCTGAGCGTTTCCGCCACACGCTCTGTGCGTCGCCGTTTTTCTTGCTCCAGCACATTTGTGACAAGCTCGTTGGCCACACCGGCGGCCAACTCTGGGTTTGACATACGCACGGTTACCAGAAGCGCGGAGGGACTGATGTCCTGACGCCAGCGGAATTCCGGATTGGTGATGTGAACCACCCGCGCTGCGCCGCGCAGCAAGTCCACTTTTTGCAGCGCACTTAACTGCGAGTCATTGTACAGCGCAAACTTCTCAATGATGGTCAGAAGATTGTCCCGTGCCATCACGCGTTGTTGGACGATCTGCAGTTTCTGCAGCATGTCTGCGTTGAGCGCGCCGGGCGTTGTCGCGCCAGCTTGTATCGAAGGTTGTTCAATTTGGATGGTGGCGGAGGTTTCATACTCACGCGGCAGACCAAGCACGTAGGCCAAAGAGATCAAGAGCCCAATGGCAATAGCGCCCGCCCACAGGAAGAATCTCCTGCGCAGCATGCTCAGCACTTCGCCAAAACTCTGGATCTTGTCCATGCCTGTCCTCAAACTCTGCGTTGGCGCGACTCTGACTCGCGCTCTTGGGTGCGGTTATCGCGGCGGAATGTGGTTATCCCAAGGCGCAAACGGGGAAATTGGCGTTCTCCATACCGCGCATTGCACCCAGCGTCACCAGCGCAAAAATGTGCCCGCCCGCGCTGGCGCACCGTCCCGAGACCACGGTCTGCGCGGGCACGTTATCAATGTCGCGCCGAAACCGTGCAGAAAACCCGCTTTCCAAAGCGTTCAAACTGATGTGAACCGCATCAAATCCAAACAACGCACGGGTCAGCGGATATTGCGCCTTATAAACGGCTTCTTTTGCGCAAAAAATACGACGTGCCAACACGCCCCGTTGACGTGCTGGCTGCGATTCCAGCCAGATGCGTTCGTCGGAAACACAAATTTCTTCTATCACCGCCTCCGGGAGAGGCGCGTCTGGTTCGACATCGACGCCAAATGCCAAAAACTGTGCTGTGGGGCCAACAATGGCGACACAGCTGCTGGCATCATGGCTGATTGATCCAGAAAGGCCTGATGGCCAGACTGGGGCACGGTCGGGGCCGACGGGAATTGCATGTTGCCGCGCACCAAGCTGGCGCATGGCCGCGCGAGCGGCCTGACGACCGGCGGCAAACTCGCGGCGGCGTTTGGGACGGGCGTTGGCTATGGCCGGGGCCTCTTGTGGAAGCACAACCGCCGAGCCACCTGTGGGATCCGCAACCGCGATTTCTGCTCCTGACGGGGCAAATTGTTTGGCCAGGGTTTGCAGTGCCACCAGATGTTGGGTTGGCGCGATCATGGCGTTCGCGTTCTGCGTCTCGCACGCATTGCGCGGCGTTTGTTCATGGTTTCAGATCTGGTTTGCGCCTGCTGCGCGACATCTTCACCAGCTTTTGCTTCAGGGGCATTTGCGGGTTTGGGAGTGCCAACCAGATCCTGAACCCGTCCAGCAAGCGCGCTGAGTGTGGGGAAGCGGAACACATCGGTGATCGACAGCTTAGCCGCCCCTGTACGGCTGCGAATTTCGCGGTGTGCCTGCACCGCCAGCAAACTGTGTCCACCAAGATCAAAGAAGTTGTCGCTTGGACGCACATCCTGCACACCCAACACATCCGCCCAGACACCGGCGACAAGCTGCACCGTGTCCTCCCCGCCAGCACTTGAGGTTTTTGGTCTCACAGCTGCGGGCGGCGGGGCGACAATCTTGCGGGTCTCTTGCGGTGCCGGCAACGCCTTGCGGTCGACCTTCTTGTTTGGTGTCAGCGGAAATGCGTCAAGCGTCACAAAATGTTGCGGCCGCATAAACGACGGCAGGTGTGCCCGCAAAGTTTCTCGGATATCGGCATCACTTGGCACCTCTCCGCGCAGATACGCCACCAGCCGCACGTCGCCGGGCACATCTTCGCGGGCCACAACCACGGCCTGCGCCACCCCGGCGATCTCTTCCAGTCGGGTTTCAATTTCCCCCAGTTCAATGCGATAGCCGCGCAGCTTGACTTGGTGATCCACGCGCCCAAGGAAATCAAGCGCGCCGTCCGCACGCCACCGCACAAGATCCCCTGTGCGATACACCCTCTGTTGCGGCTCCTGCGGGGCAAAGGTGGCGTTGATAAACCGCTCTTGCGTCAAGTCTTCTCGCAGCCAGTAGCCGCGCGTCACTCCCGCGCCCCCTATCAACAGCTCGCCCGGAACTCCAACAGGCACCGGCTGACCGGTGTCATCCACCACGTAGACCTGCGTGTTGGCGATAGGTGTGCCGATGTTGGCCACCCCTTCGCGCGCATCCGTCATCGCAGTGGTTGACCAAATTGTGGTCTCTGTCGGGCCATACATGTTTTGCACGGTTGCCGAACTGACTGCGTTCAGATCACCCACCAAACTGCCCGAAAGTGCCTCTCCACCAACCATCAACTGTTGCACAGAGCCAAGCGCAAACCGCGCCTCCTCGTTGTCTGCAATCAGACCCGCCATCGACGGTGTGCATTGCAAATGGCTCACCTTATGGCGGATCATCTGCGCGGCAATTGACACATCCTCTGGGTCCAGCTCTCTGGCCTCATTGGCGCGCTTTAATACCTCAGCCAGGGGTTTTAGCCCCTGCATCACGGTCGCCGTGTCGATGCCGTAATCGATCAAACAGGCAATCTCCGTCACACCAATGCGTTTGACCTCTTCCACCCGCTCCAGCGCGTCCTCCACGGTGCCAAACAGCCCACTGTCCTCAAAATACCGTTGAAAAGCGAAATCCAGAATGCCTTCAAGTTCCTCTTCCGTCAGGCTGCCCAGATCCAGCTCAAAGGCGTTCTTCACACCATCCGGCTTCTTAAATGCCGGAAAGGCCCAGGCGTAGCTCTTGATCAACCCAGCGGCTGAGCGCAGGTAGTCCTTCATCGGCTCCCGAGCGATTTCACGCGCGGTCTCGCGATCTCCTGCCAAGAACGAATGCAACATCAGCGTCACGGTGAACGCATCTGGATCATGGCCCGCAGCGCGCAGAGCGTCGTGATAAAGCGCAATTTTAGCGCCAACCTCCTCAACGCTTTGGCCCAACAGATGGGTCAACACATTACATCCGTTGCGCCCCGCCTCTTTCCAAGTCTCCGGATTGCCCGCCGTGGTCACCCACAACGGCACCTCTTTTGACACAGGCCGCGGTTGGGTCAGCACCGCGTGCATCGATCCGTCTTGTTTGGGAAAAGACACCTCCTCGCCGCGCCACAGTTTGCGCAGGGCGTCCATCTGCTCAAACATCGCAGGTTTGTTCGCAGGCGGCGTGTTTTCCGGCCGCAGCACAAAATCATCAGGTTGCCAGCCGCTGGCAATCGCCAACCCAGCGCGCCCATTGGTCAGGTTGTCGATCACAGCCCATTCTTCCGCAATCCGCGCAGTGTGATGAAGGGGCGCAACGCAAGACCCGGCGCGCACACCAATGTGTTTGGTGACTGCTGCCACCGCTGCACCTGTCACCGACGGGTTGGGGTAGGGGCCACCAAAGGCATGGAAATGCCGCTCCGGGGTCCAGACCGCGCAAAACCCATGCGCATCGCCAAACTTTGCTCCTTCCAGCAACAGCTCATATTTTTTGGAGCCCTGACCATCGTCGTTGCCCCAATAATAAAGCGAAAACTCCATGCCATTGTCAGATGTTGGCACCCGTCCGGTGGAGATTTGTGTGGTGGTCTCATCCCCAGACAATACCAGTTTGAATCCCCGCGACAGGGTCCAGAACAGTTCAAGAACGGAGATATCAAACGACAGTGACGTGACCGCCATCCAAGCGTCGCCTGCGTGATATGGCACCCGCGCGTCCATGCCTGCAAAGAAATTGGCGACGTTGCCATGCTCTACCATCACGCCTTTTGGGGTTCCGGTTGAGCCCGAAGTGTAGATCAAATACGCCAAATCCGCACCCGACGTGACGGGCTCAGGCGTATCAGCGGGCGCTGCACCAATGCGTGCATCCGCATCCATCTGCAGCACCTGAGCGCTGTGTGCAGGTAGGTCGGGCATCAACGAAGCTTGTGTCACAATCACGCCGCAGCCGCTGTCAGATATGTAATGTGCCAGCCGGTCCGCCGGATAGGTCGGGTCCATTGGCACATAGGCGCCACCAGCTTTTAAGATCGCCAAGGCTGCCACCACCAAATCTGGCGAGCGGCGAAGACACAAACCGACCAGCGCACCGCGCGTCACCCCCATGTCGCGCAACACATGCGCCACTCGATTGGCGCGGGCGTCCACTTCTGCGTAGCTGAGAACCTCTTGTTCAAACACCAACGCTGGCGCTTGGGGTGTCTTTGCGACTTGCGCTTCAAACTGCGCAACCATTGTAAAGTCGGGATCAAAGTCGATATCGGTGGCGTTCCAGCTGGTCAAAATCTGCGCCCGTTCGGCTGCTGGCAAAATCTCAAGCGCAGCCACATCGGAAGCGCCCTCCAACTGCGTGCAGATCAGTTCCAAACGCGCGGCAAGCCGGGCGGCATGATCGCTGGTAACCCGCGCGGCGTCAAAGTGCAGCACTGCGCCATCCATGCCAATCGCCACAGTCAGCGCTGCGCCTTCGATGGGGGTTGCGATGGCGTCTGCGGACACCGCCAAATCGGGGACGCTCAACGGGGACAATGCGGGATCACGGGCGATCAGATCGCTGGCAAAACTGCCGTTGTTCTCGGCCTGTGTTGCGCGCTGTGCCATCGCCACATGAGCCTCGTCCACCGTATTATGGAGCAGCTCAGTGCCAATCCGCAGGGGCACCCAAGCAGAAATCAACCCTGCGGCATGTGGATGTTGCGGCCCGCGATAGGCGATGTCGCACACCTCCGGAAGGCCTGACCGCAGCGCCCAAATGGCGACTGCGGTCAGGATACTCTTGGAGGGAGTCTCGGGAATGGAAAGCGGCAGCTGCCGCATATTGGCCAGCTCCCCACCACTGCGGATCAGCGGCAGTGTGGCGGGAACAAATTCATCCAAACGGGCGCGCCAAAACGGCTCCGCTTTGGCAATCGGGGTCATCGTCACACTCAGCGCATCGCTGGCAGGTTTGTCCAGAAGCGGCAGACGTTCGCCGGCGCGGATCACATGGTTGGCGGTTTCCGTGCTGCCGTCGGCGGAACAAAGCGCGCCCAACTTGATCGCACCGCGGCCGCAGGCCACAGTCACGCTGTCTTCTGACACCGACAGCACCGCGCCGGGCTCGCCATGGCCCGCACTCTCTGCCATTTCGGCGCTTCTGACCAATAAAACGCGTCCTGAGACGACAATTTTTGGCGCCCAGAGTGGGTTGAAATAGTCCCCGTGATCTAGCGCGCGCACCAATGCCAGCACGTCTTGCGCATTGCGTCTAAAATCAATTCGGCCTGCCGCCTCGGGACGGTGGGCGCGTCCAAAGTAACTGCGGCGGCTCATGTCTTGGTCGCGTGTCTCCGGCAGACCGTCTCCCAAAGCGCGGATCACCTCTGGGAAGCTGTCGATTGCGGCCGCATAACACTTTGTGTTCAATGTCAGGGCTGTGTCGGCTTGCACCACATCAAACAGCCGCTGCGCGACGATCTCCCCGGTGTCCGCACCCCGCCGCATTGTGTGCCAGGTGATGCCATGGCGTGGCTCTTGGTTGAAACGCGCCCAGACCGGTGCATTCAGACCCGCGTATTGCGGCAGTGGTCCGTCGTGAAAATTCACAGCGCCTTTTGCGGGCAGTTTCAAAACCGCTTCTGGAAGCATATCGAGGTTTGCGACACTCAAAAGCCAGTCAAAGGCCGCCTCAGACAGTGCATGCGCAATGTCTGCGTCTGATGAGATGACTTTCAGACCTTCGCCCTGTGCCCAGCTGCGGATGTCAGGCGCGCGGGTGATCACTGCCTCAAGGCTATGACCCATGTCACGCCACATTGTTGCGCATTGGATGAGTAAGCTCTCATTGCCAATCATCACAGCGGACATCGGGGCGGTGTTGGTGAAGCGATCCAAGCTCATTGGCGGGCCTCCTTGCGAACGGTCAGGCTGGGGGTTTTGGACGGTTCGCGCGACGTCCGGCGGAAGGTGGATTTCACAAAATGGCTCATGAGATCCCATAGAAAGTACGCAGGATCACGCTGCGGCTTACGCCCAATCACGCGTCGTAGTTTCCACAGGCAAGTGCCAATCGCATGTGCCAGCGTGGCAGCAGCGGCATAAACCATACCGTGGTTCTTGCGAAAGTAATGTAGGCGGCTGTCAAACCAGTACTGCGGTTTGCGCTTCCATGTTTTCATGCCGGTGGAAACCGACCCGATGTGGGTCACTTCGCTGTTGCGCACATAGTCCGTATGCCACCCGGCCCGCTGCGCCCGCAGGCACAGATCTGTTTCCTCAAAGTACAGAAAGAACGTTTCGTCAAACAAGCCGATCTGCTCCAAAACCTGTCGGCGCATCATCATGGAGGCGCCAGCAAGCCAATCCACCCGTGTGGTTTCCGCCGGGATGGGCAGGGGCACAATATGGGTGTGCAATGCCCGGCTCAGCACGCCAATTCGGGCCGCGCCTTCCAACTCACCGCCGACAGACGGGAAGCGGAAGGCGGTCAGGTGAGGGGCATCATCTTCGCCATGGATGTAGGAGCCCGCAAAGCCACATGTCGGCATGGCTTGCATGTGATCCAACAAGGCTTTGATGCTGCCTGTATCCGGAAAGGCGTCGGAATTGAGAATGTAGATAAAATCAAATTCCCGCTGCGCCATTGCGTGGCGCATGCCAAAGTTGTTGCCCGCCCCAAAGCCGCCGTTGCGGCCTGATTGTACCACGTCCACGCGGCCTTCTGCCCAGTCGGCATTTAGGGCGGCTGCGTGCAAAGTCTCAAAAGACCCATCACCGCTGTCATTGTCGACAATCACGATCTGCCCATCGATGCCGACCATCTCACGTGCCGCGGCCCGCGCAGCTTTCAGCGTCATCTCAGGTGTGCGCCAATTTAGGATCACGGTCAGAAGTGACACATCCTTCATTCTGCAGCCTCCTGATGATCGCGCCGGGGGTGGTCTGTCTCAGCGGAGGCGATCACCTTTTTCAAACGCGTCGACAACACCCGCACGTTGGGTTCCAAGACCATGCTGTCATGGTCCCCCGGCACCTCAAACACTTGCACATCGGGCACCCATTGCGCCCAGTCGTTGTCAGAGAGCACATAGGCACGGTCTGCATCCACAAGCCGACCATCCCCCATGTCCCACTTGCCAATGAGCGGCGGGCGGAACAGCACAAGTTTGCCGGCCCATGCGTGCATCCGGTAGCGTCCCACCGCCTGCAGAAAGGCGGCTTCGATTTCAGCATCATGGAACTGTTGCCCTGCCGCTTGCGTGTTCTCAACGGGGCGGCGTTTTTCCAATTCCCAAGCAATGCGTCGTTTGGCCCAGATCAACGGATAGGCAATGCCTTTGGATTTCAACTCTTGCAGCTGAATGCGCAGCCGGTCTTTGCGAGTCAACGCCCGACGCACAGGCAGCGGCGTGTCCAGCAGCACCACCAAGGCAACGGTATCGCCGTGTGCCTCAAGCTGGCGGGCGATCTCATAGGCGGTGATGCCGCCACCGGAGAACCCCCCGAGAAGATAAGGCCCTTCGGGCTGCACTTGTTTGATTTCAGCAATATAGTCGGTGGCGGCCTGAACCAGATCATCATGCGGGGCAGAATCGCCAAACAAGCCCCGCGCCTGCAGACCGTAGAAGGGCCGGTCTGCACCGATCAAATGTGCCAAATGGCGCAGGTTCAGCACATTGCCAAACATACCGGCCACAAGAAAGAAGGGGGTGCGCGCACCACCCTCTCCTTGATGCATGGGCACAAGATGGGTGAAACGGCTGGTGGCGCGCGCACCGTGCTCAGACGCCGCAGCGCCTTCGCCCGCCGCGGTCTGGCTCGCGCCAGCCGGCGCATCACCGACCCGCTGCGCAATCATATCGGCGCAGGTTTCAATGGTAGGCGCTTCAAACAACACCGAAATCGGAAACTCCACCGACCAGGCCTTTTTGACCATGGCAAACAGCCGTACCGCAATCAGACTGTGGCCACCAAGATCAAAGAAACTGTCGCGAATACCAACATCCTGCACGCCCAGAAGCTCCTGCCAGAACCCCGCCAACGTGCGCTGAATGTCTGTCTCTGGCGCCACAAAATCAGTTTCTAACTCTGGCCTCTCAAAGCTTTGACCGGAGGTTTTGTCCTCAATGGCGCCTGCCTCAGCCTGCGCAATCAACGCCGTAAGATCGAGCGATGACATCACCACCTTTGCGTGTTGACCGCGAAGTGCAGCCTCAAACAATGCGGCGCCCTGCTGCGGCGGGATGCCCTGAGACAGATTGTGCGCCAACCGTTCTTCTGCGGGAGAGAGGGGCGCTTGTGACTGCGCATCCTCATCAAACTGCACTTCCGCCTTGCTGAGCGCGCGCGCTTGCGCGAACCCGGAGGCAGTGGCCACTTGCCGCAATGACAGTCCAAAGACTTCGATGCACACCTCACCCGCGCTGTTTGCCAGTGTGATGTCAAACCGCGCAGCACCGCGTGAACTGTCACCTTCTGCCAGCCGTACATGGCTTACGACCTCGCGTGGCAATGGTGCATGACGGATCAACCGGTCGTAGCCCACTGGCACCCACAAATGGCCCTGGGCATAGCCCGGGATCAGATCCATGGCCCACCCGGTGGCAATGTCCAGCAAGCCAGGATGCAGTTGCAGCCCATCATTTTCAAACTGTGCATCAAGCGACAAACGTGCTACGCCGCCCTGCGCGCCCAAAGCGGTGTCTCGCAGCACTTTCCAGCGTGGACCAAACCGCATATGAGCGTCCTGCGGTGTGCTCAATGCACTGCCAAACCCATCTTGCTGCACGGGGCATTCCGCTTTGAGTGCGGCCAAATCCAGCGGCGCTGGGCGCGTGCTTCGCACCGGAGTGAGGCGCGCCTCTGCGTGGGTTTGCCAGCCTTCACGACCTTCAAACATCACAGCGGTTTGCACCTCAAACCGATAGCCTTCCTCAGAGCGGATCAGGCGCACACGCATCTGCGATTCTGTGCCATCGATCACCCGCATGGGGCGCAAAAACAGCATGTCGCGCACTGCAAAGGCGGCGGTCTCGCCCTGTGCTGCCAAAGCTTCGTAAGCCAGCGCAATATATCCTGTGCCCGGCATCACGGCATCGCCATCACGTGTGCGATGTTCATCCAGAATCCAGTCACTGGCCTGCAGGGTGGAGGCGAAAATCCGGTTGCCCTGTGCGTCAAACTCAGCGGACTTTAGGAGCGGAGTGTCAATTGGGGTAGCAGGTGCGTCGATGACAACACCTTGCCGTGCAGCCACCGCTTCGGCGGCCATGCCCACATCGGACCAAAGCCCCCAGTTGATTGCGCGAACGCGGGTTTTGTCACCGATCCGAGCCTGCGCATAAGCGTTCAAATAAGCATTGGCGGCGACATAGTCGATCTGTCCCGCTGGCGCCGTGGCTGTTGAAGAAGACGCAAACAGCACCAACCAATCTAAGTCGCCATCCGGGAACAGCTGATCCAACACCTGCGTGCCATGTAATTTGGGCGCCAGCACATCATCAATGCCAGCGGAGGTCTTGGCCAGAAGCGGCCCGTCATCAATCACACCTGCGGCGTGGATCACACCATGAATGGCCCCAAAGGCCGCCCGTGCAGATGTGACGGCGTCTGTCATGTCATCAACGTTGCAAACATCGGCCGCCAAAGGCAGCACCTGTCCACCCAGACTTTCCAGCCGCTCCACCGCACGTATGCGCTGCGCCATCCGGTCATGCGGCGCGTGGCCCTGTAGGTAGGCAGCCCAATCGGCGCGTGGCGGCAGGCCATCACGCGCCAGCAGAACCACATTGGCCCCGGCCTCTTGGATCATCCGCTCTGCCAAGGTCAGACCAATACCGCCAAAGCCCCCGGTGATCAGATAGGTGCCCCCTTGGGTCCAGACCGGCATATCCGCGGCTTGTAACGTCACCTTGCGGTAACTACGCTCAAAGCGTTTCTCGCCGCGCCATGCTGCGATCTGTGCACGCGGCGCTGCCAAAACATCTTCAAGCAGATGGCTCACCAATCCGCCGCGCGTTTTCTTTGTCGGCTGTGCCACGTCCAAAAGGGCACAGGTGACACCGGGCAATTCACGCCCAATGACTTGTATGGCGCCCAGAACGGTCGCTTTCTCTGGATAGGGCAGCGCCTCTTTACGCACCTGCACCGCGCCGGAACTCACCGCAGTGATGTGCAGCGGCGTCGGTAGGTTTTCGTCGCTCACCGCTTGCGCCAAGAAGAACAGGCTCATCAAACCTTGTTCCTGATTGCGATGGAAAAAACTGGATCCGGGACGGTGGCGTTCATCCTCCGTCAAAAGCCACATATGCACGATGCGATCTGGCACGCGTCCTTTGTGCATCAAGCTTTGGATCAGCGCGTCATACCCTTCTCTCCCACGTTCGGGCGCAAGGCTGTAGCTGTCGGCACCCGTCTCCGCAAAAGCATCACCGGTGGTGACCGTGACCACATCCTGCCCAGCGGTGCGCAGGCGATCGGCCAAGGCCGCCCCGGTCCCGCCCTGATCAACGAAGATCAACCAACTGTGCGGTGCGATCGTGCTCAGGTCTTCCTCAACATCGATGTCACATTCCGCAAGCCGCGGTGTCCAGACCGGTGCAAAGCTCCAGTCCGCCGGGTCTTCTTGTCGCATCAACAGGTCGTTGCTGACGTCAATTTGCCCTTGTCCCGGCTCAATGAAATATCGGCTGCGCTGAAATGCATAAGACGGCAGCACCACTTTTTGGCGTGTGGCGTCTCCCCAGTATTGGTCAAAATCCACCTCCACACCACAGGCCCAAAGCTGGCCCAAAACGGTGAGGAAATAGGCGTCATCCGCGATGTCATCGTCGGGGTGGCGTAGGGAAGAAAGCACCTTGTCGGCTTTCACTTGCCCATGCATTTTTACCAGCGAAGACAGCGCTTTGCCGGGCCCCACTTCGAGATAAACCCGGTCGGTCTCTTGCGCCAGAGTGGTGATGTCATCAGCAAACAATACCGTGTTGCGCAGGTGCCCAACCCAATATTCGGGGTCTGTGGCTTCGCTGTCCAGAAGCGCAGCACCGGTGCGATTTGAAATGATCGGCAGGGTTGGCGCAGACAGTGTGATCGCACGCAGATACGCGCCAAAGCGGCCCAAAATAGGCTCCAGCATTTGGGAGTGTGCGGCGATGTTGATGGCCACGCGTTGGGTGTCAATTTCCTCTGCGGCCAGCCTGTCTGCCAGGTCATCAAGCGCCGCATCCGGCCCCGAGATCACGGTCAGCGCAGGCGCGTTGACCGAGGCGATATCAAGCTCTGCGCTCAGATAGGGCGTGATGTCTGTCAAGGGCAGCGGCACTGACAGCATCCCGCCTGCAGGCACGGTGTCAAACAACTGCCCACGCAGCTGCACCAACCCAAGGCAATCCTCATATGACATCACACCGGCCAAGCAGGCGGCAGTGTTCTCGCCCATGGAGTGGCCCACCAATGCGGCAGGCGTCACACCCCAGCTTATCCAAAGCTGCGCCAGCGCATATTCCACCATCATAATCAGCGGCAATTGCAGACTTGGCTGTTGCAGCCGGGTCTCGGCCAAGGCTTTGTCGCCATCTTGGGCCAGCCACAGCCTGCGCAGCTCTTCTCCGCCCTTGCCTGCTAAACAGGCAAAACCGCGCTCCATCCACTCTTCGAAGACAGGCTCGGTTTCAAACAGATCGCCCCCCATGCCCACATACTGCGCCCCACCGCCGGGGAACATGAACACCACCTCTGGCGCCGTCTCCGCAGCCGTATGCGTAAACACCCGCCGCAGATTTCCGCTCTCCAGATGCGCGGCAGCCTGCACATGGGTTTCCGCAACCACCACGCGCCGTTTCTCAAAGGCACGCCGGCCGGTGAGCAACGTGTGCGCCACATCTGCCAAAGGCTGTTCCGGGTGGGCGCGCAGATGCGCTGCCAGATTGGCGGCATTTGCGTCCAGCGCTTTGCTGCTCCGTCCAGACACAGCGATCAGCTGAAAGGGCCAGTCGCTCTCTGGGCTGACAACGCGCGCAGGTGCTTCCTCAACAATCACATGCGCATTGGTGCCGCCGACTCCAAGGCTGTTGACCCCGGCGCGACGTGGCCCTTTGCGTGGCGCCCAGCTGCGCAATGAGGCGTTCACCGCAAACGGGCTGCTGTCAAAATCAATCGCCGGGTTGGGTTTCTCAAACCCAAGGCTTGGCGGCATCTGTTTATGGTGCAAGGCCAAGGACGCCTTGATCAAACTCGCAGCACCTGCCGCTGTGTCCAAATGACCAATGTTGGTCTTCACAGAGCCAATCCGACAAAACCCGGTCTCTTCAGTGGTTTCGCGGTACGCCTCGGTAAGCGCGGCGACCTCAATCGGATCCCCTAAATAGGTCCCGGTGCCATGGCATTCCACATAGTCCACCGTGTCCGCCGTCACATCCGCAATCGCCAGTGCATCCGCCACTGCCGCCGCTTGCCCGCCAACCGAAGGGGCCAGGTAGCCGGCCTTGTCCGATCCATCGTTGTTGACCGCAGAACCTTTGATGACCGCCCAAATATGGTCGCCATCTGCCAGCGCCTCATCCAGACGGCGCAGTACAACAGCGCCCGCACCAGAGCCAAACACAGTTCCCTGCGCACGATGGTCAAAGGCATGGCATTCCCCGTCGGGTGACAGGATTTCGCCCTCTTCAAACACATAGCCCCGCCCGTGGGGCAACTCGATGGTCACGCCCCCGGCCAACGCCATGTCACATTCGCCGTTCAGGATCGCTTGGGCGGCGTAGTGCACCGCAACCAGCGATGTGGAACAGGCGGTTTGCACACCCAGGCTCGGCCCCTTCAGATCAAGGATATGGCTCAGCCGGGTGGTCAGAAAATCTTTGTCATTGCCGGTGTGACGCAACAGGAACATGCCAGTGTTGTCGACCAGATCGCGGTTGGAGCAGATGTTGAAATAGAAGTAGCTGCCCATACCACAGCCGCCAAACACCCCAATCGGGCCCTCAAACCGCTCTGGCATATGGCCTGCGTTTTCCAAGGCCTCCCAACTGACTTCCAGAAACTGACGATGCTGGGGATCCATGATCGCAGCCTCTTTGGGAGACAGACCAAAGAACTCGGCGTCAAAGTCTGCAAACCCCTCCAACATCGCCGCAGCCGGCACATAATTGCGATGCGCCATGCGCGCGCGGCTTTCACCGTTTGAGAAGAGGGTCTCGTCTGACAGTCTCTCAATGGAGCGGATGCCATCCCTTAGGTTTTGCCAATACTGATCAATGCCGGGCGCGCCGGGCAGGTGGGCCGCCATGCCCACAATCGCAATATCCGTCTCTGCGACCTCACGGTCGTTTGGGTTGGTCACCACGTTAACCTGCCGTTTCGTTGCGCCTTCATGGGTCACTGTCTTATGGGGCGACTCCGGATCTTAAGCTTACGATAAAGTCCTGAGGGTTCACGAGGAAGGTGAAATCAGGGCAAATTGAGGGCAGAAAGGCTATAAATTGCGTGAGAATGCAGCCAAAAGGCGAGACCGCCTATCCCAATGCCAACCGCCCAGAAAATCGCATCGTGGCGGGCATCCCATGCGCCATGCGACCGGGCCAAACGCACAACCGCTATATAGGACAACGCCATGCCCAACCCTTGGCCAACAAGCGCGCCAATCAGGCCATAGTGCGCCGCACCTAAGATCAGTCCAGTCATCACCAAGGCCGCACGGGTCCCGACAAGGACAAAGAAACTGCGGCTGTCACCTGCCGCCAAGGCCGCCTGATCATAGGTCAGCGTCACCACTTGCGGAAGCTGCATGACGCCAAGAAGCACGACCACCCCACCGGCAAGCGCGTAGCGGGGATCATACAACACATCGACCAGCCACACCCCCAAAACCACAAATCCAAGCAGAAGCCCCATCATCCCCGCGCTCAGTAAAACGCGGGTTTTATGGAGCACGGCCCGGTTTTCAGGGCTGTCTTGCGGCGGTTTCTCTCGGTAGATCGGGATCATTAAGCGTCTGACCAAAACACTGCCAAGCATCAGCGGCACAGAGGCCAGAAAAAAACCGATGTTGTAGATGCCAAGTGCACTCAAACTGAGGTGTTTGCCCAAGACAATTTTGTCGCCTTGGCTGATCAGAAAACCTGCGGCCGTTGACAGGAAAATCCATTTGCCAAAATGCAGCAGCTCATATGCGGCGCTGCGCTCCCAGCGCAGTTTGTTAAATGCGCCGGGCAAAACAAATGTGAACAACACCAGCTGGACAATCGCCGTGGTCATGGCGCTGACCACCAAGGCCCAAACCGACGCTGTGATCCAGGCCATCAGAACCCCCGCCACCAAACCACAGCTCTGTGCCGCCAATTCGATCAAGGTGACACGTCCCAAGGTGAGGTTGCGGTTTGCCGTGTCGCGTTTGGTTGGGGCCAATCCCGTGATCAACAGCACAACACCCACCACGGGCAGAATTTCCGCCAGCTCGGGAGCGTCATAAAACGCCGCCACCGGTGCGGCCAAGGCCCACGTCAGCACCATCAAAAGCACGCCGCGCAGCACTTGAATGGTCCACGCCGTGTCCAAAAAGTCGCGATCTTCACCACGTTTGGATTGCAGGATCGATTGTGTGACGCCCATGTCGCTGAAGTTGTTGAGACCTTGCAAAAACACCCAAACGAGGCTCATCACGCCAAAGGCTTCGGGGAACAACAATCGTGTCAGGATGAGGTTGGAGGCCAGCCGCAGCGCTTGTCCGCCACCAAAGCCCAAAACGGTCCACCCCCCGCTGCGCACCGCACGTGCTGCAAGCGAGTCTCCCCGTGTCAGATTCTGCAGACGGCTCATCGACCGCGCTCCCAACCGCTTTGGCTTTGCCCCATCACTTTCACCGCAACCGCGACGGATGCATAAACCAAGAACCCAAGCGGGTCGCGCAGCGCCATGTTCAACTTCTGTGCTGTCGAGAGGCGATATTTGTCATCGTTTTTAAGAAGTTCGGGAAATCTCTGCGCCACCTCCGCGACACCGGCATTCTGGCGTCGTCGGACTTTGACCAGCGCGCGAAACCCTTCGACCAGCGGCCAGTCATAGCCAGCAGCAACACCGATGCGTTCTTCGGGTGTGAAGTTCAGGCGCACAAAGGTGTCATCAGAAATAATGCCGGGGAACTTGTCCCATCGTGCGCGGCCCGCCGCGTTGACGGCATATAGCCCGGCACCGGGCACCCCGTGTATGACAAACGGCACCTGCGCGTAGATGCGCGCATAAGCGCGCGTCGCTTTGCTTTCTGCAGGAGCGAGGCGCAATGCACCGCTTGCATAGCGTGGCGTGTCCGTATGGAGGAGCGCTTCGGCGATTTGCCCCATCAGAGCACTGTCCACAATCACATCGGCATCCAAGTAGGCGCGTGTGTCAAAGGTGGCGACGGCATCTGCCGCATCGAGCGCACCCATTTTGCCCAACGCGGGCAACTCCAGCACGTCGAGCGTCCATCCTTTGGCAGTGGCCGTGCCGGCAAAACTCTTGGCAATCTTGGCGGTGTCGTCGCTACACCCATTGGCCGCCACAATGATCTGTGCGGCCTGCGGCCCGTCCGAGGCCATAACAGCCTGAAGGCACACGCCAATATGCGCGGCCTCGTTGTTGGCGGGAATGAGAATGCTCAACACCTGTTGGGCTGCCTTACACTGTTTTTGCTTTTGACCTGAAACTATCAGATCAGGCAGCGGCCGGGCAGGGGGTTTTGGGCGGTGAGCACATCCTGTGCCCCAAAAGCCCTATACGGTGAGATCTTACAGAAGCCCGGCGATGGGCAAGACCAAAGCGGGGGCGCTGTCAAACGCAACGCCTTCGATGTCGGTCAACAGATAGATGCGCCCATCAGCGACAGCCCGCACCCGCGCGCCATCGCGCTCAAATCGATAGTCTGCGCGGACACCTGGCAGAACCACCCGATCTGAGCCCTGCCCACCGTGCAACAAATCCCCACGCCCACGGGCCACCAAGACATCATCGCCTCCAGCCCCCAACAGCACGTCGCGTTTGCCGGTGCCTTCCAATCGGTCAGGCCCATCACTGCCGAGATAAATCCCACCGTGCAAAAAGGCCGCCTCGTCGCGCGCCTCGTCCCAATGCGGTCCTTTGGTATTGTATGCCGTCAGCCGATCATGGCGCGGGGTCGTGTCCCACAGGTGCCTCAGATGCCCCCAACTGCCCCACTTGCTGGGCCGCCCCAAATCGGTAAACGCATTAAAGCTGCGCCCGCCAATCTCCCGCCAAGCGCTCAGCAGCGTGTCATAAAGCTGCGCCAACTCCTCGCTGGTGCTGAAGGCGATATAAAACTCGGTCAGCACGTCGTCATTGGCCTGCACCCCAACGCCGGCCACATGGCTGCCGCCCTCATACATCACCAAATGTAGGCCCTGATCGCGTGCCAGCTGCGCCTGATAGGGCCAAAACTCTTCGGTCATTTGCCGCAGATCACCCGCCCGCAAAGCGGCCACGGCCTGTGCAAACACCCCGTCAAACTTGTGCGATTCCACGTAGGCTGTCAGGGCGGCACGCTGAAGCCCCTGCGCCGCCCCCTCTGCTTGCGCCGTCGCACGGGCCGCGTCCAGCCAGCCGCGCAAAGTTGCCGCGCCGTCCTCCATGCCAAGTGACACGCCAAAATATCCGGTCACGCCGTAGGCGTCAAAATAGTTGACCGGCGCGCGATTTCCCTCCGCCTGCCACAAAGGCGCGTCAAGCAAACCGGCCTCATAGCCCGGCCAACCGGTGTGTGTTGCCAAAACCCGTATCAACCGATCACTCTGGGTGCCGAACACCTCACCCCACAGTTTCGCATTCTGTGCTGCCTTCATCCCGGCAAACTGCATCTGCACATCGCGCCCTTTGCCCCAACGTGCTTCTCCTTCGCGCAACGCCCATTGCGCCTGCTCAAAGCCCCAGTTCCAAAGCTCGTTGGAATATTCGACATAGGCCACCAAACCGGGATCCAGATGGTCGTGCACGTAGGTGGCAAATTGGGTCTGAAACTCTGCATCACTCAGATGGGGCATTGTGAACCACGGATCGGCGCCGATCTTATTGGCCAATTGCACCATCACCTCCACAGGTGCACCGCGCCAACTATAGCTGAAATCGCTCACCTGGGGCCGCGCGTCCCAGGCCGAGAGCGTTGAGCCATTGGTCTGCATCCAATCCATGAACCGCACCAACCGCAAATCATCAATGACGTTCAGCCAGTCCGGGTTGAACACCGCCCCTGCCTCCCAAAGCGGCACATGTGGCAACGCCACCACCACGATGTTGCGGATGTAGTCGCCCACCCGCTCAGGATCGGTTGCGTTGATCCGGAGCCCAACCAACCCGTCACCTGGTGCATAGTCAAACCAGATCTCGTTGGGCGCTTGTGCCGTCACCCGCGCCCGCCCGGTCAACGTGAGTTCACCTGTGCCTTGCCACGTCACCCGGTAGCGCCCCGCCATTCCGTCCGCCGCTTCAGATTGATCGGTGAGGATGAGCGTTTCCACCGCCTCAATGTCATCGGGTATGCCCCAAACCCAACCGTCGTCATCCAGCAATCCACGGTCCATGAGGTCTTCAAAACGGATCCCGCCCCAGCCTTCGCCAACATGTCCAATCCATGGCCGCGCCGTTTTCATGCGGTTGATAAACGGCTGCTGACGTGACCAATCGGTGATCGGCTCCAGCCCCATTGCCAAGGCGGGATTGGCTAACCCCAGTCCCGCCAACTTTGGGGCCTCAGCCGCGGGTGTTTCCACCGGGGCTGCGGAAACAGGTTGCGCTGTGGCCTGCTGTTCGGGCTTTAGCACCAACCGGTGAATTTCATCCCGCACAGCCTCCCAATAGGTGCGTACATCCACATGAATGCTGTCCGGCAATGCGATATCGAGCGGCAACTCTGATTGATAGAGATGCACATAGGTGATCGCAGCCGCCAGCAAATAGGTTGTTGCCGTGCCATGCGGCGCGTCGTCGGAATAGAGCGCCTCCGCCGGTATCCCGTCCAAAACACCGCCATCAAACAGCTCCGCCATCACGCTGGCCACGGGGATCAAATCAATCTCTGTATCCGGTCGCGCCGCGCGCAGCATCTCAACATAGTCGTCAAACCAGTTGTGGTAGTCGCCCGCATTGTAGCGATAATATTTGCGCAGCTGCCGCGCCCCCGGTGGGAACCGCGAGACCTGATTGCCCATCAACGCCCACCCCTCATAGATCGCAAATGGAACGGGGCCGACCTGTTCCTGCATCGTGTCTATTACCGACAAAGTTGCCGAAAGCGGTGAGAGGTTGTCGGGATTGTTCCCGCCATAGGCCCGGTCAGGGGGCTGACGCTGAATGAAATTGGCAGGTGTGATGACCACAGCACTCCATGGCACATCAGCAAAGTTGCGGTATTGCCGGGTCCATCCCTGCGCCACCTCTTTGAACCGCCAGTCCGCTTTGGGTGTGTCACTGTCTGCGAAATCCCTCAGAAAGCCCCACTGGCCATCCATTTGAAATGTGGTGCCCGCTGCCTGCGCCAAGCGCCCGATCCAATGCGGCACAGTGGTTTCATCACTATCTGTAAGGTGATGCACCAAGCTGTTGCCGAAGATATAGACCGTTTCGGATTGTACGCCTTCAGTCTGCGCAGCTGCGGCCGTGCCCAACCCAACGGCGCACACCGCCGCCGCCATCCCGCGTTTGATCCGTTGCATCGTTCTCATAATGATCTTTTCCAAACGGTGTTTGCAGTGATCCTGTCGGGGCACTATGCGGCGATTCCAAGCAGGCTCAAAGATGTGTCATGTCAAACTTAGCTGTTGGTGGCGCAACCGTCACTGAACTACGTAGTCTTACCAGCTTGCCGGAGACCGCCACCAAGAGGCAGTCTTTGATGCAAGCGCAAGGATTTGGGAGGAGCGCAATGATCGGTGTGGCAAAGGCGCACGCACGTGGGTTTGACCCTGCGCGGCTGGGCGTGCTTTCGGATTGGATGGATCAATTGGTCTCCGACCGGAAATACGCTGGCTGTGGTCTGCTGATCGCACGCGAGGGGGATGTGGTGTTTGATCACGCCAACGGTCTGCGCAGTCTGGACAAAACAACCCCATTTGAGCGTGACACCGTTGCGCGCATTTATTCTATGACCAAACCGATCACCACGGTTGCCTTGATGATCTTAGTGGAGCGGGGCCTTGTGCATCTGGACGCGCCGGTGTCTGATTTCATACCTGCCTTCGCCAAATGCCGCGCCTTGATTGATGGGGCGACCACGCTTGATCAAACAGCGCCCTGCGCCACGCCGAGTTTGCATCAACTGGCAACGCACACCAGTGGCCTCAGCTACCCGTTTAACCCCGGTGTGTTGGCGGCAGAAATGGACAAACACGATCTGCTGTTTAAACCCAACCAAGGCCCGCTGTCGGCGCTGGTCGATCAAGTGGCAGCCTTGCCCTTGGCTTTCGCGCCGGGCGCGCGCTGGGAGTATTCGGTCAGCATCGACATTCTTGGCCGTGTGATTGAAGTGGTGACCGGCCAATCGCTGGCGGCGTTCTTGGAGACCGAGATTCTTGAGCCTCTCAACATGTCGGAGACTCGCTTTTCGGTGGTGCCCGGCACCGAGTCTCGGTTTGCCGATCTTTATACGCCCCTTGAAGGTGATGCGATGGGGCTGAACGCAGCGAAGGTCGGGGCCAACACACTGCGGTTGGTGGACGACAATGTGTGGTCCCCGTTTCTGAATGCACAGACCTATTCCGGCGGAGGGGGATTGGTTGGCACCATGGATGACTATCTGCGATTTGCTGAGATGCTGCGTCGGGGCGGCGCGTTGGGGGATGCGCGTCTGCTGTCACCACAAACCGTGGCGTTTATGATGCGCAACCATCTTCCCGGCGAAATCGCTGCCATGGGACCGCAAAGCTTTGCTGAACAGCCGATGGATGGCATGGGCTTTGGGCTCGGCGGCGCGGTTGTGTTGGATCCAGCCCGGGCGCGCTGTCCCGGCAGCGTCGGGGACTTCAGTTGGGGCGGCATGGCCTCAACCTTCTTTTGGGTCGACCCGGCGACCGCGCTCTCGGTGGTGTTCTTTACGCAGCTGTCTCCGTCAAGTTCCTACCCGACTCGTGCTCAGCTAAAGGCATTGGTACATGGCGCTTTGACCAACTGACAGGTCACAGCAAAGGTTAACGCTGCACCGCGCATGTATAGGCCCACCTCCGTAAAACAGTCGCGATACAGACG
Organism: Shimia sp. NS0008-38b; assembly: GCF_040370365.1. Lineage (NCBI taxonomy): Bacteria > Pseudomonadati > Pseudomonadota > Alphaproteobacteria > Rhodobacterales > Roseobacteraceae > Shimia > Shimia sp. NS0008-38b. Next base: position 796,219 of record NZ_BAABWQ010000003.1, on the reverse strand, counting down.
GGATACCGACGTGCCAAAAGCAGGTTAATGCGCCACAGCACTGCGCAGTTTTTGCACCAAATTCATCAGCACAAAGAGCCCGGCCGCCACACACACGATCGACGGGCCCGCAGGTGTGTCTAGTTGGTAGGAGGCCATCAAGCCGCCCACTGCCGAGAGCGCGCCAAGCGCTGCGGCGCCAAAGGCCATGGCCTCAGGTGACCGGGCCAGCGCGCGTGCGCCTGCCGCCGGAATAATCAGCATTGCGACAATCAACAACGCTCCCACCACCTTTATGGCGACGGCCACCACTATGGCCAACGCCAAGGTCATAACCTGTTGTTCTCTATGTGGGTTTATGCCGTTTGCATAGGCTAGATCGCGGTTCAATGTAGCGGTCAAGAGCGCCTGCCATCGCCAGATCATCAGCGCCACCACGAGGGCTGCACCGCCCCAAATCACCATCAGATCGGTTTTGCTCACGGCCAGAATGTCCCCAAAGAGGTAGGACATCAGATCCAATCGCACACCGTCCAGCATCGACACGGCCACCAAGCCAAACGCCAGTGCCGAATGCGCCAAAACACCCAGCAAGGTGTCAACGCCAAAGCCCTTTTCTGACAGGTTGGACACGGTCAAGGCCATCGCCAAAGCAATCGCCATCGCCCCAGCAAACACCGAAACTCCCAAAGCCAAAGACAGCGCAACTCCCAAAATCGCAGCATGCGCCGTCGCATCCCCAAAGTACGCCATTCTGCGCCATACAACAAAACATCCCAAGGGTGCTGCTGCCAAAGCAACGCCAACCCCGGCGAACAGGGCGCGGATCAGAAAGTCATCAAACATATCAATGCGTTCCGTGATGATCGTGGTCGTGACTGTGATCATGGTTGTGATCGTGCTCGTGGCGGTATAGCGCCAGTGCGCCATGAGTGCCCGTACCAAATAGCGCGCGGTATTCTGGTGCTGATGCCACAATTTCAGGCGTACCATGACAGCACACATGCCCATTCAAACAGACCACACGGTCAGAGGCGCTCATCACCACATGCAGTTCGTGACTGACCATCAAAACAGCGGCGCCTGTGTCGCGACGGACTTGTTCAATTTGAGTGTATAGATCGGCTGATCCTGGCTGATCTAACCCCGTTGTGGGTTCGTCCAAGATCAACAAGTCCGGCTTATCCATGATCGCACGCGCCAAAAGCACACGTTGAAACTGGCCACCGGACAGTCCTGCCATAGGGCGATCTTCAAGACCCTGAGCGCCCACCTGTGCGAGCGCTTCAGTCACCTGAGACGTTGGACGTCTCGCGGGCAAAGACAAAAAGCGAGAAGCCGTGAGTGGCATCGTCGCATCAATGGAAAGCCGCTGAGGCACATATCCGATGCGCATGCCCGCCGCCCGTAGAATCGTGCCGGAATCAGGTTTCAACGCGCCAATGATACAGCGCAACATCGTCGATTTTCCGCTGCCGTTTGGACCAACAATGGTGACAATTTCACCTTTGTCGATTGTGAAGTCCACTTTGGTTAGCGCCTGATGCGTGCCGCGCTTGATCGACATTTTGTTAACGGTGACCAGTCTCATACGGTATCACCAGATCCGCGCGACTTTTTGCAATCGGGGCACAGTCCCTCCGCTTCCACCACAGTGGTCTCGATGTCAAACCCCATTTCCGTTGCAGCTTTTCCAAGCGTTGCCTTCAGGGAGGCGGTGGTTTCTGCCACCGTCTCGCAAGCGCGACAGATCAGGAACACAGGGGTGTGTTCATCGCCAGGGTGAGAACACGCTACATATGCATTAAGCTTCTGAATTTTATGTACAAAACCGTTTACAACCAAAAAATCCAGTGCACGATAAACAACAGGAGGCTGGGAAGCATACCCTTCGTCAGACAGGATGCTGAGGATGTCATACGCACCCATCGCGCGATGCTCTTGCAGCAGAATTTCCAACACCCGCCGCCGCCCTTTGGTCAAGCGCAACCCGTGTTCTGCACAAGTGCTTTCTGCCGCGCGCAAACCGCTGCCGACGCAGGCCGCGTGGTCGTGTTGTCCAAATCCAACTGTGTGCATGATGTCCCCCGACGGACTAGGTATTTTGTGTCTTGATATAGTATAACATATACACTAGAGCCAACCCCCGATGATGTAAAAGGATCGACCACATGCGATTTACCCCATTGGCGGTTGGTGCTGTGATGCTGGCTGTGCCCGCCCGCGCTGAAGTACCCAACGTTGTAACAGATATTCTCCCAGTACAAGCACTTGTGAGCCAAGTCATGCAAGGCGTGGGCGAACCGATCCAATTGCTTCCGGCGACTCAGTCACCGCATTCCTATGCGATGCGCCCCTCTGAGGCACGTGCTTTGCAAAATGCCGATGTGGTCTTTTGGATTGGCAAAGAGCTGTCCCCGGCCATGGACGAAGCCATCGATAGTCTGGTGTCTGACGGCGAAACGGTTTCTTTGCTGCACCTCAATGGTACCCGAGAGCTTGAATTCCGTGAGAGTGAGACCTTCCTAAAGCTCGCTTTGGTTGAAAACGGCGATGCGCATGATGACCATGATGATCATGCGGACCATGAGGGTCATGAAGAGCATGGCAATCATGACGAGCACGGCCACGACGATCACGAGGCGCATGACGAGCACGAGGCGCATGACGAGCACGAGGCGCATGACACACATGCTGAAGAAATTGGTCATGATGATCATGACGGCCACGGCGAAGAAAATCATGATGATCACGCGCATGAAGGACATGATGATCATGACCACGACGGCGTAGACCCACACGCGTGGCTGGACCCGAAGAACGCGCAATTTTGGCTGTCCGCAATCGCTGACAGATTAGCGGCAGTGGACCCAGATAACGCGGCTGCCTACCGTGCAAATGCACAGTCCGGTCAAGTGGATATTGACCAACTTATGGCCGATGTGACCACGCAACTTGCCCCGTTTGAAACCACCGGTTTTGTTGTCTTTCACGACGCATATCAGTATTTTGAAACCCGCTTTGGGCTGACTGCTTCCGGCGCCATTCTTGCAGGTGACGCTGAAGCACCAAGCGCCGCACGCCTGAGCAATGTGCGCGAGACGCTTCATGCGCATGATATCAGCTGTGTGTTCACCGAGCCGCAGTACAACGACAAAGTGGTGCGCGCGATCAGCGACGGTCTGTCACTTCATTCAGAAGAGCTCGATCCTTTGGGCGCGGCATTGACGTCACCTGATTACACACAATTGATCCGCAACGTGGCTGATCGATTTGAGGCCTGCCTGTCCTCAAGCTAATTGCTGTCAGTTGGACCATCGCAATTCAGCGGGGCGTATTTCGAAAGAAATGTGATGCGCCCCGCCACTAAGACCTTCCACCGTGTGATTGGCCAGTGCCCGCCAATACGGTTGGATGGTCACTGCATCTTCCTGAAGAATCCGCTCTCCCTTTGCCACCAACGCACGGCGTTTGGCGATGTCCAAAGTACCAAGGGCCTCGTCTAACAGCACATCAAATGCTGGATTCGCATAACCGAACTCGTTCCATGCCTCGCCGCTGCGATAGGCAAGCGCCCAGATTTGCACTCCCAGCGGGCGGTGGTTCCAATCGGTTGTGCTAAATGGATAGGTGTTCCAGTTCGCCCAATATTCACTGCCGGGAACCACGCTTGTTCTCGCCTGAAATCCCGCATCTCTCAGCTGTGCCACAACGGCATCTGTCGTGTTCTTCCGCCACACATCATCGATGGTATGTATCACCATTTCAAATGTGTCCATTTCAGCGTCTTTCAGAAGTGCGCGGGCGGCGACGGGATCATACTCGGGTTGCCCAATGTTGGTATACTCGGGGTGTGCCGGGCCAATATGGTGATTTTCGGCAACCTGACCTTTGCCATTGTTGCCAAGTTCGAGCAAAATTTCGTTGTCCACTGCAAGCGATATTGCCTGACGGACCCGCCGGTCCGCGAAGGGTGTTTTTCCGTCTACCTTGGCCAACTGGTTGGGGCGCACAACCACGGTGGCCATCGATATCACCTCGTTTTTGATCCATCCGTCCAAGCTGCCAATCAGGTCGGCAAATTCACCATCGACGGAGTAAGTCATGTCGATGTCACCGGCCTTGGCGGCAACGGCCCATGCGGCGGCATCGGTGCCGAAGTCGATAAATTCGATACGATCCATCCATGCTCCATTGCCCGCATTCCACCAGTCATGCGCGATGTTTTTCATCAGCACACCACGGGTTCCAACTTCTAGGCTTTCAGGAAGGTATGGCCCGGTTCCGATCGGATTCTCCAGCATGGTTTTCGGGTCAAAACTCTCATGCACAATGGCAGCCGGGTAGTCCGACATTCCAGGAATCAACGACACATCGGCCTTAGGAAGGTGCAGTCGCACGGTATGGTCGTCTACCACCTCGATTGCGCCTTGGCGCGCTTGATTGGTTGCTGGGTCAATCAGCGTGGCAAATCGTCCTGCCATCGAGTTCCCACTCACATCTCGGTCACACCATCCAACAATGTTGCGCGCTACGTCGGCGGCCGTAAACGCATCACCATTGTTCCAATGCACGCCTTTGCGGACATTCAGCGTGTAGGTTTTTGCATCTTCTGAAATCTCCCAGCTTTCCAGCAGCGCAGGGCGAAACGTGCCATCGTTTTCATAGGTGACCAAATTCTCAAGCCAGCCACGGGTGAAATTCGCAATCTGAGGCCAATCAAACAGGCGGGGGTCTTTCAGTGCCCGAACTTCTTGCTGGATACGGATTGTGCCGCCGGTTTGACCACCTTGTGATGCCTGCGCAGGGGCTGTCAGCCCAAGCATGGCATAGGCCGTCGAGCCAGTTGCGCCAAACGCGCTGGCCAATGCCAGAAATTCACGCCGGCTGACCGTATCCTTACCGGCACTATGTGCTTGGCGCTGCAAACTCTTGGGTAAAACGGAACCGGTGCGGGTCAAAAATGGCATAAGCTGTCTCATTGATGTGGCAGTCTGAGTGGCGGTGAAAACAGCTTTGTCAGATTTGCATGAAAGAAACATCAAACCCTTCCGAGTAGGCGCGTTTTCACCTTACACTATGACCATAGGGCCTCTGCGATGCTCCGCAAATCACTTTCCGATAATTTTGCAACCAACAGCCAGCAACAAAGAAGGTGTTTCCACAAGGACTCATTTGCAAAAGAAATCTTTGCGGCCGGTTTGTCTGACACAAGCCTGTGATATTGAGTAGAAATCCTGATCCAAAGAGAGCTTAGCTTTGCGCATACTCAGCGTCACATCGGTGCGAAACGAAGCGCCCTATCTGCTGGAGTGGATCGCGCACCATCGTGCCGCGGGGGTGACGGATTTTCTTGTGTACTCAAATGACTGTGATGACGGTACAGATGTGTTGCTGGATGCGTTGATGCGGGCAGGTATCGTGACCCATGTGCCCCAAGTCGGAGTGCCCAACAAAAGCATCCAATGGCAGGCCTTGCGTCACGCGTGGAAACATCCGCTGCGCAAACAGGCCAATTGGGTTTTGGTCTCTGACGTTGATGAGTTTTTGAACATTCATGCACCGGGACACACCATACCAGACCTTTTGGCAAAAGTGCCCAATGACACGGACGCCATCGTCTTGCCGTGGCGCCTTTATGGCAACAATGATCGGGTCCAGATCAAAGACATTCCCGTCACGCAGCAGTTCACGCGATGCATTCCTGAACAGGCCCAATACCCGGTGGCCGCCAGCCTGTTTAAGACGCTTTTCCGTGCATCAGGTCCATTTAATCAGCTCGGCGTGCACCGCCCCAAACAAAAGGACCCGGAGAAATCCCGTGTTCCAAATTTTGTGGACGGTTCTGGAGCCCCCACGCATTCCTTCTTGGCGCAAACGCCAAGCCGCCTTTCGCTTTTTGGGTTGGGTGTGGCCCGCGATCTGGTGGAACTCAATCACTACGCCGTGCGCACCGCCGCTGCCTTTGCGGTGAAGCGGGATCGAGGTCTGCCCAATCGGGTGTCTAAACCGGTGGATTTGTCTTATTGGGTTGAGCGCAACTTCAACACAGAGATCAACACCTCGATTGATGCCATGGCACCTGCAACACAGGCCGTGTTGGATGAGATTCTTCAGCTTAAGGATGTTCGTAGACTGCATGAAGAAGGTGTCGCGTGGCATCAAGAGCGTTTTGAAATATTGATAACTCAGGCGGATGTTCAGGAGCTCATGTCACAGGTTCTCTGTGCAGGGAGCAGCCAAGTCCCGCCACGACATTTGCAGATGCAATTGGTAAAGTGGTATCAAAACACAATTAAAAATGACGCCTAGTGCCGCTTGGCGCAGGTTAACCAGTGGGCAGATTTCAGCGGATGGGCAAAGCGGTGTTTCAACTGTGCGAACTTGGACATGTGGACATGTCTGGTGCGACGTTATTGTCCTGCGTTCGGGATCCTGAGGCACAAACGCCTCAGGCGCAGATGTTTTTTCGTTCGGGAACAGAGGCCGACGATGTGGCCGGAACCGGCGACACGCAGATTATCGCGTCCAAGAGCATCAGCAACGGATTGATCCTACGCGTCGCGTATGACGGCACACATCCCACGCTGAACGTTCGTGGGATTGTCTCTGATGTCGTGGCTCAAGCCCCTGATTTTGAGAGATTTGAAGGGCTAAACGTGGCGCTTGCCGTGCGGAATGGTGAAGCGGCGGAGGCAACTTTGGCATGGCTGAAGTTCCACGCGAAACACCACAAACTGCAAGCAGCCGTGATCGTGGATCGGGCAAGGCCGGGGCAGGATACAGCCTATATACAGGATGTTGAGAAAGGGCTGTCTGATATTGGCGGTCTGAAGCAACTCACCGTATTGCGCTTTGATGTGCCGCTTGGCCACGATGATCAGCCCCCTGAGTCGCACCCGATCAACGCGCCGGATGCCCCCGGTAAAGATCGGATGGACATCCCGGAGGCCTCCCCGTGGGACTCACCATTGGCGGAGTTGCAAATCATTGAGATGATCCGTTTTCGGTGGCTGAATACAGCGCGGGCTGTCGCGCTTCTTGATGTGTCTGACGTCGTGAGCCAAACCAAAGGCAGCGACGTCAAAGGGGCCAACCTCTTTGATATGGCTGTGAAATCCACCGCAGGCGTCGTTACTTTGGTTGGGCAACATAGCTATCCTTGGCGGGTCAGAAACGGCGAGCCGGTGCGCCATGGCGACCATATATGTGTGCAATTTGATGCCACTAAAATGCGACGTCGTTGGGTTGTTGCCCCCGCCAAAACGAACCCAGATGTGGTTTGGCGTCTCATTCGAATTGTCGGAACGCGTCCACAAGAAGGGGAGTGGCTCAAATTCTACCGCTGTATGGGATTTCGCCACATTTCAGACGAATGGGCGATTGTCCCCAAAACCTCGCTCATCGAAGCGCCTGAGCTGCTGAAGATGTCCAAGCGACGGTTCAATCACAAACCGTTGCGCATGCCTGAAATCGCTGAGCCGAAAGTTGATCCAAGCGACAATGATGTGGCCATCATCACCTGTATGAAGAACGAAGGTCCCTTCATCTTGGAATGGCTGGCCTACCACCGTGCCATCGGTGTCAAAGACGTGCTGGTCTACACCAATGATTGCAACGACGGCACCGACACTTTTTTGGATTTGTTGCAAAGCAAGGGCTTCGTTCAACATCGCGAAAACCCCTTCAAAGGCACAAACCTAAAACCCCAACACGCCGCACTTCAGGCGGGGGAAAACGAGCCAGTGATCCAGAAAGCTGATTGGGTCATCTCGATGGATGTTGACGAATTTATCAACGTCAAAACCGGCAACGGCACTCTGCCTGCGCTGTTTGAAGCGGTGGGTGATGCCAACCTGATTTCTTGCACATGGCGGCTGTTTGGCAACTCAGATGTGCATGAGTACCACGACAAACCCCTAATGGCGCAGTTCACCCGCTGCGCGCGGGAAATGACGCGCAAACCGCATCAGGCTTGGGGGTTTAAGACATTGTATCGCAACATCGGGTTGTTCAAAAAGCTGGGTGTACACCGTCCGAAAGGGCTGAACCCGCAGCTTTGGTCGCACATCAATTGGGTCAATGGCTCCGGCAGCCCGCTGCCCAAAGATATGTATCGCAATGCCTGGCGCTCTACGGCTGACACAATCGGGTACGACCTGGTGCAGCTTAACCACTATGCGGTGCGCTCCGCTGAGAGCTTCTTGGTGAAGCGCGATCGCGGCCGCGTGAACCACGTCGATCGTGACCAAGGCATGGCCTATTGGTTCCGCATGAACAACAACACCGAAGAAGATCTCTCCATTCAGCGCATGATTCCCGCGATGCAAGACGAGATGGACCGGCTGATGTCTGATCCGGAGATCGCAGAAGCACATGCATTTTCCGTGGATCGTCACCGGGCAAAAATTGACGCGCTTAAAGAAACCTCAAACTATGCCAAGTTCTATGAAGATCTCACAGGGCCTCGTCAGGAGCGATTGGCACGACTTCATCCGCATTTTGGCGCCAATGTCTTCCTTGCTGGCCCCGAAGTGGTGCCCGATTGGGTGGTGGAGCGTGACTTGCCAGAAGACTTTTTCTTCACAGTGGACAAGCAAGACACAGCGCATTAGAGCGAATTTTCGTTGAATTTCCGGAGACAGGCCAAGGGTTTCGGCGTAAACTGTTTCCAAATCAAGAACAAAGGTTGAGGTGATATGGTTAAGCTTCCCGAGATTGCATCGCTGTGGATTGGCGGCCAGTTGTCGTGGCTGGAGCAACTCTGCCTGAAATCCTTCGCGGATGCGGGCCATCACACCACGTTGTACAGCTACGAAGAGATAAAGAATCTCCCGGAGGGCGTGCACAGTGCAGACGCCGCTGAAATTTTCCCCGGAGACCCCATGCACCGTCACGTGCGCACGGGCAGTCCGGCGATTCATGCCGACCTTTGGCGGCTGAACATGTTGAAGAAGACCGACAAGATCTGGGTGGATGCAGATGTCTATTGTTATCGCCCTTTCAACTACACGCGTAAGTCGGTGTTTGGTTGGGAGAAAGAAGGATTGGTCTGTAACGCCGTTTTGGGCCTGCCAAAGACATCCCGTGCACTCAATGCGATGCTCAGATTTTTTGAGGATGAATACGCCATTGGTCCATGGCTGAAACCTTGGCAACAGAAAGAGTTGCAAGATGAAAGAGATGCAGGGCGCCCGGTTCATATGACGGCGCAAAATTGGGGGTTCACGGGGCCAGCAGCCGTTACCCATTTCTTGCAGGAGTCCGGCGAGATCAAATATGCAGAGCCTCAAGCTGCTTTCTATCCAGTGTCGTTTAAAGACCGGAACAAGATGTTTCAGAGCCGATTTGACATCGAAAATGACTGGCTGACTGAAGACACCCGTGGCGTACATTTTTGGGCCCGCCGGATGAAGCCGCGACTGCAAGAGAAAGAAGACAACCGTCCGCGCCGGGGCTCATTTATGCATAAGGTGATGGTTAAGCATGACATCGATCCAGACGCTGCTTTGATCCCGGCCAAGAAGGTCACGCATATCGCGCAGGTCTCTGACCCGGCTTTCCAAGCGGAAGTGGCGATAGAATCTTTGAAGGGAGAGGCCTCGGTGGAGAAACTCTCTCGCGATTATTTGGTCGAAACCGGCCTGATCAAAAAATGGCGTACGCAGCTGATTGAAGGCGCGCCGAGCCTTTTTCAGGAGGGCTGAGCGTGGCGGATGGTGACATCACAACTGAGCCCGCGCCCAGCCAAGCTGATTGGAAAAGCAATTTAAAGCAACTCGGCGCGGAGCAGGGCTTCTTTGAGGAGCTCGGCACACAGCACTCCGCGCTTTACGTCGAGCAAGGCTCCACGCTGATTGTGACGTTTGAGAATCTTGATCATGTCTATGAGGGCGGCGCAGATCGGATGCCTTGGGGGCATGGATTTGTAACTTCGCGCGGCTGGTCCATGCTGGGCCTGATGGCGCATGACTGGACTTGGTATCGGGACGAAGCTGTCTTTGATTTCTTCGACCGTTTGCGTGACGAAGGTTTCTTTGAGAAATTCGACAATGTGGTGTTCTATGGGGCCTCGATGGGCGCTTATGCTGCGTCTGTGTTTTCGTCTGCTTCGCCGGGCGCAACCGTAATCTGCATCTCACCCCAAGCGACGTTGGATCGTGAAGTGGCCAGCTGGGAAACCCGCTATCGCAAAGCATGGCGGCGGGACTTCAATGGGCGATATGGATACGCGCCTGATCTGCTGGCCTCTGCCAAAGAGGTCAGCATCTTTTACGATCCACGCATGGGTATTGATGCCATGCACGCGGCGTTGTTTCGCGGAGACAACATTCGCAAATACCGATGTCGTTATATGGGCCACCGGATCGCGTCTCTCTGGATTTTGATGGGGCAGCTAAAACCGGTTGTGGAAAAATGTGTGGCGGGTGAGATGACCACCAGCGTGTTCTATACAATGATGCGCAGCCGCCGCGATGTCACACGCTACCAGAAAGAAATGCTCAAAACTGTGCTGGAAGACGGGCGTCCTTGGGTGATTGCCAGCTACTGTTCAGCCGTTCTGGCGCGTCGGCGCGGGCCAAATTTTCGCAAGGCCCTGCGCGCTGCACGTCTCAAACTGGGAAACTGACCCCTCTAGGCGTCCAGATCAATCCCGGCGCAATGTCTCGCCAAAGCTGATTGTTGGGGCCAACGTAAGGGACGTGTCTTTGTCGGTTCCATGCACCCGCGCCGCGATGATTTCAGCAGCTTTGGTGCCAATTTCACGCCGGCATGCGTCCATCGTTGCCAATCGACGCGGCAAACCCTGCAACAACTCGACACCGTTGAAACCCGCAAGGCCGATCTGACCCGGCACGTCGATGCCTTTCTCCAGCAGATAAAGTAAACCACCGGCCCCAATCATGTCGTTGCTATAGTAAATGAAATCCACATCGGGGCTGCGCTCCAGCACCGCCTGTGTCATCTCACGCCCCTTTGCGAGTGCAGATCCGCCGGAGTAAAACTCCCGGTCGTAGACTTCGACGCCAGATTTCGCCAAAACTTCAGTAAAGCCCTCAAAACGCTTGCGCGCCCGGTGGTCCAGCGGCATCTTCGTGCCCAAAAATGCTATGTTTTTATAGCCCGCCTGCAAAATGGCCGATGCCATTTCACGGCCTGCGCGCCGATGTGAAATCCCAACCATAGCGTCCACGGGGTCGCCGTCTGTATCCATGATCTCCACCACTGGAATGCCGCTGGCATTGAGCATGGCGCGGGAGGCTTCTGTGTGTTCAAGACCAGCGATGATCACACCTGACGGCCGCCAAGACAGCATCTCGTAGAGTACTTTTTCTTCCTTTTCAGGAAGGTAGTCCGAAACGCCGACCACTGGCTGTAACTCGGTTTCTTCCAAGACCTGACTGATACCGCTCAACACTTCTGGAAACACCATATTTGAGAGCGACGGGATAATCACGGCGACCAGATTCACTCGCTGGCTGGCCAAAGCTCCCGCTATCTTATTGGGCACGTACCCCAACTCCTTAGCGGCAAGCAGAACCTTGTCTCGGGTGGCCGGGGAAACGTCACCGCGATTTCGTAACACGCGACTGACCGTCATTTCTGACACCCCTGAAGCTTCGGATACATCACGGAGGGTCAAGGAACGGTTTTTTTGTGTCACTGATTGTCATCCCAATAAAGTCATTTGGATGTTATCGCGAACTGTCGCACGGGTTCAAGCGCTGCGACCGCCTCGAAAATTTTATCCGTCAGCGGAGACTGCGAAGCACACCACGTCATCTTTGACATTGTGCAACTTTACCTTTCCCAGCGGCTTACAATCAGTTTCATGGCGCGCAACGCGCTCGGAGACAACAATTCGGTGACCGACCTTCTTGCCGTAATCGCCCAGCCGCGCAGCAATATTGGCAGGGCGTCCGATCACGGTGAAATCCAAACGCTCTTTGGATCCAACGTTGCCATAGGTCACCTGCCCATAAGAAATGCCAATGGAACATTCACAGCAATGACTGGCGTCCTGTTCCTGCATTGCTTCAAGCTGTTGCACAATTTCGCGCGCCGCTTGCAGGGCCTCTGCGCCAGCATCTGTACCATCGTCGGGATCCGGGAACACGGCGAGAACAGCGTCGCCGATGAACTTCAACACCTCTCCTCCGTGCGCATTCACGATGGCCGAGGTTGTCTCAAAGAACATGTTCAGAACTTCAATGTAGGCCACGCGGCCCAATTCCTCTTCCAATCGTGTGGAGCCTCGCAAATCGCAAAACATGATTGCGGCGTCGATATCGTCTCCATCGCCTCGGCGAATTTCACCGCCCAGCACACGCGCGCCTGTGCGGGCTCCGACATAGGTTTCCAGCAAAGACTGCGCGTTTTCTTTTTGGGTGAAAACCTCAAAGAACCGGCTGATAACGCTGGAGACTTCAAAGATCAGACCAAGATTGGCTGTTGTGAACCCCTCTTTATGGTCACTGGTCAGCGTCAATACATTGATCTGACCGTTGGAGAAGAAGAGTGGCATTGCAACATAGTCTGTTGCGCCCTCTTCCTTAAGTTCCGTCAGAAAAGGAAACGGCATTTCTCCCGCAATTAAGTCCAATTTCTGGCGCACGCCTCCGCGGCCCTTGGACACATGATTTAGCGGGCTATTTTGAAATGCTGGATGCTCATAAAGCTCATAAGATGGCGCGAAGGTCGTGACTTCATCTTCGTCACGTTTCCAGATGTAGTTTTTGCCTGCAATCAAGGGGTGCAAAGACCAAATCATCGCGCTCATGCGTGAAACCGCGATGCCATGTTTGATCATCATCTTGCCCAAAGCGCCAAAAAAGTCTTCAGGCGTCGTTTCAAATGCGGCGCCCCGCATCAGCCAGTCCACCAGCGGGCCGGAAATGTTGCCGTCGGCTACCGGGTCAAGAATGGCCCCACCTAGGTCAACCTCGGCGTTTGCGTTGGGCATGAACCCAATATGGCCATTGATCCCGCGGCTTTCTGGCATCGCGTCGTCGTAAGACCAAACGCCATTTTCAATGATCGCGCCGTCCACTTGGATATCGCGATAGCGCGCTGTGCCTTTGAACGGGCAGAAGGTCTTTAGCTCTGTTTGCTCTGACAGAGGCACAACCACATCTTCAAGGGGCACGTAAACCTGAGGGCTTAGACGGGTTTCGTACATGATTTTGGCGCGGTCGCTTTGTGCCAAGAGCATGCCATCGCGTAGAATTTTGACTGTCGCCTCAATGGGTTTTATTTCGATGCCATAACCGGCATTTGTCCCAAATCGTGAACCTTCCATGGCGTGACCTCTCCCTGTCGCACCCAACTATGCTCACAAATGTGGGGTGCGAACAAACCATAAACAAGAGTTGTGCAGCGATATTTGTCTGCGCATGGCGGGGTTGTCGTATAATGGCACACGCCAAAGAGTCTGTCTCAGAGCACTTCAATTACGTCTTTGTCGATCGACAAAACATAGCCTTTGCGGGCGATGTTCTTGACCAAAAGTTGGCTCACCATCTGATTGCCAAGAGAATCCCGAAGTCGCTTGATCCGGGTTGCCCCTGCGGCCTCATCACACTCTGTCGAAGGTTTTCCGGAAATCACACTTTCCAGCTCAACTCCCGACAAAACATCTTCATCCATACGTGCCTCAGCGAGCACCGAAAGTGTCTCCATCGCTGCATCAGTCAGCTTAAATCCCATCTCGTTGAGATAGACGGTTTTCTCCTCGCGGCTCACAATCAGCGACGTCACTTGAATGCCAGCGCGCTCAATCTGTGCCATGCGCCGGTTGATCATGACCAAAGCGACCAAAAACACCAACGCGGCAATCATCATTGCAGTGGCAAACACCAACAGCACGGTGATCACGACACGGTAGCTCGCCAATGTATCGGCAAAGGCGGTGCCTGATTGCGCTAAGATCTCCAACAATTTGATCTCAGACTGCCCGGTCAGCATGTCGTTTTCTAAAAACAACTTCTCGACTCGCGCGTTAAACGCGTTGGCATCGGGCAGCGTCAGCAATAGCAGAGCTGCACAGGCCAAAAGGATCGCGACGATAACGCCAATCCCAACCGCCACAATACGCCCGCCGCTCCGTCGCGTTTCAATAACGGAGGTAGAATTTTCCTGCACTGGCTTCCTTTCCCTCAAGGTCAGAGGAGTCAAACACGGACAGCACGTTTAACAGCGTCCAGCCGTCTTGCCCAATCCGTGTGGCAATTTCCTGCTTTGCAGAGGCTTTGTCACACCCATTTTGAAGGGCCACAACGCCATAGTGCAAACGCAAGGGCGCGTCTTTTTTTGCCTTATAGTCGGCATAACATTCTGCCGCAGCTGCCGCGTTTGGCAACAACAAAGGCATGGCAAGTAACGCCGCCGATAAGGTATGTGAAATGCGTATTTTCATAAGCTTACCCTGCGCAAATGTGATCTGATATTCAATAACCAATCAGGTTTTTGTGTTGGTTATCCCATATCAATGCCATGATATTGTGAGATTTTTTCGACCGCGGTGAGTGTGGTGCTGTCGCCCGGACCCGATCCCGGATTTTTACACACTCAATCGCAAGGATTATCTTTATGACTTCGAAGTCTTTCATCGTTTCCGTTCTCAGTGCCGCTCTGATTGTCACCGGAGTTTCAGCGCCTCGCGCAAACGCCATGGATGAAGATGCCATCGCTGCGCTGCTGTTTGGCGTGACCGCATTGGCGGTAATTGGCGCGGCTGTGTCGGACAACAAAAAGACCAGCGAACCGTTGCCGCGTCCGCAACCAAAACCAACCAAACCCAAAAAGCCAAAGAAAAAGTCGTGGTTGCCAAGCCATTGCTCCAAGCGATTTGAAACTCCGCGTGGCAAAATCATCCAGGCATACGGTCAGCGCTGCCTGCACCGCGCTCAGTACCCAGCGCATCGGTTGCCAGAAAAGTGCTACGTTCGGCGCAACGGTGTGAACGGACACAAAATTGCTGGCTACCGCACCCAATGTTTGAGCCGGAATGGCTACAAGGTCACGTTCCGATAACCAAATCTATTTTTAGCAGGGAGGACCGACGTCTGTTCGGTCTGGCCGGGCGCCATAGGCGCCCGGCTTTTTTCTTGCGTATTGCAGATTAAGGTGCTGTTTGACGTACCATGACAAAACCAGATTTTTCCTTGGAAGAAGCAGCCTTTGGGCGCGGTGTGACGGTTGTGGCTGGCGTTGACGAAGTGGGCCGCGGCCCACTTGCTGGGCCGGTCACTGCGGCAGCTGTGGTGTTAGACCCGGCCAATGTGCCCGAGGGTCTCAACGATTCAAAAAAGCTGACAGCGAAACGCCGTGAGGCTTTGACTGCCGAAATACTGCAAGTCGCAGATGTCTGCATTGCCCATGCCTCGGTCGCTGAGATTGATGAACACAATATTTTACGCGCCAGTCACATTGCCATGGAGCGCGCGGTGGCCGGTCTGACGCATTGCGCGGAACACCTTCTGATCGATGGAAACCTGATCCCCATGGGCCTCACCATTCCCGCCGAAGCCGTGATCAAAGGCGATGGCAAATCACTGTCGATTGCTGCCGCGTCCATAGTGGCCAAAACAACACGAGATGCGATCATGATGGATTTGGCGCAACAGTTTCCGGGTTACGGATGGGAAACAAACGCAGGCTATCCATCCAAAAGCCACAAAGCAGCGCTGTTGGAATTGGGCGTCACCCCACATCATAGGCGTTCGTTTAAGCCTGTGCACAATATCTTGTATCAAGCTAAAAACTAACGCTCTGATTCAAAAAAGAAATTGACGACGAATCACGTTTGAATCAAACTTATCCACATAACGAGCGCATCAAAAAAACCGCGCCGTAATGAGGCAGAGAATGAAAACGATGACCAAAGCGAAGAGCGCGTCCGCGCTCCCGATCAATAGTATTTTGTCCGGCGACTGTATCGAAGTGATGAACAGTCTGCCTGAAAACTCGATCGACCTGATTTTTGCAGACCCGCCCTATAACCTTCAGTTAAAAGGCGATCTGCACCGTCCCGACAATTCCAAAGTGGACGCGGTTGATGACGAGTGGGACCAGTTTTCGAGTTTCGCCGCGTATGACAAGTTCACACGCGAATGGCTGAAAGCGGCGCGCCGCCTTCTGAAACCCAACGGCGCAATCTGGGTGATTGGCAGCTACCACAATGTGTTCCGCATGGGCGCAGAATTGCAAAATCAGGGCTTCTGGATTTTGAATGATGTGGTGTGGCGCAAATCCAACCCAATGCCGAACTTCCGCGGCAAACGTTTCACAAATGCGCATGAAACTATGATTTGGGCGTCCAAATCTGAGGGTGCAAAATACACTTTCAATTACGAGGCGCTTAAGTCCCTGAACGAAGGCATTCAGATGCGGTCTGATTGGGTTCTGCCCATTTGCACCGGTCACGAACGTCTGAAAGATGAGAACGGCGACAAGGCCCATCCAACGCAAAAACCGGAAAGCCTGTTGCACCGCGTTTTGGTGGGCTCCACCAACCCGGGCGACGTTGTGCTTGATCCATTCTTTGGCACTGGTACCTCCGGCGCCGTCGCCAAGATGCTAGGGCGCGAATACATCGGTATCGAGCGCGAAGCGAGCTACCGTAAGGTCGCTGAAAAGCGCCTTGCCAAGGTGCGCAAGTTTGACCGTGAAGCTCTCACCGTGACAGCCTCAAAACGTGCGGAACCCCGGGTTCCATTTGGCCAATTGGTCGAGCGCGGCATGTTGCGTCCGGGCGAGGAACTCTATTCGCTCAATGGCCGCTATAAAGCCAAAGTGCGCGCAGACGGCACTCTGATTGGGGGCGACATCAAAGGCTCCATCCATCAAGTGGGTGCACATCTGGAAGGCGCGCCGAGTTGCAATGGCTGGACCTATTGGTCTTACAAACGCGAAGGCAAAAAAGTGCCCATTGATCTGTTGCGGCAACAAATCCGCGCAGAGATGGCCGCGCGCCCAAACTGATCTGTTTCCAACAGCAACACCACAAAACACCGGTATAGGTTACCGCCGGTGCCTGTTGCCGAACTGACGAGACAGGCACCTATACTTGCCCCGCCGACAATCGGCGGGGTTTTTTTGCCACTTCGGGGATGTAAGCTGGGGTAGAGACCTTATCTCGGTCTTGAGAATGGAGGGCCGTCACGATGGCTGATCAAGCGACGCCTACGGATGCGCCAAAGAGCTCTCGCCGCAGGCCCCGGTTTTTTGACAATTTCGACGACGATGAGATGCGTGATGACAGCTATACAGAAGCTGCATTGGCCTATCACAAACGTCAGGGTCTAGAGCTTGCCGTGAAAGCACGTTGGGTGGCGATGTCCATCATCGGTGTGTTTCTCCTGTTTGTCGCTCCATGGCCTGAAGTTTTATACTACGAATTCATTTTGCTGCTGCTGTGCATCAACGGCTGGTGGATACGTCGTGTTGGCCGTGTCGGCCAATCTCGTACTGAACTGGTGTTGATCTTCGTTGACCTCTTATTGATGGTGGTCGGAATTATTGGTCCAAATCCAATTGGATTGGACGACTGGCCACAAGCGATGCAATACCGCTTTGGTAACTTCAGCTATCTGTTTTTGATCTTAGCGGTTGGCACTTTGGCCTACTCGTGGCGCACTGTGATTGCCATTGGCACATGGACTGCCGGCATGTGGGCGGGTGCACTTGTGCTGTCAATCTGGCTGTCAGACCCCGTTCCGGGCATGAGCGATGCCGTGACTGCTGCGCTTCCTGGATGGCCAGATTTGGCACATCTCATTGACCCGAACGAATTCAACATCCGACTGCGGGTGCAAGAGATTGTGGTCTTCTTACTTGTCGCAATAACGCTTGGACTGTCGGTGCGCCGTTTCAATCGGCTTTTGCGCTCCAACGCGGCGCTTGAACGCGAACGCACCAATCTGTCGCGTTATTTCTCCCCCAATGTGGTCGAAGAGCTGAGCCAAAACGACGAACCCCTCAAACAGATCCGCAACCACAACATTGCTGTGCTTTTTGTCGACATCGTGGGCTTCACCGAATTTGCCGCAACCCGAAAGCCCGAAGAAGTCATTGAAACATTGCGGGAGTTTCACGGCTTGATGGAGGCAGCAGTGTTTGCACATAGCGGAACGCTGGACAAATACCTAGGCGATGGGTTGATGGCGACCTTTGGCACACCGAGCCCCTCTGAAAATGACGCACAAAACGCGTTGCAATGTGTACGTCAGATGATGCGAGATGTGGATGTGTGGAATGAGGCTCGGATAGAACGGCAACAACTGCCGCTGCGGGTTGGATTTGGAGCACACTATGGCCCCGCCGTTCTGGCAGATATCGGCGCAAATAGACTGGAATTCGCCGTGGTCGGTAATACGGTAAACGTGGCATCTCGCCTCGAAAGTATGACACGCGGTCTCAACGCACGTTTGGTGATCAGCGACGGCATGCGTGCAGAAGTATTGCGCGAAGGCGGTGACGAGTGTCTCGATGGGTTGCAGAAATTTACCGATCAAGACGTGCGCGGTGTGGCTGAAAAACTCACAGTCTGGGCTTTTGAGCGCCCCAAAGACCACAATGCCTAACGTGGCATTGGGTTCTTGGCTTTGTTGTAAGCGTGCCAATCGGTGATCTCTGGGTAGTACATACCACGCCACTTTCGGACCCGCGGGTTCATGACCCGTTTCCAGACCGGCGGGACCATCGCCGCGATGGTCATGACAGGATAGCCAAATGGCAATTGCGGCGCTTCTGCGTCAGTATAGTTTTGCAACAGAGGAAATCGCCGATCCGGCTTGTAGTGGTGATCTGAGTGGCGTTGGAGATTGATCAGCAACCAGTTGGAGGCCTTATGCGCAGCGTTCCAACTGTGGTGCGGCTTCACATGCTCATATTTGCCTTCGCCTAGGTGTTTGCGGGTAAGGCCGTAGTGTTCCACATAGTTGACCAATTCGAGCTGCCAAATCGCGATATAGGCCTGCCATACAAACAGGGCCACGCCGAGCCAGCCACCAAGAATCAACGCAAAGAGCAGCATGGCGCCTTGCAGTGCCCAATAACGAAAGAACGGGTTGGACAGATCCGTCCACGGCATGTCTTTGCGCGCCAGCATGGCTTTCTCTGCAGCAAAGGAGGACTTGAGCGAGCTGATCAGAACACGCGGAAAAAACCGGTGAAATCCCTCGTTGTAGCGTGCTGTGACGGGATCGCGCGGTGTGCCAACGTAGCGGTGATGCACCAACAGGTGTTCGCTACGGAAATGGGAATACAGCACCATCGCAAGCAAGAGATCGCCCAGCCAACGTTCATGTTTGGGCTTCTGATGCATCAGCTCATGACTGTAGTTGATCCCAACAGTCCCCGTGATCACGCCCACTCCAAAGAACAGACCAATCAAAGCCGCTGTGCTCAGATGGTCGGCGCGCGTGGCGTACCAGATCATGCCAAACAGTGTCGCAAATTGCAGCCAAGGCCAGATCAGCGTGATCAGACGATACCATTTGAGGTCTTCGTCGGGGGTTTCGAGTTCTGCGTTTTCCAGATTGAGCCCCGTCACGGCATCCAGTGCCGAGAAAAGGTACCAAGTGACAAGGGGCACCAAAATCACCCACCAACCTCCCAGACCTGCTGTGATCCAAACCAATGGGATCAACAGCAAGGAGCACCAGAACGGAAGCGCGCTAGAAAACTTGGCCAATTGCGTAGACGACACCATTTGTACAGACCCTCGCTAGAAATTGCTCAGACTATGCGGCGAAGTTGGCTGTGCTGCAATGTGCTCAAGCGCCGCTATACAGATCAAATGCTTTGCGCATGGCCGTGGGGAGATTCCCTGGATCAAAGGTGTCCGCATCGACAAATTCCCCGACGGAGGGTTTGCGATCCATTGGCACAAGGGCTGTGCAGACTTTCAGGCGCAAATGAAAATGCGTGAACGTATGGCGCGCTTCGGTATTCAGCGTTTTCCACTCAGCTCTGATAGGGGCCTCATGTGCTGGCGCATCCACTTCCACCCAGTCTGATCCGGGCCAGCCCAGCATGCCCCCCAGCAATCCGCTCTCCGGGCGTCGTTCCAGCAGAAAAGCGCCATCGACGCGCCGTGCTATGTACGCCACCCCATGGCGGATTGGCTTCGGTTTTTTTGGTGTTTTCTTAGGCAGGTCAGCCGCTGTGCCTGCCAATCGCGCCCGGCAAGGTTGGCGCCACGGACAAATCCCACAGGCCGGATTGCGCGGGGTGCAAATTGTGGCCCCCAAATCCATGACCGCCTGAGCATAGTCTCCCGGGCGCACGTCCGGCGTGAGGGCTGCTGCCAGATCGGTGAGCTCTGGTTTTGCAGCGGGCAAGGGTGTGTGTACATCAAATAGCCGTGCCATCACGCGTTCCACATTGCCATCCACCACTGTGGCAGGGTGATCAAATGCAATAGAGGACACGGCACCCGCTGTGTAGGGGCCAACGCCGGGCAGTTTTAGCAACTCCTCAACTGTCCCCGGAAACACGCCATCCAACTCATCGGCCACCACGCGCGCGCATTTCAACAAATTACGAGCGCGGGCGTAATACCCAAGCCCGGCCCATTCCGCCATGACATCAGCATCCTCAGCCGCCGCCAGATCAGACACCGTAGCCCACCGGGCAGTGAAGCGTTCAAAATAGTCTTTTACCGCTGCAACGGTGGTTTGTTGCAACATGATCTCCGACATCCAAATCCGATAGGGATCGGGTGTCACGCCGGCTTGGCGCTCCTGCGGGCCAACGCGCCACGGCATAGTGCGTGCATTGTGGTCGTACCACTCCAATAGATCGGAGCTCTTAGGCATATCACGCAAGTTTTATCCTCACTTAGGGACGGTTTCGCTGGCACAGCCGGGCCGGGCCACTAAAATAGCTCTCGACCAAAGGATGCAAGATCAAGATGCGCCGTCCAACCACCAAAGGGTTCGCTCGAACCTCCTCTCTGTTGAGGGACCGCATCCGCAAAGCCAGCGAAAGCCGGGGTTTTGCGGAAACGCGTGTGCTGACTCACTGGTCAGAGATCGTTGGCGAAGACATGGCGCGCATTTGTCGTCCCGTTGATGTCAAATATGGTCGCCAGAGTTTTGGGGCCACGTTGACGGTGCTGACAACTGGGGCGCAGGCGCCAATGTTGGAGATGCAGAAAGAGATTTTGCGCAGCCGCGTAAACGCCGCCTATGGTTACAACGCGATTGCCCATCTGCGCATTACCCAAACCGCGCCAACAGGGTTTTCTGATGGGCAGGCGCAATTTGGAGCGGCCCCAAAGAAGGTCAAGGCCACTCCCGACCCTGAGACACAGAAAGAGGCAGCCCGGGTGACGGCTTCCTTTGATAACCCCGACTTGCGGCAAGCCCTTGAACAGCTAGCGGGCAATGTCTTGATGAAAAACAAAAACTCCAAGAAAGGTTTATAGATGAACCGTTTTATTCCCGTGATCGCCGCTGGTGCGGTTGCTGTTGCTGCTGGTGCGTATTGGTTTACCAACCAACCCGCCACGACTGTGGCGGTCACCACGCTGCCGTCAGTTTCCAATGTTCAAACGGTTGCGTCTGAAAGCACCGATTCGTCAGAGATCGTTGAAATGGTGATGGGCGCAGAGGATGCACCAATCACCATCGTTGAGTACGCCTCTTTCACCTGTCCGCACTGCGCGAACTTTCACGAGGCGGTGTTGAAGCCGCTAAAAGCGGATTATGTCGACACTGGCAAAGTGAAATTCATTTTCCGTGATGTCTATTTTGATCGCTTTGGCCTTTGGGCGTCCATGGTGGCTCGATGCGGTGGCCAAGAGCGGTTCTTTGGCATGACCGACTATCTGATGGAAACCCAAGGCGAATGGACCCGAGCAGGTGATCCTGTCG
Organism: Shimia sp. NS0008-38b; assembly: GCF_040370365.1. Classification (NCBI taxonomy): domain Bacteria; kingdom Pseudomonadati; phylum Pseudomonadota; class Alphaproteobacteria; order Rhodobacterales; family Roseobacteraceae; genus Shimia; species Shimia sp. NS0008-38b. Next base: position 774,359 of record NZ_BAABWQ010000003.1, on the reverse strand, counting down.
CCATTGCTGATTCTCTGCGCAAGGCCGGTCGTCTCGCTGGCTTGGAGGACGATCAGCTACAAGCCTGTCTGCAGGACGAAGATAAGGCAAAAGCGCTGGTGGCATGGTTTCAGGAAAACGCCGCCGCTGATGACGTGCAGGCAACCCCAACTCTGCTCATCGACGGTGAGAAGCATTCCAACATGAACTACGAGGATCTGCGCGCAATTCTGGACGCGAAACTCGAAGGTTAAGCCAAACAGCCTGAGCGACTTGCGGTCGCTCAGGCTGGTCTCTGTGGCACCCCGATGCGCGACATCATTGCATCCAGCGGTGACCAATCGTCTAAATTCAAACGCACCGGCAAAGTCAGGACCTGAGCGCGCATCTCTTTGGGCAGGCGCACAGCGTCTTTTTCCGTTGTGACAAGTTGGGCTCCGCGCATCTGCGCCTCGGCGGCCAGTCGTGTGAGCAACGCTGGCGGCAAGGCTTGATGATCTTGCAATGCTTCAGTGTGTACCAAATTGGCTCCAAGTGCGCGCAGCGTGTCAAAAAACTTCTCTGGGTGGCCAATGCCAGCAAAGGCCAAAAACGGTGTTTCGCGCCAGTCCATACCTGTTGGTAGGGGCTCAAGCGCGCCAGTCGCATGAGGAAGGCTGGCAATCTGAGCGCCCCAAAGAGATGTAAACACCTCCTGTGCTGCACGGTTGCCTATCGACAACACCAGATCTGCGCGCGCCAACCCGGTCGTCACAGGCTCACGCAATGGCCCCGCAGGAAGGCAACGCCCGTTGCCAAAGCCGCGCTGTGCGTCCACCACCACAATTGCAGCATCTTGCTGCACGGATGGGTTCTGAAAACCATCGTCCAGAAGGATCACCTCGGCACCGGCCTGTTCCGCAGCTGCCACGCCTTGCGCCCGGTCTTTTGACACCCATGTTGGCCCAAACGCAGCCAGCAAAAGTGGCTCATCACCGGTTTGCGCTGCACGGTGGGTGCGTTCCTCTACGCGTACTGGGCCTTTCAAGCTGCCGCCATAACCGCGTGAGACAACATGTGCTGCGACACCTTGCGTCTGCAACCGTTGCATCACCGCGATGGTCGTCGGCGTTTTTCCCGTGCCCCCTGCGTTTATGTTGCCGATACAGACGACGGGCACCCGCGCTTTGTACCCTTCAGGGGCCTTTGCGACTCGTCGTTTCGTGGCCAGCGCATAAAGCCCGCCCAAGGGCGCGAGCAGGTGCGCTTGCCAACCGGGGTGGCGCTGTGGGTTGGACCAGAAATGGGGTTCTCTCATGCAGGTACATCCCGATTGTCCAAAAGCGCGTGGGCATGCGCGATCACTTTATCAGAAACCTCCGCGCTGTCAGACACCACTTGCCAGCCCGCGTGGGCCATCACCGCGACCTGATCTGGTGCGGCCAACACCATCAAGGCTGAGGTTAAGCTGTCAGCATCTTTTACGATCCGCGCCGCGCCTACATTGGCCAGTCTGGTGTAGCTTCCAAGATAGCGTCGCACAGACGGGCCATACAGAATTGCGCTGCCAAGAGCGGCGGGCTCCAGCGGATCGCGTCCGCCTGCGCCTGACATCAACGAGGATCCCACAAAACTCACCGGCGCCACCCGATACCACAGTCCCAGTTCCTCAGAAGAATGGGCAAACAAGACTTGTGTGTCTTCCTTGGGCACATCGCCCTCGTCCCAATCGGACACCCGCCAGCCATCTTGAAGTATGGCAGCTTTCATCGCCATGGCATCGACCGGCCGATCAGGGACCACAACCAGCAGCATGCGATAGGACAGACGTAAAACCGCGCGGTATGCGTTCAAAACCACAGCCAACTCATCGGGTTGCAGGCGTGCCGCAAGCCACACGGGGCGCCCGACCAAACTTGTGCGCAGCTCTTCCAGGTCGCTGTCATTCACCGGAAGGGCCGAAGCTTCCTCCATCAAAACACCGCTTGCATGGATGTCGGCACTCTCTCCCAACAGCTTGCGCATACGGGCTGCCGCGTCATCATTTTGTGCAAATATCGATGTAAACCGCGCCAACGTCCCGCGGATCGGTTCCGGCCCCCAACGGCGGCGTTTCTGCTCGATTTTAGGGTTAAGGGTCTCGAGTAAAACCGAGGGAACATCACGCGTGCGAATTGCGTCAATCAGTGCCGGGCGTACAGCGGGGCCCAACCACAGCACCAGATCTGGCCGCCAATGGTCCAGAAAGGCGGCGATATCGATCGGGCTTTCGGTTGGGCAAGGCTGCCAAATGACATGTGCTGGCAGGCTTTGCGTCAAAGGGACATCTGCAGGTGTCGTCAGCAAGAGCCGCGCGTCCGGCCTTTGTTTTGTGAGCCGCTGCCCCAGCTTGGCCAAGGTGCGGACCCGAGAGGGCTCTGCACAATGCAGCCAAATCACTTCACCATCGGGGCGTGGGCATTCAATTGCGCCCATCTGCGACGGTTGACGGCGCGCGAAAGCGAGGTAAGCCGCAAGGCCCAGCGAGCGCGCCATCTGTGCTTATCCGAGCTCTTCGGTGGACGATGCGGCGGCACTTTCGTCCCGCAGGCGATGCAGATGCGCAATGAAGTACCGCATATGCGCGTTGTCCACCGTGCGCTGGGCTTCGGCTTTCCAAGCGTTGTAGGCGCTATCGTAGTCTGGGAAAATGCCAACGACGTGAAGGTCATCCACATCTTTGAACGCGGTTTTGGTAGGGTCGATCAATTCGCCGCCAAAGACGAGGTGCAGTCGTTGTGCCATGGGCCACTCCTATGAGGTGCTGGAATGTGGGCAACCTAAGCCGCTTGGCCGATGGCCTCAAGGGGGCGAACGACCTCCATGCGCATCAAGCCTGAGAAGCCAATGATTTGATCAGCAGAGTGGCTGCAAATCTTATTGGGCTTTGTCCGTTGGGGCCAGTGCCGCGCAAATCTTGTGCTTTAGGATTGGATTGGCGGCAACGACACCAGCGAGGCGTGGGTCTGGATTGTTGAACCGCAACGGCGCGCCATGTCGATCAGAGGTGGCGGCACCCGCTTCTCGTAGGATCAAGTCACCTGCCGCAACGTCCCACTCCCACGTCGGCCGCAAGGTGAGCATTGCATCAAAGCGACCCTGTGCGACCAACGCCGTGCGATATGCCAAGGATGGGCGATAGCCGCGGTCAAATTCGGGGGGGGTGTCTTTCCACAGTTCTGGGGCCATGGCGGGGCGGGCCACAAGAACCCGTGCGCCTTCCATTTCATTACGCGAAGCCGTGCCGACCCGTGCGCCATTTAGCTGCGCACCGCCGCCTTTGGCCGCGCTGTATAGCTTTTCGCGTCGCGGTAGATAGATCACAGCTGCGGTTACCACGCCTTTTTCAACAACCGCCAACGCATGCGCCCATGTGTCAGAGCCCTCGATAAAGCTGCGGGTGCCGTCAATGGGATCAATGATGAACACTTTGTCGGTCTGTTGCCGATCCGTGTTGTCCAGTGACTCCTCGCTCAGCCAGCCATAGTCTGGGCGCGCTTTGCGTAGTGTGTCTTCGAGCATCTCGTTGACCGCCAAGTCGGCTTCGGTGACCGGACCTGCGTCGTCCGGTTTGTGCCAGGTCTTGGCGCTTTGGCCGTTGTAACGAGTGGCGATGTCGCCCGCCGCTTGTGCCGCCGAAATCAAAAGCTCCAGATCAGTTTCCGGCAAGGGTCATCCCTTCTAAAAGCAACGAAGGCACGACCCGTGACAGATACCCGCGTGCATCGTTGGCCGGGATCAAGTTGCGCAACATGTCGTGCAAGTTGCCGGCAATTGTACATTCATTCACAGGGTGAGAAACAACGCCGTTTTCGATCCAGAAACCGGCAGCTCCGCGGGAATAGTCCCCAGTGTTCGGATTGATGGTGGAGCCGATGAGCGATGTGACCAAGAGCCCACGTCCCATGTCTTTAAGCAGTGCGTCGCGCGATTGACTGCCTTGGGTCAGCGCCACGTTCCAGCTGCTTGGTGATGGCGGGCCTGAGACACCACGTGCGGCATTGGCCGTGGAGGGCATGCCAAGTTTGCGCCCATTGGCCAGATCCAGTGTCCAGCCCGTCAAAACGCCATTTTCGACTATGGCGCGCCGCTGGGTTGGCAACCCTTCGGCGTCGAAGGGACGAGAGCCAGAAATGCGCGGCCGCAACGGGTCCTCAATCAACGAAAGTGCCTCGGGCAACACTTGTTGTCCCAGCTTTTCACGCAGCCAGCTTGATCCGCGTGCCACCATCGCACCATTGGACGCGGCCAGCAGATGGCCAATGAGAGAGGACGACACACGCTCGTCAAACAGCACCGGATAGGCGCCGGTTTCTGGCTTGCGCGCGTTCAGCCGCGCCACGGCCCGCTCACCTGCTGACCGGCCAATGGCCGTTGCATCGCGTAAGTCGGATTGGAAAACCCGCCCGTCACCATCATAGTCACGCTCCATCGCATCACCTGCGCCAGCAATGGCTGTGGCGTAGATCGCGCGGCTTGTGCGGGCGTAGCCGCCAGCGAATCCATTGGTCGCCGCCAAAAACACCGAAGACTGGCTGTAGGCCCCGGTGGCCGTCTGCACTTGAGTGACGCCTGCAACAGACTGCGCCGCCTCTTCGGCAGACAGAGCATCGTCCTGAAGCATGCTGGGCGCTGGTTCTGCTGTGGGGTCCGAAAGCTCCAAAGCTGCGATGTTGGGGGCTTGGGCCAGCTGCGACGCCTCTGCCAAACCGACATGTTCGTCTTCCGGCGCTTCCTTGGCCATGGCCACGGCGCGCTCAGCCATCATCGCAATGCTGTCTGGACGGGAGTCCGAAATCGACACGTTTGCTTGACGTGTTCCGATCAATACGCGCAGGCCCAGATCCATCCCTTCGGAACGCTCTGCTTGTTCAAGCTTACCTTCGCGCACCTCGATGGACACAGACGTGCCGCCTACAACCATGGCATCTGCCGCCTCAGCTCCGGCTTTACGGGCCGCATCCAACATTTGCTGTGCCAGTGACTCAGGTGACTGCGCCATATCATATGCCTCTTTTTTTGTATGCTATCAGGTAGTCGGGCCAGCGCAGTGACGCAAGCCCGCAGAAGCCCCAATCAACCCCGGCGCAACAACTGGAAGGCTGCAGAGGCCATCCATCCCGCTGCAATCGCAATGGCCAGCGACATAAGCCCATAGATCAAGGGTTGATTGCGCGACAGATCAAACAGCCAGCGTTCAAGCCCAACCTTGTTCACATTGATCACTGTCTCAAATTGCGACACCACGCGTCCTTCACGTGTCAGGAATATACGTGTGGAATAGTCGCCTTCGGTTAGGTTCGCGGGCATTTTGATCGAAGTGCGAAACAAGGTTTGTTGATCAAACTGAATCGCGTTTTCGCGCAATTGGTAAGAGCCCTCAGCGGTGCGAATGCGGATTACGGCTTCGCTGAAACTCTGGGCGTCCAGAACATCCATCGGTGCACCTACAGAGCGGATAGCGCGTGGAATAGACACCTTGTGGCGCTGGTCTTCAACGTTGGAAATCACCTCGGAGAAAGGCGCAGAGGTGGCCACGGCATAAAAGCTGGGGGCCGCATCGATTTCGACAGCATCGGTGTTGATCCAGATGCCGAATTTACGCTCTTTGCGGCGCACGGTCAGCGGACTTTGCGGGCCAGACACAGCGATCACCACTTCCAACGGTTCTGCTGCAATCGGCTCCTCGCGTTTCACCGCGCCAAAGAGCAAAATTTCGGAGCCGTCAAAATCAGCTGTGATCGCCACCTGATCTTGGCTCAGGCCAAGCACAACCTCTTCTGCCAAAACCGGTGACACCAGCAAGGACAGGCACACTGTAAGCCATTTCATGCTCAATGCCCTCCCGCCGCACCAATAGAGTAGAGTTCACTTGGCTCCAACAAAAGGTCCAACCCAAGTTTGGCACAGACCATGATCACCAAAAGCGCCAGCAGAATGCGCAGCTGTTCAGCTTTCAGATATGTGCCCAACCGCGTGCCGATCTGTGCGCCGATGACACCGCCAACCAGCAGCAGCACCGCCAAGGCGATATCCACTGTAAAGTTTGTCGTCGCATGCAAAAGCGTGGTGAACCCGGTGACAAAAATGATCTGAAACAGGGATGTGCCCACCACAACCTTGGTGGGCATGCCCAGCAGGTAGATCATCGCCGGCACCATGATAAAGCCGCCACCAACGCCCATGATGGCGGACAGAATGCCGACCAAGACACCCACCATTAAAGGAGGAATGACGGAGATATACAGTCCGGACACACGAAACCGCATCTTAAGCGGAAGACCATGTACCCAATTGTGTTTCTTGCGTTTGGGTGGGCCAGAGCTGTTGCGCGACTTGCGGATAGCATTGAGGCTTTCGACGAACATCAAAGAGCCAATTACGCCCAGGAACACCACATAACAGAGGCGCACAAGCAGATCGACCTGACCTTGGGATTTCAAATAGTTAAAGACCACAACGCCAAATGCAGCGCCAACCAGACCACCGGTCAGCAGCACGGTGCCCATCTTCAGGTCCACGGTCTTGCGCCGCAGATGCGCGAGCACACCGCTAAACGAAGACGCCACGATTTGATTGGCCTCGGTGGCCACGGCCACAGCAGGCGGGATGCCTATGAAAAACAAAAGCGGCGTCATCAAGAAGCCGCCACCAACGCCAAACATCCCAGAAAGAATTCCGACCATACCTCCCAGCCCTAGCAACAGGAAGGCGTTCACGGAGACTTCGGCAATGGGGAGGTAGATCTGCATGATTTCTGATAGCCCCACAAAGCCCCCAAAAGCAACCTGCCAGCATCGATAAAACGCTGGCAGGACAGATCATTGACTGCAAACTGGACTTATCGCCCAGCTGAGTTTCTGGCTACCGCTCCTTGATATAGGGCTCGCCGCTTGCACGCGGTGGAATGGCTTTGCCCACAAACCCGGCAAGAATCACCACGGTCAGAATGTAGGGCAGGGCGCCCAACAGCTGAACTTGGACTTTGATGCCTGAGACGTTCTCTATGATGTCTGGGCGCAATTCCAATGCTTGGAAGAGACCAAACAGCAGGCAGGCCCAAAGGGCGTAAACCGGGCGCCATTTGGCAAAGATCAAAGCCGCCAGAGCAATGAACCCACGCCCTGCGGTCATGTCTTTTACAAAGCCTGCTTGCAGCGCAGTTGACAGATAGGCCCCTGCAACTCCGCAGAGCACACCACACAGCAAAATCGCTGCATAGCGGAGCCACACAACAGACACACCAGCGGTGTCCACGGCAGCCGGGTTTTCGCCCACGGCGCGCAGCCGCAGACCAAAGCGGGTGCGAAACAGCAACCACCACGTTGCAGGAACGGTGAGCAGGGCCAGATACACAAGGATCGAGTGTCCCGAAATGAGCTCGGAGTAGAACTGCTGCAGCGGGTTTGCTTCAGCAATCAACTGGCTCAGAGGGCGGTCAACCGCAGCCGCTTCGGTTGGTCCAATGGCAAAGGGCAGCTCAATTGGGTTAAACCGCGCCGCACCTTCCAATGGGGGGGTGCGCCCGCCTTGGCGGAACCAACTTTGTGCCGCCAAAACGGTCATGCCCGCCGCAAGGAAGTTAATCGCAACACCAGAAATAAGCTGGTTGCCTCGGAAGGTGACCGACGCCAGTCCGTGGATCAACGCGAGCACCATGGCGGCGCCGATTCCGGCCAACAGACCCAACCACGCATTGCCTGAATAGAAGGCAAAAGCTGCTGAGAAAAACGCGGCTGCCAGCATTTTGCCTTCCAAACCAATATCCACAACGCCGGAACGCTCAGAATACAGGCCCGCCAAACAGGCCAAAAGCAGAGGTGTCGCCAGACGCACGGAGGTGTCCAGCACCTGAAGCAGTGTCAGAAAATCCATCAGACGTTCCTCCGGCGCAGCGCAATGAAGACTTTTTCAAGCGGTGCGCGCACCATATTGTCCAGTGCTCCGGTGAACAGGATCACCAATGCCTGAATAACCACAATCAGCTCACGTGGGATGCTCGTCCACAGCGCCAATTCAGCACCGCCCTGATATAAGAAGCCAAACAGAATGGCAGCCAGAAGCACGCCAAACGGGTGGTTGCGCCCCATCAAGGCAACAGCAATCCCGATAAAACCAGCGCCTTCGGTGCTGTTTAGGATAAGCCGTTCGCTTTCACCCATTGTGGTGTTGACCGACATCATGCCCGCCAATGCGCCAGAGATCAGCATGGCAATCACAGTGATGCGCACGGGGCTGATCCCTGCATATTTGGCGGCGGTCTCTGATTGCCCAAAGGCGCGGATTTCATAGCCAAGCCGGGTTTTCCAGATCAACATCCAAACCACAACGCAGGCCACAAGTGCCAAGAAAAATGTCACGTTGGCTGGTGCACCACGGAACATGGGTGTGTCAGCGGTGGAGAACATGTCTTGGAACGATGGCAGATGGGTGGCGCCGGGAAATTTGGCAGAGGCCGGATCCATCGCGCCAATCGGGCGCAGCCACTCCACCAACACATAGTTGAGCAGCGCCGCAGCGATGAAGTTGAACATGATCGTGGTGATGACGATGTGGCTGCCACGTTTGGCCTGCAACACAGCTGGCAGATACGCCCAAGCCGCGCCAAACAGTGCCGCGCCCACGGATGCTCCCAAGATCGCCAACGACCAATGGGGCCACGGTATGTAAAGGCACACAAGCGCCACGCCGAGCCCGCCCACCATCGCTTGGCCTTCGCCACCGATGTTGAACAGCCGCGCGTGGAAGGCGACCGAAACCGCCAAGCCGGTGAAGATAAAGTTGGTGGCGTAGTAGAGTGTATAGCCCCAACCCGCGGAACGCATGAGCGCCCCATCAATCATCAATTTCAGCGCTTCAACCGGATTTTCGCCGATCGCCAAAATCACTAACGCTGAGAAAAATGCCGCCAGAAGCAGCGAAATAATAGGGATCAGAACGATGTCAGCCCACTTAGGCATCTTATCCATCTGCGTGGACCTCCTGTTCTGTCGTGTCGTTGCCGCCGTTTCCTGCAACCGCGGATGTGTCGGTGATCCCGGCCATCAACAGGCCCAGCTCTTTTTCATTGGTGTGTTTTGGGTCACGTTCGCCAGTGATATGGCCGTCAAACATCACCACAATTCGGTCGGACAACGACATGATTTCATCAAGTTCCACCGATACCAAAAGGATAGCCTTGCCTTGATCACGCAGGCTTACGATTTGCTGGTGAATAAACTCGATAGCGCCGATGTCCACGCCGCGCGTTGGCTGACCAATCAACAACAAGTCCGGGTTGCGTTCAATTTCCCGTGCCAGAACAATTTTCTGTTGGTTGCCACCGGAGAAATTCTTGGCGGCCAACTTGGGATCCGGTGGACGCACGTCAAAACGCTGCATCTTGGCTTCGGCTTCTGAGAAGATACCTTTGTTGTCCATCAAAAGGCCGTTTTGGATTTCCGGCTCTTGGTGATAGCCAAACACGGTGTTTTCCCATGCGGCAAACTCCATGATCAGACCTTCGCGTTGACGGTCTTCCGGCACGTGACTGATCCCAGAGGCGCGCCGTGCTTGACCGTCCGCCCCATGTCCGGACAGCGGAATGACCGCGCCGTTCATCATGATTTCGCCAGTGCCCTCAGCAAAGCCACCCAGCACTTCAAGCAACTCTGATTGTCCATTGCCTGCCACACCGGCGATGCCGACAATTTCGCCCGCGCGCACGTTGAGGTCGATGCCTTTGACGCGTTCCACACCGGTGTCGTCGACAACGCGCAGCCCTTTGATGTCCAGAACGCTTGCGCCAGGCTCTGCTGCGTCTTTATCAACACGCAAAAGCACTTTGCGTCCCACCATCAGCTCGGCAAGATGTTCTGGCGAGGTCTCGTCGGTTTTGACGGTCGCCGTCATCTGACCACGGCGCATCACAGATACAGTGTTGGTGTATTCCATGATCTCGCGCAGCTTGTGGGTGATCAGGATGATGGTTTTGCCTTCTTCGCGCAGACGGTCCAAAATTCGGAACAGCTGATCTGCCTCTGAAGGTGTCAAAACCCCTGTCGGTTCATCCAGAATGAGAATCTCAGCTTTCCGGTAAAGCGCTTTCAGGATCTCCACACGTTGCTGATGGCCCACCGACAGATTTTCGATGATCTCGTCGGGGTCGACATTCAGCCCATATTCATCAGCCAAATGCTTCAGCTCGCTGCGGGCATTGCCAAGCGATGTGTTCAACATCGCGCCGTCCTCAGCGCCCAGAATGATATTTTCCAGAACTGTAAAGTTCTCGACCAGTTTAAAGTGCTGGAACACCATACCAATGCCAGCGGCAATTGCGGCCTGACTGTCAGGGATGGCAGTCCTCTCACCTTTGATGAAGATCTCGCCTGCATCCGCTTTGTAAAACCCATAGAGGATCGACATCAGCGTGGATTTGCCCGCGCCGTTTTCACCGATGATCCCGTGGATGGTTCCCGGTTGTACCGAGATCGAGATATCTTTGTTGGCCTGCACAGGGCCAAAGGCTTTGGATATGCCTTTTAGTTCAATGGCTGGCGCCGTCATTCAGGCTCTCCCAGTCCTGCGAAGCCGACCATGCGCGTGGCGCGTCCATCGGCATCAAGTTCAACGAAATACTGGCCCAACTGCTCTTTGCCGTCGGCCATGCGAAACGCCACGGTCACCCGGTGGTGCCCCTTTGTTTCGCTGGTGTTTACCACCGACGCACTCGCGCCCGGGGCGTATTGGGTGAACATGCCGATATAGCTGTTCAACGCGTCCAAATCCGCAATCACGTCGGGTGCATTGGGATCGCAATAGGTGAAATCTTTCGCCATGACGTCCTTGAGCACCTCGGCGCGTTTGGTCGCGTCATTTTCCGCCCACGTGGTAAAAAATGCGATCATGGAAGATGGCATGACAAGTCCCCTTTAAGTTTTGGGGGCCGTACCGATGTGGCACGGCCCCCTAACAGAGCTCCGGGTTTAGGCCCGGAAAAGCGTTACTCCACCGGGCAGGTGTTGTCGCTCATGTAGTCATGCACAGCAAGATCACCGGAAGCGATTTGCGCCTTGGCAGCATCAACCGATGCTTTCATGTCCGCAGACACCAGCGCTGCGTTGTGCTCGTCCATGGCGTAGTCGATTCCGCCATTGGCGACACCCATCACGTTGAAACCTGTTTCCAGATCAACGCCAGCTGTCATTGCTTCATAAACCGCGTTGTCCACGCGCTTCATCATGGATGTCAGAACTTTGCCAGAGTGCAGGTGGTTCTGGTTGCTGTCCACGCCTACAGACAGAATGCCTTCGTCAGCTGCCGTTTGCAGCACACCAACACCGGTGCCGCCTGCGGCTGCGTATACTACGTCCGCACCTTGGCTGATCTGCGCTTTGGTCAGCTCAGAGCCTTTTACCGGGTCATTCCAAGCGGCAGGGGTTGTGCCGGTCATGTTCTGGATCACGGTTGCGTCTGGGTTCACAGCTTTCACGCCCTGAACGTAGCCACAAGCGAACTTACGGATCAGCGGAATGTCCATGCCACCGATGAAGCCAACTGTGCCGGACTTGGACGCCTGAGCAGCCATCATGCCAACAAGGTAGGAGCCTTCGTGCTCGTTGAACACAACAGAGCGCACGTTTGGCGCATCAACAACCATGTCGATGATTGCGAATTTTGTGTCAGGGTAATCAGGTGCAACTTCGCCCAGAACGTTCCCAAACGCAAAGCCGGTCATGACAATTGGGTTGGCGCCCGCTTCGGCAAAACGACGCAGAGCTTGCTCACGCTGAGCTTCAGACTGCAGTTCGATTTCGCGGAAAGATCCACCGGTTTCTTCGGCCCAACGTGTGGCGCCACCAAAGGCCGCCTCGTTGAAAGATTTGTCAAATTTGCCGCCAAGATCGAAGATCAGCGCTGGCTCGGCTAGGGCCGCACCTGCGGAAAGGGCTGCGGCTGCCGCGGCGCCGAGGAATTTGTGCATCAAGCTCATAAATGTCTCCCATATAGTGAGCGGGTCGGTCGTTGTTGTGCGAGTTGCCGCCCCGTCTATTTGTTCAGATCCCGCCGGACCATCGTGTAACTAAGGCGATTGATGCCGAGAGGGTCAACTGAAATTTGACCATTTGGCCAAATAAGCTGATTTCGAATCAGACCTATGCTTAGTTTAGCGCCTTTTTCATAAGGCTGGCAGCGATTTGCGTTCCGTCGGATTTTGAATAGTAGCCGGGCCGCTCGCCGCAAAATTCGTAGCCGCAGGCGTCATAGAGCGCAAGCGCAACAAGATTGTCCTGTGCGACCTCCAAAAAACACAGACTGGCCCCGCGCCGAATCGACTCGATTTCGAAATCCGCCAATAAACGTTGGCCTTTTCCGCAACCTTGGTGGTCGGGTTGCACTGCAATGGTCAACAACTCCACCTCGTCTAAGATCACCCGCCCCAACGCAAACCCCACGTCACTTGTGACCGAAAAACTTAATGGGGAGGCAAGAATGTCTGAAATTTCGGCACTGCTCCAAGGGCGGCTGTTTGGAAAAGCCGCCGCATAAATCGTCGCCATGTCGTCTGGGGTCACGGCAATATCACCGGTGCTGGATCTTTGGGCGGGGCCGCATCTGCAGGTTTGATATAAAGCGGCGCAGGGCGCGCGGGCGCGTTTTTGTACCTTTGCCCAGCCAAACGAGCGATTTGCGCCACCAAACTGTCCGCCTTTGGCGTGGCCAGTGGGACATCTTGCATGATGTTCGCCAATTCTTCCTCAGAAGCAAGATAGGGGCTGTCATCTTTGGGCCAAACATACCCTTGGCCGCGTGGTCCGGGCACCACTGGCGCAGCGGCGAACGTCAAGCCTGCCTCAATTGCGTCAAATGAGTTAACCCCAACGGCTGGTATCCCCAGCCCAAGCGCCAAACCACGGGCCGCAGAGACCGAAATACGAATGCCGGTGAAATTACCGGGACCGACACCAACGCCGATGGCATCCAGATCAGCCCAAGTTTTGCCACTCTGCGCTAAAATTTCTTCAAGCATCGGCATCAGCCGCTCTGCCTGTCCGCGTTTCATGTCTTCGACTTTATGGGCAACTATCTGGTCGCCGCAAAGCAAAGCGGCCGCGACATGCGCGGCCGATGTATCAAAGCTTAGTATCAGTGGTGTCGACATTGTCGAAGCTTATACCGCCACCGGGCGCACTTCGGTCACCTCGGGAATGTAGTGGCGCAGCAGGTTCTCAATGCCCATCTTCAGGGTCAAAGTAGATGAGGGGCACCCAGCACAGGCACCTTGCATGTGCAAATACACCACGCCGCGATCAAACCCGTGGAAGGTGATGTCGCCACCGTCCTGCGCCACAGCTGGGCGCACGCGCGTGTCCAAAAGCTCTTTGATCTGTCCAACAATCTCGCCATCTTCACCGGTGTGCTCTGCATGCCCAGACGGCGCCATTGCCTCACCCGCCATCACAGGTTGACCGGACTGATAGTGCTCCATGATCGCGCCAAGAATCGAAGGTTTGATGTGATCCCACTCAATGCCTTCAGCCTTGGTCACCGTCACAAAGTCATTGCCAAAAAACACACCAGCCACGCCGTTTACCGCAAAAATCCGTGTCGCCAGCGGAGAAGCAGATGCACCTTCAGCTGTCGGAAAATCCGCAGTACCGGCTTCCAGCACCGTTTGGCCGGGCAGGAACTTCAGCGTTGCGGGGTTCGGGGTGGATTCCGTTTGAATGAACATTGGCAGACCTTTCCTATCAGGAATTGATATGCGCCTGCCTTGAAGATTAGTCAAGGTTTAGATTAATTCTAAACTGCGACCCTCAGGTCACCGCCTCAAGCTGTTCCTTGGTGAGGTCACCAGGCACCACGGTCATCGGCACCGGAAGGCTGCCGGAATTGCGCGACAGCTGCGACACCAACGGGCCGGGTCCTTTGCGATCGTTGTCTGCACCAAGGACCAATACGCCAATTTCAGCATCTTCTTGGATCTCAGCCAAAATCTCGGAAACCGGCTCTCCCTCGCGGATTTTCAGTTCGGGATCAACGTTTTGACGATCTCGCATCCATTTGGCGAACACTTCATAGTGCACTTCGATGCGCTCACGTGCTTCTTCACGCATTAAGTCACTTACACCAATCCAGTGGTTGAACTCTTCCGGTGGGATCACCGACAGAATTTTAACGCCGCCACCAGTGCGCGCCGCCCGCATTGCGGCAAACCGCATGGCATTCAGACACTCTCTGCTGTCATCCAGCACCACAAGAAACTTGCGCATTCATGCACTCCCTTTCGCGAGATCATGCCGTGTCGCCACGGTCGGCGCAACCACTGTTGTGATGATCATCGATGCTGATGATGGCACTTACGCTTCTTTGAGATGAAAAATCCCGGAGGAGCCGCACAGTGCGCAGCGTCCAATGGCGGCCGCCGCTGAACCTCAGCTTGCGACGCGTGACGCTGCCCAATCCCAATACATCTCACGCACCCGTCGGGTGATCGGCCCCATTTGATACTGGCGGTCATCAAAGGCACTTACCGATGTGACCTTGTTCATATTGCCGGACATGAACACCTCATCCGCAGCTTCAAAATCAGCATAGGACAGCACTGTTTCTTGCACTGTGATCCCATCTGCGCGCAGGTTCTTGATGTGACGTGCGCGGGTGATACCGGCTAGGAAAGTGCCATTGGGCACGGGGGTGAACACCTCACCGTCGCGGACCATAAAAATGTTGGCGGTTGCGGTTTCGGCCACATTGCCCATGGCGTCACAGGTGAGGGTGTTGGAAAATCCTTTGCTGCGCGCCTCCCGCAACATGCGGGCGTTGTTGGGATACAGGCAGCCTGCTTTGGCATTCACCACCGAGCTTTCCAAAACGGGGCGGCGAAACTGGGTTCGGGTTAATGTCGCAGCTGCCTCTGGCGGTGCCATCGGAATCTCTTCAAGGCAAATCGCAAACCCCGTGGTCTCTGGGCTTGGGATAATGGCAGTTGGATCACCGTCTATGCCCCAATACATCGGGCGAATGTACACCGCCGCGCCGGGGGCATAGGATTTCAATCCCTCTTTCACAATCTCCACCATCTGATCCGCACCCATCGTGGGCGTCAGCATCAAAGCTTCTGCTGAGCGATTGGTGCGTGCGCAGTGTTTGTCCAAATCAGGTGTCAGCCCATTTACAAACCGCGCGCCATCAAACACGCCAGACCCCAACCAAGTGCCATGATCTGCCGCGCGCATCACCGGCACATCGCCTTCGTGCCAGCGGCCTTCAAAATAGGTGCGGATATTGATGCCTGTGGCCATGTGGCTGTCCCCTTGTCTTGTCCGCGGCGAGCCTAGGGGCAGCCCGCTCAGAGGTCCAGTGGGGAACGTAATTGCCATGCGCTATTTAGGCGTTCTTTGGCTCAAAACAAAACCGCCCTGCGACTTAGGTCGACAGGGCGGCTTTGATGTTCGTTTTGACTGACTTACTTCAGGCGTTGGCCATTGGCAGACACATGCCCCTGCGCGTTCACCTCAATCTTGGAGGTCAGCGTGTCGTCTCCAGCACCGGGCTGTGTGAACATAGACATCATCATCCGTGCCCCCATGGCCTGCTCTTCTGGCAAAAGCCCCATCTGTGTCAGCTTATCCATCAAGCCATTTGCGCCAGAGATTGTCAGGTCCAGCGCACCTTCAGGCCGTGGCATGCCGTCAAAGCTTTCCAAGTCTGTGTTGTCAAAAACAAAATCACCGGACCCTTCAACGCTGGCACCAGCCGCATTCAGCCGCAGGTCACGAATGGTCAGCGCATTGAGCTCGCCTGGCATTTCAGCCGTGGTTTCATCCAATGTCATCAAATCCATCAAAACGGTGCCTTTGCCGACCAAATCTACGATCAAAGTGGCGGGGTCGCGTGGCAACACTTGGCCCGGGTCAAACATGCCCCAGAGCAACTCTGAGACTTTCAAGTCTGCGAGCTTCAGGTTGAACGCAAAATCCTGCGCGTCCTCTGATGCGGCGATCGGCAGCTTAAAGCCATATCCAATCTCGCCAAAGCTCACGTCAATAGGCACTGGAATTTCTGAGCCATAGGCTTTGAAAACTAGGTCAGTCAAATCACCGTCATAGGCCAGCTTTTGGTCATCCATATCGATGTTGAAGCTGCCGGTACGGCTCTCAAAGGAGACTTCGCCCGGGGTGCCGTCTTCGACAAAATTCGCGGTCATCCGCATGGCATCAAAGGTGTAACCACCCGCCAGATTCATGCCGGGCACGAAAAGTGCCATGGGGTTGCCGGTAAGTCCGTCCGCTGGGAGGGAAGACACAACCTCAGCCGCAAGCCCATTGAGCGAGGCGACAACATCAATAGGGGCCCCGTTGTCTGGATCCACAGCATTCAGAGTCATTTCAACACTGTCTACCGTGGTTGTGCCACCGCTGGAGAGCATCTCGCCCTGAGTCAAATCATAGTTACCGGCAAAGCCGGTGAACACCACATCAAGCTCCAGGTCGGGAACCGTCTCCCCGTCGATGATCAGCTCGGTCACTTCAAAGCGGGTCTCAGCGGAGCCATAAGCATAGGTGACCGCTTCGATTGTTCCGGATGCCACAGTCGACAGATCCGAAGTCATATCCATTTTTACGGTGAAGTTTTCAGAGGGGGAGTTGGATACCATCGAAACAGGCGTGGTTTCAGGCATCGTGACCAATACGGTGCCATCTCCGTTTTCCTTAAAGGAAATCACCCCCCAGTTCATTGTGACGTTGCCGCCACTTTCCGGCAGTTCCATGTCCATGGTTAGGCCGGTCACGGTCAATGTGTCGCCGGACACAGCCTCGGTTGCTGAGACGTCATAGCCCGCGGAGGTCATGTAGGTTTTCCAATTGTCCCAGACTTCTTTGGAGGACACATCAGCCAAAGCCGCCTGCGCTCCAAAAACGGTCGCCAAAGCCGTTGTGGCGAGAATGCGGGATGAAGAAATATGCATCAGTATGTCTTCCTTTTCAAAACTGGCTTAAAGCTTCTGATGAAGGCGCGGCAGGGTCAAGGGCCAAAGACCGCCAAATTTTCCCCGTGAATGTGGACGTCTGTCGATCGGCGCTTTACTGCCTTTATGGTGAGGTGATTGGAACTGGCGCGCATGGGCAATTTTCTGCGTTTTCACGGCCCCATCGCGTGCAAAAGCGCCGTATGGCGACAGATGTCAGTCTAAATCGCCAGATGTGGCCTTGAGATGGTGCGGTGACAGTTGCTGTCGAATTGGGCAGATCATTGAAAAGAAAGTGGACCGGAAATGATTGATCTTATTCAAGAGGACAGCGGACTTTGGGTTGTCACACTCAACCGGGCTCAAAAAGCCAATTCCTTAACCGAAGCGATGTTGACGGAGTTGGCCGAAATTGCGGAATCGGCGCATCAGGCGCGCGCCGTAATTTTCACCGGAACAGGTAAAGTGTTTTCGGCAGGCGCAGATCTGGACGAAGCGCGTGCGGGTCTTGCCACCAGCGACGTTTGGGAACGACTGTCCAGCGCCATCGCTGCGCTGCCCGGTCTGACCATCGCGGCACTCAACGGCACATTGGCGGGCGGCGCCACCGGTATGGCGTTGGCCTGTGATCTGCGCATTGCCGCGCCACATGCCACATTCTTTTATCCCGTGATGAAACTTGGGTTTTTACCACAACCTTCGGACCCCGCGCGCCTGTCAGCACTGATTGGCCCTGCGCGAACCAAGCTGATGCTGATGGGGGGGCAAAAGTTCACGGCTGAAGAGGCGCTGCGCTTTGGTTTGATTGAACGCATTGTGCCTGCGCAGGATGTTGTGCACGTGGCGCGTGCCATCGCCGCGGACACGTTGGCCGCACAGCCCAAGATCGCATTGGGTATCAAGCAGCTCTGCGTTTGAACGGATGAACGTTTTATAGTGTCTGCCGGGCGTTCTCTCTGTGGCCAACTCAACTTGGCCATGTCTTGCGCCGTCACCGGCGTGTTCCCCCACCAAGAAGACCGCGCATATGCGCTTTCAAATCTCGCGACGCGGTGCACGACGCATCAGCGAAGGAGGGCGGACATCTGTTTTTCGCCCCTACGACGTTCGGATTTTGATTGAGTTGTTTGTCGGCTACGGGCAAGACGATATCCCAAACCACGATTTCAATGAGTGAACTGCGACATGGATCCGACTGACCTGATGAATGACGCTCTGGCCCAAGGCGACCGGCTTTGGGGGCTTGCCGAAGGGTGGTTGCTCAGTCCGGCCGCGTGGTCGCAATTTGCTCTGTTGATTGTTGCCTACTTGGCCGCGGTCTACGTCAGTCGCAAATTGGGGCCTGTGTTGGCACGCTGGCTGACGCCGCCCACAGATGTTGACAGCTATGTCGCCCGTGCGCGGCGGTTTGTGGCACTGTTTCTGCCCTTGTTGTTGCCGCTTCTCGCCTACGTGTTTTTAGGACTTGGTGAGAGTGTCACCCGCTCTCTCTTTGGCTCGGGCGCGGTGATCGCCTTTGGCAAGCGGGTGTTTTTGTTGCTGGCAGTGCGCATTCTGGTGAAAGAAATCGTCACCGATCCGGTCATGAAGGTGCTGGGGCGCTATGTCTTGGTGCCGGTGGCCGCGCTTTATGCGTTGGGATTGCTGGAGCCCGCGATGGGCTATTTGGATGCGACTGTTGTGCCCTTGGGCAATCTGTCGTTTTCAATTCTATTCGCCATCCGGTTTGTCGTGGTGGCGGGGGCGATTTTCTGGCTCGGACGCTGGTCCAACGATCAATCCAGCCAGTTTATTAAGAACCAAGAAGAGATGCGCCCGGCGATGCGGGAACTGATCGCCAAATCGCTGGAGATTGCGATCTTTGGCATCGCCTTTCTGCTTGTGATGAACATCATGGGCATCAGCCTCACTTCGCTTGCGGTGCTCACCGGTGTGATTGGTGTGGGTCTGGGTTTTGGGCTGCAAAAGATTGCCTCCAATTTTATCTCCGGTGTGATCCTCTTGCTGGAAGGGCAGGCGACTGTTGGCGATTACGTGGAATTGGACGGAGGCGAAGCCGGCACCATCATTAAGATGACCGCACGCGCGACCATTCTTGAGACCTATGATGGCCGCTGGATTGTGGTGCCAAACGAGGACTTTATCACCACGCGTGTGGTGAATTTTTCTGATTCCGGGTCTGCCAACCGGTATGAAGCGCCATTTTCGGTCAGCTACGACACCGACATCAACTTGGTGCCAGAGATCATTGAAGCCGCCGTGGCAAAACATCCCGGGGTTTTGACAACACCCTTTCCACCGGACTGTGAATTGCGCGGCTTTGGCGACAGTGGTGTGGATTTTGCTGTGGAATTCTGGGTCGAGGGCATTGATGACGGCAAAAACAAGTTCATGTCCGATGTGCTGTTTCTCATATGGAACGCTCTGAAGTCGGAAGGCATCGAGATCCCGTATCCGCACCGCGTGGTAGAGCTCAAAACCCCGTTGCCTCAAGCGTGACAGAGGCGCTGATCATAGGCGCTGGCCCGGCAGGATTGATGGCGGCAGATGTGCTGTCAGCGGCAGGTCATTCAGTTGTGGTCGCAGAGGCGAAGCCCTCCGTGGCGCGTAAATTTTTGATGGCAGGGAAATCCGGCCTGAACCTGACCAAAGACGAAGCCTTTGAGGCTTTCCTTGCCCACTACCAAGAGGCCGCGCCTTTTTTGCGCCCGATGCTGGAGGCATTTGGGCCCAAAGAGGTGATGACTTGGGCCGAGGGGTTGGGACAAGAAATGTTCACGGGCTCTTCCGGGCGGGTGTTCCCCAAGGTGATGAAGACCTCGCCACTGATGCGGGCTTGGCTTGCCAAACTAGACGCTCAGGGCGTGGATATTCGCACGCGTTGGCGCTGGTGTGGTGGACATTTTGATTTTGACACCCCGAACGGGGTGCAGTCGCTCACGCCGAAAGTCACCGTACTGGCCTGTGGCGGCGCAAGCTGGGCGCGCTTGGGTTCGGATGGGGCGTGGGCGGATTGGATGGAGGCCGCCATAGCGCCCTTTCAGCCTGCCAATATGGGGTTTCATGTGAACTGGTCACCGCACATGCCGCGCCATTTTGGGGCGCCGGTTAAGAACGTCAGACTGACGGCAGGAGACACATCGGTGCGCGCAGAGTTTGTGATCTCAGAGCGCGGAGTTGAAGGCGGCGGCATCTACGCCGTGTCGCGCCAGATGCGGGAAGGCCACTCTCTTGTGCTGGATCTGCTGCCGGATATGACGGAGGACCACATACGCAAACGGCTTCTGCGTCCGCGCGGGAAAATGAGCCTCGCCAATTTCTTGCGCAAGTCCTTGAAGCTTTCCGGGGAAAAGCAAGCGCTGCTGAGGGAGTTTGGCCATCCTTTTCCGGATGATATGGCCCCTCTGATCAAAGCGTTGCCTGTGCGGCATGCGGGTGCGCGTCCCGTCGATGAGGCGATCAGCACCGCCGGTGGGTTTCGCCTAAGCGGGGTCACCGAAGGCCTGATGCTGCAGGACACCGCAGGGGTCTTTGCCGCTGGAGAAATGCTGGACTGGGAGGCCCCGACAGGCGGCTACCTGCTTACCGCTTGCCTGTCGACCGGTCGCTGGGCCGGACAACATGCACAGGCATTTCTGGCGCAAGGCCAATAGGTTTGGGGCATAGATTTCCCTAAACGTTGGCGTGCTGGCCCCTCACATCTTATCAATCAACTTTCGAAACGCAGGGCGGCCTCGCGTGATTTTGATATAGTTGAGCAGGTCTTCATTGTCCGTTGGAAATTCTTCAAACTTCGCCCACGTCGCGCATTGGGTCAGCAGGATGTCCGGCACGGTCATCATGTCTCCCATCAGGTAGGTTCCCTTTTTACGCTTTAAGACGTTTGAGATGCCGCGCGTATACTCCCACATCAGGGTGTCTTTTATCTCTGGCACCCTGCGGTCCTTGGGTAAGACAAAGTTGTGGCGGCTGGCCGTCCAAAGCCCGGCTTCCACTTCGTCGAGCACCTGTTGTGTGAAACTGTCCTGATGGGCACGCTCCACCGTGCCTGCCGGATAGGTCAACGCGCCATGTTTGTCAGCGAGGTAGGTCATGATTGCGACGCTGTCGGTGATCTGGGCCGCTCCGTCGATCAACACAGGAATTTTGCCTGAGGGGTTCAGTGCGGTGACCCGTTCAGAATGTGGTTTTTCTGGTGACAACATGTAAGGCTGTCCCAATTCCTCTAGCAACCACATCACGCGAAACGCGCGGCTGGTTGGGCTTCCGACAACTTCGTACACTTATGTCCTCCCTGACTGATGCAGCAGCCTGTGCGGAAACGGCTTTGACCTCAAGTGTATTTCGGCCAAATGACGCAAGGGTGTCGTGTAGACAGGCAAAGCTCCCGCGTCTTTGCACGGCGGCACGCCGCCCCGCAAAGTCTTGGGCCCGGCTCAGCTTGCGCTGAGCCTATGGCGTCTAGCCGCTACGGCGCGCGAGCATTGCCAAGCGCAAGAACAATCGTTCCACCAGCGCCATCTCTGGCGCGCGTTGCCCAGCCGAGCGCAGCTGCAAATCGGTGTCCGTAAGCCCCGTCAAAGCTTGCTCTAGCTTTGTTGCGCCCCAGCCAGAAGCTTGGCGCACCATGCGATCCCGGCGCGGGCCGAAAATTGGCGGGCGCATTCGGGCTATCCCAGCTGCGGCACCGCCGGGGTCGGCGGCCGCGCCATAGAGTGCGCGAAAATGGCGGGTGGCGGAGATGATCAAAGAGACCGGGTTCACGCCTTGCGCTTCCAGTTTGCGCAGCACAGGACCAATCTCTTGAGCGCGTCCCTCAGCCACAATGTTGAGCACATCGTCAAGCGCAGCCTCTGTCGAGACCGGCGCGCAAGCCGCCACATCCTCTGACGTGACGGGCTGGGTGTCTTGGAATTTGTACAGTGCCAGCTTTTCGCAGGTCTGCCGGAAATCACCGGGGTCCAGTGCACGCGCCAAGTTGAACAGATCGGTCATCGCTTCTGAATCAATCGCGTGCAAACCGGCCGTTTTCAGATCCACCTCAATCTCTTCGCGGCTGGGCGGGTCGTTGTAGATCCCCACGGCATAGGCATTGTTATGGGTCTCAAACGCCTTGCGGATCTTGGAGCTGGCCTTGAGCTGCCCGGCTGTCACCACAATCTGGGCATCCCCCGGCATCCAGTCTTCCAAAGCGGCCAAAACCGCAGGCGCAGCCGTGTCGGTTGCATCCTCCACAAAGGCAACGCGGGGCCCAGGAAAAAAGCTCACTTCTTTGGTGGCATCGACCAGACGCGCTTTGTCTTTGCGCAGTTCCGCGCCGGGAATACGTGTGAGCCGCATTTCCTCTTCGCCCTGTGGGCCAATCAGTGCGGCAATCAGCTCCTGTCGCTTAAGCGCCACCCGCATCGCATCCGGCCCGTAAATCAGCACACCCGTGCGATTTGCATCTGGGGTGCCAAAATAGCGGTTGGCGTCACGCGCGCTTAACTTCATGCGGGTTTGGCCACTTCGGCGGCCTGCAGCTCAGCGACGATGCGATCTGCCAAAATCACCATCAAGCGCTCATAGGCATCCTGTTTGGAGGCCAGTTCTGACACCGTGCTGCCACTGGCAGAGTAGCTTACAAAGGTTGACACGCGCCCGGTGCTGCGCACCTCTGTGGTGCCCAGATCGCGCAGCGCATAGGTGACGGCCCCCAAGACATCAAAGCGGTTTGTCACCTGCGCAACGGTTTTGCCCACGGCCTGCTCGTCCAGTTCCATCGCCAGCGACAATCCATATTGCGCACCGCCGCCGGGCTGGCCAAGCCGATATTCCAGTTCGCGCACCAAAAGATAACTTTCGTGCGCGTCCGGTGCATCCACCAAAACGTTGTTGAGCAGACCAGAGGCAGCCCCATCGGTGCCATAAACAGGTGCAAATCCACAGCCGCTCACGGTGCTCCCAAAAGCAGCGGCAGATATCAAAAAGAGGCGGCGATTAAGCGACGACATTCACAATCCGACCGGGGACAACGATGATTTTCTTAGGCTGGGCCCCATCCAGCGTGCGCACCACAGCTTCCTGTGCCAGCGCCAGCTTTTCAACCTCTTCTTTTGGCATATCTTTGGGAACGGTGATTTCCCCACGCCGTTTGCCGTTGATTTGAATGGGCATGGTCACATTGGCCTCAATCAGCATCGCCTCATCGGCCACGGGCCACGGGGCGTTGACCACGAGACCTTCGCCGCCTTGATGCGCCCAGATGTCCTCTGCCAAATGCGGTGTCATTGGCGACATCAACTGCGCCAAGGTCATGATGGCTTCCCGCTTGGCGGCTTTACCGGCCTTGGATTTGGCAATCGCGTTGGTGAAAGCATAGAGCTTCGCAATTGACGCGTTAAAGCCAAAGCTCTCCACGCCCAGCGTCACATCGCGGATCGCTTTATGCATCTCGCGCAACAAGGTGTCATCGCCTTGCCCTTTGTCAGCCTCGTCCATGGTGCCAATCCTGTCACAGAGGCCCCAAACGCGGGTGAGGTGTTTGTAGGCGGCCTCCGCGCCTGAGGCGGTCCATTCCACATCCCGCTCGGGCGGGCTGTCAGACAACACAAACCAGCGCGCGGTGTCGGCGCCGTAGTTTTCGATAATAAAGAGAGGGTCCACCACGTTGTTCTTGGATTTGGACATCTTCGCAGATGGCACAATATCCACTTCCGAACCGTCCTCTTTCAAAAACGCTTTACCGTCGCGCAGCTCCACCTCTTCGGGGTAGAAATAACTCGGGCGACCGCTTTGATTTTCACGTTTGTAGATCGCGTGGGTCACCATGCCTTGGGTGAACAGCGCGTCAAAGGGCTCAATTGCCGTTTCTGGCAGATGGCCACAAATGTGCATCGCCCGCGCAAAGAACCGTGAGTAGAGCAGGTGCAGAATCGCGTGCTCAATGCCGCCGATGTATTGATCAACGTTCATCCAATACGCGGCGTCTTCGGCCACAGTGGGTGTGTCCGCCGTGGGCGCGGTGAAGCGCGCGAAATACCAAGAGCTGTCCACAAAGGTGTCCATCGTATCGGTCTCACGCTTCGCAGGTGCGCCACATTTCGGGCAACTGCAATCACGCCAGCTTGGGTGACGGTCCAGCGGATTGCCGGGCACCGAAAAATCAATGGCTTTGCCGTCTTCATCATACGGCAGCGCGATTGGCAGGTTTTCTTTTTTCTCCGGCACCACGCCACAGCTGTCACAATGCACCACAGGAATGGGGCAGCCCCAATAACGCTGACGGCTCAGGCCCCAATCGCGCAGGCGGAAGTTGGTCACGCCTTTGCCCCAACCGGCCTTCTCGGCAAAATCGATGGTCACATCGATGGCCTCTTGGCCGGTGGCCTCATCCAGACCAGCAAAATGGTTCACCCATTTCACCTTTTCGTCTTTGCCTGGCACAAAGGCGGTTTTGTCCACTGGTGTCTCATCACCAATCGCATAGAACGTATCGACCACCGGCAAATCATACTTGCGGCAGAAATCCAAATCGCGCTGATCATGTGCAGGACAGGCAAAAATCGCGCCCGTGCCGTAATCCATCAGAATGAAATTCGCGATCCAGACCGGCAGGTCCCACTCAGGGTTCAGCGGGTGTTTCACACGAATGCCGGTGTCATAGCCCAACTTCTCGCCGGTCTCGATGGCCTCTTCGGTGGTGCCACCCTTGCGGCACTCCGCCACAAAGGCCGCGACCTCAGGGTGAGACGCTTCCAGCTCCTTCGCAATCGGGTGGTCGGGCGAAATTCCGACAAAAGACGCACCCATCAAGGTGTCTGGGCGTGTCGTGTACACGGTGATTGGCTCGCCACCATCTGTGCGCTCAAACCCAAACTCCAACCCGCGGGACTTGCCGATCCAGTTCTCTTGCATCAGCCGCACCTTGGCAGGCCAATTGTCCAGATCGTCTAGGGCTGTCAGCAATTCATCAGAGTGCTCTGAAATCTTAAAGAACCATTGCGTCAGTTCACGCCGCTCCACCAAGGCGCCAGAGCGCCAACCACGGCCCCCTTCAACTTGCTCGTTGGCAAGCACGGTCATGTCGACCGGGTCCCAGTTCACCACAGCGTTCTTGCGATAGACCAGACCTTTTTCAAGGAAGTCGAGGAACAGCGCCTGCTGCTGTCCGTAATAATCCTCATCACAGGTCGCAAACATGCGCGACCAATCAAGTGACAGGCCCAGCGGCTTCATCTGTTCCACCATCGTGTCGATGTTGGAATAGGTCCAATCCTTGGGGTGTCCCCCGCTGGCCATTGCGGCGTTCTCGGCCGGCATACCAAAGGCGTCAAAGCCCATAGGGTGCAGCACGTTGTGACCGGTGGCGATTTTGTAGCGCGCGATCACATCCCCCATGGTGTAGTTGCGCACATGCCCCATGTGCAGTTTGCCAGACGGGTAAGGGAACATCTCCAGCACGTAGTATTTGGGCTTGGCTTCATCCCGAACGGCCTTAAAGGTTTCGTTCTTGCTCCAGGCTTCTTGCCAGCGGGCTTCGATCTCAGCGGGGCTATAGCGCGACATAGGGTGTCACCTTTTTGATTCTGGTCTCAGCCACCCATTGCGTGGCGCGGTTCGGGCAAGGTGATAGGCCGACAGGCCCGCTGGGTCCAGCAAGAAGCGCCTCAATTTGACCTATGCACTGGCTTACCCAAGACAATTTCTGCGCTATACAGGCTGAAACAGAAGAATTTTACAGGTACAAACGCGTGAAGATCCTTTTCATTCACCAGAATTTCCCCGGACAGTTCAAGCATCTGGCCCCCGCATTGGTGGAGCGCGGCCATGATGTGCGGTGCATCACATTGCGTGTCAAAGAGCCTGGGGGGTGGAAAGGGGTCAAACTGTATCCCTATGCGATCAAACGCAAACCGGCGCAGGGGTTACATCCATGGATGGTGGATTTCGAAACCAAGATGTTGCGGGCTGAGGCTTGCTATAGTGTAGCACGCCAAATTCGGGATGCAGAGAATTATACGCCGGATGTGATTGTTGCGCACCCCGGCTGGGGCGAGTCGATGTTTTTGCGCGATCTCTGGCCCACAGCGCGCATTGGTCTGTACGGTGAACTCTACTACACACTTAAAGACACGGACACGAGCTTTGACCCTGAGTTTCCCAAAGCCCATGACGACACGGAGTCTATCCGGCTGCGTCTGAAGAACATCAACAATATGATGCACCGTCAGACCGTTGATCTGATGATCAGCCCCACACAGTTCCAAGCATCAACATTCCCCGAGGAGTACCAAGACCTGATCAGCATCATTCACGATGGCATTGATACAGATGTGGTGCGGCCAAACGCAAAGGCATCCTTTGCGCTTGATGATGACACGGTCCTTACGCGTGAAGATGAGGTCATCACGTTTGTGAACCGCAATCTGGAACCATACCGAGGGTATCACGTCTTTATGCGCGCCCTGCCGGACTTGCTGAAGGCGCGACCAAATGCACATGTGCTGATTGTCGGTGGGGACGAGGTCAGTTATGGCGCGCAACCGCCCAAAGGCACCACGTGGAAACAGAAATACATCGACGAAGTGCGTGGCAAAATCCCAACTCCCAACTGGGAGCGGGTGCATTTCTTAGGCAAAGTGCCTTATGATCAATTCCTCTCGATGCTGCAAATCAGCCGCGCACATGTCTATTTGACCTATCCATTTGTGCTCAGCTGGTCCTTGTTGGAGGCGATGTCTATCGGCGCGCCGATCATTGCGAGCGACACCGCCCCCGTGGCAGAGGTGATCAAACACGGCGAAACCGGCCGCTTGTTCCCTTTCTTTGACGGCGATCGCATGGTTGCGGAAATTTCCACGGTTTTGGAGGATGCCGACATGCGTGCACATATGGCGCAAGCTTCCCGTGCCATGGCGGTTGAGACGTATGATTTGCAAAATCACTGCCTTCCAAAACAACTCGACTGGATAGACAGTCTCTACAACATGGACCCGGGAGCATTGCGCAGCTGATACAAAAAAAGCCGCGGCATTTCTGCTGCGGCTCATTGTAACGCGTGTCTTAGAGGTGCTTAGATCTTGCGGTCCTGAATGCGCAGCTGGCGCGCGCGGGTCAGGATAGCGTCTTCCACAGCCCGTGCAGTGCTTTCGGGCACGGCGCGTCCACCGCTGGATTGCAGCGCAACATTGAGAGAACGCGCATCAAGCGCTGAGTCGCGGATATAGATCGTGGCACGGTAGGACCGTCCGCCACCCGGAGGTGTGCCGTAGCCAGTAGAGATCACGCCACTAAAGGGGTCCACAGTTTGCACTGGCAGGAAATCAAGCACTTCAAGCGACGCCGCCCAAAGATATTTGTTCACACGGACAGTTTCATCTGAGTTGTCCGGGCCAAAGGCGTCCCAAATCGTCTCACGTTCTTGAGTGTATTCCGTCGTGCGACCATCCAACAGCAAGCCAGTGGGGTTTTTATTCCTATTGCCACAGGCCGTTAGGGTGAGCGCAGCAACAAGTGCGGCCAAAAGGACGGGACGACGGTGAAGTTCCATTAAACTGCCTCAAGACGTGGTTTGTACCCGTCCTAGCCAAGCTGCGCCACTTGAGCAAGAGTCTTGCAGAAGTCTTTGGAGCAGTCGTGACGGTGTCTATAGATGCCCCATGCCTGTCAAATGGTTAACTTATCGGCGAAATTTTGCCACTATGGTTGGGTGTGGCATGTCTGCACCACGTCTGGTCACTTTCTCTTAAAGCTTTTCGATGCGCTTGCCAAAACACCCCAAAAAGAGCGAGAGACTACCGCATACCCAATTACGGATTCTCCGGGTTGGGCGCATGAATTGGAAATCCGAGGGAAAAATCATGAAAAAGATTCTCTTCGCTACAACTGCACTGGTTGCAACCGCATCCGTAGCAGCAGCAGAATTGGCCGTATCCGGCTCCGCACGTTTTGGTCTGACTTACGAAGAAAACCGCGCTGAAGAAACTATTCTTGAGCAGCGTATTCGTATCAACTTCACTGGCATCGCAGAAACCGATGGCGGCGTTAAGTTCGAAGCTCGTATCCGTCTTGAGTCCAACGAAGGTTTCACATCCGACGCAGGCAACAGCACTTCTAACGGTTCTACCGGTGTTGGCCCAGGCGCAGTTGGCTTCGCAGTATCCACTGGCGGTCTGCGTGTTGACGTAGGTTCCGTATCTGACGTTCTGGACTCCGGCGATCACTTCAGCTGGGGTGGTACTGGTGTAGGCTTCACAGGCTTCATCGAGCAGAACTCCAACAAAGAAGGCTTCATTGCTAACGGTTTCTCCGGTGCAGGCAACGAAGACGCTAACACTGTTAAAGTTCTGTACTCTGCAGGCGATTTCGCAGTCAGCGCTTCTTACACCGAAGCAAACGATCTGCCAGCAGCCGACGCTGACGCTGCAGAAGAAAACTTCCAAGTTGGTGCAAGCTACAGCTTCGGCGCGCATAAAGTTGGTTTGGCTTACGGTAGCTCCGACTCCAGCGACCAGTGGGTCCTTGGTGCTGGTGGTTCCTTTGGTGACTTCGGCTACAACGTGATTGTTGGTGACAACGACGCACAAGACGACATCCTGGTTGGTGCTTCTGGCTCCTACGCGATTTCCGCAGCGACCACTCTGGTTGCAGCTGTTTCCACAGGTGGCGACACAGCAAACGACACTTCCTTCGGTATCGGTGTTAACCACTCTCTGGGTGGCGGCGTTACTCTGGGTGCCGGTGTTGGTTCCAACGCAGCTGGCAACACAGCAGCTGACCTGGGTGTAAAATTCAGCTTCTAATAGCTGAACAACACCAAGTCTTTTGGGGCGGGCTCGCAAGAGCCTGCCCCTTTCTTTTTGCGCAAAAGTGTGATGTCTGCGACCTGCCACCAACGAAGGGTTTGCTAATGTCGCTCACCGAAATTTCCGCCCACATCGCCAAAGCAGAGGCCGCCGCAGGCCGTCCTGAAGGTGCAGCCCAGTTGATCGCGGTCAGCAAGCGGCAACCAGATGCACGTGTCATCGAGGTCTTGGAACAAGGTCACCGGCTTTTTGGTGAGAACCAAGTGCAAGAGGCCGCAGGTAAATGGCCCATTTTCCGCGAAACCTATCCAGATGCCAAGGTGCATCTGCTTGGCCCGCTTCAAACCAACAAAGCCCGACAAGCGATGGGATTGTTTGATGCCATCCATTCTCTGGATCGCCCCAAACTTGCCAAGACTTTGGCCCGTCTCGCGCAGGAAGAGGGCCATTGTCCGGAGCTGTTCATTCAGGTGAACACCGGTGAAGAAGCACAAAAATCTGGTGTCCTTCCGTCTGAGATCGAGGCCTTTGTGGTAGAGTGTAGTGCGTTGGATTTGCCTGTGGTCGGTCTGATGTGCATCCCGCCTGTGGATGAAGAACCTTCTTTGCATTTTGCGCTCTTGGCAAAACTCGCCGCCCGCACAGGCCTGTCCGGGCTTTCGATGGGCATGAGTGGCGACTACGAGCGCGCTGTGGCGCTTGGGGCCACACATGTGCGCGTGGGGTCTGCTATTTTTGGGGCACGCGATTACTAAATCTCCGGATCTGAATGCTCCCAAAATGCCCTGAAGAATTGACTACCTGACGATCACGCGTGTGCCCGGTGTGGCACGCGCAGCTATCCAGCGTAAATTTGAACGCGAAAAGGCGATACAGCCCTCTGTGCAATATCCGGGACGGCGCCATTGATGCATAAAAATAGCAGAGCCCGCCCCTGGCGTGGCCTGAGGCCAGTTCCAGTCTAGCACCAAGATTAAGTCGTAGAGCGGATCGCTGCGGCGCAAACGCTCATGGCTGGCTCCGTAAGGCGCGCACACCCATTGGTTATAGGCCGTGTCACCGGACTCATCTGACCAAAGATCATCTTTACCAATCGGCTCCGCCCAGCTGGTGGGTCTGGCCATCCGATCAGCTCGGTAGAGCAGGCCAACAACATGGTGGGTGCCCCGAGGTGTCGCGCCATCCCCCTCTTGTTTGGTGGACGTCAGGCCGCCTTTGCCAATGCTACACGGAATATACCGGCCCCAGAAACGTACGCCGCGTGGCGTCAGCACCAGATCATTGGGCGTCACAGCATATGTCCCGATTTACGGGCCTTGGTGGCCAGATAATGTTGATTGTATGCATTTTCGCCCACTTTAAGTGGCACGTGTTCTGTGACGGCGATGCCCGCTTTTTGCATCATCTCGATTTTGCGGGGGTTGTTGGTCAGCAGCCGCACCTGTGAAAATCCCATTTCCTGTAGAATTTTTGCACCAATCCGAAAATCGCGCTCATCATCTTCAAATCCCAGACGGTGGTTGGCCTCAACGGTGTCAAAGCCTTGATCTTGCAAGGAATAAGCCCGCATTTTATTGGCCAACCCGATGCCGCGGCCTTCTTGGTTTAAGTACAGCAATATGCCTTCACCGGCTTGCCCCATATGGGCCATGGCGGCATGCAATTGCGGGCCACAGTCACATTTAAGACTCCCCAAAACATCCCCGGTGAAACAGGCGGAATGCAATCTCGCCAGCACTGCGCGGTCGCGTGAAGGGCGGCCCACTTCAATGGCATAGTGCTCCGCGCCGCCATCTTCCGGACGAAAAATGTGCAACCGTCCCGCATCCGCGGCTGCCATGGGAAGTTTGGCATGCACCACCGGGTGGAGCGGACTCGTCGCAGCCAAATGAGGCTCTGCCAGTGCTGCTGAGATCACGGTCAATCCATGCGCGAGCGCAAATTCGGCAGCCTCTGGAAGGGCAACAGTCAGGGCCGCAGGCAACAGCTGTGCGGATTTCACGATCTTGACAGCGGCACGGTGCAGATCAGCTTGGCCTTCGCGTTCTGTAAGCAGAGGGCCCTTCATCGGGTTGCGCAGATCATCTTCCGGGGCGGCAATGCTCTGCGCCCATGCGAGATCAACATCCGCAGGCAATGTGACACGGGCCACATCACCATCGTAGGCGCGCGCTTTCAAAGTGTCGGCGCGCCGGGCAGTGATCACCAGATGCGGCGCATTGGTCAGGGTGCGCACCTCCGCAAGGCGCGACTCGGTCAGGGTTTCCACGGCCAAGACCAGCAGTGGTGTGTCGCCTCCCGTAAGCACAATTGGCACCCCCATTCGCAGGTCTGCGCGCGCGCGCGCCAATCTTTCTATGATGTCGGGTGCAAAACTCATGGTGTCCTCAGCCGTTGGCGCATCACATGTAGCCTTGATTGCAGCAATATGAAACATTTGACGCTGCTGAAACACGAGGCCGTGAGGCGATTGCAGTAAATCTTGTCGCCTGCGTGATCCAACCTCAAATGGATGACAACACGGCAACCCGGAGATGACTATGGCACAGTTGAAAAAAGTCCTGTTGGTGGACGATGATGATGATCTGCGCGAAGCGCTGTCTGAGCAGTTGGTGATGACCGAGGACTTCGACGTTTTTGAAGCGGCCAACGGTTCGGAAGCAATGTCACGGGTCAAGGAAGGTCTCTACGATATTATCATCCTAGACGTGGGGCTGCCTGACACGGACGGTCGCGAGCTGTGCCGCCTGATGCGCAAGCAGGGCGTCAAAAGCCCAATCCTGATGCTGACTGGTCACGACAGTGACGCAGACACCATTCTGGGGCTCGATTCGGGTGCCAACGACTACGTGACCAAACCCTTTAAGTTCCCAGTGCTGCTTGCGCGGATTCGCGCCCAATTGCGTCAGCACGAGCAATCTGAAGACGCTGTGTTCCAGTTGGGGCCATATACGTTCAAACCGTCGATGAAGCTACTGACCACGGATGATGAACGTAAGATTCGCCTCACGGAAAAAGAGACAAACATCCTGAAGTTTCTGTATCGCGCCACGGACGGTGTAGTGGCTAGGGACGTGTTGCTCCACGAGGTCTGGGGGTACAACGCGGGTGTCACAACACACACGTTGGAGACACATATCTACCGTTTGCGCCAGAAAATTGAACCCGATCCCTCCAATGCGCGATTGCTCATTACGGAGAGCGGCGGATATCGGCTGGTGGCATAAACCCGCCGATTTGAGCCTGCAACACTTCTGAAACAGAAAGCAGTTACTAAATATGTTACGTTGATGTGGCTCAAAGCATTATCTGAGCCACTGCATTTACAACGACGAACGTGTTCCCGCTCATGTCCGGGTTATGACATGAACCTCCCTGTTGGACTGGCCCGGGCTTTGGCTCGGGCCTTTTTTTGTTTCGGCTCCTGTCTATGCGAATATGCAGGGTCAATTGCGCAGGATTTCGCATTGGCAGATGTGGGTGGCATCGCTAGGGTCGGCTCAAAATCAGCCGGGAGCGCCACATGTCCTTCACTCTTGCCACTTGGAACATCAACTCGGTGCGGTTGCGCGAGCCGATTGTGCTGAAGCTCATGGAAGAAGAGGCGCCGGATGTCCTGTGCTTGCAAGAGTGCAAAAGCCCAGTGGATAAGATTCCAACGGAAGCTTTTGCTGCGCTTGGCTACACGCATATGGTGGCGCGCGGGCAGAAGGGCTACAATGGTGTTGCCATCTTTTCCAAGATTCCAATGGTTGAAGCCGCCAGCGAAGATTTTGCCGATCTCGGCCACGCCCGTCACATCGCAGGTCAGCTGGAAAATGGCGTGACGGTGCACAATTTCTACGTGCCCGCAGGCGGGGACGTCGCGGACCGGGAAAAGAACGAGAAATTTGGCCAAAAGCTCGACTATCTTGCAGACATGCGTGACTACTTTCGCAAAGACAGCCCGCAAAAAGCCATTCTTGTTGGTGACCTAAACATCGCGCCCCGCGAAGATGACGTGTGGGATCATAAGAAGCTTTTGAAAGTGGTCAGCCACACGCCAATTGAAGTCGAGAAGCTGGCGGAAACTCAAGAGGCCGGTGGCTGGATTGACATCACCCGACAGGATATCCCGGACGGGCGGCTATACAGCTGGTGGTCATACCGTGCGCGGGATTGGGATGCCGCCGACAAGGGGCGTCGCCTTGATCACATCTGGGCCACAGGCGACATTTCCAACGCGGGACACTCCAGCCGCGTTTTCCGCGATGCCCGTGGCTGGGAAAAACCTTCTGACCATGCTCCGGTGTTTGCCACGTTTGACCTGTAATAATCGCGGGCTCTCGTCCTGAAACCCCACATCAAAGCTGGGGTGCTTTGCATTGGTATAGCGCCGCGACATGCGCGGCTCCGGCGCTCTATTTGGACCAACCAGCGTACCTGGCATCTGCGTCTTTCCTGTCCTGATAGAGCCAAACCATGCGATCCACCGACCAGAGTTTGGCACCGATCATCAAGCTGAGCCCAAAAAGGGTCATGCCGATGTCCATCTGCCACATCCCATAGATCCAAGGCAGCGCCCCAAAGCCAGCCACCATGCTGAGCGCCACAGCCCATTGTATGTGATGTTTCGGAATTTCAATGGCATGTCGGTTCAATAGAATACGTTCGCCGAACGTGCCGTGGGCGGCCCAATTGTTGGTGGTTTTGGGCTCTGAAAAGGCGCGCGGGTTATACCACACCCACAGCAGGACCAGTGCAACCGGGCCCAATGCGCCCCAGCCGAGCCAGAGCCGTGACCAGATCGCAAGCGTCATGAGGGGCAGGATCGACATGCGACTGTAGACGCTCCAAGGGTTGGCATGGCGTGCCCAAGCGGCCTCATCCATCCTCATCATGCGTTCAGAAAGCGCAAAAATGTCCCATTTCTTTGCCATGTGCAGGCAACTCCTCTCTTGGTTTCTGCGGCTCTGCCATCCATATAGGGGACAAGTTCCAGACGGAGAACATTGAGACATGGAAATTCTTGGTACTGGCGCGCCCGCCACGCCCGCCGCAGCTGATTTGATCAAAGACGTTTCAGAGGCCACATTCATGGCGGAAGTCGTGGATGCCTCCATGAGCGTTCCTGTGATTGTTGATTTTTGGGCCCCTTGGTGCGGTCCGTGCAAAACCCTCGGCCCGGCGTTGGAAGCAGCCGTAACTGCCGCTGGTGGGGCTGTGAAGATGGCCAAGATCAATGTGGATGAGAATCAAGGCATCGCTGGTCAGATGCGTGTGCAATCTATCCCAACAGTTTATGCCTTCTGGCAGGGTCAGCCGGTGGACGGCTTTCAAGGTGCAGTGCCGCCCAGCGAGATTGATGCCTTTGTCGCCCGCGTCGTGGAAGCAGGTGGCGGTGAAGTGCCGGATGGAGGATTGGCCGATGCTTTGGTTGCGGCCGAAGAGATGCTGACCGAGGGTGATGCAGCCTCTGCCGCAGAAACCTTTGCCGCGATTGCTGAGCAAGATCCTGAAAACGCCGAAGCTTTTGCCGGTGTGGCGCGCGCCTATTTGGCGATGGAACAAGTGGATGAAGCCGAAGCTGTGATCAACGGTGTGCCAGAGGTGATTTCGGCGGCTGCAGAGATTGAAGCGGTGCGTGCCCAGATCGAATTGGCGCGTCAGGCGGAAAACGCCGGTCCAGTTGCGGAACTGCGCGCGGCAGTTGACGCCGATCCTGACAACCACCAGGCCCGTCTCGATCTGGCACAGGCTCTGCATGGCGCGGATCTGGTCGAAGAAGCGGTAAACGAGCTGTTGGAGCTGTTCCGCCGGGATCGGGAATGGAACGACGGCGCCGCCAAAGCGCAGCTGTTCACCATCTTTGAAGCCCTCAAACCCAACGATCCAGTGGTGTTAAATGGGCGGCGTAAGCTGAGCTCAATTATCTTTGCTTGAACCCGCTTTGCGGATCGCTGAATTGCGCGTAGGCTGCGGACCATGATCAAAGCCGCTGATTTGCCGGAAACGCTGGCTATATTTCCTTTGCCCGGGGCGCTGTTGTTGCCCCGTGCACGACTGCCGCTACACATTTTTGAGCCACGATATCTGGCGATGCTGGACGATGCGCTCAAAACCCCTGAGCGGTTGATTGGCATGGTCCAACCCAATGAGGTGCCCGGTCGTGACGGTCCGGGGTTGCACGCCATCGGCTGTGTGGGGCGGATCACGCAATTTTCAGAGACTGACGACAACCGCTATTTGGTCACACTGACCGGCGTGTCGCGGTTTCGTGTGCTGAGCGAAGTGGACGGGTTTGCGCCCTACCGCCGGTGTTTGGTGAGCTGGCAGGGCTTTGAACGCGATCTTGGCGGATCAGAGAAAGACGACATTTTTCAGCGCGAAGCGTTCATGGCGTTGCTAAAGCGCTACTTTGAGCAGCTCGATTTGTCGACTGACTGGGATACGCTGAAAGACGCAGCTGATGAGTTGTTGATCAATTCTTTGTCGATGCTTTTGGAATTCACGGCGGAAGACAAACAGGCGCTTTTGGAAGCGCCGTCACTGCGCACGCGCCGTGAAACTTTGGTGACGCTATTGGAATTTGCGCTGCGCGGCGGGGCAGGAGAGGATGTGATGCAATGAAAGAACAGATCGGAGATGGTCCAGCCTTTGACCGTCGAATGCTGGAAGCCTTGGTGTGTCCGCAGACGCGGGGCACGCTTGAGTATGACGCCCAAAAGCAAGAGTTGATCTCGCGGAGCGCCAATCTGGCCTTTCCCATCCGTGCGGGCATTCCGGTGATGTTACTGGATGAGGCGCGGGTGCTGGACTGAACCATCGACAGGCTGACTTTGTCGGAAGACTGGAGAGAGGCAGCCCTCTCCCTGTGGGCGTCTTTTCGGATATCTGGGCCCCAAGAGCGGGTGCTCAATGGGGAATGGCTCAGCGCATGAGTTTTGGGAGTTCACCGTTTAGGCCGGCCGCTTCGCGCATAAATGTGCGACGCAGCCCCGGCATAGATCCGATGAGCCCCATGCCCACATCCCGCGCAGCACGCAGCAAGGGGTTGTCGTTGGAAAACAGTTTGTTGGTGAGGTCTGTAGCCGCCACCAATGTGGCCGTATCAAACCGGCGCCACTCTTGATAGCGCGCCAGAACCAGCGCGGAGGCAAAGTCTTCGCCGCGCTCTTGGGCGGCGCTCAATACTTCAGCCAGCGCAGCCACATCGCGTAAACCAGCATTGAGACCTTGGCCTGCGATGGGATGAAGGCCATGGGCCGCATCGCCAACCAGAGCCACGCGCTCTGCGATGAACTCGTTGGCGACAGAGAGGCTGAGAGGATAGGTGAAGCGATTTCCCGTCAACTCTATTTCGCCGAGGAAATCTCCGAAACGCGGGCGTAGCACGGCCATATAATCGTCATCAGACAGCGCATGGATGGCCGCTGCGGTGGCGTCGTTTTCCGACCAGACAATGGAGGACATGTTTCCGGGCAGGGGCAGGATTGCCAAGGGGCCGGGCGGCATAAAGAACTGATGCGCCACGCCATTGTGCGGACGTTCGTGTTTGATGGCACAGACCAAGGCAGTTTGCCCATAACCCCAGCCGGTGCGTTTGATTGCGGCGCGTTTGCCAACACCAGTCTGCCGTCCATCACAACCGACCAAAAGGCGCGCGCGGCGGGTGGTTGTGTCACTCAGCGTGACGGTGACGCCACTTGCGTCAACCGTTTGTCCCGTGACCTGCGTGCCAGATATCAGCGTGATCGTTGGGGCGGCTTCCATGGCCGACATGAAGGCGCGATAGAGAAAGCGGTCTTCGACCATAAATCCCATCGGGCCTTCTTCGATTTCACGATGGTCAAAATGTAGGAAAAACGGTGCGGGACCTTCGCCTGCGCGGCCATCCGAGACTTTGATGTCGCGCATCGGCTCAGCGTGGTCTGCCACGTGGTCCCAGACGCCGATGGCCTCCAACAATCGCTTGGAGGCCAGTGCCAAAGCATAGCCACGCCCGTCAAAGTTGCCCGCCGCTCGGGCCGGGGCCGGGCGTGCATCGACCACGGTCACATCAAAGCCTGCTTGCGCCAATGCCAAGGCGAGTGCCGGGCCGTTTAATCCGCCGCCAGCGATCAGAATATCAGTGTCAAAACTCATAGTGCCAATATGGGCCACGCTTCGGGATTGTCCATGCGCGATTGCGCCGCTACCGTCATCCGTAATCAAATTGCGGAGACGAGAATGTTGAATTGGCTTGAGATGAGCGCAGCCGCGCTAGGGCGGGGCATTGAGACCGGGGATATTGATCCTGTGGCTCTGACGCAGGCATACTTGGGCGCCATCAACAGCCACGATGCACGTGACCGCATCTACTCTGCGATCACCTCCGAACGTGCCTTGGCCGAAGCGCAGGCCGCATCAGAGCGCGCGCGGGCTGGGCAACGGCTGTCGCCACTAGACGGCGTGCCGATCAGCTGGAAGGATCTTTTTGACAGCGCAGGTGTGGCCACCGAGGCAGGATCAGACTTGCTCAACGGGCGCGTGCCGAGCCGTGATGCAGAGGTGCTCGCCAATGCAACGGCGCTTGGCATGGTGTGTCTGGGCAAAACCCATATGAGCGAACTGGCCTTTTCGGGCCTTGGCCTGAACCCCATCACTGCCACGCCGCCCTGTGTGAATGATCCTGACGTGGTGCCAGGCGGCTCCTCTTCGGGGGCTGCGGCCAGCGTCGCTTTTGGGCTGGCGGCTGCGGGTATTGGCTCAGACACCGGCGGCTCAGTGCGCATTCCAGCTGCATGGAACGATTTGGTTGGGCTCAAAACCACCGCGGGGCGTGTTACCGCCAAAGGTGTTGTGCCGCTGTGCCGCAGCTTTGACACCGTTGGCCCTTTGACCCGCACAGTAGAGGACGCCGCATTATTGTTGAGCGTTCTGGAAGGCACCAAACCCGTCGATCTGCGCGGCGCGAGCCTTAGGGGCAAACGCTTTGCCGTGCTGGAAACCATGGCTCTGGATCAAGTGCGTGAGGCGCCCATGGCGGGGTTTGAACGCGCGCTGCATCGGATACAGAGTGCCGGCGCCACATTGGAGTTCTTGCAGGCTGACGAAGTGGCCGAGGCCATGGCGCTCACGGCACCGCTCTACACCGCCGAAGCCTATGGGGAGTGGGGTGAGACCATCGAAGCTGCGCCTGAAAAGATGTTTGACCAGATTTTGGAGCGGTTCCGCGCCGGGGCCAAAATCTCCGGACCAGAGTATGTGGCCGCGTGGCACAAACTGGAGGTGCTGCGCGAAACATGGGAGGCGCGTATCGCAGGCTTTGACGCGGTGCTTTTGCCAACCGCGCCAATCCTGCCGCCCAATGTGGAACGCCTGATGACCGATCAGGACTACTACATCACCGAAAACCTTCTGGCCCTGCGCAACACACGTATCGGCAACCTGATGGGCAGCGCCGCCATAACCTTACCCACGGGGGTGCCGTCCTGTGGTTTGATGATGATGGGGCCCGCGGGCAGCGAAGAGCGCCTGTTGCGACTTGCCGCCGCCGCAGAGTTCCTTTTGCCTTAAGGGCTCGCCGCGCGCACCAACAGGGGCTAAAGAGGCCTCATGAGAAAATTTGAAATATTTGTGGTGACCGCGCCGGGGCTGGAAAAGCCTCTGGCGGCAGAGATGCTTGAAGTGGGTTTTAAGAAACCCAAAATGATGCCCGGCGGTGTGCGCTTTCGTGGCAACTGGCAGGACGTGTGGCGCGCCAATCTGTGTTTGCGCGGCGCTGTGCGGGTGCTGGCGCGGGTGGCACAGTTTCAGACCATGCATCTGTCCAATCTGGAGCACCTGATCGGCGAGTTGCCGTGGCTGCAATATCTGCGCCAGGACGTGCCGGTGAAGGTCGATGTTGTCACGCAGAAATCCAAAATCTATCACGCGGGGGCCGCCAAAGAACGCATCGAGCGGGGACTTGTCAACGCGCTGGGCCTTCCGATTTCGGCGGAGGCTGAAGTCGTGCTAAAGGCGCGGATCGACAACAATATGGTCACGCTATCGCTGGATACCTCCGGTGAAAGCTTGCACAAACGTGGCCACAAAGCCGCCGTTGCCAAAGCGCCCATGCGCGAAAACATGGCTGCGATGTTCTTGCGCCAATTGGGGTATGACGGATCACAAACCGTCTACGATCCCATGTGTGGCTCCGGCACCTTTGTGACCGAAGCAGCAGAGATCGCCGCTGGTGTGTTGCCCGGACGGTCTCGCAGCTTTGCCTTTGAGCAGCTCGCCACCTTTGAACTTGAGGCTTATCAGACCCTGCGCGAAGAGGCATCGCCTCAGACCCCGACCGTGCAATTCTTTGGCACCGACAAAGATGCAGGTGCCATCCGTATGGCGACAGAAAACGCCGACCGTGCGGATGTGACCAACTGGACCAACTTTGCACAAGCCAGCGCAGGGGACATCACTCCGCCTGATGGCGCGCCGGGCATCGTTGTTGTCAATCCGCCCTACGGGACGCGTATCGGCGATAAAAAAGGCCTGTTTGCGCTTTACGCCAGCTTCGGCAAAGCGCTTTCAGCACGGTTCTCGGGGTGGACAGTGGGTATTGTCACCACGGATACCGGCTTGGCAAAAACCACAGGCTTGCCGTTGGAGACACCATTTGCGACGGTGTTACATGGTGGGTTGAAGGTGCGCCTTTATACCTGCGACGTGCCCTGAGAGGTTTCTAAGTGACAAATGATGGCGTGTTTGATGCCCATGTGGCGCAAACCTACGACAAGCAGCATGGAAACACAGATCACACCGTGATCGAACAAACGGTCGATGTCTTGGTGGATTTGGCTGCGGAGGGGACGGCCTTGGAGTTCGCCATCGGCACGGGGCGCATTGCCCTGCCTTTGGCTGCCAAAGGGGTTCCGGTTCAGGGCAATGAGCTGTCTGAAGCGATGGTTGCCCAGATGCGGCTTAAACCGGGCGGGGAAGAAATCCCGGTGGCGGTGGGAGACATGACCACCCTGCGCAGTGCAGGAGAGTTTTCACTGGTCTATCTCGTGTTTAACACTTTGGACAATCTGACCACGCAGGCAGCACAGGTGGCGTGTTTTGAAAACGCTGCAGGTCATCTTCGGCCGGGTGGGCGGTTCTTGGTGGAAACCCAAGTGCCACCTCTACAGCGATTGCCTGTGGGCGAGACACATCTGGCCTTTGATGCAGGACCGAACCACTGGGGCATGGACGAAATTGATGTCGTGACTCAGACCTATCACTCTCATCATCTTTGGTTGCGTGAAGACGGCCCGGAGAGTCTGTCGGTGCCGTTTCGATATGCGTGGCCTGCGGAGATGGATCTGATGGCCCGTATTGCAGGCCTGTCGCTGGAGCATCGCTGGGGGGATTGGACACGCGCGCCCTTCACCAAAGACAGCCGCAGTCACATTTCGGTCTGGCGCAAACCAGACGAGGCGCCATGATCTCTCCACCGATCGACCAATGGGGCGTTTGTGCCGAATTGAGTGCCTTGGAAGGTGGGCATCGTAATGAGGTTTGGCGCACACATGGGCTGGATCAGAATGTTGTTTTTAAGTCGACCCGACGGGATGAAGCCTCAGTGGCTTGGTTGGTGCCTGTGCTCGACAACGCGGGCAAATGCGGCTTGCATGTTCCAAGCCTCAAAACGTCTCGCTCTGGTCGCTGGGTCTGTGATGGATGGACCTGTGAAACCTTTATCGAGGGGGCACATATCACGCGCGACGAGCTGAGTGAGCTTTCTGCCAGCCTGTCGCGGTTTCATGCCTCCATGCAGGGCATTTCACAACGTCCGGGGTTTTTGTCCTCTTCAGCTTTGATGACCGCCCATTGCGGTGGCGATGTGGATTTGACCCGTATGCCTTCCGATTTGGTTGCTCTATGCCGTGCCTCTTGGGGGGAGGTGATTGGGGACGTGGGCACCGTTGTGCACGGCGACCTTTCGCCCAGCAACGTGCTGCGCCGCCCGGACGGCGGGCTGTCCGTGGTGGATTGGGACGAGTGTCGTTGTGACTTTGTGTTGTTTGATCGGGTGCCTTTTGGTCAGGTCACCGAAGCCGAGCGGCGCGCGCATCTGGCATGGGAGCTGGCGTGCAGTTGGAAACGGGAGCCCGCCTATGCACGTGATTTGGCAGAAATGCTGCGCAATAGCTGACGTGTTGGGACACTCCGTTGAGAATATTGTTTGCGTTGATCGTCACGGACAACAGGTGCGTTAAGACTTCTGGCGCGCGAATTTGGCACCTCCGCAAAACAGTCGCAATACCGACGTGATACCGATGTCCCAAACAGCCGATTTTCATCGTTAACCTTTGGCTCCGCGCTCTTGTGGGTGAGCCGAGAATTTTTGCGACGGATGCAAGATCAGAAAGTATGCAGTTTGTTGGATTGGGGCACTGACTAACTGCGATTTTTGCGCTTTGCGTGAAAAAAGGCTTTGAAATTTCACGAAACTGGCCCAACGTGAAAATTGAGTAAATAATTTCACGGGCCGGATTCGGGCAAAATGTTGCATAAAGTACCGAAAGATTTGGAAACTTTGGGCGCCGACTTGCGTGCGCTGCGCAAGGCGCGTGGGCTGACGCTGGTCGACATGGCAGAAGCGTTGGATCGCTCGGTGGGTTGGTTGTCCCAAGTGGAGAGAGACAAATCCGAGCCCGCCATTTCAGATTTGCGCCAGATCGCCAAAGTGCTGGGCGTGCCGATGTCGATGCTCTTCGGCCAATCCTCGGCCCCCGCCCAAGAACAAGGGTATGTAGTACGTTCCGGCGCCCGACGCCCTATGGGTGGTAGCGAAGAGGGTCTTATCGAAGAACTTCTTTCGCCCGATTTGACCGATGATTTTGAAATGGTGCATTCGACATTTGCCCCACATTCCGAGATGCAAGAGGCAACCGCACGCCCCACTCAGGAAGTTGGCTACATCATATCTGGGCGTTTGGAATTGCGCATCGGTGGTCAAAAGTTCTCTGTCGGCCCCGGAGACAGCTTTCGCATTCGCGGCGAAGAATACCATTGGACCAACCCAGGTGACGAAGCCTGCATTGCGATCTGGGTGATCGCGCCGCCGGTCTATTGAGGAGCTGACATGTTGAAGGGATCCTGCCTGTGTGGCGATATTCAGTTTGAGACCTCTGCGCCCGCGCAAGGGCCCTCCATGTGTCATTGCAGCCAATGTCGCAAGCAATCTGGCGGTCTATGGTCTTCGGCCTATGTGCATGAAAATGATCTCAAAATAACGGGTTCGGTGCGGTGGTTTGCCTCCAGTGCAACTGCCAAGCGAGGGATCTGTCCCCAATGTGGATCATTCTTGTTTTGGACGGCAACAGATGAGGACACGATCAGTTTTGCTTTGGGTGCAATAGATGGCCCCACTGGGCTGTCGCTGCAAAAACACATCTTTGTCGCGGACAAAGGTGACTACTACGACATCGCAGACGGGCTGCCTCAGAAGGACTGATCATGCAGGAAACTCTTGTGCAGATGGATAGCGTCAGCCTCTGGGCGTTTATGGCAGCCTCTTTGGTGATGTATCTCACGCCCGGTGCCGACATGATGTTTACCATTGCAAGCGGTATCTCAGGCGGCCCCAAAGCAGGTTTGGCGGCGTCCGCTGGCGTGACTTTGGGTCTGATCGCACACATCACACTGGCAGCTGCAGGGCTTGCTGTTTTGGTAGCGGCGTCGCCAATTGCACTGCTGTTGATCCGGTACGCTGGCGCGGCATACCTGCTGATTCTGGCTTATCAAGCATGGACAGCAAAGCCTGATTTTGATGATGCCTCAGGGCGTTCTGATGTGTTGCGTGCGATGCGGCGCGGGTTTTTGACAAACATTCTAAACCCCAAGATCATCCTGTTTATCCTCGCCTTTTTACCGCAGTTCATCACACCGGAAGCCGGTCCGATTTGGCAACAGATCGTGATCCTTGGTGTGATGTTCGCCTCGGGCGGATTTGTAGTGGTGTCGATTATTGGACTTTCTGCAGGGGTCGTGGGCGCAAGGTTGAAACAAGTCACTGGAATTATGAACAAAATCGCTGCCGTCATCTTTGGCGGGCTGGCAGCAAAACTCGTATTTGACTGAGGGAGATGGTCATGTCTGATTTTCCAACAAAGGCCCGCGTGGTCATCATCGGTGGCGGCGTTGTGGGCACCTCCAGCCTCTACCATCTGGGCAAGAAGGGCTGGACCGATTGTGTGCTGCTTGAAAAGAACGAATTGACGGCGGGGTCCACGTGGCACGCGGCTGGCAACGTGCCGACGTTTTCCAACAGCTGGGCGATCATGAACATGCAGCGCTACTCGACCGAGCTTTATGCAGGGCTTGGGGAAGAGGTCGACTATCCGATGGGCTATCACCAGTCGGGCTCGATCCGTTTGGCGCACACCAAAGAGCGCAAGCAGGAGTTTGAGCGCGCCATGTCGATGGCGCTCTATCAGGGCATCCCGATGGAGATGTGGACTCCAGAAGAAGCCAAAGAACGGTATCCGTTCCTTGAGACACACGACCTTGAAGCGGTGCTTTACGATCCAACAGACGGGGACATTGACCCTGCGCAGTTGACCCAAGCGTTGGCCAAAGGCGCGCGTGACATGGGCCAGAAAATTCTGCGTTTCTGCCCTGCGACGGGCGTTACTCAGCGATCGGACAAAACTTGGATTGTGCACACCGAGAAGGGCGACATTGCATGTGATTACGTTGTGAATGCAGCTGGTTACTACGCTCAGCGCGTTGGTGAATGGTTCAAGCCGTATGGCGGGCGTTCCGTGCCGATGATGGTCATGAGTCACCAGTATTTGCTGACCGAAGAAATCCCTGAGGTAGAAGAATGGTCCAAAGCAAACGGCGGTGTGAAGCTGCCGCTCCTGCGCGACGTGGATGTCTCCTACTACCTGCGTCAGGAAAAGCACGGCTACAACCTCGGCCCTTACGAGCCAAACTGCAAAGCACATTGGGAGACCGATGCCGATCCGATGCCTGATGATTTCTCTTTCCAACTCTGGTCAGATGATCTTGACCGGATCGAGGATATTGTCACTGACGCCATGGAACGTGTGCCGCTTATGGCAACCTCGGGCATTAGCCGTGTGATCAACGGCCCGATCCCTTATGCGCCGGATGGTTTGCCACTCATCGGGCCAATGCCAGGGGTCGAAAACGCCTTTGAAAATTGCGTCTTCACCTTTGGCATCGCCCAAGGGGGTGGTGCTGGCAAAGTGCTAGCCGAATGGATCGTGGATGGCCACACCGAGTGGGACATGTGGGCCGTCGATCCGCGCAGATATACAGATTACACCGATCATGACTACTGCGTGAAGAAGGGCATGGAGGTCTACGGAAACGAGTACGCCATGCACTTCCCGCATCACGAATGGCCCGCCGCCCGGGACAAGAAGCTCTCCCCCGTCCATGACCGGGTTGTCGCATCTGGCGGTGTTATGGGGGTCTACAACGGCTGGGAGCGAGCGAATTGGTTTGCCAAAGATGGCGATGACACTTCGCTCGCTGCCACTCACACGTGGGGTCGATCAGGTCCTTGGGAGCAACGTGTAAAGGAAGAGTGCGAGGCCGTTCGTGATCATTGTGGTGTGCTCGACCTGCCGGGTTTCTCAAGGTTTGCGCTAAATGGTGAGGGGGCCGCGGAATGGCTGCGTGGGA
Source organism: Shimia sp. NS0008-38b (assembly GCF_040370365.1). NCBI lineage: Bacteria > Pseudomonadati > Pseudomonadota > Alphaproteobacteria > Rhodobacterales > Roseobacteraceae > Shimia > Shimia sp. NS0008-38b. Next base: position 729,977 of record NZ_BAABWQ010000003.1, on the reverse strand, counting down.
TGATCACAGGTGCATTGCCCAAAGTGGGGCGGATCAATCTGGCTTATTTTTCTGACGAACGTGGGCGGATACTGACAGAAATGTCCGTTTTGCGACACGCCGATGACGGGTTCATTTTGATTACGGCAGCGAGCGCGCAATGGCATGATTTTGAGCTGCTCAAGCACAACTTGGCAGAGGGGCTTGAGCTGATCGATTGCACAGTAGACATGAGCACGCTGATTGTTACTGGACCAAAGTCGCGCGATGTTTTGTCTGGATTGTGTGACGCTGATTTGTCACTTGGTTGGTTGACCCATCAGACCGCAACTGTGGTTGGCGCAAGGGCTACCTTGGTACGCGTGTCCTTTGCCGGTGAGCTTGGCTGGGAGATACATGCGCCGTTTGCGGATATGCCTGCAATCTATGACGCGATTCGAGAGGCCGGTGCCATGCCGTTTGGCATGTACGCATTGAATTCGTTGCGCTTGGAAAAAGGTTACCGCGCTTGGAAAGGCGATTTGTCTTCGGATTATACGCTTCTGGAAGGCGGTCTGGGGCGTTTTGTAAAACTCGACAAGCCGCAGAACTTCCCCGGTAAGTCGGCAATTCAGAATGAGAAACAACAGGGCGTTAAAAAGTCATTTGTCACTCTGAAAGTCGATGCCGGCGATGCGGACGCACCCTACATGTCTTGCATCTGGAATGGTGACGAGATCGTGGGGGAGACCACCTCTGGCGGTTGGGGGTATCGCGTGAATGCCTCGATTGCTTTGGGTATGGTTAAAGCAGAACTAGCTGCTCCGGGTACCGAACTTGAGGTAGAAATCTTCGGTAAAAAGTGCCGTGCGGAGGTGCAAGAAGATGCGCCCATGTGGGACCCGACCAACGAACGTTTGCGGGCGTAATGTGCCCCTACCTTTGCTTTGTACGAACTAACTCGACGGCTTGAGAGACGCGCGCCCGGCCCGTCGCCTGATCAAGCCATACGAGATATCTGAAAGGAAGTAGATCATGGTTGATCTTCCAAACAAGGCCCGTGTGGTCATCATTGGAGGGGGTGTGGTGGGCTGTTCAGTGGCTTACCATCTCACAAAATTGGGTTGGAAAGACGTTGTTTTGCTTGAACGCAAGCAACTTACGTCTGGTACCACATGGCACGCCGCAGGCTTGATTGCGCAGTTACGTGCGACAGCGAACATGACCAAGCTCGCCAAGTATTCTCAAGAGTTATACGGAAAACTCGAGGCAGAAACAGGGGTCGCGACAGGGTTTAAACGCTGCGGATCGATCACTGTCGCGCTCAACGACGAGCGAAAAGAAGAGATTTTCCGTCAGGCAGCGATGGCCCGGGCCTTTGGCGTGGAGGTCGAGGAGATTTCTCCTGCAGAAGTGAAAGCGCGCTACGCACATATGAACATCGAAGATGTGACAGCTGGTGTCTATCTGCCGCTTGATGGGCAAGGGGATCCTGCCAATATCGCGCTTGCGTTGGCTAAGGGCGCACGTCAAAACAGCGCGCTCATCAAGGAGCGCGTGAAAGTTACCAACATCGTAAAGGATGGACGGAAGGTCACTGGTGTTGATTGGGTGAGTGATGACGGCGCGGAGCATGGGCACATAGCCTGTGATATGATCGTCAACTGTGCTGGTATGTGGGGTCACGAGGTGGGACGCATGGCCGGTGTGAATGTGCCTCTGCATGCCTGTGAGCATTTTTACATCGTTACCGAAAGCATCCCCGAACTTACACAAATGCCTGTTTTACGGGTTCCCGATGAATGCGCGTACTATAAAGAAGACGCTGGTAAAATACTGCTTGGGGCTTTTGAGCCGAACGCAAAACCTTGGGGTATGAACGGTATTGCCGAGACATTTGAGTTTGACCAACTTCCCGAAGATTTCGACCACTTTGAGCCTATACTGGAAGCCGCGTGTAATCGCATGCCGATGCTTGCTGAGGCGGGCATTCACACGTTTTTTAACGGGCCGGAAAGCTTCACGCCAGATGATGCGTATCACCTTGGGTTGGCACCTGAGATGGACAATGTTTGGGTAGCCGCTGGCTTCAATTCCATCGGCATTCAATCTGCTGGCGGTGCAGGTATGGCGCTGGCACAGTGGATGGAAGACGGTCAAAAACCATTTGATTTGGGTGACGTCGATATTTCACGGATGCAACCATTTCAAGGCAACAAGACGTATTTGTATGAGCGATCCAAAGAAACGTTGGGTCTATTGTATGCGGATCATTTTCCGTACCGGCAAAAAGCCACTGCACGTGGTGTGCGGCGCACTCCTTTTCATCACCAGCTGCTGGAAAAGGGCGCTGTGATGGGAGAGCTTGCTGGCTGGGAGCGCGCCAATTGGATTGCCAACGAAGGGCAGGAACGCGCGTACCAATATACTTGGAAGAGACAAAACTGGTTTGAGAACTCCGCGTCAGAGCACAGGGCAGTTAGGGAAAACGTTGGCATGTATGACATGTCCTCTTTCGGCAAGATCCGCGTCGAAGGCCCAGATGCTGAAGCGTTTATGAACTATGTCGGCGGCGGGGACTACTCGGTCCCAAACGGCAAGATCGTTTACACTCAGTTTTTGAACCGAAACGGCGGTATTGAGGCTGATGTCACCGTGACACGCTTGACTGAGACGGCTTACCTGGTGGTGACACCGGCTGCGACGCGTCTTGCGGATCAGACGTGGATGGAGCGCCACAAAGGCCAGTTTAACATTGTCATCACGGATGTGACTGCTGGTGAAGGTGTACTGGCAATCATGGGGCCAAACGCGCGAAAATTATTGGAAAAAGTATCCCCTGCGGATTTTGGCAATACCCGAAATCCATTTGGTACTGCACAGGACATAGAGCTGGGTATGGGGCTCGCGCGAGCGCATCGGGTGACCTATGTCGGTGAGCTTGGTTGGGAGATTTATGTATCGTCTGACATGGCTGGGCATGCCTTTGAAACTCTCTGGGAAGCTGGACAGGACATGGGGCTCAAGCTTTGCGGGATGCACATGATGGACAGTTGTCGTATCGAAAAAGGGTTCCGCCACTTTGGTCATGACATCACCGCCGAGGATCATGTGGTTGATGCCGGGCTGGGTTTCGCGGTGAAAACTGACAAGCCTGATTTCATTGGCAAAGAGGCTGTGATCAAACGTAAGGAAATCGGACCCCAAAGCAGGCTACTGCAGTTTAAACTCACCGATCCAGAGCTGCTTTTGTTCCACAATGAGCCCATCATTCGAGATGGCGAATATGTTGGCTATTTGAGTTCTGGCAACTATGGTCACACGCTTGGTGGAGCGGTCGGTTTGGGATATGTGCCTTGCGCGGGGGAAAAAGCCCTAGAGGTGCTTGGATCAACATATGAGATCGATCTCATGGGCTCCAGAGTGCGTGCCGAGGTTTCTTTGAAACCGATGTATGATCCCAAGTCGGAGCGTGTCAAAGTTTAAGCGTTTTGGGGTGCCATCACAAAACTTGATGGCACTCTCCACAAAATCCCGAGTTTCCAATCTCCCAAAGCCCCGCTAACAAAGCACGTCAGGTTTAGGGAGAGCATCATGGTGACACGTACCGATGAACGGGAAAACGTGGACACGCCTCAGGGGCTGGCCTTCGCAATGACCGCGTATCTTCTTTGGGGCTTTCTACCGCTATATATGAAACTTGCGTCTCATATGCCCGCTCTCGAAGTTGTGGCCCATCGGGTGATTTGGTCAGTGCCCATCGCAGGCTTGGTGCTGGTCGTTTTACGTCGTACATCCGATTTAGTTTCTGCTTTGAGAAACCCTCGCACCTTGGCAATGGGCTGTCTCACGGCGGCTTTGATCACGATAAACTGGGGTGTTTATGTCTGGTCAATAACAAATGATCGTGCGCTCGATGCGGCACTTGGCTATTATATAAATCCTCTGTTTAGCATTGCTTTGGCTTCGTTGCTTTTGAAGGAACGGCTTACACGCCTGCAGTGGGTTGCGGTGGCTTTGGCAGGCGCGGCAGTTCTGGTCCTCTGGATCGATGCTGGGACGTTGCCGTGGGCGGCGCTCGCACTCACGGTGTCATGGGGGTTCTATGCGTTTTTCAAGAAGTCGCTACCGGTAGGACCCAACCAAGGGTTCTTGCTCGAGGTCATGATCTTAACGTTCCCCGCGATTGGGTACTTGTTGTGGCTGGCCGCACAAGGGCAGGGGCACTTTACAAAGTCCCTAGACGACACAATGTTGCTTTTAGGGTGTGGCATTGTGACGGCTGTACCGTTGTTATTCTATGCCAACGGGGCCAAGCTTCTGAGGCTTTCGACCATTGGAATCATGCAATATATAGCGCCAACTATGATCTTTCTGATCGCAGTGTTCGTGTTTGATGAACCCTTCGGGGGTGCGCGCATTATTGCGTTTCCCATGATCTGGGCTGCCCTCGTTGTGTATTCCATCCCGATGATCCGGGACTTAAGAGCAGCTCGGCGTTGATCAGTCATGCATACGCAACTGAGCACCATCAGACAAACTGCGATCAGCTCAACGCCTCTTTGAATTTTAGAAAACGAGGATCGGTCATAACGCGTTTGTTCATGGCATCGCGCAGTGCTCCGATCGTTTTGTAGGGCCGCATCACCACTTCAAAGTGTTGGATTTTTCCGTCTGGGTTCAACGTAATCAGGTCAACACCAACGCAGTCTAAGCCATTTACTTTGCTCTGAAACTCTAGTGCCCAGTCGAGGCCATCTCCCATTGTGCGCCGATAGTGGAAGTCTTGAAAGACGTGCCCGACATGCCCTAACACCGCTGCGACTGGTTCTCGTCCGGTCCAAGTCGCCCAATACGTTGGTGGCTGGAACGTGACGGTCTCGGCCAGCAGCGATTTGATATCGTTTTCATTGCCTTTCGCAACAACGTCTCGCATGCGCTTGATTGTGGGGTGCATGGAATTTTCCTTCGTCTTTCATTTGTGTCCAACGTGAGCATCAAGAAGATTAACTCAAGACTGACGTTGGGTTGCCGAAGCGCTATCAACGCCCTATGTGGGGCGCTATGATCGAGATCACGCCCTATGACCCACCGCAGGACCCAATAGTGGTTTTGCACGAAGATAGTGACATTGTTGTTGTAGACAAACCATCGGGCCTACTGTCGGTGCCCGGTCGTGGAGCGCATTTGGCAGATTGTATGCTAACGCGGATTCAGGCGGCGTTTCCAACCGTGTTGCTGGTGCATCGACTGGATCGTGACACCTCTGGAGTAATGGTTTTTGCCCTTACGCCACATGCGCAGCGCCACTTGTCCAAACAATTTGAAGACCGCAAGACAAAGAAAACCTATCTTGCACGCGTTTGGGGGCAGCTTGCCGAAAAAACTGGGACAGTTGATTTACCTCTGATTGTCGATTGGCCCAAGCGCCCGCGCCAGATGGTGGACCATGACAATGGTAAGCCCGCCGTAACCGACTGGCGGGTTCTCAAAGTCAACGAAACTGAGACTCGTGTTCGTCTGACACCCAAAACAGGACGCAGCCACCAATTGCGCGTGCACATGCTGGCGTTGGGGCATGTGATCTTAGGGGACCCACTGTACGCCGAGGGCGACGCAAAGGACTTTGATCGGCTGATGCTGCATTCTGAAGAATTGCGCATCAATCACCCGGAAAGCGGCAAAGGCATGTCTTTTCGCGCCAAGGCGCCGTTTTAAGCGGCGTCCTTGAAAGTCGCGGCCAAAATCTCGGCCATCTGATCCGCGTCTTCCTGTGTGAAGGCGTTCAGCTGATCGCTATCGATGTCAAATACACCTAGCAAATTGCCTGCACCATTCCACACAGGCAAAACCAGCTCAGATCGTGTCGAAGAGGCACAGGCAATGTGTCCCGGAAAAGCGTCCACATCCGGTATTAACTGCACCTTCCCGTTCCGCGCAGCTGCACCGCAGACACCCCGTGTGAAGGGGATCACCAAACAGCCATGGCCGCCCTGGTAAGGCCCGATTTTTAGAAGTTCTGGCGCGACCACACGATAGAATCCGGTCCAGTCAAACCGATCATCGGCGTGATGCACTTCGCAGGCTACGGTCGCCATCAGAGCAACCGCATCGGTCTCGCCTTCGGCCAAGGCGGCAATGGTTTTGGACAGGGTGATGTAGTCGATGGTCATAGCAAAACCTCAAAAGAAAATCGCGCGCAGGGCAGCCCTCGCGCGCGATCAATTGTTTGGTGTTTAAACGCCCGCGTCGATTATGGCTTTTGCCAGCACTGGTACGGTCTGCGCATTCAGGCCCGCAATGTTCATGCGGCTGTCGCTTACCATGTAGATCGCGTTGTCGACGCGGATTTTCTCCACCAAATCGGGTGTGGTGCCCAGACGGGAGAACATGCCGCGGTGCTGCGCTAGGAAGCCAAATCGGTCAGACCCTGACAAACGTTGCAACTCGCTCGCTAGTTGCTCACGAAGTGCCAGCATACCAAGACGGGTTTCTTCCAGCTCTGCCATCCAATCCGCTTTCAGCTTCGCATCGGTCAGAATGGTGCTGACAACGCGCGCGCCGTGATCGGGTGGAAAGGAGAAGTTCTGGCGGTTGAGGTGGTTCAGGTTGCCTTGAGTCACCGCGGTGTTGTCTGTCGTCTCGCTCATCGCAATCAACAGACCTGTACGCTCGCGGTAAATGCCGAAGTTTTTCGAGCAAGACGCCGCGATCAGAAGTTCCGGCACGGATTTTGCCACCAAACGGGTTGCGGCCGCGTCTTCTTGCAGACCATCGCCAAAACCCTGATAGGCGATGTCGATCATCGGCGTGCAGCCTTTGTCGTTGATCAGATCCACAACTGCCTGCCACTGCGTCAGGTTCAGATTGGCGCCGGTCGGATTGTGGCAGCAACCATGCAGCAACACAACGTCATCGCGCGTCACCTCCGCCAGATCTTCCATCATGCCGTCAAAGTTCACGCCACGGGTTTCATCGTCAAAATAGCGATACTTCACCATCTCGATTCCCAGATACTGCAGCATGCTGATGTGGTTTGGCCAAGTTGGGTCAGATACAAACACACGCGCCTTGGGGTTGGCCATTTTGATTAGCTCAAACGCCTGACGGATTGCGCCGGTACCACCTGGAGTCGCCGCAGCTGCCAGACGGTCGCGCTCTACCACTCCGGCCAACAACATGTCGATCATCGCATCAGCATAGGCTGGATCGCCAGCGAGGCCTGTATATGCCTTGGAGGGCTGCTCTTCGACAATTTTCCGCTCTGCAGCTTTAACCGCGTGCATGACCGGTGTGACACCCTGGGCGTTTTTATATACACCAACCCCCAAATCGACTTTGGTCGGGCGGGGATCATCGCGGTACATGGCCATGAGGCCTAGGATCTTATCTTTGGGCTGCTCTTTGAGGTTTGTGAGCATTAGGTATCTCCAGTTGCTACGGGCAATGTCGGGAAGGCGCCCCATTCAGCCCATGATCCATCATAAAGCGAGTAGTCCGTCTTTCCAAACCGCTCCATCGCCAAGCACAGCACCGCCGCCGTGACGCCGGATCCACATGTGGCGATGGCTGGTTTTGACAGGTCGATGCCCGCTTCCATAAATATCCTGCGAAGCTCTTCCGCAGGTTTCAGAGTTCCGTTATCCAGAAGCAAAGATCCAAACGGAATGTTCTTTGATCCTGGAATGTGACCCGCGCGTAGGCCCGCGCGTGGCTCCGCTGCCTGACCGGTAAAACGCTCTGGTGCACGTGCGTCGATAATCTCATGGTCACCTAGCTTCGCGGCGCGGGAGACTTCTGTTACATCACGCACCAAATTGGTTTGGCGGAGAACAGTCATGTGCCTATCTCTGATTGTTGGCGGAGAGTTGTCAGTGGGTCTGCCTTCAGCCACCCATTTTGGCATACCGCCGTCTAACACTGCAGCATTGACGTGACCCATCAGTTTGAACAACCACCAAACACGGGCTGCAGAAAACAGGCCAGAACCGTCATATATGACAATCTGATGACCATCCCCAACACCCATGGCGCGAAGTCGCGACATGAACTTTTCTACCGGAGGCACCATATGAGGTAGGTCACTGCGCCCATCCGAGATGTCATCTATGTCAAAAAATCGTGCTCCAGGAATGTGGCGGGAGATAAATTCCGCTTTTGAGTCTCGGTCGGAAGATGGCAGATACCAGGAAGCATCGAGAATTCGCAATTCCGGATCTTTAATATGTGCCGCCAGCCATTCTGTGGAGACCAATGTCTTGGGGTCGTCAGCCATGTCATTCCTCTCTCGGAAACTCGGAGTATTGCCTACAACCCGTATCTCAAAGAGGCAAGAGATACAGAAGCAATGTGTGTTTCTGAAGTTCTTAGAGGGATCCCAAAAATCGACTTGTTTGCAGCGGCTTTCGGTGCATTTTTGAGGGGCATGCTTTAAGATAGGTGGATCTCGTGTCAGATGTTGTTTTGATCGTTGGAAGTGGGCCGAATGCGCTTGTCGTTGCAGAGTGGGGCCGGCATCATTTCGATCATATTGTTGCAATCAACAACGCGTGGCGTATCCGTGACGATTGGAGTCACTTGATCTATCCTGAAGACTTTCCGCTGGAGCGACGACCAGCGGTTGTCACTCCAGAACAATCGGTGGTGGTCCATACGGACTACGTGCCACAAAACAATGCGTTTGGCGGTGTGCTGTTTGCTGGTGGCACAATGGCTTTCACGGCCGGGTATTGGGCCGTCGGTGCGTTGCGGCCGCGTGTGCTAGCGTTCATTGGATGCGATATGGTTTATCCGACACACGGGCGCACGCATTTTTATGGTATCGGTGCTGCCGATCCTCTACGTGATGATGTGTCTCTGCAATGTTTGGAGGCAAAGTCTGCGAGGTTGGCGCTGCTCGCCGCGCAAAGCGGCTGCCTTTGCGTGAATTTATCTGGTGATGTTAGTCGGCTCGTATTCCCCAAACACACTGTCGAAAACCTCACCAATGTTGCCGGTCCAGATCTATCAACGAGTGAAGCCATAGAGGAGTTGCGCAACGCAGAGGTTGCGCTTGGCTACGACGCGCCTAGTGGACGGTATTGGGAGATTATGGATCGTATCGATCGTGAGGCATTGGCAAAGATCGACGCACAATGGTTATCTATCTGGAACAGCAATTAATCGCCGTGGCGAAGCAGGCGTTGTTTTTGGCGGCCCCAGTCACGTTTGGCGTCAGAGGCTCGCTTGTCGTGGTTTTTCTTACCTTTTGCGACGCCAATTTTTAGCTTCACCAGCCCCTTGTGATTGAAATACATCACCATCGGAACCAGCGTCATGCCTTTTCTTTGGGTTGCAGACCAAAAATTCGCAAGTTGCTTGCGGCTCGCCAATAGTTTGCGTTTCCGACGTTCAGTGTGTTTGAACATGGCCCGTTCGTAGGGGGCAATGTAGGCATTTACCAGCCACAGCTCACCGTCTTCCACTGCGGCGTAACTTTCAGCAATATTTCCCGACTTTTCGCGCAGTGCCTTAACTTCCGATCCTTGCAGCACAATGCCGACTTCCACATCCTCTTCGATGGCATAGTCAAAGCGCGCGCGCCTGTTCTCGGCGATCACTTTGTAGTTTGGGTCGGAGTTCTTTTGCTTCGTGGCCATGGCGAAAGTCGATACCTTGCCGCTGCTGCAGTGTCCATCCTGTGCGGAAAATGTAGGTCGAAAAAGGGTGGCGAGAAGGTCACAAGATAGATCAAGCGCTCCATTTTAGTGGACGACAACTGCTCCATTGGGTAACTTCAAGCGGAACGGGGCGAAATGATCCCGCACCTGAGGCAGTTGAAAATGAAGTTCCCCGAGCGGTTCTCAAACCTACCGGCGTATGCGTTCCCGCGCCTGCGCGCATTGCTGGATCACTTGGATCCGGGTGGTCCTGTGGTGCATATGACTATCGGGGAGCCCAAGCATGCATTTCCTGAATGGGTCACCGAAGAGATCACGCAACATGCCGAGGGCTTTAACAAATACCCGCCAAATGATGGTGCCCCGGAATTGTTGTTGGCAATTGCTGAGTGGATTAAGCGTCGCTATGACGTTGAGATCGACCCGACTACTCAAGTTATGGCGCTCAATGGTACGCGCGAAGGGCTCTACAACTCTGCGATGGCATTGTGCCCTGAAACCAAGAACGGTAAAAAGCCGCTTATTCTGACGCCCAATCCGTTTTATCAAGTCTATGCTGTGGCGTCGGCGTCCGTCGGGGCAGATCCTGTGTTTGTTCCTGCGACGGATCTCTCGGGCCATCTTCCAGACTTTAATCTATTGCCTGCAGAGCAATTGGATCAGGTCGCAATTGCCTACATTTGCTCTCCCGCCAATCCACAAGGTGCGGTGGCGGATCGTGCGTACTGGGCCAATCTTATTGGGCTCGCTGAAAAGCATGATTTCAAGATCTTTGCGGATGAGTGCTATTCTGAGATTTATCGCGAAGCACCACCTGTGGGTGCTTTACAGGTTGCCAGCGAGATGGGCGTAGGCGCTGAACGAATTCTGGCCTTTCACTCTTTGAGTAAGCGCAGCAACCTGCCCGGCTTGCGGTCGGGATTCGTTGCTGGAAGTCCTGAAAACATCAGTCACATCAAACAGTTGCGCACGTATGCGGGCGCTCCCTTGCCGCTTCCGCTGCAGAGCGCTGCAGCGCGTGCTTGGCGTGACGAAGAGCATGTTGTTGAGAATCGGCGGATGTACGCTGAAAAGTTCGATTTGGCGGATGAGATATTTGAGGGAATAGACGGGTACCGAAGCCCAAAAGCAGGATTTTTTCTCTGGCTTCCCGTAGAAGACGGCGAAGCTGCTGCGGTGAAGGCATGGACCGAAACGGGTGTCCGAGTTTTGCCGGGGGCTTATCTTAGCAGAGACGTCGCGGGGGAAAACCCTGGGAGAAAATTTATAAGGGCCGCTTTAGTGGCCCCAAAAACCGAAGTGTCAGGCGCGCTGAGAAAACTGCGCGACTGCCTCTACGATAAAAAAGATTGAGGTGATCATGGCTTATCAAGCGCGCAGACGAGGACCACTCTTGGATAGTAATACGCAAGCTGCCGTCGAGAAACGGGGCAAAGAACTCGTTGGTATCCTGTTGATGGTCTTGTCGGTCATGTCAGCGGCGATGATCCTGTCCTACTCGCCCAGTGATCCAAGCTGGATCTCGGTAACCGATGCACCGGTTCAAAACCTTCTTGGGAGGTTCGGTGCTTCCGTTGCTGCGCCATTGTTTATCATTGTCGGTTGGGGCAGCTTTGGTTTGGCTTTGATTTTTGGGGCGTGGGGCATTCGCTTTTCGTTTCACATCGGGGAAGAGCGGGCGCAAAGCCGCATTATTTTTGCGCCAATAATGCTCGCTCTTGGCGCTGTATATGCCTCTACAATGAGCCCTTCGGCTGAGTGGAGTCATGCATTTGGAATGGGAGGCTTGTTCGGGGACACGGTGACCGGAGCTCTGCTGACAATACTCCCAATCGGTGCACAATCGGGCGTCAAGGCGATGTCATTTCTGACGGGACTCGCGTTTGTAGGTATCGGAGCTTTTGTGCTCGGTTTCACGAAGTCTGAACTCTCGAAAGCCGCAGGGATGTTCGTTTTGGGCCTTGTGCTCACCTATGATGGGGTTCTGCGGCTGTTGGGGCGCGGGACAACGGGCGCGTTTCGCGCTGCAAAGGCCGCACAAGCGAAGCGCATTCATCGGCGTGAGGTGGCTCGCAATGAGGCGTTGGCTGAAACAGAATGGCAAGATTCGGTTCTCGAAGATATTCCGTCTTCGATGGAGCCGATTCTGGTTGAAAAAGCAAAACCTAAGTTGCGCATGCCAACACTGATCAAAAGAGTTGAGCAGGCATCCGATCAAATGCCGGAGCCAGAACTGGTGGAGAACCTGTTCACCGAAGACTGGAATGTGAAGCCTGAAGAAGATCGCATAAGCGCGAAAATTGCGGATGTGATGCGGTCTCGTGCGCGGCGTGGTGACGTTGTATCTTCCCCAGAGTTGCATCCTGACAAGCCACTAACAAAAGGGAGAGGGCGTGGTCCCGCACCCTTGGTTTTGGATGTGGATGCACCTCAGCGCGGAGGCGAACCGACATTGGGGCACCAATTGAGCGCGCGCATCGAGCCGCCTTTGACTTCAGCTTCTGGATCGGCGGATGAGATGTGGTCGGCTTCCACCGATGTAGATCAGATGCCTCAATATCAAGGACGGCATGAAGCACCCGTGACTTCGGATGTCGCATTTGAGGTTGGTCAAACACCTTCGTTCTCTACCATCCCGATCGCTGAACCCAAAAAAGTGGTTCAGCCTCGTCTGAAAAAGGTTGTTCAGCCTTCCAGTCAGGCAAAGGCTGAAGCGCAGCCATCGCTCGCCTTCGAGGATGCGCAAGCTGCTGCTTATGAGTTGCCGCCATTGGGGCTGCTGGAAAGCCCTCCGGAAGTTGGTGGGAACCACCTGAGCGATGATGCCCTAGAGGAAAATGCACGGATGCTTGAGGTGGTTCTGGATGACTATGGAGTCAAAGGTGAAATTGTAAGCGTTCGTCCGGGCCCCGTCGTTACAATGTATGAGCTTGAGCCTGCGCCAGGTTTGAAAGCGAGTCGTGTCATCGGCTTAGCAGATGATATTGCTCGGTCCATGTCTGCTTTGTCTGCGCGCGTGTCTACCGTGCCTGGACGCAGCGTGATTGGCATAGAACTGCCAAATGAAAATCGCGAAAAGGTAGTGCTTCGTGAAATTCTCGCCGCTCGAGACTTTGGCGATAGCAACATGCGGCTGCCCTTGGCGTTGGGCAAAGACATCGGCGGAGACCCGATTGTAGCCAATCTCGCCAAAATGCCACATTTGCTGATAGCCGGTACAACGGGTTCGGGTAAATCAGTGGCGATTAATACCATGATCCTGTCTTTGCTTTATAGGCTAACACCAGAAGACTGTCGCATGATCATGATTGATCCGAAAATGCTGGAGCTGTCTGTTTATGATGGCATTCCACACCTTTTGTCTCCTGTTGTCACCGATCCTAAGAAGGCTGTTGTCGCGCTGAAATGGGTCGTGGGTGAGATGGAAGATCGCTACCGAAAAATGTCCAAAATGGGCGTGCGCAATATCGATGGCTACAACAGCCGCGTTTCCGATGCGTTATCCAAAGGCGAAACCTTCAGTCGTACTGTGCAAACGGGATTTGATGACGATACGGGTGAACCGGTTTTTGAAACCGAAGAGATCACCCCCGAAAAAATGCCCTACATCGTAGTGGTCGTCGATGAGATGGCCGACTTGATGATGGTTGCGGGTAAAGAGATCGAAGCTTGTATTCAACGCCTCGCGCAGATGGCGCGCGCGTCTGGTATCCATTTGATTATGGCCACACAACGTCCCTCTGTGGACGTGATTACCGGAACGATCAAAGCGAACTTCCCAACAAGAATTTCGTTCCAAGTGACCTCGAAAGTGGACAGTCGAACGATCCTTGGCGAGATGGGCGCCGAACAACTCCTTGGTATGGGAGATATGCTCTACATGGCTGGTGGTGCAAAAATTATTCGCTGCCATGGTCCATTTGTGAGCGATGAAGAAGTTGAGGAAATCGTTAATCACCTCAAGAGCTACGGACCACCAGACTATATAGGTGGTGTTGTCGATGGCCCCGAGGACGGGAAGTCAGAGAACATTGACGCGGTTCTTGGTCTGAGCTCTGGCGGAAACACAACCGGCGAAGATGCACTATATGATTCAGCGGTAGCTATCGTCATCCAAGATCGAAAGTGCTCAACATCTTATATCCAAAGAAAACTGGCTATTGGTTACAACAAAGCGGCCCGTCTTGTGGAACAAATGGAGGATGAAGGCTTGGTGAGCGCTGCCAACCATGTCGGCAAGCGTGAAATCTTGGTGCCTGAGCAGGGAGCCACAATGGGGTAGGCGGGATTTCGCTATGCTCACTTACCTCACAATCATCGCGCCCTATATCTGTAGGATGGACATGTATAAAAAATTTACAGCGTTGGTACTTGCAGCGTTCTGGTTCTGCCATCCTGCACTTGCAGAAAAAGCGTCACTCGATGTGTTGAGTGGCTACCTAAATGATCTTAAGACTGTAGAGTCTGAGTTCGTTCAACAATCCAGTGATGGGTCGGTTCAAACCGGTACGTTGTTCATTCAGAGGCCAGGAAAAATGCGCTTCGAGTATGCTCCGCCTCAGAGAGCCCTGGTACTGGCAAGCAATAATGCGGTCGCAATTTTTGATGGACGCTCAAATGGTAACCCCGAAACGTACCCGTTGCGGCGGACGCCATTGTCGGTGCTTTTAGCAAAAAATGTGAATTTGTCGTCCGCGGATATGGTCGTCGGTCATAGTTTCGACGGTGTCCACACCGTCGTGACCGCACAAGACCCAAAGACTCCCGAGAGTGGTCAAATTCAACTGAAGTTTTCGGATGATCCGGTTGCGTTAAAGGAGTGGGTGATTGTTGACGAGTATGGCACTCAAACCACAGTGCGTTTGAAAGCGGTTCAAACTGGAATGTCCTTTCCGCGCTCTTTGTTTGACATTGACTCTGAACGCAGGCGTCGTGGCCAGTAGGTTTGAGTAAGCCTAACACAAATTAGGCAATAATATCGGGCGTCAGTCGATCTTCAATACGGGCAATAATATCTTTGAGTCTCAGCTTCTGTTTTTTGAGCCGCTGGATGGTCAACTGATCGCCAGTGCCACGTTGAACAAGTGCGCTAATGGCCTCATCCAAATCACGGTGCTCTTGTTTAAAGACCTCCAATTCGACGCGCAAAACATCATCTGTTTTCATGGACAAATCGGTATTGGCGTTCATCGCAGCGTCCTTTGATTTCGTTGAGTTCTATAGATAGCGATTTTGCGATCAACTTGAAAGTACGCAGCCCTCTCATGTTTATGCAGAGCAACCGGTTTTATGTGCCCTTGCGATATTGGATCCTGTCCCCCATATTTGACTTGCGTGCGATTGCCAGAACGGGATCTTCGCTTGGACTGTCGCTTTGAAAAGGACGTGTCGATGACCAAATTGACGTTAGGGTCTTATCCTCATCTCTTGGGCTTTGAACAGCTCGAACGGTTGTTGGAGCGAACCGCAAAGACCAGTGGAGAGGGCTATCCCCCCTTCAATATCGAACAAACTTCGGATTTTGCCTATCGTATTACGTTGGCTGTTGCCGGGTT
Source organism: Shimia sp. NS0008-38b (assembly GCF_040370365.1). Taxonomy (NCBI): domain Bacteria; kingdom Pseudomonadati; phylum Pseudomonadota; class Alphaproteobacteria; order Rhodobacterales; family Roseobacteraceae; genus Shimia; species Shimia sp. NS0008-38b. The sequence continues at coordinate 714,805 of NZ_BAABWQ010000003.1, read as the reverse complement.
TGGAGAGCAAAATCTGAGCATCACAGTGGAGGACCGCCAGTTGGTTATTCGCGGACGTCAGGTTGATGAGAGCGGCGAGCGCGTATTTTTGCACAGAGGCATCGCTGCGCGCCAATTTCAACGAAGTTTCGTCTTGGCTGATGGCGTTGAGGTTGGAGAAGCGATTATGGAAAATGGACTTCTTCATGTGGATTTAACTCAGGCGAAACCTGAAACCATCGTTCAAACCATCCAGATCAAGAAAGGATAACGTCATGCAAGTTGAATTTGATGCCCATCCGATCGATGAGCGAACCGTATATGTGCGCGAAGTTTTGGTTGCAGATTTGCCCGAGGAAGTTCGAGAGCAAGCCGAGGGAGCGGAAACGCTGTTTGCGGTGCATGCCACGGATGGGGAACGTCTTGCTTTGGTAAAAGAACGCGATCTCGCGTTCATTTTGGCGCGACAGAACAATTATTCTCCTGTGACAGTTCATTAGTCACCTTTGAATACGACTTCAAATTCATGGCGCGCGATTTCGCGCGCTATTCTTTTTGTGGCAATTGTACTTCCTTCACCGTCTCAGACCATCCGTCCACATTGCATCTGCTACGTATGTAGACCGTAAGAGTGCCGAGCGGCACTTCGATGTTGGCGAGGCTACGCGTGAATGGTTGTTCATGTTCGTGGGGATGCAGTAGCTCCCGTGTGCCTAGCACAGTTCCATCCAGCAACTCTACGCGCCAGGAATCCGCATAGTGATCCCAGCCAGTATCTGCATGACGAATCGTAACACTAAACGTCCACCCAGCACTGCTTGCTTGAGTGATCACATTGCCAATCTGTGGAGGATCTGCCCAAACTTGCGTGGGGCAAAACGAAATGAGAAGAAAGGCAACGTGTTTCATATCCAACTATTAGCACGGCTTGGTCTTTGTGTCTCAATAGAGAAAAACCCGAGCGTTAGCCCGGGTTTTCCAAGTCGTAAGATGTGCTTCAGAATTAGCCTTTAGAGAATTCAGGGTAGGCTTCCATCCCAAGCTCTGCCATGTCCAGGCCATTAATTTCCGTCTCTTCGTCGACGCGCAGACCCATTGTGACCTTAAGGATGAACCACACAACGGCGGACATTATCACGGTAGCGGCACCGATTACGACGATGCCGTAGATTTGTGCGCCTAGGGAAGCATCACCGTTTGTGAAAACAACTGCGATAGTGCCCCAGATACCTGCGATTAGGTGAACCGGAATTGCACCAACAACGTCGTCGATTTTGAGTTTGTCCAGCATCGGAACTGCGAAGACCACGATCACGCCACCAACTGCACCGATCAGAGTGGCTGCACCCAACGATGGAGTAAGTGGCTCAGCAGTAATTGACACGAGACCAGCAAGCGCACCGTTTAGGATCATGGTTAAGTCGGGTTTGCCATACATCACTTGAGTCAGGATCAACGCAGCGATGGCGCCGCCCGCGGCTGCTGTGTTTGTGTTGGAGAAGATCCGAGAGACGTCTGCAACGTCACCTACAGAGCCCATGGCCAATTGAGAGCCGCCGTTAAAACCAAACCAACCAAGCCACAAGATGAAAGTACCCAATGTGGCGAGTGTCAGGTTAGAGCCAGGCATTGGCACAGTTTTACCATCTTTGTATTTGCCGAGACGTGGTCCAAGGATAATCGCACCAGTCAATGCAGCCCAGCCACCTACGGAGTGAACAATGGTGGAGCCTGCGAAGTCAGAGAAGCCTGCTTCACCGACAAAACCGCCACCCCAAGTCCAAGAAGCGGTGAAGGGGTAGATGATCGCTGTCAGAACGATCGTGAAGATTAGGAAAGGCCACAGTTTGATGCGCTCAGCCACAGTACCAGAAACGATGGATGCGGTCGCCGCACAGAACATCAGCTGGAAGAAGAAATCAGAACCGGTGGATGCGTAGCCATAGTCATCTGCTGCGTCAGCAGTCACACCAACCGCTTCCAAAACACCAACGGATGGGAACAAGCCGGAAAGTACACCTTCAACGGCCCAATCACCCAGCGGGTACATGAGGTTGTAACCAATAAGGTAGTAGAAAATTGCAGCCAGTCCGAAGAGAGCCATGTTTTTGGTCAGCTGCATCGCAACGTTCTTCGAACGTACGAGACCTGCCTCGAGCATCGCGAAGCCGGCAGCCATAAAAAACACAAGAAAGCCACCCACGAGGAACAGCAGTGAATTCAAAATAAACACAACGTCGGTTGGAACCGCCGCGGGGGTTTCGGCCTCTTGGGCCATGCCCATAGCCGGCAGCGCAATAAGCGCGGCTGGCAGGGCGATTTTTGTCAGGTTTTTCATATGTGTATTCCTTACTTACGCCGCCTTAAATGGCGTCTGCATCCGTTTCGCCGGTACGCACGCGGATCGCCTGCTGTACGTCCAATACAAAGATCTTGCCGTCACCGATTTTGCCGGTTTGAGCGGTCTTGGTGATGGTCTCAACCACCTGATCGGCCAAGTTGGCGGCAACCACGAGCTCGAGTTTTACTTTGGGCACGAAATTCACAGCGTACTCGGCGCCGCGATAGATTTCTGTGTGACCAGACTGAGAGCCGAAACCCTTAATCTCTGTGACCATCATGCCGCGCACGCCGATATCGGTCAGCGCCTCGCGTACCTCCTCCAGCTTGAACGGTTTGATTGTTGCGATAATCAGTTTCACCTTGTTCCCCTTTTGGCGTAGCGGGTGTGTCCCACAAATTTGCGACTGCAGAAAAACCCAGCATTGCGCCAAAAACGAAGGCTCAACGGGCGACACAGGGCTGGATTTGAAGGCATTTGGTCAAAAAGTGTGCGAAAAAAGGCAAAAGCACAAAAAATAAGCTTAATGAAAACCAAATCGGGTTGATGATCGGCTCAACAAGTGGTCTTCAACGCGCTAAAATATGCCAAAAGCAAATTCGGGCAGTTGAGCGACAATGAGTGATTCAAGACGCAGAAAACCACCTTTGGTGGCTGAGAAACGCTACGGCCGAAAGCCTTCCAAACCGACAAGCAAATCGCTCGTCAAAAATTCACGTGCGTTGAAGAAAAAGCCGAAGTCTCGAACGCGTTCAAAGAATTCAAAGAAAAAGTCCAATCCAAACCCGATTGTCAGATTTGTGCGTGCTGTCTGTGGTTGGCTCTTGAAGATTGTATGGGCTTTTGTTTGGCGCAGTTCCTTAGTTGTCATGCTGATCCTTGGGTTGGCGGTAAGTTACGTTTACTTGACGTTGCCCGAGGTTGATGAATTGCTTGATGGGCGGGCGAGAGGTTCTGTTACGCTGCTAGATCGGGACGACAAGGTTTTTGCTTGGCGCGGAGATCAATTCGGTGGGGTGGTTACTACCGACACAGTGTCGGAGCACCTCAAGCATGCTGTAATTGCCACAGAGGACAAGCGGTTCTATTGGCATTTTGGTGTTAGCCCGCGAGGCATCGCGAGCGCTGTCCGTATTAATTTAAGCGAAGGGCGCGGACCATTGTCAGGCCACGGTGGCTCGACCCTAACACAGCAAACCGCCAAATTGCTTTGTTTGGGGGTCGCATATGATGCCGCCGATTGGGATAGCGAAGCGGAGTATGTTCAGGACTGTCGTCGTGGATCCATTGCCCGCAAGGCAAAAGAGGCCGTTTACGCAATGGCCATGGAAGTTAAGTACACGAAGGATGAGATTCTTTCCGTTTATCTCAATCGCGCTTACATGGGAGGGGGAGCCTATGGAGCTGAAGCGGCCTCACAGCGGTACTTTGGGAAACCAGCTGCAAATCTGTCGCCGGCGGAAGGTGCAATGATTGCAGGCCTATTAACCGCGCCGTCTACATTGGCCCCAACAGCGAACTTGCAGCGTTCACAAGACCGAGCCGCTACAATTCTGCGACTGATGAATGAACAGGGTTACCTGAGTGATCTCGAAACGGCCCGGAATCAAAAGTCTCCTGCAACTCTATCTGAGGCGGCGAAAGCCAAAGCAGGTGGGTATTTTGCTGACTGGGTGATGTCATCTGGGCCTGAGTTTTTTACAAGAAACACCACGGAAGATGTAATCCTAAAGACCACACTGGATCCACGTATTCAGACTGCGGTTGAGGAGGGCCTCAAGTGGGTCTTTGACAACAAAGTGCGCGAAGGCTCTAAAGCGCAGGCGGCTATTGTCGTAATGTCTGCGGATGGCGCAGTACGTGCAATGGTGGGTGGGCGCCAAACGAAAGTTTCAGGCGCGTTTAATCGTGCGACACAGGCCAAGCGTCAGACAGGCAGCGCATTCAAACCATTTGTCTATGCCACCGCGTTGGAGAAAGGTGCGCACTACGATGACTCCGTTGTGGATGAACCTTATTGTCAGAACATCGCTGGCTCCGGGCGTTGGTGTCCAAAGAACTATACGGGAAAATACTACGGCGAAGTTTCTCTGACGTTCGCTCTAATGAATTCACTTAACATTCCAGCGGTCAAAGTCTCCGAAAAGGCCGGGCGGGAGAATGTGCGAACGGTTGCGAACATGTTCGGCATTGAGAGCGATTTGGCCGCTGGCCCCGCTCTTGCCTTGGGAGCCTCCGAGAGCAGTCTTCTGGAAATGACCGGTGCGTACGCAGGGATCCTAAATGGGGGATCATCCGTGACACCTTATGGTTTGGTTGAGTTGCGATTGTTAGGCGAGCAGAATGCTTTGATGGGTACTGGGGGAGGTATAGGGGAACGTGTGATTTCAGATGCCGCGGCACGCGAACTGATTTGGATGATGGAAAAAGTTGTCAGCGAGGGAACAGGTGGTCGCGCGCAGTTGCCGGGTTGGCAGGTCGCCGGCAAAACCGGAACAACGCAGGCGGCGCGCGATGCTTGGTTCATTGGCTTCACGAGTGAATACGTCGCAGGCGTTTGGATGGGATATGATGACAACACACCGTTGACAGGTGTTACGGGTGGCGGGCTACCGGCAGAGATTTGGAGTCAAGCGATGGTTCGGGTTCATGAAGGTTTGGAGCCGCGCCCTTTGCCAGCATTTGTTCCCAAGTCGCAGCCGAAACCCAAGCGCGCTCCCCAGAAAAAACGGGGTCAGGGTATCGATGATGTCGTCAACGGCATTTTAAAGGACATATTTGGTCGAAACTAACCCGCAATCCACATCGGCTTCTCATTTTGCCGCGGCGCACTCCGCCTCTTCACCCTGCCTTCTTGAGGTCCTGAATGAGCAGATTGATATCGCCTTTGCGCCGATCCAACATTGCCCCGATTTCTGCTTTCTCGGACAAGCGTAAGCTAATGCCTTCAATAATCATATCAAAGAACTTGTCTTTGCCGGATTTATCAGAGACCAAGAAATTCACTTGAAAGGGCGCTTGGCCTTTCAATGTCACTTTGGTTGTAACTTCGTAGAAACTTTTTACTGGCCGAGCTCCGACAACTTCAACTTTTCCTCCGACGAATTCATTGAACCGTTTGCCGTATTTACGTGAAATATAGCCCTGAAAGGCTTTTGTATAAGATCTTAGCTGACTGTTGCTCAGGCTTCTCGCGTCGGGCCCGAGTGCAGAGCGGGCAATTATGGACACGTCCCCATATTTCACAAGAATTCGTTCAAAATCCTTGATCATAGCATTTAGCGCCTTACCAGACGAAATGACCCGATTGATGTCGCTGACCGCTGCATCAATCAGTTGCTTTGCACTGGCATCAGTCAGTGCAAGCGATGAGGATGCGAGCATGTTTGCCAATGCGGTGGACGTGGTCAAGGCAACGAATTTGCGTCTGGATAGCTTAGAAATCGGCATAAGGATCCTCGTAGGGGTCAAATTCGGGATCGACATAGGTACTTTCGTCAGTCATTCCAAGTTCGAAGCGTCGATTCTGCAAGTAAAGAATGCGAGCCTGAGCGTAGCTGTCGGCGCTCTCATACAAAATCGAGTCGATCGTGGCATCATACTCATAGCGATCTCCCATTGCGTTTACGACATACGCGACACCGCCAATATAGCGAGTAGGCTCACGGGTAACTACGAAGAACGGGTCAAGGATTATGTCAGCGAGCAGACCATAGGAGTCTCGGGTCGTTGATGGGCCAAAAAAAGGTAGCTCGGTGTATGCGCCTTCGCCGGCACCCCAAACGTGCAAAGTCTCCCCAAAATCAGTATCGTAACGTTCCATGCCGCCAGAGGTCGCAACATCAACAAACCCTGCTAGCCCGAATACCGTGTTCACTACGAAGCGCGCGACAGAAGATCCGGCTCCCTCAATATCGCCCTGAAGTGCATTGTTGATGACGTCATTGGGCAAGGAGAGATGATCTGCGAAATTAGAAAACCCTTTTCGCAAAGGGGAAGGTATCACCGTTCCGTAGCCGTTAGAGGCGGGCGAAAGAAGGACTTTGTCGACAGATTTGTTGAAGGCATGAATTCGACGGTTTGCGGATTCGTTTGGATCATTGATGCCGGAAGATGGCTTTGAGCCCGTACAGGCTGACATTGCAAGCGCCGCGAATAAGATCATCGCGCGGCCATATCGTTTCATACAAATTTGTGGCAGGACTGACACGTCGTTTATCTCTTTTGTAAACCAACTTTGGCATATTGGACTTAATAGATAGTCTACCCCGACGGAATAAACAGACTCAAACGGTGACGAAGCAATCGCACTTCGGAGGCCACCAGACCCGGTTTTTCACGCGATGTATAGATGTTCGTGGCTGTGTGCCACCAAAAGATAAAGAGAGTACCTTATGCGCACAATGGCGACAGACAAGGGCCTGGAAGAGCTGAGGTGGGTGCGCAGAAAGAGTCGGGGTCTTTATTGGGCGGTTGGTGTTTTTAGTTTTGTTGTAAATTTGCTGATGCTCACCGGACCGCTGTACATGCTGCAAGTCTATGACCGGGTGCTCGGAAGCGGTTCAGAGCAAACTCTGGTCGCCCTTTCTCTCTTGGTTGCATTCTTGTTTGGTCTAATGGGCGTTTTAGACTTCGTACGTGGCCGTGTTATGGCGCGAGTAGGTGCGCGGTTTCAAGACGACCTCGATCACCGCGTGTTTTCAGCCGCCTTGCGTAGGTCGTCTTTGGGACGCACGGCTGGCGCACAAACGGCGATTGCGGATTTAGAAGCCGTGCAGAGACTACTGACCTCGCCGGTTTTGACGGCGTTTTTCGACGCTCCGTGGACCCCTATTTTCTTGATCGGAATCGCTCTCTTTCACCCGTGGCTTGGGGCGTTAGCCGTAGCCGGAGGCGGTGCTTTGATTTTGGCCGCCGTTCTCAATCAGGTTTCATCGAAAAAGCCTCTTGAGAAACTTACCTTAGCATCTCACGCGTCCAATTACATGTCCACTCAGCTCCAATCTGAGGCGGAAATGATAAGCGCTTTGGGCATGCGAGAAGCTGCATTTCGCAGATGGCAAAAAACACGCGAAAAATCCCTGCGCGCCACAGTATCTGCAGCGGATATCGGAGGGTTTTTCACAACCAGCATCAAGACATTCCGACTGTTTTTGCAATCGGCAATGTTGGGTCTTGGTGCATATCTTGCTTTGAAGGGAGAAATTACGCCCGGAGCCATGATTGCGGGGTCTATTCTTCTTGGACGCGCATTGGCGCCTGTTGAAATGGCGGTGAACCAATGGGCCGTGGTACAACGTGCCCGCCGCGGCTGGACTAGCTTAGCGGAGTTGCTGACTGAGGTGCCGCCTGAAATTGCACGCACCAAATTACCCGAACCTGCGGCGCGTCTTCAGGTTCAGCAAATTACGGTGGTGCCGCCGGGAGAAACGCAGGCTTCGCTAAGAATGCTGTCGTTTGAAGTGGCTCCCGGAGAGGCGATAGGTGTGATCGGTGCTTCGGGTGCAGGTAAATCCACGCTGGCCAAAGCGCTTACAGGCGTCTGGCGGACGGCAGGTGGCAAAGTTCGGTTGGACGCCGCTGCATTGGACCAATACGACCCGACAGATCTTGGTCGATACATCGGGTATTTACCTCAGAGGGTTGAATTGTTCGATGGTACCATCGCTGAAAATATATCTCGTTTAGCGGAAACGCCCGATGCAACGAAAGTTGTCCAAGCTGCTCAGTCCGCAGATGCACACGAAATGATTCTCAAGTTGCCCGATGGGTATGATACGCAGGTAACATCTCAGGGCGGCCGCCTTTCGGGAGGGCAAATTCAAAGAATTGGCCTCGCGCGTGCGATGTACGGGGATCCTGCGATTCTTGTTTTGGATGAACCTAACTCAAATTTGGACAATGAGGGTTCCACAGCGCTCAATTCTGCAATTCGCTCAATGAAGGCGATGGGGAAGAGCGTCTTGATCATGGCACACCGGCCAGCGGCGATTCAAGAATGCGACAAATTGTTGGTTCTCGATCAAGGTGCTCGCCGAGCGTTTGGTCCGAGGGATACTGTGTTAAAAGAAGTCCTGCAAAACTATTCAGAAGTTAAAAACTCCAACACTCCCGGAGGTGTCCAATGAAGCCCGAAACACGTTGGACTGCGCGCGCCCCAATGACGCTAGGAATCGTTTCGCTTCTGGTGTTTGTGTTTGGTTTTGGTGCCTGGGCTGTTGGGACCGAAATCGCTGGAGCAATCGTCGCTTCTGGGCGTGTTGAAGTGGACCGGAACCGACAGGTTGTTCAGCACATCGACGGTGGAATTATAACTGAAATTGCTGTCGATGAAGGGGACCAGGTAGCGCAGGGGCAGTTGTTACTACTGCTGGACGATGTCGATTTGTTGTCTGAGCTTGTTGTTACAGAAGGCCAGTTGTGGGAGTTGATGGCGCGGCGCGGCCGTTTGGAGGCAGAACGTGACTCTGCCGATGACGTGACATTTGATCCGGAACTGATTAGCGCGGCGAAAGAGAACAAAGACGTCAAAGGGTTCACTGACGGTCAGGTTCGGCTCTTCGAAGCAAGACGAGACACATTTGATCGAAATATGGATCAGATGGGGAAACGTGTCGCTCAGATCGTGAGCCAGATCCAAGGTGTTGATGCACAGAGCGTAGCTCTGCAGCGACAGCTTGAACTGATCCAAGACGAACTGCAGGATCAACAGCGTTTGTTGGATAAAGGGCTGGCTCAGGCCACACGTGTACTTGCTCTGCAACGGGAGGCGGCGTCTTTGTCAGGTCGCGTTGGCGAATTGATCGCAAATCGCGCACAAGCGGAGGGGCGCATCACCGAAATAGAGATCGAACTCCTGAAATTGGAAACGACGCGGCGCGAAGAAGCCATTACGACGCTTAGAGATTTGAGATACCGAGAACTGGAACTGGCTGAGCGCAGGCGACAACTCCATCAGAAAATGGAACGCCTTGCGATACGCGCCCCTGTTTCAGGCGTGGTGTATGGCTTGAACGTGTTTACTCCAAACTCGGTTGTTCGCCCCGCTGATCCATTGCTGTTTATAGTACCTCAGGACAGACCTTTGGTTGCCGCGGTGCAAGTCCCCACCATCCATGTGGATCAAGTTTATCCTGGGCAAAGCGTCTCGCTAAGATTCTCGGCTTTCGATCAAAGGGTTACACCTGAACTCATTGGCCGAGTTGTACACATTTCGGCAGATGCCTTTCAGGATGAGCAAACCGGTGCAACTTTCTACAAAGCAGAAATCGAATTGGCTGAAGGCGAAGTGGAAAAGCTTCCATCTGATGTCTTTCTACTGCCTGGCATGCCAGTCGACGCGTTCTTGCGGACACAAGACCAAAGTCCGTTGGTCTATCTGACCAAGCCGTTGACCGATTACTTTGTCAAAGCCTTTCGCGAAAGCTAACTGAAAAACGCCTTTTCAATTTCTGTTTCGCGGTCTAGCGTTCGCGGGAACGAAGTCTTTTGGGATCATAAATATGAGCAAAATTGAAGCGCGCTTGAGTGAGTTGGGTATTGCTTTACCTGAGGTTTCGGCACCGGCAGCAAACTATGTTCCATATGTGGTTGTTGGCGATATCGTGTATGTTTCCGGTCAGATTTCCATGAATGCGGAAGGCTTGATCGTGGGGAAAGTTGGTCACGACATGGACACTGATGCCGGCGCGGCGGCTGCCAAGACCTGTGCTATAGGACTGTTGGCTGCTCTCAAATCGGCGTGTGGCGGTGACCTAGATAAACTGGTTCGCGTTGTAAAGCTCACTGGTTTTGTGAACTCAACTCCTGACTACACTGAACAACCAAAGGTCGTGAATGGCGCTTCAGATTTTATGGTTGAAGCACTTGGTGAAAAGGGGCGTCATGCGCGTTCTGCAGTCTCTGCGGGTGCGCTTCCTTTAGGCGTTGCTGTCGAAATTGAGGGAATTTTCCAAATCTCTTGAAGGCATTCCGAAGTGTTTCAATGTGGAGCGGCGCTGAGTGTGCCGAGTGTCGGCGCGCAGTCTTGGTGCTCCTAATTTAGTCGCGATTGTATGCTAACAATAAAATCTGTCACAGTCCCACCATTACGTTGCGAGGTCGACTTGACCGTTGGCGAGTAAAACTCAACATTCAGAACTGTGCGGAGGTTGGATATGGACGGAAGCCAGATTACGGTTGAGGTGCACACCTCCCTAAAGGAATTGTCTGAGGAAGATTGGGATGCTTGTGCCGCTGGGCAAAGCGCAAACCCATTTATCACCTTCCGTTTTCTGCATGCCTTAGAAAAAAGTGGCTCGATTGGTGTCGGGACAGGCTGGCACCCTAGGTACATGGCCGTGAAGTCAGACCAAATGCTAGTTGCCGTGGCGCCAGTTTACATCAAGGAACATAGTCAGGGTGAGTATGTTTTTGATCATAACTGGGCACACGCATATGAGCAGGCCGGCGGGCGATACTATCCAAAAATGCAGGTGGCAGTGCCGTTTACTCCAGTGACCGGCGAACGATTTTTGGCGCGCCCAGGTTGGGAAGCGACAGCACAATCTGCCTTGACACAGGCAATGGTACAGGTCGCTTCTGATAACGAGCTCAGCAGTGTTCACATCACGTTCTGCTCAGAAAAAGAAGCAGAAGTGGGCAAAGCGCTTGGACTATTGCATCGCACTTCCCAGCAGTTTCATTGGCTGAATGATGGGTATCATAATTTCGATGAGTTTCTTTCAAAACTTTCGTCACGAAAACGCAAGAATATTCGCAAGGAGCGGGCAAAGGCTCGGGCGTTTGGCGGCGAAATCCGAACCTTTACGGGCCCTGAGATCCTTCCAGAACACTGGGATGCAATGTGGACGTTTTATCAGGACACTGGCGCCCGAAAATGGGGAACCCCTTACCTTACGCGGGCTTTTTTTGATGCTCTGCATGAAACCATGCGCAGTGATGTTTTGTTGGTTTTTGCTATTAGTGATGGGCGGCCGATCGCAGGGGCTCTGAATTTTATCGGAGCGGAGGCGTTGTTTGGCCGCTATTGGGGCTGCGTCGAGGATCATCCGTGTTTGCATTTCGAACTATGCTACTATCAAGCAATGGATTGGGCGATTGAGCACGGGATCGCGTCAGTGGAAGCTGGCGCGCAGGGTGAACATAAACTGGCGCGTGGGTATTTACCTGTTCCCACGCACTCGTTGCATTGGCTGCGCGATTCTGGATTTCTCGAAGCGGTTCGGTCTTATTTAGAAGCGGAACGTAAGGCGGTGTCTGACGACATTGAAATATTGACTGCATGGGGGCCTTTCAAAAAATTCAGCGAGGAAGATCATCAATGACCGAGGTACTGAGAGGCGCAATACGCGCAGAGGTTTTGGACCCGTTGAGTAGTAGTGGCTGGGAGGTTTCAGGCGATCAATCCGCCCTCAAAAAGACGTTTCAGTTTGATAGTTTTGTTCAAGCCTTTGGTTGGATGACGCAGATAGCGATTTGGTGTGAAAAATGGGACCATCACCCAGAGTGGCGCAACGTCTACAGTCGGGTAGAGATTGAACTCACTACACATGATGCCGGTGGTATTACAGAATTGGACGCGAAACTGGCCAGAAAAATGGATGCCTTGGCAGCGAGTGGAGCCTAACCCAATAGGGCTGGGCTCCTTTAGTAGTCAGATTTCAGCAAGCAGTGTTTCACCAGCGCTGATTTCGCATGTGCCCGGGGACTCTTCGATGTGGATTACTTGCAGCACTCCGTCGTCAACGACAGCAGAATAGCGTTTGGATCTGTTTGTGAATCCTATCTCCGGCACACTGAACTCAAGACCCATCGCAATCGTAAAATTGCCGGTTGGGTCTGCAAGCAGAGTTAGCCCTGCTTCCTTTGCTTCATTTGCTTTGTCCCAAGCATCCATGACGAAAGGATCATTCACCGCGACGCAGATTATCTCATCGACCCCCTTGCTCTTGAAGCTCTCTGCTGTGCGCATAAAGCTCGGCAAGTGCGCGCTGGAACAGGTGGATGTAAATGCCCCAGGCAGTCCAAAGACTACAACCTTGCGGCCTTGGGTCAGGCCGTCGACACTAACCGGTTCTGGGCCGTTGCTGCCGACTTTCATGAGTGTGCTACTGGGCAGCGTATCACCAACTGAAATTGTCATCTGAGTAATCTCTTGATTGCGTTTCATTGAATACCCACTGTACTGTCTCGCAGAATTGAGGCAATGGCAGTTGAAGGAAAGTTACGTGACGCATGTTGTTGTGGTTGGTGCGGGGCAGGCTGGGGCAGCGTGTGTTGCCAAACTTCGAAACCTGGGGTTTGAAGGGCTAATCACGTTGATCGGCGCGGAACCAGTATTGCCTTACCAGCGCCCGCCCCTGTCAAAAAAGTATCTTCTCGGCGAGATGTCTTTGGAGAGATTGTTTCTGCGTCCTAAAGCTTTCTATAAGGAGCAAAACATTGATTTGCTACTGAACACTGATGTCGGTGCAATTGACAGTGTCGCGAAAACGATCTCTGTCGACGAGAATAAATTTTCCTATGACCATTTGGTTCTGGCCACGGGTGCTACTCCCAATCGGCTGCCCGCGAGCATAGGTGGCGAGCTAGAAGGCGTTTTTGTTGTGCGTGGGCTTGCAGATGTTGACGCAATGGCACCTGAATTTGCACCAGGGCGAAACGTTTTGATTGTCGGTGGCGGCTACATTGGGCTTGAAGCCGCTGCGGTTGCTGCATCCAAGGGGCTCAAGGTTACATTGGTTGAGGCATCTGAGCGGATTCTCCAACGGGTCGCCGCACCAGAAACAAGCGACTTTTTCAGAGAGCTGCACAAGCAGCATGGAGTGAAGATTGTCGAGGGTGTTGGCCTTTCGATGCTCTCTGGCAAAGCTCGTGTGCAAATGGCAGAGTTGACAAATGGACAAACTCTTGAAGTCGATTTCGTGATTGCGGGCGTTGGTGTGCAACCTGAGGTGTCACTCGCCGAAAAAGCGGGAATCGATTTGGACAACGGGATCAAGACAGACGGCTATGGCAGCACAAGTGCGCAGTCCATTTGGGCCGCTGGAGATTGCGCCTCATTTCCGTACAAGGGCGCGCAAATTCGCCTTGAGAGTGTTCCAAACGCGATCGATCAAGCTGAGGTCGTCGCTGAGAACATCATGGGCAGCCAAAAACCATATAACGCCAAGCCGTGGTTCTGGTCTGACCAATATGATGTGAAGTTGCAAATCGCAGGTTTGAACGTTGGGTATGACACTATCGTCTCCCGGGAAAGTAGCGCACGGGTGAAGTCATTTTGGTACTACAAAGAAGATAAGCTTCTCGCGGTTGATGCAGCTAACGCTCCACGCGATTACATGGTTGGCAAGCGGCTGATCGAAGGTGGTAAGTCCCCGCGGCCAGAGCTGGTGTCTGACGTCAGCATCGACATCAAAGACCTTTTGCACGCGTGAGGATTATCGGGGGCAAATGGCGGGGCACATCGCTGAGTTCTGTTGGAAAAGGAGATGCCGCCAATCATCTGCGTCCAACGACTGACCGGGTGAGAGAGAGCGTGTTCAATGTGCTTCAAGGCGGGAGGTTTGGAGATCCGGTTTTCAATGCCCGTGTTCTTGATCTCTTTGCTGGAACGGGAGCGTTGGGCCTTGAAGCTCTCTCGCGGGGGGCTGCGTACGCGGCTTTTGTTGATGATGGCCGCATAGCTTCGAGACTATTGCAAGATAACTTCAAAAAGTTGGGCATTGTAGAGCAGATCAGCCAGTTACAATTGGATGCAACCAGGCTGAGGGACAATCCGGAAAGTGGGTTTGATCTGGTCTTTGTAGATCCGCCGTACGGAAAGAACCTAGGCACACCGACGTTGTTGAACGCTGCGAAGCGGGGCTGGTTTGCAGAAGCTGCTTTGATTGTTTGGGAAGAAAGTGCACCGCAAGTAGCGCCTCAGGGGTTTGAAATGCTTGATGTGCGTAGGTATGGGGACACCCACATTTCTTTTCTAAGACGGTCGCGTTCCAAGGGCTGATCGTCCTTGCGCGTGGCCCATGCAAACAATACGCAGCGCAGCGTTTGCGAGTCCTCGGTTAAGTCCAAGTCGGATGGTAAAGCCCAGCCTTGGATAGAGTGAATATGTCCGCCCCGTCGGAAGTAACCCCAACAGAGTGTTCAAATTGCGCCGATAGAGATTTGTCGCGGGTCACCGCTGTCCAGTCGTCCGCAAGCACCTTGGTTTCCGGGCGACCCAAGTTCACCATAGGTTCGATGGTGAAGAACATTCCTTCTTCCAGCACTGGTCCACTGCCGGCGCGGCCATAGTGCAGCACATTTGGTGGAGAGTGGAATACGCGCCCCAACCCATGACCGCAAAAATCGCGCACTACCGACATACGTTGCCGCTCGACATAAGTCTGGATTGCATGGCCAATGTCGCCAAAAGTGTTGCCGGGTTTGACAGCCTCTATGCCTAACATCAGAGCGTCATGGGTCACTTGAATGAGTTTTTTGGCAAACCCTTTGGGTTTCCCGGCAACATACATACGGCTTGTATCTCCAAACCACCCATCCACAATCACGGTGACGTCGATGTTCAAAAGGTCGCCATCAATCAGCTTGTCGTCAGCGCGCATTGGGTCTTCTTTTTGGGCGCTGGTTTCCTTTTTCCATTTTGGGATTGGGCTTCCCGGAATACCATGGCAAACAACATGATTTACGCTAATACAGCTCGCATGCTGATACCCTCGATACCCGATGGTCGCTGATTGCGCCGCGGCGGCATCTACTTTTGTTTCGATCAGCCGGTCGAGTTCTGCCGTAGTTTGCCCTGGGAAAACGTGCTCTGCGATTTCATCCAGAATCTGTGACGCAAGAGCGCCCGCCTTGTGCATACCTGAGTGGTCGTCTGGGGCATAAATGTGAATGCCATCTCGGGTTTGGCGGCCTTTGCCGATCATAGGGTCTGCTCCGTCGCGTTGGGTTCATCGCTATCTAAGTGCAAAATGTAGAAAGTGCCAGAGGTGCAACGATTTCACGTTCAGCCTGTTCCTAAAGGAAAGGGATCCTCTGGTCGATTTCGATCTCTTCTGGAGATATTTGACATCTGTAAGCCAGCACATTCACACCTGCAGTACGAGCTCTTTCAAAAGCTTCTGCGTATTTCGGATCGATATCATCAGCCAAGCTGACTAGTTCCGCGTCGGTGCGTTGAACCAAGTAGAGCATCGTAGCGTCGTGACCCAAGGCCTTCATATCGATCAGTTCCGCCAGATGTTTAGTACCACGCGCAGTCACGCTGTCAGGGAACTCGGCTACTCCCGTATTTCTGGACAACGTGACTGACTTTACCTCCAGATAGTGATTTGGCCGGTCGGGTGCGGACAGCAAAAAATCAATACGGCTGTTTTGCCCATATTTGACTTCGGGTCTGACATCTGTGTAATCCGCGAACTCAGGGATTCCGTGTTCTCCTAGGTACTCTTTAAGTGCCCGGTTGGGCACTGACGTGTCTACGCCCGTGAAATGTCCCGTCTCATGTTCAATCAAGCGCCACCCGTACTTCAGCTTTTTCTTGGGGTCGTCGTTGGGTTCGAGCCAAATTCTGCTACCAGGGAGTGCGAGTCCCAGCATAGAGCCTGGGTTGGCGCAATGTGCAGTCACCTCAGTGCCATCCTCCAGCGTGGCATCTATAAGAAAACGTTTGTACCGTTGTACTAGGCGGGCGGGAACAAGAGGGGTTTGAAAGCGCATGCCACAGGCCTATACCTGCTTTATGCCACTGACAAGGAATGTGATTATGTCTAACCCCACTGCTGCGATGTTGGTGATCGGAGACGAAATACTGTCGGGTAGGACGCGCGATGCGAACATGCACTATCTTGCTGGCGAGTTGACAAAACATGGGATCACCTTGTCGGAAGTACGGATCGTCGCGGATAACGAAGATAAGATCGTTGAAGCGGTTCGACAGCTGTCTGTTTCGTACCAATGCGTTTTCACTTCTGGAGGAATAGGACCCACACACGATGATATTACATCGGATTGTGTGGCCAAAGCTTTTGGCCGTAAAATTGATGTTCGCGACGATGCGAGGGAACTGCTCCAAAAGCACTATGATGCCGCCGGAAAAGAATTCAACCATGCGCGCCAACGGATGGCACGTATTCCCAATGGGGCTTCTTTGATCGATAACCCGGTCTCTGTTGCACCCGGTTTCATACTAGAAAATGTCTATGTCATGGCAGGCGTGCCAAGTGTTTTTCAAGCAATGGTTGCCAGCGTTTTGCCCACTTTGACGGGCGGTGAGCCGCTGCTGAGCCAGACGCTTCGAGTTGATCTAGGTGAGGGCGAAATCGCAGGGCCTCTTGCGGAGCTTGCACAAAAGTTTTCCGATCTGTCTTTCGGCTCATATCCCTTTCAAGACAACGGGGCATATGGTGCAAATGTTGTCGTTCGCGGTACTGATGGTAGTCGCATTGATGCAGCCATGGCTGATCTCGTGGGGACCTTTGCGTGTTAGAGTTACCAAGCGCCGATACGCTTTTTGATGTTTTGGATGCGACTTGGCCAGCGGCGGCCATTCAGCGGAAGGGCGCATTCCTGATCCGAAACGGCAAAGGTGGAGGTAAAAGAGTTTCGGCTGCGACCAGTTTGAAGGACGCAGGCCTACAAGATGTGGTCATGGCTGAAACTGCGATGAGTAGCTTTTCGCAGGTCCCACTGTTTCAGTTGCGCGATGAAGAGACACTGTTGGATGACACGCTAAAGAAACGTGGTTATGAACTCGTCGATCCCGTAACAATGTATGTGATCCCAGCTATCGACCTTGCCGACCAAAGTCTGCCTAGGACCGCCGCGATCCCAGCTTGGGAGCCGCTTAAAATCATGGAAGAAATCTGGGCCGCAGGTGGGGTCGGGCCTGAGCGCTTGAACGTAATGCGGCGTGCTAAGGGCCCGAAAACAGGGTTTGTATCCCGGTGGAACGATAAGCCTGCTGGCGCAAGTTTTTTAGCGATGCATAGTGGTGTCGGTATGGTGCACGCACTTGAAATTCTATCCTCTCAGCGCCGACAGGGCATCGCAAAATTCTTGATGCGGCGTGCTGCGAAGTGGGTTCTGCAAAATGGCGGAACGCATTTGTCTGTCGTCTGCACCACAGCCAATGTGGGCGCAAACGCGCTATACACTTCCCTCAACATGTCTGTTGTGGGAAAATACCACTACAGGCTGAAGCCAGTACATCGGGGAGATTTGAAATGAGCGGTAAGGAAACACCCACGGCCCTAGACATACCTATTCTGGATCCCTTGCCGGTAGAGACACAGCGATATTTTGAGATTTGTCAGGAAAAACTGGGTCTGATCCCAAATGTCTTAAAGGCTTATGCGACGAATGAAGCCAAACTGACTGCCTTTACAGCGCTCTACAACGATTTGATGCTGGCCGACAGTGGTTTGTCCAAACTGGAACGGGAAATGATCGCAGTGGTGGTGAGTTCGATCAATAAATGCTTCTACTGCCTCGTAGCGCATGGAGCGGCGGTGCGCCAATTGTCCAATGACCCAATGTTGGGAGAGAAACTTGTGATGAATTGGCGTGTCGCTAATCTCGGCCTGCGTCAATACACGATGCTGGCGTTTGCGGAAAAAATGACCACCGCTTCCAGCACGATAGAAGAGGCTGATCGCAGCGCTCTACGAGATGCGGGGTTTGATGATCGCGACATTTGGGACATCGCCAATGTAGTCGGATTTTACAACATGTCTAACCGAGTCGCATCCGCAACCAATATGGTGCCAAATCAAGAGTACCACGCTCAATCACGATGAAGTTTGCTTGCGCTATAGGGATTGCTTTGTTTCCTTCTGTCAGTTGGGCTTTTGAACCACAATTGGGTTCTGGCGCCCAGCTGCTTGCAGTTGAGTCGGTCTCGAAAAATGTTCTTTCCATTCCGACAGGACCATATTCTCAAGACAGCATTCAAAGTATTTCACTGCGCGGAGACCTTCAACGCCGAAGCTGGCGTGTGTCCAGCGGTTTTACCAATACGACCGACACGGCGGCAGCTTTGATTTCACAGTTGGAGGCCGAAGGATTTGATGTTGTTTTCTCATGCGACAGTGTCGCTTGTGGTGGGTTCGATTTCCGATTTGGATTAGATGTTTTTTTACCGCCAAACATGTTTGTAGACCTGTCAGACTACCACTTCTTGTCCGCTCAAAGAGAGACCCCCGAGGGAAGCGAGGGAATTTGGGCACTGGTGAGCCGGACTGTTCAAGCAGGAATGGTTCAGATAAATACAGTTGCTCCGACAGGCGTTTCCGAAGAATTGGTTGATAAAGAAAAAGCTCTTCCTTCAGGTGCTCGCGCTGATCAAACGCCTGAGGCTTCTTCCGCAACCAACTCGAAAATAAATGAAAACGTCTCAACCTCTGCCATTCTGCGTTCTCAGGGACATATTGCGTTGTCTGATCTTGTGTTCGCAACTGGTTCATCGACGTTAACTCAGAAGACATTTGTTTCGTTACAGGATCTTTCTGATTTTTTGAACAATCACCCGGATCAACGCATTGCGCTTGTCGGACATACTGATACCGAGGGCGTACTCTCAAGCAATGTCAATTTGTCACAGAGACGAGCGGTTTCTGTTTTGGAACTGTTGGTTGATGAATACGGAGTTAAAAGATCGCAGGTTGAGGCCCATGGAGTCGGATATCTTGCGCCGGTTTCTTCCAATCAAACTGAAGAGGGCAGACAATCGAACAGGCGTGTAGAAGCTATACTACTGGCATCTAATAAAGGATGAGAAGCTTGGGACATGCCCGCTAGGTCAAAAAGTCAGAGCCCGTGCGCGAAACCCAGTGATCAACAGGTCTCTAAACGCTCTAATTCTTGCTGACGGCCAAAAATTGGGGTTCCCGACCACCCATCCAAATGTCTGCATAGGGTTGCGCTGAAAGCGCGTCCGAGTGTCTTGTCTTTGAAGCGAGCGAAGCATTTCAGTCTTTCCCTGCTCCATTTGTTCCGCTGTTTTTGCAACCCGTAGCGGTTCTTGTGTGGGCTTGTAACCGTTCAAAGAGTTCTAGATTTTGAGTAGATCCCGCGCGGGTAACGGGTCTAACGATAGTCGTGTAGCGAGGCGACAGAGCTTTTCTTGCATTAGCCAACGAACAATAGCGAACCAAGAACATTACTACCGTAAGATCGTCTAATGTGTGCCCATGCGTGAAAATTACCATCCCGTACATGTCATTACACGCGTTCGCCTGCCTCATGGATCGTTACTTTGATGCCATCAACCCAACGGCGACAAAAAATGATCTGTGCGTATCTAAAACTGACCGTGACCAATCCAGACGTTGAAGTTGGATGCCGTGGTAAGGCCGGTGACGCATTCGCGCGCTAGAGTGGGCTGGTGGCACAAGGGAGTGGCGAGGCGAGTGTGCTTTACGCGTACCCGATTTGCCCAGTCGCAGAGATATTCAGGTTTTGAGACATTGAAAATGCGAGGGGCTTGATGAGTGACCTCAAGTTTGCGGATTTTCACGAACTACGGCGTAGTTCAGGCGGTTCTGATAGTTTGTTGTTGGGGTAACTTTTCAAACAATGGAGCGTATTGCGCGTCATCTTTAGGTGCAATAGACTCGTTTCATGGCGATGTGCATACTCTACAAACCCTCACAGCTGACACGACCACGGTATTACCGCGTTGAGATTGCTATGAATCTTTTCGAAGAAGTTTCGGTGTTACGGGAGTGGGGCGTTTCTGGCGGAAAAGGTCGGTGTATGGTGAGTATATTCGGAAATCTAAGGGATGCATCCGTCGCTGCGGATAGTTTTAGATCGCGCGCTTTGAGCCGCGGGTACGCACGCGGCTAGTTTGCAAGTGTGGCAATCGTTGCCGCAAGCACTTGCAAACCCTTTACCAAATCAGCTTCTGACGTGTCTTCTTCAAATGCGTGGCTGATCCCATTGATTGACGGAACGAAGAGCATGCCTGCAGGCATTAGTCTCGCAACATTGGAGGCATCGTGCAGCGCCCCTGATGGCATCATGCTGTAGGCCCCTGGGGACAATTGTTTCGCGGCGTATTCCATAGCATTTTGGAAACGCGACGACATTTTTGTAGGTGGTATTGACCACTGTTCAATCAGCTCTACGGTCCCATGAAAATCTTCGGCGCAAGCAATACTTGTTTTGCGAACTTGTGCTTCCATTTCATCCAACCGCTTCGCAGATCCATCACGCCACTGTATCATAAACTCCGCTGTTCCGGGAACGACAGAGCTGGCCCCAGGATGAAGCCGCACATGGCCAATGGTCCAAACCGACTTGTCATCCGCAACGTCTTTTAGGGCTAGGTTGAGTGTTTGGTTAAAGGTCGAAAGCATCTGAAATGCGTCGGAACGCATTGACATTGGAGTTGTTCCAGCATGATTTTGCGCGCCATGAAAGACGATTTTTAGTTCCCGGATCCCCACAATCTCGGTGACAATGCCGATCGTCTGTTTGGCTTTATCCAGCCAAGGTCCTTGCTCAATATGCATCTCCAGATAACCAGTGAACTGTGCAGGATCGATCCACCCATTATCCAAATGTGTCATGGAGCCACGGGCTTTTGCGAGCGATACCCCATCCGTGTCAGTAATTTTGTCGGCCTCTTCCAGTGGTAGAAGTTGAGCCCAAATCGCGCTGCCCGTCGTGCCACCGAAACGGCCTTCTTCGTCTTGAAATGACACCACTGAAACTGGCGGTCCGCCGGTTTCTTGGTTGGCACGGGCAATTTCTAGAGCAGCAACAACACCCAGAGCGCCATCCAGCCACCCGCCCTCTGGCTGTGTATCAGAGTGAGATCCCAAAAGTAGGGAATGCTCTCCTGAGAGGCCCCACACAGAACCAACGGGATCAAAATGTGATTTTAATCCAGCTGCTTCAAATTGGGACGCCAACCACTCACGAGAGGCTATGTCTGCGTCGCTGTAAGCGCGCCGTTTTACTCCCTTGCCGACCCCTGATGCACCAAAAGATCTTAGGGTATGTAAGTCTTTCAAAAACCGTTCAGGGTTCAGCACAAAAACAGCCTTTCGGTAATGACGGGAGGTAGTTCTCAGAATTATGTTATCGAGACGACTAAGGGTAGTATTGTGTTTGGCGTATCAAGGCGTCGCATTCTGGTTGATACGTCATGCATTTGGTGGGTGTTTTGTATTTTGGCTTTTCCTTGCTCCGCTGGTTGTTTACGCATGAACAAAACACCAAGCAGAAGACCTTTTCATGCCTCATATTTCACTCGTACGCCACGGGCAGGCCAATACGCAAGCCAGAGATGAGACCAGTTACGATAAATTATCGCCACTTGGCCATCAGCAGGCTGTTTGGCTCGGAGAACACATGCGCGAAAGTGGCCAAACCTTCCAGCGTGTCTACTCAGGCAGTTTGCGTCGTCATAGGGAAACCGCTCAAAGTATGCGGGCTGATAGTTTTGCTGAGGTCGTCATAGACCCAAGACTGAATGAATTTTCTTACTTTGATTTGGCGCGTTTGATGGATGAGCAATATGGCTTGCAAGTGCCAAGTGATCGAGAAGGTTTTGTGAGCCACTTGCCCCAGGTGTTGCGTGCGTGGGAGCGCGGAAAAATTCACGGTGCTCCCGAGTCTTTCGAAGCGTTTGACACGCGAGTGAAGGCTGCTATCAAGGACATTTCAGCCGGGGATGGCCATGCTTTGGTGGTGACATCAGGTGGTTTGATCGGAGCTGTTTTGCGCCATACTCTCGATCTCGACGTCGATGGGTGGGCCAAAATGTGTTTGGCTATTCAGAACACGTCCGTCCATCGCTGGCAGAAGGTACTTGGTCAACCGCTGCTAACACAATTCAACTCAATTTCACATCTGGAGACGCCAGAACGGCATCACGCCCAAACGCACCTCTAGAAACGCAAGGTGTGTTGGTTGTGCGCAATGATGGCGGCGCGCAACTCCGGATTGGTTAAGCGTGATTGCTTTCAAAATCCTTGTGCACAAATTTGCAGTCACAATAAGGACATTCCACCCAGCCATGCTCACCTGGAATTTGCAGCCAAACTCGCGGATGACCTAAAGCTCCTTCACCGCCATCACAAGACACGCGGTAGCTGTCGACAACTTTTGTTTCTGGAGCTGCTAGGGTCATCATGAAAGTCCTTAGGCTATTGCAGGCGTGGCCTGATATCTGGCGGGTTCATAGGCGGTGGCGGTTGTAGTGCGTACCTTGTTTCGATAGAGGCGAATAATAGGGATTGCACGGCGAGGAGCAAGGGTAGCAATGGCGCAGAACGCAATCGAAATTCTTGGTTTGGAAAAGACATACTCAGGTGGGCGTGGAGAACCAAAGAAATGCGCCCTCAAGGGCATTAATCTGAACATTCCTGCAGGTAAGATTTTTGGCTTGTTGGGGCCAAACGGCGCAGGAAAGTCTACCATGATAAACATCATGGCGGGTTTGGTGACTAAAACAGCTGGACAAGTGCGCATTTGGGGATTCGATCAAGACGAAAACCCGCGTCAATCTCGGGCTGCGATCGGTGTCATGCCGCAAGAGCTCAACCTGGATCCTTTCTTCACACCTCGGGGGGCTTTGGAAGTTCAGGCAGGCCTGTACGGTGTGCCAAAATCTCAACGCCAAAGCGACGCGATCTTAGAAATGATCGGCCTGACCGACAAAGCCGACGCATATGCGCGGACATTGTCGGGCGGTATGCGGCGGCGCTTGCTTTTGGGCAAGGCTCTGGTTCATTCACCGCAAGTGCTGGTTTTGGACGAGCCGACCGCCGGTGTGGACATCGAATTGCGCCAGATGTTGTGGCGGAACGTCCGCCGTCTAAATCAAGAACAAGGGACAACGATCATCTTGACTACGCATTACCTCGAAGAAGCCGAGGAGATGTGTGATGAGATCGCGATCATCAATCAGGGCGCGTTGGTTGCAAGAGACAGCACCAGAAACCTATTGGGGCAAATTGACCGCAAGTGTATGGTGATCCAACCTGCGCGAGACGTCGAGAGATTGCCTGAAGCAGACGGGCTAACGGTTGAGAGAATAGCGGGCGGTGCCTTGGCTATCTCATATCAGACCGGCGACACTTCCGCCGAAGATGTGCTTAACGCAGTACGTGCTGCTGGGATCATCATCCAAGATGTCAAAACAGAGCAAGCGGATTTGGAAGACGTTTTTCTAGCGCTCACAAAATCGAAACACGCATAGCGAGCGCGACATCCAAACTTTCTCGCATCGGAAAGTGCAAACCAAACCACAGAAGCGTCAATCACTGAACAAATAGCTGGTTCGCGCGATTTCTCGTGCCTGATCCTCTGGGACGTGCAGAAACGACATGATGGCCTCAGTGTGTTCATCTTCGGAGGTGTTTTCCACCATTCGGATCATGTTCTCAAACCCTGCGTCACGAATACGATCGCTTTCGTTGAAAATGTCGCGCCGTATGGTGGGCAGAATTCTCGCCAATGTGTCAGCCGGCGTCTGATCCCCGGCCAATCCGATGCGAATAGCATGGCCATTCAAATATTGTTCCGAAAAATCGCATTGAATTTCCAACATGCGGGTAACAGAGCGATCATCAAAGAAGTCCTGCATCAGATCAAGCGCACTTGGATCTAGGCAAACAACAAGCCTGTTGGTGTCGTAATAGTCAAAAAGCATGCGCATTAGCGCGCGCCTGTGTCTGGTGCGCTTTCCCAAAGTTGACTGGATCCCACCAAGGTCTGGTAGTGGCGTACCTTCCTCATTGAACAAATAGGCGATCGTTGGAATATCTGTCACATTGCCAATTTTATCGAGTAACCGTTTGGCGACGTGCCATTTTTTACACACAAGCAGCATTAGTTCCCGGTCGCGCCCCAGCGTACTTTCTGTTTCCCAAAAACGGCTGGCAAATCGTTTGCCTTGTCGCCCTCGCCCCGTCAGAAATTTGAACAGGCTAGGTCCCTCAGCAGAAATCTGGAAATCCACGCCTTTCTCTGCGTAAAGCTGCCCGAGGCGGTCCTTAAGTTCGAGCGCGTCAGGGCTGATTTTGCGTGCAAAAAGATAATCTTGGCTCAGCAGCAGATCGTAGTGGTCATTGTAAAATGTGAGCGGCATTCCGTAGTCGGTAAACATCAAAAACGTTAGAGTTCGGGTGCGGATTTCATTAGTTGGAACGAGGTGGCGGACGAGCGTTTGAAAAAAGGTTTCATCTGGTATCCACGTGGTGCGGAAAAATCGCATTACGTCACGACGCTGTTTCGTCATATGCAAAACTGCTTCGACGGTTTGACGCCGCAGGCACCACCACTGGCTCCCGATCATCACTTGAAGGTCAGCTGGGATTTCGCGGGTCAATCCCAATTTTTTTTGTAGGTTGAACGCCGCATAGAAACGTCTTTTTTGCGTTCTCTCGTTGAACCAATGTCGATAAATTAACCGTTCGGCTTTCATGCCGGTCTTAATCCATTCGCTCTCAAAAAAGTCGAAACTTTCAATGAAGTCTACGTCGTTGTCGTCCAAAAACTTATGGATGTATTCCGACGATTTGATCACCATACAGTCGCCCGAAACCATGTAAAAATGAGACGCTCTAGGAAAGCGTTTTACAGCGGTTTCAACGGCATAGAGCGTGGCCTCGACCAGTGACCATTCTCCCCAACCGCATTTAATCCGTTTTTCAGCAAAGGCCACATTTTCATTGGCACCCAAGGCGGCTTGAAGCATTCGAAAATGCTCGGGGTTGGCGCGGGCATCAAAATGGATGGAGATATAGTCGCCGGTCGCTGTAAGACGTTCAGCTTGTTTGACGATCGCTTCGGGATCCTTGTGACACAGAAGAATATAAGCAATTCTCGCCATCTAGCTTCTTCATTCCCCACTTTGACGTTGTGTCATTATCCATTTAAAGATGAAAGTGCGTTGAATAAACAGGCTTTGTTTGGATTTTTTTGATACGCATTTAGATCGTGGCAAATGAGCTAGTCGCGGCGGCGATGGAGGCAGACTATGGGTTTTCCCGGCACTTGGATGACCGAGAGCGAAAGCGTTGTTTATCGGGTTGTCCCGAAATGCGCATGTTCGACCATTGGGCAGATCATGTTTTATTCGGATCATGGGACTTTCTATGATGGGGATATACACGACGCCAAAGGTGGCATGCACAAGTGGGCGCTGGAAGAAAGTCATCAGCCCATCACTGACAATGTACGGGAGCACAGCTCTTATGCATTTACCTGCGTGCGCAATCCCTACACTCGCATTCTCTCATCGTTCTTCGACAAAATTTGCGGGATTCAGCGTAATGGAAAACGTTACCGCGGCAACTTGGTGCCCATGCTGATCCAAAAATATGGGATCGAAGTTGGAGGCGATGATGGCAAACAAGAGTTTGACCAAATTCAAAGTTTTCGCCGATTCTTATTGTTCACGCGTGATACCATTCGTTGGCGCCGCCCCATGGACCCGGATATTCACTGGTCTGCGATGTCGGGCCATGTATCTACGTTCATTGTGAATGGTGGCTCCTACGACAAGATCTTTTGGACAGAGCAGTTCAACGACGGGATGCAGCAAGTGCTCGACAGTGTCGAGACGCCACATGCTATCGATCTTGCAAAAATTCCACGGTTCAATGAATCTGAAGGACATGGTCCCAAACGGGCGCATCCGGTTGAAGACTACTTTGATGATCTCTCGATGCACCTTGTTTATGAAATTTACAAACGGGATTTTCACCTTTTCAAATATGATTTTGAAAACCCGGGAAACAAAATGCCGATTGGTGAAATCGACCTAGATGAAGTTCACGCTAAGCTGGGTGACTGACCAGAAGCTTGGTCAGTCTTTTGTTTATGTCTTGGGATCTTCGTGAAAGGACGCACTGTCATCCGGTGCCTCTGAGCGCTCAGTGAGCCCATAGTCACGCGACACATTTGCGACGCGAAGCCTATAGTCTGAGAAAATAGCACGCCGCCCTTGCTGTTGCGCAAATCGGTGATCAGCAGACTGTCGCCATTGCATCACAGCATCTTCCGACAAGAAGAACGACAGAGACACCAGCTTGTCTGGCTGTGTGACGCTTTGAAATCTCTCGACCGAAATGAAACCTTCGATTTCGCTTAAAGTAGAGATCAGGGACGCGGCAACTGACAGATACGCTTCGCGCATGCCCTCTTTGAGTTCGACTTCAAAAATCACCGCAATCATGATAAATCGCCATGTGGGGCTGAAGCCAGTTTGAGCCAAGACCGTTCCTCTCGCAGTAGAAACTTCTCGCTTTGAGCAAACTCATAGTTTTGCCGACCAAGTGGGTCTTGGGCCAAACGCGCTCGGTAATTTTCGTAGTCGGCTAGGCTTTTGACGTTGTAGATCCCATACGCCAAGCATGTGGAGCCTTCGTGAGGGGCAAAATAGCCGACCAAATCCGCTCCGCAGCGGGGAATGGCTTGCCCCCAGTTTCGTGCGTACTGCTCGAACTGTGATTTCTTGGTTGGGTCAATTCGATATTGGATGATGCATGTCAGCATATTGGTCTCCTTCGGTAACGAGGAGACACATAGCGGGTTGTCTGTGTGTAATGCTTCGGTCATGGTCGAAGTATGAAATCCGGCCCTGATATAGCACGTATTGCGTCTTTGATTGGCGACCCGGCGCGCGCCAATGTTCTAACAGCCTTAATGAGCGGCAAGGCGTTGACCGCGACGGAGCTGGCCAATGAGGCGGGTGTTATGCCGCAAACGGTTTCGTCACATCTGTCGCGATTGGAAGCGGGCAAATTGATCGTGTCACGGAAATCTGGGCGGCATAAATACTATACACTTGCTGATGATGAAGTGGCCATGGTGCTCGAAACGCTCATGGGATTTGCGGCGCATGTTGGTCACTTGCGCACAAGAACCGGACCCAAAGAGGTGGCGCTGCGCAAAGCACGTGTGTGCTACAATCACTTGGCTGGTGATATGGGCGTGCAGATGTATCAATCTATGACTGCGGGTGGGTTCTTGATGAAAAACGATGGCACACTAAGCCTCACCGAAGAGGGGAGGTGGTTTCTCGCAGCAATGAATTTAGACGTTTCGACCTTGCCAAAGTCGCGTGCCCCGATGTGCCGTGAGTGCTTGGATTGGTCTGAACGCAAATCACATTTGGCCGGAAAGTTGGGCCGTGCGTTGCTCTCTCATTTTTTGGAGAGCGGCTGGGCGTGTCGCGTTTCTGACTCCCGCATTGTTGAGTTCACGGCCTCAGGTGAACGCAAGTTTTCAAAGCTCTTTGGCTAACTGAAGCTCGGGTGGAAACCCACCGTTTCCCTGTTTCCACACCGAAAACGATCTAAGCAAAACCCCGATATTGTCCGGCCTCTGCCCTTATCCTGCCTGATTTCACCGTCATTTATTGTGTCCAAGGAAGAAACTAGAGGACGATAAAATGGACCGCCTGACCGAAATGGAAGCATTTGCCACCGTGGTGGATCAGGGTGGATTTACAGATGCAGCCAAGAAAATGGGCATCTCAAAATCCGCCGTTTCCAAACATGTGTCCTCTCTTGAGGCGCGCCTTGGCGCACGTTTGTTGAACCGAACAACACGACGTGTGTCGCCAACAGAGATTGGCCTCGCCTATTACGATCGTGCTCGCCGCGTGCTCAATGATGCTGGAGAAGCAGATGCGCTTGTCACGTCCATGCAATCGGCACCCTCAGGATTGTTGCGTATCTCGGTGGCCACGGATTTTGGTGTCAACCACCTGTCACCGGTCTTAGGTGAGTTCCTTAGCGAATTCCCAGATATTACAGTGAACATGGTGTTGAACAATCGTTATGTGGAGTTGATCTCCGAAGGTTTCGATATGGCCATTCGCATTGGGGAGCTCGAAGACAGCACCCTGCGGGCGCGCAAGTTAACGGAAACCACAAAGCGGATGATCGCCTCGCCTGCTTACTTTGAGAAATATGGTCGCCCCGAAAAGATTGACGACCTGAACCACCACAAACTTCTGCACTATTCCAGCCAATCCAACGGGGCCGTTTGGAAGTTGACCGCACCGTCGGGTGAAAAACGTCAGGTGCGTACCGCGGGCTGGTTGTCTGTGAACGATGGACAATCTTTGCTGAATGCGGCGCAAGCTGGGCTGGGAATCGCGTATCTACCGAGCTTTCTTTATGCAGACGCGTTGGATCAGGGTTTGGTGCAAGAGGCGATCCCTGATCTTCCAGTTGAAACCCAAGGCATCTATGCGGTGTATCCGCCCGGTCGGTTCACGCAACCCAAGGTGCGCGCGTTCATCGACTTCTTGGTGCATGCTTTTGCCGACAAAGGTCCAACCGCTTGGTAAATCAAAACGTTCCCTAATTTTCCCTGGCTTTCCCTGAAAGCAACTTTGGCCCGGCAGTTTTGTCGGGCCTTTTTTCATGTCAGAGAGGAGCGCTTTCGCGCTACTCTCATTGTGATGTGGTGTCGGCTTAAAGCGAGGCTGCCAGCCGGGTGCCCTGGTTGATCGCGCGCTTTGCGTCCAGTTCAGCTGCGACATCTGCACCGCCGATTACGTGGCAAGTGACACCTTCTGTTTCCAGGGAGTCTGCTAAGCTCCGATTTGGCAACTGGCCTGCGCAGATCACAATGTTGTCGACTGCGATCACCCGTGGATTTTCGCGCGCCTCTCCAAAGGAGATGTGCAGCCCATCGTCATCGATTTTCTCATAGTTTACGCCGCCTAACATCTCGACATTTTTCATCTTGAGCGCCGCGCGGTGAATCCATCCAGTGGTTTTGCCAAGCCCCTTGCCAAGTGCCTTGGCTTTGCGTTGCATCAGCGTCACTTGACGGGCGGGGGCGTGTGGTTGTGGCCCGTCAGGCGCTAGCCCACCGCGGTGCACGGAAGGGTCGCTCACGCCCCATTCCTGCATCCATTCTGGCAGGTTCTCAGTCAGGCTGTCACCTTCGTGAACCAGGAACTCGGAAACATCAAACCCAATTCCTCCAGCGCCTATGACAGCAACTTTCTGACCTACTGGTTTCTTGTCGCGCAGCACGTCGAGATAGCTGAGTACCTCAGGCCGATCTTGTCCTGGAATGCCTGGATCGCGCGGCATAATGCCAGTGGCTATGATGACGTCATCATAGCCACTGAGGATGTCTACAGTGGCTTCGGTACTGAGTTTCACGTTGATGCCGAGATCATCGATCATTACTTTATACCAATCCACCAACCCCCAGAATTCTTCCTTGCCAGGGATCTGTTTGGCCACATTCAACTGTCCGCCAAGTTGCGATGCACGGTCAATCAATGTGACTTTGTGGCCGCGCTGTGCAGCGGTCATTGCTGCCGCAAGACCAGCCGGACCTGCGCCCACCACAGCGATGGATTTCACATCTTTTGTTGCAAGGATTGGCAACTCCGTTTCGTGGCAAGCTCTTGGATTCACAAGACAAGACGTGAGTTTCCCACCGAATGTATGATCCAGGCAGGCCTGATTACATCCAATGCATGGGGCGATCTGATCGCCTTTGCCGTCAGCTGCTTTTGCCACAAAATCCGCGTCCGCAAGAAACGGCCGCGCCATGGAAATCATATCCGCGCAGCCTTCCGCCAGCACCTCTTCGGCCACGCCCGGTGTGTTGATGCGGTTGGAGGTGATCACAGGGATGCTGACCTTGCCCATGAGCTTTTTGGTGACCCAGGCAAAAGCACGGCGGGGCACCGAAGTGGCGATGGTCGGGATGCGCGCTTCATGCCAGCCGATGCCGGTGTTGATGATGGTTGCGCCTGCTTTTTCAACGGCTTGTGCAAGCTGTACCACCTCGTCGTGGGTGGAACCATTGGGCACCAGATCGATCATCGACAAACGATAGATGATGATGAAGTCTTCGCCCACTGCCTCGCGACATCGGCGCACCACCTCGATCGGCAAACGGATGCGGTTTTCATACGATCCGCCCCAACGGTCGGTGCGCTTGTTGGTGTGGGTGACGATGAACTGGTTGAGGAAATACCCCTCGCTGCCCATGATCTCCACACCGTCATATCCGGCTTCGCGCGCTCGAACAGTGGCTGTTACAAAGTCTTGAATTTGTTTCTCAATTCCCTCTTCATCCAATTCCTTTGGTGGAAATGGCGAGATCGGGGATTTGATCGCAGAGGCTGAGACACATTCTGGTCCATAGGCGTAACGACCGGCGTGCAAAATTTGCATTGCGATCTTGCCACCACCTTCGTGAACGCGGTCTGTGACCACCTTGTGGTTGGCGATATCATCGTCGGAAAACAGCCCTGCTGCGCCTGGAAAAACACCGCCCTCCCGGCTTGGTGCCATGCCGCCGGTCACGATCAAAGCCACACCACCACGGGCGCGTTCGCCGTAGAACTCGGCGACACGGTTCCAGTCCTTGGTCTCCTCAAGGCCTGTGTGCATCGAGCCCATCAGGACACGGTTCTTCAGTGTGGTGAAACCCAAATCAAGCGGGGCCAACATGTGCGGATAATTGGTCATAGGTGCCTCCAATGGTGCCTCCTCATTTCAGGTTGACCAAAACGTAAAGTACACCCAAAGTCACGCTCGACGCGGCGTCAAAACCGCAGAGCGAACCTGATGCCGTTGCGTTCATTTGGGCAGATTAACCCTCGATCTTGGTGTCGGTATCACGTCGGTATTGCGACTGTTTTACGGAGGTGCGCTATGTCGACCGCGTCTCAGGTGTAAACGCACCGACCGTTGCGTGTCCTTGCCGACTGGCGCCAAATATCTCGGGTATGGCCCTGAAAGCTAGAGGCGCAGGTGCGGGCAGCGCCCTCAGGCTCAGCTGTGCTGAGCCATGCCCAACACCGGTCAAGCAGCTGCGCTGCGCCCGACCCGGTGGCGGGAGAGCCCCGCCGGGTCGTTAGACCTCTTCGACCGCCATCACACCTTCAACCGACTTCAACGCGCTCTTGATCTGGGGATTCACTGGGAAGCCTGCGCCTGCGTCAATCTCGACCTCACCGGGCAGTTCCATATTGGTGAGGCAGAACATCACCGGGCCTTTGGGCATCTTCTGCATGCTCTCTTTGGCGCCTTCCAGAATATTGGCCACCAGCCCCACCGCGCGTGCGTCATCCACATAGATTTTCAGACCGGAGACACCCGCATCTGCCACAATCGTGTCCACCGGGGTCATGCTTTGTGCCAAAAGCTTAAGCTGGTCACTTTCCATCTCTGCTTTCACGGTCACCACAACTTTGGAGCCTGTTTCCAGATGCTCGCGGCATTTCTCCAATGTGTCTGAGAAAATGGTCACCTCATAAGCGCCGGTCGGATCTGAGAGCTGGGCAAAGGCAAAGCGGTTGCCGCGCGCAGATTTGCGTTCTTGCCGGCCTGACACCCGTCCGGCCAGCTTGGCGATGCACGGCCCGCCGCGCGCTTTGTCGGTCAGCTCGTCCAGCGTCAGAACGCCTTTGCGTTTCAGCGGCGCCATGTAGTCTTCCAGCGGGTGGCCCGACAAGAAAAAGCCAATTGCCTTGGCCTCTTCATCAAGTCGTTCTGCCTGAAGCCAGTCGCCCGCAGGTGACAGGCGCGGCTCTGGCAAATCGTCCCCCGCCTCACCAAACAACGACACTTGGTTGGAACTCTTTTGATCGTGGATCGCCGCAGAGTAATTCACCAAGCCATCCAGACTCTCCATCACCCGGCGACGGTTGCCATCAAGTTGGTCAAACGCCCCTGAGCGCGCCAGCATTTCCAGTGGACGTTTGCCCACACGTTTCAAATCCACGCGGCGGGCCATGTCAAACAACGTGGCAAAAGGTTTGTCGGCGCCATCCACTTTGCGTCCATCGGTTATCAGGCGCATCGCCTCCAATCCGACGTTTTTCAGCGCGCCCAACGCGTAAACCAACGCGCCATCCACAACTTTGAACGTCGCATCAGAGCGGTTCACACAGGGCGGCACATACGGCAGCTTCAGCGCCTTTTTCACTTCCTCAAAATAGATCGCCAGCTTGTCGGTGAGGTGAATATCACAGTTCATCACCCCGGCCATAAACTCCACAGGGTGGTTGGCCTTCAGCCAGCCGGTTTGATAGCTGACCACCGCATAGGCCGCGGCGTGAGATTTGTTAAAGCCGTAGTTGGCAAATTTCTCCAGAAGGTCAAACACCTCACTGGCTTTCTTGGCTGGCACACCGTTTTCGGCTGCGCCCTTTTCAAATTTGGGGCGCTCGGCGTCCATCGCCTCTTTGATCTTCTTACCCATCGCGCGACGCAACAGGTCGGCCCCACCAAGCGAGTAGCCGGCCATGACCTGTGCGATCTGCATTACCTGTTCCTGATAGACGATGATGCCTTGGGTTTCCTCAAGGATATGGTCGATCAGCGGGTGCACGGATTGAATTTCTTTGAGGCCGTTTTTCACCTCACAATAGGTTGGGATGTTCTCCATCGGGCCTGGGCGATAGAGCGCCACAAGTGCCACGATGTCCTCAATACAGGTCGGCTTCATACGCTTGAGCGCATCCATCATGCCGGTGGATTCCACCTGAAACACCGCGACGGTTTTGGCGGCGGAGTAGAGCTTGTAGGTCGGCTCATCATCCAGCGGGATGGCGTTGATCTGGTTCTCGGCCCCTTCGGCGGGCTCATACAGCTGTGTGCCATCCGCGGCGATATGCAACGGGCGGCCTGTGCTGTGGATTTGTTCAATGGCGTTTTGAATGACGGTGAGGGTTTTCAGACCCAGAAAGTCAAACTTCACCAAACCCGCTTGCTCGACCCATTTCATATTGAACTGGGTGGCCGGCATATCAGAGCGCGGGTCTTGATAGAGCGGCACCAAAGCATCTAGCGGGCGGTCCCCGATCACCACGCCAGCCGCGTGGGTCGAGGCGTTGCGCAACAGCCCTTCGACTTGTTGGCCATAGGTCAGAAGTCGGTCGACCACTTCTTCGTTTTTGGCCTCTTCGCGCAGACGTGGCTCTTCTTTCAGGCTGTCAGCGATCGACATGGGTTTTACGCCTTCTACCGGGATCAGTTTCGACAGCCGATCCACCTGCCCATAAGGCATCTGCAACACGCGCCCGATGTCGCGCACGGCAGCCTTGGACAGAAGCGCACCAAAGGTGATGATTTGGCCAACTTTGTCGCGGCCGTATTTCTCCTGCACGTATTTGATCACCTCTTCACGGCGATCCATGCAGAAGTCGATGTCAAAGTCAGGCATCGATACCCGTTCCGGGTTCAAAAACCGCTCAAACAGCAGCGAGTAGCGCAATGGGTCTAGGTCGGTGATGGTCAGTGCATAGGCCACCAGTGACCCGGCCCCAGACCCCCGGCCCGGACCGACCGGGATGTCCTGATCTTTGCCCCATTGGATAAAGTCGGCAACAATCAGAAAATAACCGGGGAAGCCCATGCCCTCGATGATGTCCAGCTCAAAGTCCAGCCGCGCTTGGTAGTCTTCCACGCTGACCGCATGCGGGATCACCGCAAGACGTTTTTGCAAACCTTCGTTGGCGATGCGGCGCAGCTCCGCCACCTCGTCATCTGCAAATTTCGGCAGGATCGGATCGCGGCGATAGGTGGCAAAGGCACAGCGTTTGGCAATCTCTACGGTGTTCTCAATCGCCTCAGGCAGATCGGCAAACAGCGTGATCATTTCTTCCGGTGACTTGAAGTAATGCTGCGGCGTCAGGCGGCGGCGCCCGTCCTGTTGATCAACATAGGCGCCCTCAGAGATACAAATCAGCGCATCATGGGCTTCATACATATCTGTGGTGGGGAAATAGACGTCATTGGTGGCCACCAAAGGGATGTCCATGGCATAGGCCATCTCAACAAAGCCGCGCTCGGTCAGCCGTTCGGCGTCCGGTTTGCCATCCTCACCGGGATGGCGCTGAAGCTCGACATACAGGCGGTCGGCAAAGATCGTTTGAAAACGGCTCATCATGGCCTGTGCGGCGTCACGCTGCCCGTCGCGCATCAGGCGGCCCATTGGTCCGTCCGGCCCGCCGGTCAAACAGATCAACCCGTCTGAGCGTTGTGCAAGCTCTTCCAATGTGACCTGAGGCAGCTGGTCACCCTTGTCCACATACAGACACGACGACAGTTTCATCAGGTTTTCATAACCCGTCTCATTTTGGCTCAAGAGCACGATGGGCGCAGGTTTGGGCACGGCTGTGCGCCCGGTTGGGTCGTCATGTGGCATCTGCAGATCCACCTGACAGCCGACAATGGGCTGAATGCCCGCGTCTTGCGCTGTGACCGAGAACTCCAAGGCCGCAAACAGGCTGTTGGTGTCGGTCATTGCGACTGCCGGCATGCCCATGCTGGTGCACAGGCCAGGCAGTTTCTTGGCGCGCACCGCCCCCTCAAGCAGAGAGTATTCGGTATGGACGCGCAGGTGAATGAATCGGGGATCAGTGCTCATGGCTGCAAGCTATCTCAGCGTACCCCAAGAGAAAACGACAGACTTCATTTGGCGCGAAATATTGCGGGGGAGGCACATCAAAGATGTGTCGGGGGCAGCGCCCCTCAGGCTCAGCGCAGCTGAGCCACCGAAACACGCAACTCAGTAGTGTGGTGGGCGCTCATCCCCCATCACCACAGCGCCGCCACCATCGGTGTCACGGCCGGCTTCGCGTTCCATCAACATCTGGACCCGGCGTGTCAGCACAGCAATCTCAGCGTCTTGGCGCGCAACCACGTCGCTGAGGTCTTCCACTGTACGGGTCAGGTGGGCGATTTTTTCTTCGAGGTGTTCCATGTAGGCGGCATAAGCTGGGGTGGGCAGTAAGGTCAAGCGACGTGGCGTTTTGTTTGCGCAGCGGATCGCGCCCTGTTGGGATCAGCGCAGGAGGATCGTCATGACAGTATTGGTAACAGATCAAGGGCGGGTGCGCATTGTGGCGATCGACCGTCCCGAGGTGCGCAATGCGGTGAACCCGACAACCGCCTTTGCGCTGTATGAGGCGTTTATGGCCTTTGAGGCGGACGTCAGCGTGGATGTGGCCATTCTGACCGGGCAGGGCGCCAGCTTTTGTGCGGGTTTTGATCTCAAAGCGGCCGCAAACGGTGTTGGGCAGGCATGGCAAGACGCTGTGATGATGCCCGACGATTGGCAGGACGCGCGGCTGCAACCGTTGATGGGGCCCATGGGGCCGTCGCGGTTGATGTTGTCCAAACCGGTGATTGCCGCAATCGAAGGTCCCGCAGTGGCGGGCGGGCTTGAGTTGGCGGCGTGGTGTGACATGCGTGTGGCTGCAAAATCCGCCGTGTTGGGGGTGTTTTGTCGCCGTTGGGGGGTGCCGTTGATTGATGGTGGCACGGTCCGGTTGCCCGGTCTCATTGGCCAAGGTCGGGCCAATGATCTGATCTTGACCGGGCGGCCGGTGGACGCCGAGGAGGCACATCACATTGGGTTGGTGGATCGGCTGTGCGCCGAGGGGCAGGCGCTGGCGGAGGCTTTGCAGTTGGCAGACGGCCTGACGCGGTTTCCGCAGGGCTGCATGCGGGCAGACGTCTTATCCGCCCAAATGAGTGGCGTAGACTTGGCCACAGCGTTGCGCCGGGAGTGGGCGTCTTTTGAGATGTTTGCAACCGAAGGGCAAACAGGTGCCGCAAGATTTGCAGCGGGCAGGGGGCGCGGTGGCGGGTTCTCAGATATCTGAGTTTGGGTCGGAGATGTCCGTCCGCAGGGACCAGAAATACCCTGGCATGTCGTGCAGCAGCTCCGCGGCTTTGTCGTCCAGCCAGTCTTCCTGATCCTCCTGCGACCAACTGGAAAACCCGTCTTCGGTCCGTGACAGCTCTTGGGCGGTGGCCACAGCTTGCGCGTATTTCAAGCGCTCAACAGGTTCCTTGGGCACAATGGCGTAGACAAATTTCCCTCCCATGGCGTCTGCCAAGCGTTCCATCTGTTTGAGCGAGACCGCCCCGTCTTTCTCACTGCGCTCTGCCTGATAGACCGCATTGCGGCTCACACCTTTGCGGCGGGCCACTTGATCTGCCGACATTCCAAGTGCACGACGCATTGTGGAGATCCAACCGCTTTCCGGTGTTGGCCAGGTTTCGGCGCTCTTTGCGGCTTGATCCACGATGCGCGCAAGGCGCCTGCGTTGGATAAAATCTTCCACGATGCCCGTCTACCTCCAACACGATCTGACAAATTGTACGTAGGACACATAATACTCTTGGCCCTGCAATACAATTATTACATATATAGGTTGTAAAATGGACATCCAATGCACATATATCAATTGTCACATTTGAGTTCTAAGGGGAAATTTTGAGGAAAATACATGCTTGAAGTGTTTTTGAACCCACAGTCATTGCCATTTGCGGTCGCGCTGACCGTGGTGGGAGCTTTGTTTGTTTTGGAAGTTTTGAGCTCGGTGCTCGGATTTTCAGTTTTGGGTGCAGGCGCTGAAGGTGCTGAGATCGATTTGGACGTAGATGCGGACTTTGATCTGGCCACCGGGCTTGACCTTGATCTGGATGCCCCAGAGGCGGATTTGGATGTGGCTGATGGTGTTGACGCGGCATCGCCCGCAGGCCTGTTGGGCTGGTTGGGGGTGCGCGGTGTGCCATTCCTGATCTGGTTTGTCTCTTTGCTGACCTTGTTTGGTTTGATTGGACTGACATTGCAGGCCGGGATTTCGGCGATGTTTGGCAAAGGTTTGTCACCGTCCATTGCCTCTCTGGTGGCGCTGCTACCAGCCTTGGTTGGCACGCGGGTGCTGTCCAATTGGGTGGCGCTGTTGATGCCCAAGACCGAAACCACGGCGCTGCGCGCCCGCCATCTGGGCGGCTACAGCGGCGTCATCACCCAGGGCCAAGCGGCCCGTGGCCGACCGGCGGAGGCCAAAATCAAAGACCGCCATGGCAACACGCACTACCTGCGCGTGGAGCCCTTGGAGGACGATGCCACCTTTGACCAAGGCAGCGACGTCACCATCATTCGCAAGCGCGGCGACCAGTTCTTTGTGATCTGATCGCACGCCTAAAACACACAGATAAATCAAATAATTGAGGAGTTGACATGACTTTCATGCCTATACTTACGTTCGCAGGTGCCATCGTATGCCTTTTGTTGTTCATCGGTTTGATTATGGCGCGCTTGTACAAACGCGCGACACGAGAAATGTCTTTGGTGAAGACCGGATCTGGCGGCCGCAAGGTTGTCATGGATGGGGGCACAGTTGTGGTGCCGTTCCTGCACGAGATTTCCAAGGTCAACATGAAGACGCTGCGCCTTGAAGTGGCGCGCGTGAATGAACAGTCCCTGATCACCAAAGACCGGATGCGGGTGGATGTTGGTGTCGAATTCTATGTGTCGGTGAATGCCACCGAAGACGGGATTTCGCGCGCGGCCCAGACGCTGGGGGATCGCACATTCCATGTCGATCAGTTGCGGGAGATGATCGAAGGTAAGTTGGTGGATGGTTTGCGGGCGGTGGCTGCGCAGATGACCATGGATGAGCTGCACGAAAACCGCGCGATTTTTGTTCAGGAGGTGCAGAATGCGATCTCAGAGGATCTGTTGAAAAACGGTCTGGAGCTTGAGGCGGTGTCGTTGACCGCGTTGGATCAGACCCCGTTTGAAAGTTTGGATGAAAACAACGCGTTTAACGCGATTGGGATGCAGAAATTGGCAGCGGTGATTGCAACCTCACGTAAGGAGCGTGCGGAAATCACAGCCGAGGCCGAAGTGTCTGTGGCCCGCTCTGAGATGGAAGCTGAGAAGCGCAAATATGAGATTGAGCGCGAACAGAAAGAAGCGTCGATCAATCAGGAGCGTGAAATCCAGATGATGCAGGCCGTACAGGAAGCGGAGATTGCGTTGAAGCAGGAAGAATCCGACAAGGCCAAAGAGCAGGCGCGGATTGAGCGGGAGCGCGCGGTCCGGTCGTCTGAGATTGAACGCGAGCGCACCATTCGCGAAAGCGAGATTGCCAAAGAGCGTGAGCTGGAAGTCGCGGACCAAGAGCGTCAGATCATTGTTGCGCGCAAGTCTGAGGAAGAAAGCCAAGCGCGGGCGTCTGCGGATGCGGCGCGTGCTGAGGCGAAGAAAGCCAGCGAGGCGATTGAAACCGCACGTGCGGTTGCAGAGGCCGAACGTCAGAAGCAGATCGCGTTGATTGAGGCCCAGAAAGAGGCGGAGCGTCAGGCCACAGCCATCCGTTTGGCCGCTGCGGCGGAGAAAGATGCCGCCAGCGACCGGGCAGCGGCGCGTATGGAAGAGGCGCAGGCGGATGCGGACGCTTTGACCATTCGGGCGGCAGCGAAAAAGGCTGACTTGCTGGCAACCGCGGAAGGTCAGACCGCGATTGCGAACTCTGAAAACGAGCTGAGCCGCGACATCATCGAGATGAAGCTGCGTTTGGCGATGCTTGAGGCAATGCCGCAGATCGTGGAGCAGATGGTGAAACCTGCCGAGAAGATCGACAGCATCAAGATCCATCAGGTGACCGGTATGAACGGTGCCGGCTCTGGCGCGGGCTCCGGTGAGAGCGGCACGCCGGTCAATCAGGCGCTGGACAGCGTGTTGGGCATGGCGTTGCAAATGCCCGCGATGCAGGCGCTCGGCAAGGAGCTGGGTATCAGCCTTGAGGATGGTTTGAGTGGTGTGACCAATGGTCTGATTGCCCCAAAGGCTTCTGTGGACGCCCAGCCAAATGGTGCGGATGTGCCCGTGGTTGAGGCAAAGGCAGAAGAGGCGGAAACGCTTCAGTAAGCCTGCGATATAAATCTGGTTTGGGCCCCCGGCGATGCGCTGGGGGCTTTTGCGTGGGCGCGGTGGTGCGCAGGGAATGCGCCCCCTACGTGTTGCCGTGTTACAAAGGCTTTCCTTGCCCCTCCGCAGGGCATTCGGTAAAGGCACAGGCGTAATTCACACACAGGGACCATGGACATGGCCAAGCAGAAGAAAGCCCCGCGCCCCAAGGCAGTTACGCCAAAGGGCTTCCGCGACTATTTCGGCGTTGAGGTGACTGAGCGCGCCGAGATGCTGCATCAGATCGCTGGGGTGTATCATCGCTATGGCTTTGAGGCCCTTGAGAGCAGCGCTGTGGAAACCGTCGAAGCGCTGGGCAAGTTTTTGCCGGATGTGGACCGCCCAAACGAAGGTGTGTTTGCGTGGCAGGAGTTTGACGAAAAAGACAATGGCGATTGGATGGCGTTGCGCTATGATCTGACCGCCCCGTTGGCGCGGGTCTATGCGCAGCACCGCAATGATTTGCCCAACCCGTACCGTCGCTATGCGATGGGCCCGGTGTGGCGCAATGAGAAGCCCGGCCCCGGGCGGTATCGTCAGTTTTATCAATGTGATGCGGACACTGTTGGCACATCCAGCATGGCCGCAGATGCAGAGATTTGTGCGATGCTCAGCGACACATTGGAGACCGTGGGCATTCCACGCGGTGACTATCTGGTGCGGGTCAACAACCGCAAAGTTATGAACGGCGTACTGGAGGTTATGGGGCTTGGCGATGATCAGGCTGCCAAAGACAATGTGCTGCGCACCATCGACAAATTTGACAAAGTTGGCGCAGGTGGCGTGCGCGAATTGCTGGGCAAGGGGCGTTTGGACGCCTCTGGTGCTTACATCGACGGCGTGGGCCTGTCTGATGATCAGGTGGAACCGGTGATCGCGTTTCTGACCTCTAAGGCGGATGACGTGGCCAAAACCTTTGAGAACCTGCGCGGTGCTGTCGGTGGCTCCGCTGTAGGGGCTGAGGGGATCGCGGAGCTGGAGCAGATCGGTGAGCTGTTGGCGGCCGGTGGGTATGGCAGTGACCGGATCGAGATTGATCCGAGCATTGTGCGCGGCCTTGGCTACTACACAGGCCCGGTGTTTGAAGCGGAACTGACATTTGAGATCCTCGATGAGAAGGGTCGCAAGCGGCAGTTTGGCTCGGTCGCGGGTGGTGGGCGCTATGATGGATTGGTGAAGCGGTTCACCGGACAGGAAGTGCCCGCAGTTGGTGTGTCCATTGGCGTGGACCGTTTGCTGGCGGCGCTGCGTGAAAAGGGTCGGATGGGTGGTGTGGCCACTGGTCCGGTTGTGGTGACCGTGATGGATCGCGACCGTATGGCGGACTACCAGTCAATGGTTTCTGACCTGCGCAATGCGGGCATTCGCGCCGAAGTGTACCTTGGCAATCCCAAGAATTTTGGCAATCAGCTGAAATATGCGGATAAGCGCAATTCTCCTGTGGCGGTCATTGAAGGCGGCGATGAGAAAGATCGCGGTGTGGTTCAGATCAAGGACTTGATCTTGGGCGCAAAGATTGCCGAGACCGCGACCCATGAAGAGTGGAAAGAGCGGCCCAGCCAGTTTGAAGTTCCCCGCAGTGAATTGGTCGCCAAAGTGCGCGAAATCCTTGAGGGGCAGGCGGGCTGATGGCGGACAAAGCGAAAATCAGAGCGCGGGCGGCAAAGCTGTCCGCGGAATTTGAGGCGGCTGGCGCTTTGCCGGTGGAGATGCCGGTGCTGTTGCCAGCGGACGCTTTGCTGGATCTGTATGGCGAGAACATTCGTGGACGTGCCTATGTGACGTCAGATGCGCTGCGTGGCGAACAGATGCTGCGCCCTGATTTCACGGTGCCTGTGGTGCAGATGCATATGGCGCACGGGGCAGAACCTGCGCGCTATACCTATGCGGGCGAAGTGTTTCGTCGCCAAGAAGACGACCCGGCGCGGGCCAATGAGTATTTGCAGGTTGGCTATGAGGTGTTTGACCGCGAGAATCCAGCGGCGGCAGATGCGGAAGTGTTTGCCGTGATGCAAGACGCGCTCAAGGGTGTAGAACTGCGTGCCTCAACCGGGGACATTGGCATTCTGGCGGCGGCTGTGGCGGGGCTTGAGACCACTGAGCGGCGCAAACTCGCACTGGCGCGTCATATCTGGCGCCCCCGTAAGTTTAAGGCGCTGTTGGATCGGTATTCTGGCAAAGCGGAGATGCCTGCAAGCCGTGCGGCGTTGTTGGCGGCGGAAGACCCGATGGCACATGCGTTTCCAGACATTGGTCTGCGCTCTCAGGCTGAGGTGTCGGAACGTATCGAAAGCTTGCGGGCGGATGTGGCGGCAGAGCCAATTTCGCCGTTGCAGGTGGAATTGATCGAAGCCTTGCTGAACGTGCGAGAAACCTTGCCCAACGCGCTGGAGCACATCCGGGATTTGGCGGTCGATATGCCCGCCATCACCGAAGCGACGTTTCGCCTTCGCGACCGGATGCAGGCGCTTGAGGCGCGTGGCGTGGATGTGGAGCAGCTTGAGTTTGAAGCGAGCTACGGCCGCACGTCTATGGAATATTACGACGGTTTTGTCTTTGGGTTCTATGTACCGGGACGGGCGGATTTGCCTCCGGTGGCCACGGGTGGCCGGTATGATGCACTGACCCAAGTGTTGGGTCAGGGGCAGGAAATTCCAGCGGTTGGGGGCGTGATCCGCCCCGGTATTCTGGTTGATCTGGAGGATGCGGCATGACCATCAAATTGGGTGTGCCCTCCAAAGGGCGATTGATGGAGAAGACCTTTGATTGGTTTGGCGCACGCGGTGTGACGCTGAGCCGGACAGGATCGTCTCGAGAATATGCCGGTGCGGTAGATGGCGTGGACGGCGTGGAGCTGGTGCTTTTGTCAGCCGGGGAAATCCCGCGTGAATTGGCGGCGGGTCGTATCCATCTTGGCGTGACGGGCACGGATTTGGTGCGCGAAAAGCTGGGCCAGTGGGAACAGCAAGTGCAAGAGATGGCTGAACTCGGCTTTGGCCATGCGGACCTGATCATCGCGGTTCCGGGATGTTGGGTCGATGTGGACACGTTGGAAGATTTGGATGCGACGGCGGCGGCGTTTCGGGCCAAGCATGGTTTCCGGATGCGGTTGGCGACAAAGTACCACCGGTTGATCCGCGAGTTTTTGCAGGACAATGGTGTGGCGGATTATCAGCTGGTTGACAGCCAAGGTGCCACCGAGGGCACGATCAAGAATATGACGGCCGAAGGCGTGGCAGATATCACCTCATCCGGGGATACGCTGCGGGCCAATCACCTGAAAATTCTGTCCGATGCTTTGGTGCTCAAGTCACAGGCCACGTTGTTCCGCAGCCGCAAGGCTCAGATGGACGATGCGGAGCGCGCCAATATGGCCGCCTTGTTGGAGACGCTTGGGCTGGACGGCTGAGCAAAAATTTGACCATCAAAACTTAGGTTTGCGCCGAGCGGGGGAAATCCCCTCTTGGCGTGGCCGTGCGCGGTGCTAAGAAGGGTGTCCCAACGTCGCAAGGAGAGTTGACCCGTGGACACAAGCAGCCGCATTTTTCGCACCATCGCCACAGAGATCGCCGCCAAACCCGCACAGGTTGGCGCGGCTGTAAACCTGTTGGATGAAGGGGCGACGGTGCCGTTTGTAGCGCGCTACCGCAAGGAGGTGACTGGCGGCTTGGATGACACGCAGCTGCGGACATTGGCGGACCGGTTGAGCTATCTGCGGGAGCTTGAGACACGTCGCGAAAGTGTTGTGGCGTCGATCACAGAGCAGGGCAAGATGACCGACGATTTGGCCAAGGCCATTGTGGGGGCGGACACAAAAGCGGCGCTGGAAGACATTTACCTGCCTTACAAGAAAAAACGACGCACCAAAGCGATGATCGCGCGGGAAAATGGTTTGGCACCATTGGCCGAGGCGATCATGGCGGATCGTCGTGCCAATCCAGAGACATTGGCGGCGGGTTATGTGAGCGAGGCCGTGGTGGATGTGAAAGCGGCGCTGGATGGCGCGCGTGATATTGTGGCTGAAGGGCTGACAGAGAATGCGGTGCTGCTGGGCGAGCTGCGCAGTTTTCTGCAGAAAGAGGCCATGGTGACCGCCAAGGTCATCGCCGGGCAAGAGCAGGCTGGCGCGAAGTTTTCGGATTACTTTGAACACACAGAACTGTGGTCCAAGGTGCCAAGCCATCGGGCGTTGGCGATGATGCGGGCCTCCAAAGAAGGTGTGATCACGCTGGACATTGGGCCGGATGCCGACACAGGCAAGGCGCGGGCCGAGGAGATGGTGGCAAGCCATTTGGACACGCGCAGTGATGCGCCCGGCGATGTTTGGTTGCGAAAAGTGGCCGGTTGGACGTGGCGGGTGAAGCTGAGCCTGACCATGACAGTCGATTTGATGGGCGATCTGCGCGGACGTGCGCAGGAAGAAGCAATTCAGGTTTTTGCACGTAACCTCAAAGACTTGTTGTTGGCCGCCCCGGCGGGTGCGAAGGCGACATTGGGTCTTGATCCAGGTATTCGCACCGGGGTGAAAGCGGCGGTGGTGGATGCCACGGGCAAAGTCTTGGACACGGCGACGCTTTATCCGTTTCAGCCCAAAAAGGACGTGCGCGGCGCAGAGGCTGCCATTTTGGGGCTGATCGCCAAACATGACATTGCGTTGATTGCGATTGGCAATGGCACGGCAAGCCGCGAAACGGAACGTTTGGTGGCGGACACGTTGAAGCTCTTGCCGTCCAGTGTGACAGCTCCAACAAAGGTTGTGGTGAGCGAAGCAGGTGCGTCTGTCTATTCTGCGAGCGAGCTGGCGGCGCGGGAATTCCCGGATTTGGATGTGTCTCTGCGCGGGGCGGTGTCGATTGCGCGGCGTTTGCAGGATCCGCTGGCAGAGCTTGTGAAGATTGAGCCCAAGTCCATTGGTGTCGGGCAGTATCAACATGATGTGGACCAGCACCGGCTTGGCAAATCACTGGAAGCGGTGGTTGAGGATGCGGTGAACGCGGTGGGTGTGGATTTGAATATGGCCTCAGCTCCCTTGCTGGCGCATGTGTCCGGCCTTGGGCCCGGACTGGCGGAGGCGATTGTGGCGCATCGCGATGAAAACGGGGCTTTTGCAGCGCGCAAAGACTTGTTGAAAGTGGCGCGTTTGGGACCGGTGGCGTTTGAGCAATGCGCCGGGTTCTTGCGCATCACGGATGGCAAAGAGCCACTTGATGCGAGCTCAGTGCACCCGGAAGCCTATGATGTGGCACGCAAAATTGTCTCGGCTTGTGGGCGGGATGTGCGCAGTCTGATGGGCGACGGAGCCGCATTGAAGCGGTTGCAGGCCGAGGACTTTGTGTCTGAAAAATTTGGCCTGCCCACAGTGCGTGACATTCTGAGCGAGCTGGAGAAGCCGGGGCGCGATCCACGGCCAACGTTTAAGACAGCAACATTTGCGGATGGGGTGGAAGAGATTTCCGACCTGAAGCCGGGCATGGTGCTGGAAGGCACTGTGACCAACGTGGCGGCCTTTGGGGCGTTTGTGGATGTTGGGGTGCATCAGGATGGTCTGGTGCATGTCAGCCAATTGGCGGACCGATTTGTAAAAGACCCGCATGAGGTGGTGAAAGCCGGAGATGTGGTGAAAGTGACCGTGACCGAGGTGGATGCGCCGCGCAAACGGATTGGGCTTTCGATGCGCAAAGACGGTGGTGCCTCCGCCAAGGAGGATCGTAATGCGCGGTCTGGATTTGGAGGCAAAGGCCGGGGTGGGCCTGCACCGAAAGGTCAAGGTCCGCGTGGTGGCGGCGGCTCTCA
Organism: Shimia sp. NS0008-38b; assembly: GCF_040370365.1. NCBI lineage: Bacteria > Pseudomonadati > Pseudomonadota > Alphaproteobacteria > Rhodobacterales > Roseobacteraceae > Shimia > Shimia sp. NS0008-38b. The sequence continues at coordinate 669,963 of NZ_BAABWQ010000003.1, read as the reverse complement.
TAGCGCCAAACCCAAGCCTGGTGGCAAGCCGGACGCTGGCAATGGGGCGCTGGGCGCAGCCTTGTTGGATGCGATGCGCAAGAAGTGATTGGTACTGCGGGCCAGTGCTAAAATTGGGGAGCGGGCGGCCGGTGCTGATAGCACAAGTTAGGCCAGCAACGCCCCCATGTGGCGCATCGCAAGCGCATAGCCTTCAATGCCAAAGCCTGCGATCACGCCCTCTGCACGCGCGGACACAAAGGAATGGTGGCGGAACTTTTCACGTTTGTGGATGTTGGAGATATGCACTTCCAGCACCGGGCCTTCAAAAGTGTTAAGCGCATCGAGCAATCCCACAGACGTGTGAGAGTAGGCCGCAGGGTTGATGATGATGCCTTGCGCGTTGTCGCGGGCCTCGTGAATCCAATCAATCAGCTGGCCTTCGTGATTGGATTGCAGCAGGTGCACCGCAAGCCCGAACTCCTCGCCAACTTTCGCACAGTTGCTGGAGACATCTGCAAGCGTGCTGGTGCCGTAGATGTCGGTTTCGCGTTTGCCCAGAAGGTTCAGGTTTGGGCCGTTTAAAATGTAGATTGTACCGCTCATCGTCTGGTCACCTTTGTTGTTGTATCGACCTAGCCGCAAAAGTCCGGCGTGAGCAAGTCTTTGCGCAGTTCAGATGAGTGCGCTGTTTCCGATTTGCCGCGGACAGCTTTGGAAGCGCCGATGATTTGAGGGATGATGCAATCCTCGTCACAGGGAAAATCGCGCACGTGCAAATTGCGCCGCCGGTCGGGGTTTGATAGCGTCGCTCCAGCGACCGAAACGGCAGCGATTGGGGAGGATTGCAGCGGGTGTTGGACTTTTCGCACAACCCGTGGCTTGTGGCCACGTCGTTGGCTGTGGCGTTGATGGCCGGGTTTACGGGGCTGTCTTTGACGCGCGGTGCCAATGCCTTGCCCGATGCGCGCCGCAAAATTGTGGTGGCTTTGGCTGCGGTCATATTGGGTGGCGGCATTTGGTCGATGCATTTTGTGGCCATGTTGGGGCTACAGCTGCCGATCCTGTTTTATTATGACGCATTGATCACTTTGATGTCGGCGCTGGTCGCCATCTTGATGGTGGGACTCGCGCTGTTGTTGCTGCATTTCAGATCACGTAGCCCGCAGATGATTGTCGGGGCGGGCGTGATTGTCGGGTTGGGCATCGTGGTGATGCACTATGTCGGCATGGCGGGAATGCAGCTGTGCAAACCGGTCTATGGCATGTTGGATGTGGTGCTGTCGACGGCGGCATCTGTGGTGCTCTCGATCCTGGCAATTTGGGTCGCGTATGACACGCGTACTCAACGCAACATTGTGTTGGGCACGGTTTGTTTTGGGTTTGCTGTGTTCTCGATGCATTTTGTGGCGATTGGCCTGACGGCGTTTGCGCCCAGTGATGTGGCCAATGTTGCCGGGCCTGCGCTGGACAATCAAATTCTGGCGATGGGCGTGACGCTGACGGTGTTTTTGATCTGTGGCGCCTTCCTGCTCACGGGCATTACCTTCATTGCGCCAACCGCGGCAGAGGAAGGTAGAGGCTCCGCGCAGCCTACACCACTCGCCCCCCAAGCGGAGGTCACACCCGCAAAGCCCACCGCAGGCGTGCCATATGAGCGCGAAGGACAGACGTTTTTTGCCGAGCCCAGCCAGGTGGCGGCCATCCGGGCTGAGGGGCACTACACGGTGCTTTATCTGGATGCAGAGAAGCTGTTTTGTCCGTGGTCCATCACCGAAGCAGCCACCCGGCTTGATGGCGCGGGTTTTCTGCGAACGCATCGCAGTTATTTGGTCAATCCGGCGCATGTCAGCAGCTTTGAACGCAAGAAAGACAACGGTACGCTCTACTTTGAGGATGTCGACTCGCTGAGCAAAGTACCGGTGAGCCGGTCGCGTTTGGCGCCACTCAGGGAGGCGTTAGGCTTGTGATTGGGAAGGGTTGAGGGGGGGCGATGGATGTCTGCTGCGTCGGACGAGGTGACCCATTGAAACCGACCACCACGTGTCTTTGTCGTTTACGGGTGCGTCAGATTCCCACCCTAGAAGAACCTGTTTTCAGCACTTGAACCGCATTGCTCATCGCAACATAGTTCACACATGAAACTTCTTGGCCAGCAAAACTCGATCAATGTCAGAAAGGTCCTTTGGACGTGCGCAGAGCTTAAACTTACGCCGGAGCTTGAAGATTGGGGCGGTCTGACACGTGAGACATGTGATCGCGATTTCCTCGCGATCAATCCCAAAGGTCTTGTCCCGGTTCTCATTGACGACGATCTGGTTCTGACTGAGTCAAATACAATCTGCCGATACCTCGCAACACGCGAACGCCGCACAGATCTTTTGCCAGATGCGCCAAAGCAACGGGCTATCGTGGAGGCTTGGATGGATTGGCAAGCAACCGATCTAAACACGGTCTGGCGAGAGGCCTTCATGGGGAAAGTGCGGCAACATCCGGAGTTTGAGGATGCTGATCGCCAGCTACAAAGCGTCCATGGCTGGAACGCCGCCATGTCTTCGTTGAACATGCATCTCATGGGATCTGGTCAATATGTCTGCGGAGACATGTTCACTTTGGCCGACATTGTACTGGCGCTGTCGACAAACCGTTGGGAACTCACTCCTATGGATCGTCCGGCGCTACCTGCTGTCGCTTCTTGGATGAACCGCTTGGCTTCAAGACCCGGCTTCAAAGAGTACTGCCAAAACGGCATCCCCTAAACGCAGGCTCAATTCAGACACGATGCCGACAGCCGTTGCGTTGGAAAGATTTGGCAAGTTGGGGCCATCACCGACCCTGGCTTTCGGCTTTGGCCATCGACCCGCCCGCATTTTCACGAAAAGGGCGGCGCACTTTGATGCTGCACAAGATTCTCTCTATTCAAGGTGAGTTCGCACCTCGTGAAGCCTATTCGCAACTCGTGCAATGAACCACGCGGCCTGTTTTTGAACACTGGTCTGAGACTGCCCTCCCTTGGTGCACTGAAATCGGAGGCTCGCATGTGGCGGGCAAGGGAGGACAGACCAGATGATACCAGCCGGGTTCGAATACCACCGGCCGGCCGACGTCGAGTCGGCGGTTTCGATTTTGCAAGAGCATGGAGATGAAGCGCGTGTGATCGCGGGCGGGCACAGCCTGATCCCAATGATGAAGCTGCGGATGGCCGAAATGGGCCACTTGATTGATCTTCAGGACATTGAGGCGCTCAAAGGCATTGAGGTGAGTGGCGACACTGTCACCATCGGGGCGATGGTCACGCAACATGAGCTGATCACCGATGCAGGGCTTGTGCAAGCCGTACCACTCCTGAGAGAGGCGGCGCTTTTGATTGCCGACCCGCAGGTGCGCTATGTTGGCACCGTGGGGGGCAATGTTGCCAATGGTGACCCGGGCAACGACATGCCGGGGCTCATGCAGTGTTTGGACGCCAGTTTTGAATTGAGCGGTCCGGACGGTGTGCGTTCGGTGGCGTCGCGTGATTTCTACGAAGCGGCCTATTTCACCGCGCGTGATGACGAAGAAATTCTGACGCGCATTATGATTCCGCGGCCTGCGGCGGGCACCGGGTATGCCTACGAGAAGCAAAAGCGCAAAATTGGTGACTACGCGACTGCGGCTGCGGCGGTGATGATTGGCGGCGGCACTGCGTCGGTGGCGATGACCAATCTTGCTGACACGCCGATCTGGTCTTCAGACGCAAGCGCCGCCTTGGCGTCAGGTGACGTCGACGGTTGTGTGGCTGCGATGTTGGGCGCGATTGATCCTGTTGAGGACAACCGCGGGCCTGTTGAATTCAAAAACCATGTGGCTGCTGTGATCCTGCGCCGTGCGATTGCACGTGCCCAGAGCCGAGCGAGCTAGGGGGAGAGAAACATGTCAAAGATGCATGTGAAGTTAAACGTGAATGGCAAAGAGGTTGAAGGCCTCGCCGAGCCGCGCACGTTGTTGATCCATTTCTTACGGGAAAACCTGAACATCACCGGGCCGCACATCGGATGTGAGACCTCCCACTGCGGGGCTTGCACGGTTGATATGGACGGTAAGTCGGTGAAATCCTGCACCGTCTTTGTGGCGCAGGCGCAGGGCAAAGATGTGACCACCGTAGAGGGTCTGGTGAATGACGACGGTTCGCTTGGTGTGATCCAAGAGATGTTTCGTGAGCACCACGGTCTGCAGTGCGGGTTTTGCACACCCGGGATGATCACCCGTGCCCACCGTCTGCTGCAAGAAAACCCAACGCCGACTGAAGAAGACATTCGGTTTGGGATGGCTGGCAACCTATGCCGCTGTACCGGGTATCAGAATATCGTGAAATCCATCGCCGCAGCAGCAGACACGCTGAATGCGCAGAAGGAGGCGGCAGAATGAACGAGCAAACGTTAACCCCCGAACAGCGCGCGGCCAATCTGAAGGGCATGGGCTCTTCTCGTAAGCGGGTTGAGGATGTGCGCTTTACGCAGGGCCGTGGCAACTATGTTGACGACATCAAAATGGATGGGATGTTGTTTGGCGATTTTGTCCGCTCGCCGTATGCGCATGCCAAAGTTGTCAGCATCAACAGCGAAGCCGCGATGGCGGTGCCCGGTGTTATTGCGGTTCTGACTGCGGAAGAGCTGGCGCCACTGGGGCTTCACTGGATGCCAACGCTGGCCGGTGACAAACAGATGGTTCTGGCCGATGGCAAAGTGCTGTTCCAGGGCCAAGAGGTTGCCTTTGTTGTGGCTGAAGATCGGTATGCTGCTGCGGATGCGGTGGAACTGGTTGAGGTCGAATACGAAGAACTGCCGGTGTTGGTTGACCCGTTTGAGGCGCTCAAGTCGGATGTTGTGCTGCGCGAAGACCTGGAAGGTCAGACCGAAGGCGCACATGGGCCACGCAAACACCACAACCATATCTTCACATGGGAGCAGGGTGAAAAAGAAGCGACTGAGGCTGTGTTGGCGGAAGCTGACGTGGTGGCAGAGGAGATGGTGTATTATCACCGCACTCACCCGTGTCCGCTTGAAACCTGTGGTTCAGTGGCCAGCATGGACAAGGTGACTGGCAAGCTGACGTTGTATGGCACATTCCAAGCACCTCATGCGATCCGTACCGTGGTCTCACTGATCTCTGGTATTGCAGAACACAACATTCGGGTGATTTCGCCTGACATCGGTGGCGGCTTTGGCAACAAAGTTGGAGCCTATGCGGGGTATGTCTGTTCTGTTGTGGCGTCGATTGTCACCGGTAAGCCGGTGAAATGGGTTGAGGACCGGATGGAGAACCTGATGTCCACCGCTTTCGCGCGGGACTATTGGATGCAGGGCAAGATCGCCGCCACCAAAGAGGGTAAGATCACCGGGCTGTGGTGTCACACCACGGCGGATCACGGCGGCTTTGACGCCTGCGCCGATCCCACCAAATTCCCAGCCGGTTTTATGAACATCTGCACCGGCAGCTATGACATTCCGACGGCGTATCTGGCGGTGGATGGGGTTTATACCAACAAAGCCCCTGGTGGCGTGGCTTATCGCTGTTCCTTCCGGGTGACGGAGGCGGCGTATTTCATCGAGCGGATGATCGAAGTTTTGGCGATTAAGCTGAACATGGATGCCGCGGAATTGCGCCGGATCAACTTCATCAAGAAAGAGCAGTTCCCGTATAACTCAGCACTTGGTTGGGAGTATGATAGCGGTGATTATCACACCGCTTGGGACAAAGCGCTGTCATCGGTTGGCTATGATGCGTTGCGGGCGGAGCAAGCGCAGCGGATCGAGGACTTCAACGCGGGCAAAACCCGCAAGTTGATGGGCATTGGCCTGACGCATTTCACCGAGATTGTGGGCGCTGGGCCGGTCAAGAACTGTGATATTCTTGGGCTTGGCATGTTTGACAGCTGTGAAATCCGCATTCACCCAACGGGGTCTGCGATTGCGCGCTTGGGCACAATTTCGCAAGGCCAAGGACACGCAACAACCTTTGCACAGATCATCGCATCTGAGATTGGTTTGCCTGCGGATGATATCACGCTGGAGGAAGGCGATACCGATACGGCACCTTATGGGCTTGGAACCTACGGGTCACGCTCTACCCCGGTGGCGGGTGCGGCGACGGCCATGGCTGCGCGGAAGATCCGCGCCAAGGCGCAGATGATTGCAGCCTACCTGTTGGAAGTGCACGACGATGATGTGGAGTGGGATATTGACCGCTTTTCCGTAAAAGGTGCACCGGAACGGTTTAAGACCATGAAGGAAATCGCCTTTGCGGCCTACAACCAAGCCATTCCAGGGTTGGAGCCGGGGCTTGAGGCGGTGAGTTACTATGATCCGCCCAACATGACCTATCCGTTTGGCGCCTACATCTGTGTGCTTGATATCGATGTGGACACAGGGGAAGTCGACATTCGCAAGTTCTATGCGTTGGACGATTGTGGCACACGTATCAACCCGATGATCATCGAAGGGCAGGTGCATGGTGGTCTGACCGAGGCGTTGGCGATCGCACTGGGTCAGGAGATTGCTTACGATGAGATGGGCAATGTCAAAACCGGGACGCTGATGGATTTCTTCATTCCAACGTCCTGGGAGACGCCCAACTACGAGACTGATCACACAACGACGCCAAGTCCACACCACCCGATCGGGGCCAAAGGTGTGGGGGAGAGTCCCAACGTTGGCGGTGTGCCGTGCTTCTCCAATGCGGTGCATGATGCGTTCCGTCCGTTTGGGCTGACGCAGACCCATATGCCACATGATCATTGGCGGATTTGGAAGACAGCCAACAATCTGGGCCTGCACGGCTGAGATGTCAGGAGGCCCGCCCGCATGCGCGGGCGGTGCCCACTGGCAAGGAAAATTTTGGCAAGTGACGACAAGGGGCGCACGATGGGTGTGAGTGATGTGCAATCCGCATTGGCGGAAGAGGGCTATGTGGCAGGTGAACGCCTGTCGATGGCGTTGCATTTGGCGACGGCCTTGGGGCGGCCTTTGTTGCTTGAGGGCCCTGCTGGGGTTGGCAAGACGGAAGTGGCCAAAGCCATGGCCGCAGTCCACGATACGCAGCTGATCCGATTGCAGTGTTACGAGGGGTTGGATGCGGCGCATGCGATTTACGAATGGAACTACCAGAGACAACTTTTGGCCATTCGGGCGTCTGAAGCACAGGGTGGCACCAGTGAAGCAGCGTTGTTTGGCGCAGAATACCTTTTGAAACGCCCTTTGCTTGAGGCGATTTCACAGGACCAGCCGCCGGTGTTGTTGATTGATGAGATCGATCGCGCGGATGAGGAGTTTGAGGCCTATTTGCTTGAGGTCTTGTCGGATTTTCAGATCACGATTCCTGAGATGGGCACGGTGAAAGCGGTGACGCGGCCGATGGTGATATTGACGGCGAATGGCACGCGTGAGCTGTCAGATGCACTGCGCCGCCGGTGTTTATACGCTTATGTGGATTATCCAGATCGCGACACGGAACTGGCGATTTTGCGGGCGCGGATGCCTGCCGTTGAGGGACGTCTGGCGCGCCAAGTGGTTGGCGTGGTGCAAGCGTTGCGGCGCGAAGAACTGGAGAAAGCGCCAGGTATTGCGGAGATGCTGGATTGGGCGGCGGCGCTGTCGGGTCTTGGCGTGAATGATATGACGCAGAACCCAGAAGCGGTGCAGGCGACGTTGGTGTGTTTGCTAAAAACGGCGGCGGATTATGATGCCGCGCCGCGCGAAGTGATGGATCGGTTGATTGGGAAGGTGGCGTAATGCGGGTCACGCGTTTCCCTTCCCGGGCAGAGGGTCTGGCAGATCGCATGGCCGGGTTCATGGCACATTTGCGTATGAATGGGGCGCCGCTTGGTGTGGCGGAGACGGGGGACGCGTTGGCCGCGTTGTCCGAGGTTGACGCAACAGATGTGGATCAGGCGCGCGAAGCGCTGTGCGTGTTGTTGAGCCAAGATCCAGAGAGCTGGCGCAAATTTGACGAGCTGTTTGATGCCTATTGGTTCAACGCGGGCAAGCAGCGGCAAGGTGTTTCAAACAGCGCGCATGTGAAAGTGCAGTCTGCGCGACCTTTGGTGTGGCAGGAGCATTTTGGAGATGCGGCTGAAGATGTTGGGGACAGCGTGGACGATACGCTCGCCCCGGACTGTGGAGATGGTGCTGCTGAAGGCACAGACGGGCGTTTGATTGCCACAAAGACGGACAACCTGAGCCGCCGTGATCTGCGTGAATTGATGGATGAGGAGAGCCTGCGGGAGGCAGAGCAATCGGCCACGCGGATTGCTCGGGCGATGCGAGATCGGCGGTCGCGCCGCCGCAAGCAGGCTTTGCGTGGGCGGATGTTAGACATGCGCCGTATTCAGCGCGCCAGTTTGGCGCGCGGCGGTGAGCCGATGGAGTTGTTTCGCAAAGCACGGCCGCCGCGGCCGATGCAAATCGTGGCACTGTGTGATGTCAGTGGCTCGATGACCGTTTATTCCCGCGTGTTCCTGGCCTTCTTAAAGGGGCTCGTGGGGAGTGACACACGCACCGACGCCTATTTGTTTCACACGCGTTTAATGCGGGTGACGGATGCGATGCGCGACCACGACACCTTGCGCGCGGCGGGACGTCTTTCTCTGATGGCCGAAGGGTTTGGCGGCGGCACCGATATTGCAGGGTCGTTGGACGCGTTCTTGAAGGGACATGGCGCGCGGGCGCTCAATGGGCGGACGGTCGTGATAATTCTGTCGGATGGGTATTGCACGTCGGATGCGGCGGCGCTGGGAACTGTTTTGGCGCGGGTGCGGAAACGTGCGCGCCGGGTGGTTTGGCTCAATCCGCTGAAGGGGTGGCGTGACTATGCACCCGTGGCAGCGGCGATACAGGCGGCCGCGCCACATTTGGATGCGCATCTGCCCGCCAATACGCTTGAGGCATTGGATGCGTTGGAGCGAGAATTTGCGAAGCTGTGAGGGAGGGCCGCATGGCGGATTTTGATATTTTCGATACGGTGGCTGATTTGCGCGCGCGCGGCGCGCCGTTTTGTGTGGCGACAGTGGTGCGCACAGCGGATGTGACGTCAGCCAAAGCAGGGGCCAAAGCGGCTGTGACCATCAGTGGTGAGATTGTCGGTCACTTGGGGGGGACTTGTGTGAAGCGCGCGGTTGCCTCTGCGGCTGAGCAAGCTTTGGCGTCAGGTCAGCCGCGTATGATCCGGGTCAAGCCTTCTGATAAAGTGGTCACGCTTTTGGATCCGGACGGCGTACAGACGTTTAAGAGCGGCTGTCCGTCGGGCGGCACTGTGGATCTTTTGATCGAGCCCTACCGGCAGGCGCCTCGGGTGGTCATTTTTGGCGACACTCCCATTGCTCAGGCGGTGGCGGCACATGCAACCTTGGCCGGGTTCCGGGTGTGCCTTGGCAGCGAAGGCGTTGGGCAGATTGAGTCGCGTGACTTTGTGTTGGTGGCCTCGCAGGGTCAGGGTGACCGCGACACGTTGCGGACCGCATTGGAAACACCGGCACGGCGTGTGTCGATGGTGGCAAGCCGTAAGAAGGCGCAGGTGCTGTGTGACAAGCTGATTGCGGCTGGCATGGAGGAGGCGCACGTAGGGCGGCTCAAGAGCCCTGCGGGTTTGGACATCGGTGCGGTTGATCCACATGAAATTGCGCTGTCGATTTTGGCTGAGATTGTTCAGTGGCGTCACGCAGATTCAGCACTGGAAACAGGGGGCGCGCATGATGAAAAACTTGCGTAAAAAATGGCGGGCGTTTTGGGCGCCGCGCGAAGGCATGACCAAAGAGGAAGCCACAGAGGAAGCGCTGCGGGTGTTTCCCAAGTGTTGCTGACCAACCAGTTTAAGACAGAAAGAGGCTAAGTAAGCTTATGGAACTACAAGATGAAATCCGCATTTCAGCCCCACGGGATGTTGTTTACCGGGCGCTCAACGACCCCGAGGTGCTTAAAGAGTGCATTCCGGGATGTGAAGAACTGGAGCAACACACGCCGGAGCATCTGTCCGCAAAAGTGGTGCTAAAAGTTGGGCCGGTGAAAGCCAAATTTGCAGGCGAAGTGCAGCTGGACACCAGCAACGCACCAGATGGCTTTACGTTGTCCGGCGAAGGCAAAGGCGGTGCTGCTGGCTTTGCAAAAGGGGGGGCAGAGGTCACTTTGGTCGAAGACGGCGATGAGACCGTTTTGACATATGTCGCCAAGGCGGATGTGGGAGGTAAGATTGCACAACTGGGCAGCCGTTTGATCCAAGGGACCGCGAAGAAGTTGTCCGGTAAGTTTTTCACCAAGTTTGCTGAGGTTGTGACCGAGCAGGCCGAGGCATAGCTGTCGCCAAAATCCACTCACGGGGATCACATAAAAGGAGGGCGCAGATCACGTACATCCAAGCCCTCCTTGTTTTTTGAGTTGGGTCTATCCCAAAACGGCTTTGACAGCAGCAGAGGTGGCCGCGACAATCTTGTCGGCCTCCTCTCGTGTGAGGCAGAACGGTGGCGCGAAGCCTAAAATGTCGCCTTGTGGCATCGCGCGCGCGATGACCTTGGATTGCTCCAGCAATTTCGCGGAGACCTGTGGCCCGATCTTATCAGCGGCATCAAAGAAGGTACGGCTGTCGCGATCTTTCACAAACTCCACAGCACAGAGCATGCCTTCGCCACGGATATCACCAACGTTGGCGTGATCCGATAGAGCCTCTGACATGGTCCTGTTGAGATACGCGCCAACGTCACCTGCATTTTGCACGAGGTTGAGCGTGTCGATCAGTTTGAGATTGGCAACGCCAGCCGCCGCGCCGATTGGGTGAGCGGAATAGGTCCAGCCGTGGCCGATGGGGCCATTTTCATCTGTGCCTTGCTCTAAGACCTTCCAAACCTTGTCGCTGATAATGGAGCCCGACAGGGGGGCGTAGGCGGAGGTGAGACCTTTGGCGATGGTTATGATATCGGCCTCGATCCCGTAATGGTCGCTGCCAAACATGGTGCCGAGGCGACCAAATCCGGTGACAACTTCATCCGCGACAAGCAAGATATCGTGTTTTTTGAGCACAGTCTGGATGGCAGCCCAGTAACCTGCGGGCGGTGGCACGATGCCTCCGGTGCCAAGCACGGGCTCGCCGATGAAGGCCGCGATGGTATCCGCACCTTCGCGATCAATCAGGGCTTCAAGTTCGGCCACGCAATGGGCGACAAACTGCTCTTCGGTTTGGGAGAGGTCATCGCGGCGATAGTAATAGGGGGCTTCGGTGTGCACCACTTGTTGCACAGGAAGGTCGAATTTCTTGTGAAACAGCTCCAATCCGGTGAGCGAACCTGTGACCAGACCTGAGCCATGATATCCGCGCCAGCGAGAGATGATTTTCTTCTTCTCAGGGCGGCCAAGGATGTTGTTGTAGTACCAGATGAGTTTGACGTTGGTTTCGTTTGCGTCGCTGCCACCAAGGCCAAAGTAGACTTTGGACATGTTGGACGGCGCACGGTCTAGGATCATTTTGGACAGGGTGATGGAGGCCTCGGTGCCATGGCCGACGTAGGAGTGATAATACGCCAGCTCTTTGGCCTGTTCCCCAATCGCTTCGGCGATTTCTTGGCGACCGTAGCCCACGTTCACACAGTATAGCCCGGCGAAAGCATCCAGAAGTTTGGTGCCGTCGCGGTCTTCGATGTACACGCCAGAGGCAGTTTTGATCACACGGTTGGCGCTTTCGCCGCGGGCGTGCTGCGCCAGATGAGTGGACGGGTGAAAGAAGTTTTCGCGATCCCATTGATCGAGCTTGTCGTTTTTGAGCATGTTGTCTCCTTTGAGGTCAGCGAAACCGCCTGTGGCGGTGAGGCTGCGGTAAGCGGCATTGGGGCTATGTTTTGTGGGCGTTGCTATGCGTCAAATGCGGTGCCCAACTCTGCAAATTGAGTGTGTACATAGGTGGCAATCGCCGTGTCCTGAGCACCGGTTCCGGTGAGATCGCAAATGGTGACGTCATCCGCAGATGTGCGACCGAGTTTGGTGCCGGTGACGATCTCTCCCAGCTCCGTGGGCGTGCCTTTGCACCAGAGGCCTTTGGCGAGGGCGATCTCAAGCTCGCCTGCGGTTTCGCACTGGCGGGCGTTGTCACACACATAAGCATCAGCTGCGACAAGCGCCGCAGGATCGATTTCGGTCTTTCCAGTTTGGTCAGACCCCATCGCTGTGATGTGAAGGCCGGGATGTAGCCAGTCCGCCTGAAGTATCGGTGTGCGGGCGGGTGTTGTGGTCACAACCAGCTGGGATTGGGCGACAAGGGCAGCCGCATCCGAGATAGCCTCGGCTTCAATACCCAGGCTGGCAGAAATGTCGGCGGCGCAGGCGGCGGCTTTGGCGGGATCGCGCCCGTGTACAAGTGCGCGGGTGAAGGGGCGCACCAGATGGGCTGCTTTCATTTGAAGCCGTGCTTGGACGCCTGTGCCAATCACCCCCGCAGTTTGAACGGTTTCCGGGGCCAAATGGCGTGCCGCAACAGCACCCGCAGCGGCAGTGCGTATGTCGGTCAAATAGCCGTTGTCCAAAAACAAGCTTTGGACAAGGCCGGTTTTGGCTGAGAAGAGGACCATGAGGCCGTTGAGGCTTGGCAATCCCAGCCCCGGATTGTCAAAAAAGCCGGGGCTGACCTTTATCGCAAATCCGTCAAATCCGGGGATGTAGGCGGTTTTCACGTCCACCTCCCCGTTGACCATGGGCAAATCCATAGAGAGGATCGGGGGCATAATGACGCCCCCGGTGGCCAGCGCGCTGAAGGCTTGCTCCACCACCTCTACAATTGCGAGATTCAGATCCACCGCACCGCGCAGTCCTGCCTCGGTCACAATTTGTATTTTATGTGCCATAGGGGGTGCCTTTCACAAAGAGATCGCCAAGGTGCACGTCATTGCCCGCCATTATCTGCGCAAAGGTAGGCATATCGAGATTGCGCCCGGTGATGATGGTGCCGATGGGGCCTTTGACGTGGTCGAGCTTGCCTGAAAGCATGGCAGCATGACCAACTGCAGAGGCGCCTTCGGCCACAATGCGGTCTTCAAAGAAGAGCACTTGCATGGCGTGGCGAATCTCATCTTCGGTCACCAAAATGGTGTCGTCCAGCAGGTCCCGGCACATCGCAAAGCTCAGTTGGTTGCTTTGCCCAATCCCGCCGCCGAGGCTGTCAGCGAGGGAGGCGTGTTCCGCAACTTCGACCGGGTGGCCAGCGCGTAGAGAGTGATACATAGCTGCGCCGCGATCCATGCTGATGCCGATCACGGTGATGTTGGGATTGATGGTTTTGGCTGCGGTGGCGACACCTGCCGCAAGTCCGCCACCCGACAGGGGTACCAAAATTGTCGACAGGTCTGGGCGCTTGCGGAGCATTTCGAGACCGATGGTGCCTTGCCCTGCAATGACATGCGCGTCGTCAAACGGCGAGATGTTCGCCAGACTCTCCGCCGCACAAAGACGGTGGCTTTCTTGCATGGCGTCATCTTGAGAGGTGCCAACGATGCGCACCTCTGCGCCAAGTGCCTTGATGCCGTCGATCTTTGCCTGTGGCACAAGTTCAGACATGCAGACTACGGCCCTCAATCCGCGGGATTTGGCCGCGTATGCAACTCCGCGCCCGTGGTTGCCGGTGGAGCAGCAGGTGACGCCTGTTATGCCGTCTGGCAAGGCCGCCACCGCAGAGAGGGCCCCGCGCAGTTTGAATGCGCCGATGGGCTGCATCGTCTCCATTTTCATCAGCACTTCTTGGTTGGAAAACTGGCTCATAAAGGGGGACGGAATGAAGGGTGTATTGATGGCCACGCCGTGGATGCGTTTTTGCGCTGAGAGCAGGTCTTTCATGTCCACGATGATGACCTCCCCTTGAGTCATGAATGATATTTTTTCGGCAAATTTGGTGGTTTCGGGTGTCGCAGTGGGCGTGCGCAGGCGGTGTTGTGTACAACATGGCATTTTTTGGAGTGTGGTCAACTCTGAAAAACGACATTGGTGTGCCGCAAAATGGTTGTTTGCAGCGTAAATTATGAATTAGGCTTGACTGAAATATGTTTCAGCTCTGACTCGCCTTCGGAGCTTGTGTACATCTATCATCATAGTAGGACAGAAGGAGCCTTTGATGCCTGCCAATTGCGCTGCATTTAGCCAAGTCGAATATGACCGCAGACTTGCCAAAACCCGGGCCGCGATGGCCGAAGCCGGGCTCGACGTTTTGTTTGTGACAGATCCGTCAAATCAAGCTTGGCTGACGGGGTATGACGGCTGGTCGTTTTACGTGCATCAGGGTGTGCTTGTGTCCATGGAGGGCGCGCCGATTTGGTGGGGGCGCTACATGGACTCCCAAGGTGCGAAGCGCACCTGCTGGATGTCATTGGAACACATCAAAGGCTATGCAGACAACTATGTGCAATCGACCGAACGCCACCCGATGCAAGATCTGGCCAAACATATTGCTGACCTTGGAAAAGCGGGTGCGCGGATTGGCGTGGAAATGGAGAACTACTACTACTCTGCCAAGGCGCATGCCGTTCTAAGCGCAGCGTTGCCGGATGCGACATTGGTTGATGCAACCGCTTTGGTGAATTGGCAGCGGTTGATCAAATCAGATGAGGAAATTGGGTTTATCCGTAAGGCTGCGCGGATTTCAGAGAAGGTGATGGCCACCGCGATGGACCGCGCTGCGCCGGGTGTGCGTAAAAACGATGTGGTTGCGGATATTTTCCACGCGGGGATCACGGGTGTTGGGGGCGATTGGGGAGATTATCCTGCGATTGTGCCGCTGACCCCGTCCGGTTTGGATGCGACGGCGGCGCATCTGACGTGGAATGGAGCGCCGATGAGAGAGGGTGAGGCCACATTCTTTGAGTTGTCAGGCTGCTATCGTCGGTATCATGCGCCGCTGTGCAGGACGGTGTATCTGGGCAAGCCACCGCAAGAAATGTTGGATGCCGAAGCCGCACAGCTTGAAGGAATTGCAGCCGGTCTTGAGGCGGCGCGTTCCGGCAATCGCACGTGTGATATCGCACAGGCCTTCATGGATGTGCTCGCCAAACATGGCATTTCACGTGAGGGGCGCATGGGGTATCCCATTGGGCTGAGCTACCCGCCAGACTGGGGTGAGCGCACAGCGTCAATTCGCTCAGAGGACGAGACAATCCTACAGCCGGGCATGGTGTTCCACTTTATGCCCGCGCTTTGGATGGACAGTTGGGGGTTGGAAACCACTGAGACGATTTTGATCAAGGAGAATGGGGCGGCGGAGGCTTTGTGTGATGTTGAGCGCAAGCTGTTTGTGAAGGACTGACCGCCGTGAGCACGCTTCAAGAGGTGAAATCACTGCTGGCAGATCTGATCGCGTTTCCGACGGTGTCGACCGACAGCAATCTGGACATGATCCAGTACCTTGCGGATAAATTGGCGGATTGCGGTGCGGCGGTCGAGATTTGGCACGATGACACCGGTGCCAAAGCAAATTTGTTTGCCACATTGGGCCCAAAGCGTGATGGAGGCATCGTGTTGTCCGGGCATTCTGATGTGGTGCCTGTGGCGGACCAGGATTGGGCTAGCGATCCATTTGTTTTGCACGAGCAGGACGGCAAGTGGTTTGGGCGTGGGGCCTGCGACATGAAAGGCTTTGTTGCGGCGGCGATCGCCATGGCACCAAAGATTGCTGCTTTGGAGCTCCAACGTCCGGTGCATTTTGCCGTGACCTACGACGAGGAGACGGGCTGTTTCGGTGCGCGTGCCCTTGCGGAGACACTGCGTGAGAAAGGTATCAGGCCAGCGGTTGCGATTGTAGGTGAGCCCACGATGATGCAAATCATTGAGGGGCACAAAGGCTGTTATGAATACACCACGCATTTCACCGGCCTTGAGGGGCACGGGTCGAGTCCTGATCTCGGGGTGAATGCCGTGGAGTATGCGGCGCGCTATGTGTCGAAGTTGGCAGATCTGAAAGCGCAATTGCGCAGCCGCGCGCCAGAAGATGGCCGGTTTGAGCCGCCTTGGACCACGATCAACACTGGCGCCTTGGTGGGGGGTGTTGCGCATAATGTGATCCCCGGCAAAGCACGTGTGGAGTGGGAGATGCGCCCCGTGCAGGCGGGAGATGCGGAATTTGTGAAAGCGGAGTTGGAGCAGTTTTGCACGCAGACCTTGATCCCAGCGATGCAGGAGGTTCACCCAGATGCGGGGGTCCACACTGAGGTAATTGGTGAGGTCGACGGGTTGGAACCGGTGGAGGTCAATGCCGCGCGTGACTTAGTGATGGCGTTGACTGGGGCCAATGGTGCGGATGTTGTGCCCTTTGGGACAGAGGCGGGCATCTTTCAGGGGCTTGGCATGCAGGTGGTTGTCTGTGGGCCGGGATCGATTGAGCAGGCGCATAAACCTGACGAATTTGTCTCAGTCGACCAAATGGGGCAATGCTTGGCGATGCTTGAGAGGTTGTGCACAAAGTTGGTTTGAGGCAGGCAGCGCAAGGCTTTTGCTGTGGAGCGCCGTGAGGTAGGACGGCGGCATCTATGAAAGGGGGAGAGCATGACGGTATCTGAGGGAGGCGACGCTGACTTTAATGCGCGCGACAGGTTTGACCACATGCATCAAGACATTCGCAATCGCATTTGTCTGCTCGATTACGCCCCCGGTGCTCGGTTATCAGAAGTTGAATTGGCCGCGGAATTCGGGGTGTCGCGTACGCCGCTAAGGCGGGTTTTGACGCGCCTGGAAGGTGAAGGTTTGGTTCAATCCGTGCAAGGCGTTGGCACGTTTGTGACCGATGTCGACATTGAGGCGCTGACACAGGTCTATATGCTGAGGATGGAATTGGCGGAGTTGACCGGCAAGCTTGCGCCCATACCTGCGTCAGAAACGTTGATGGCGCGGTTCTATACGCTGTCCAAGCGCTCAAAGGTTTTGATCGACTCCCCAGAGCCACGCGCATTTGCGCAGCTGAATATGGATTACTTTCTGTCCTTGTTGGAGCTGTCAGCGAACCATCCGCTGCGTGAGGTGTCTGAGCGATTGTATTTTCAGACCACGCGCATCTGGCTGAAATCAGCTTTTGCTTCGTCGATTGATCTCAACGAAGAGGTGCAGGTGTTTGGTCGTGAAGTGGATGATACGCTTGCGGCCATTGAGATGGGGGATGTGCGGGCAGCGACGCTGATTCAACGGGCGCATATCTCGATGAGTTTTTCACGCATGCGGCGGTAACAGGCATGCGGTGGATCAAAACATTCGGGCAGAGAGCTTGTGCGGTTTTGATTTTGGGCAATTCTATGTCCGACACCCAATAGAACGTCGCGCTCCACACAGACAAACTGCGCATTTAGCAAAATCGGAATTTTGAGAAAATTTGGCCGAACACTAAGGATTGCCCAGTTTTTGGTTGGTATCTCTGGAGGGGGGTGGTGGCGGTACAGGGACTTGAACCCCGGACACGCGGATTATGATTCCGCTGCTCTAACCAACTGAGCTATACCGCCGTAAGTGGAGTGCGATTTAGGGCCTTCCGAAGGCAGGGTCAAGAGAGAAATCGACAAGACCCTACGTGTTTTTCGCAATTCTCTAAACGATACTGTAACCGGTGCTTGCACATGGGTTTTGATGTCAGATGTTTGGCGTCTGTTGGTGTGGTGGGCGATACGGTCACGTAGGAAGTGTGACGATTGTTAAAATCAAATCCACTTCCGTTACACAATCTTCATTAAACCGACAACTAAGCTTTGAATTCAGCTTGTAGCTACCGCGGCGATGCTAGGCGGGGAATGACTGTGCTGAAAATAAGTGAGCTGACCAAATCCTTTGGTCCGAATGTGGCTGTGGACGCGGCCAATTTTGTCGTCCAAGAGCCTGCAATGATCGGGATAATCGGACGGTCAGGTGCGGGTAAATCCACATTGCTGCGTATGCTCAACCGCCTGACAAGCGCGACCAGCGGTCAGATCGTGTTTGAGGGCGCCGACATCACGGCGTTGAGCGGCAGCGACAAACGTCGTTGGCAAAGTGAATGCGCGATGATCTTTCAACAGTTCAACCTGGTGCCGCGGATGGACGTGGTATCCAATGTCCTGCACGGGACGTTGAACCGTCGCAACACATTGGCGACGATGTTCAACCTGTATCCCAACGATGACATTCACCGTGCCATCGATATTCTGGATCGCCTTGGTATTGCGGAGCACGCTGCAAAACGCGCTGAGGCACTGTCGGGAGGTCAGCAGCAACGTGTGGCGATTGCCCGCGCCTTGATGCAGGATCCAAAAATCATTCTGGCGGATGAGCCGATCGCCTCGCTGGACCCGATGAATGCGCAAGTTGTGATGCAGTCTCTGCGCAAAATTCATGAAGAAGATGGCCGGATGGTCATCGCCAATCTGCACACTTTGGACACCGCGCGCCGCTATTGCGACCGCGTGATCGGTATGCGTGACGGGCGCATCGTTTTTGACGGTACCCCGGAACAGCTGACGACCGGAGTGGCCCGCGACATCTATGGCGCAGACGCTTCGTTTAGCGAAGCGGCCACCTCGACTGAGATCGAGACGTTGGACCGCCCGGAGGGTTCCTCCGTTATCCCCGAACTTGCCTAAATTTCATCAAGCCCCTCGCAGCAAACGCGTGGGGTTTTATCAACTGGAGAGAAACGATGAAAACACTGATTGCTGCCGTTCTGGCCACCACTGCTCTGACGGCTCCGGCGTTTGCTGATGACAACACCATCAGCGAATTCCGCATCGGCCTTCTGGGTGGCGAAAACGCCCAAGACCGCATGAACAACAACGAGTGCCTGCGCGCCAAAACTGAGGAGCTGTTGGGTGTCGAAACCAAGCTGTTCGCACCTGCTGATTACAACGGTGTGATCCAAGGGCTGCTGGGCGGCACCATCGACATGGCATGGTTGGGTGCGTCTGGTTACGCGAAAACCTATTTGTCCGACCCAGAAGCGGTTGAGCCAATCCTGGTTAAAGTGAACGTTGACGGTGGCTACGGCTACTATTCCGTAGGCTTCGCACGCAAAGATAGCGGTGTTGAAAACCTGGAAGCTCTGAAAGGCAAAGTGTTTGGTTTCGGTGATCCGAACTCCACATCGGGTTTCTTGATCCCATCCATCGAAATTCCTGAAGCAACCGGCGCCACCATGACATCCGGCGACTACTTCGGTGAAGTTAAGTTCACTGGCGGCCACGAGCAGACCATCGTTGCAGTATACAATGGTGATATCGACGCTGGTGTGACTTGGGCAGACGGCCTGGGTGAGTGGGAAGATGGCTACAACTCTGGCGCTCTGCGTCGTGCGGTTGACGCTGGTCTGGTTGACATGAACGAGCTGGTTCAGATCTGGCAGTCCAAGCCAATTCCAGAAGGCCCAATCGTTCTGCGCAAAGACCTGCCAGAAGACGTCAAAGTTAAGTTCACAGCTCTGATGGCGTCCATGCCGTCGCTGGACCCAGAGTGCGCCTATGGTGTTCTGGCGGGTGAAGCCAAAGGTTTGGCACCAATCGGTCACGACGCATACGAAGTGATCATCGAAGCGCGCAAACTGAAGTCCAACTAATCCATCTTGGATATTTTTGATGAACAGGCCCCGCCCTCATCGCGGGGCCTGTTTCCTGACTGAGGGGCTCCTATGACAGATACAACCGGCACCACCGCGACCCAAATCACGGGTAACATCCGCGCGGACTACATGGCGCAAGTGCGGCGCAAGCGGATGATGGATGGCATCATCATTGTTGTTTTCATCGCGTTGATGGTGGCAGGGTTCATGATCGCAGACGACCGCAATGCCGGTGGGTTCTGGGACGGTCTGCACAGGTTCTTCGATTTTCCAAAAGAAGTTTTGGGAGAGGCTGTTCAGAAGATGAGTGCGCTTCCTGCCCATCTCCTAAAGTTTTTGCCCTCCTTGATTGAAACGATCAACATCGCGGGCGCGTCAACATTGATCGGCGCCATGATGGCGATGGTTCTTTCGTTGCTGTCCACGCGTGGCATGGCCCGATGGCCAAAATTGATCCCTCTTTTCCGCCGTGTGATGGACATCATGCGGGCGGTTCCTGAAATCGTGATCGCGCTTGTGCTGATTTTTGTCATGGGTGGCGGGCCGGTTCCTGCGATGGTCGCAATTGCATTTCACACCGCCGGTGCGCTGGGCAAACTGTTTTCTGAGGTGAATGAAAACGCCTCGCTCAAGCCGGTTGAAGGCTTGCAATCCGTGGGCGCGAGCTGGTCACAACGTATGTGGCTCGGCGTCATGCCGCAGGTCGTCCCGAATTACTTCAGCTATGCGTTGCTGCGTTTTGAGATCAACATTCGCGCTTCTGCGATTTTGGGTTTCGTGGGCGCTGGCGGCATCGGCTATGAGCTGCGCAATGCGATGAGCTGGGGCAAAGGGCAGTACGACGAGGCTGCTGCGATCTTCATTCTGTTGTTTTTCACTATTGTTTTGGTTGACCAACTTTCCTCCGTGGTGCGCGAGCGCCTGACGCACGGCAAATCCGAAAAGGTATCGGCATGACCATCGCAACCAACGACGCCGATTTTTTGAAGACGCAAGTGGACCGCAACTTTTTGCGCATGAGACTTGTGAGCTTTGGGCTGCCTGCCTTGGTGCTGGCATATCTGACGTATATCTTCTTTGCGTTTGACATTCCGGGTCTCGCCAAACGGTTTGAAGTCGACAATGCCCGCGCGCTGGTTGCGGACAGTTATAGCTACAAGACGCATATCACCCGCGACAACCGCTCTGGGGAGATCAGCGCAGCTATCGAAGGGGAGCGCAAAGGCACCTACCCAGACGGCACAGGGCCGGAATGGGTCACAATGGGTGACGTTGAAACGGTGATTGACCTTGGCGATGGCCATGTCGTCACTTACGGCGCAGACAATTTTGTCAGCTATGACGTGCCGGGGTACGGTCTGATCACCGCTCAGCCGACCCGTGCCAAAGGTGTGCAAGCGGAATTGCCAACTGACGAGGTGCCCGTGTGGATCAATGCGTCCAAAAACCGGATGGCGATCACCACAGATGCCGGACGGTTGACCATCACGCGCAATCGAACTGAGGTGTTTCGCTATTTCACCGGGTGGGAGCTGTTCTTCTTTACATTGGACAGCCCGTATTCAGGATTGGGCATTGGCGAAGTCATGTCCCGCGCGCTGGGTGGCGAGCATGCTCAGATTTGGCAGGACTTTTGGACCAACAAAATGTGGCGCCATCAGGATGTTGCATGGGCTTTGTTTGAAACAATATTGATGGCCTTTCTTGGCACGATGGGGGCTGCGATGGTGGCGTTGCCATTGGCATTCCTTGCGGCCAAGAACTTCTCACCCTTGATGGTCATTCGACAAGTGACCCGCCGTTTCTTTGACTTTTTCCGTGGCGTGGATGCACTGATCTGGACCATCATTTTGGCACGGGCCTTTGGGCCGGGGCCGCTGACCGGGGCCTTGGCAATCTTGATCACAGACACCGGGTCGTTTGGGAAAATGTTCTCTGAGGCGCTCGAAAACGTCGATAAGAAACAGATTGAGGGCATTCAGTCTACAGGTGCAAAGCCGTTGCAGCGGTATCGTTTCGGGGTGATCCCGCAGATCACACCAATCCTACTGAGCCAGATCCTGTATTACTTGGAATCCAACACACGGAGCGCCACCATCATTGGGGCCATCACCGGCGGTGGTATTGGTCTCATGCTGACGCAGGCGATGATCACGCAAAAGGACTGGGAAGAAGTGACCTACTACATCGTTTTGATCATCTTGATGGTGATGATGATGGACTGGTTCTCTGGCTGGTTGCGCCGCAAGCTGATCGCTGGAGATGAGAGCGGTCACTAAGATATCCCCATCATTTGGGATTTCGGGGCAGGCACGGCACATGATGTCCTGCTTGCCCTTTTGTCCACCTTCGGTGGCATTTCTATCATGGAAAGGAGCCTAAGATGCCCAAGCTATCAGCCGACGCACCGCTGATTCATCCAGATTGCATTGTGCATGACGCTTCGTTTGGACGGTATGTTGAGATCGGACAAGGCAGCCGCATTATTGGGGCGCATTTTGACGACTATTCTTATTGTGATCGTATGGCTGAAGTCGCGAATGCCAAGATTGGTAAGTTTGCCAATATCGCCGCGTTTAGCAGGATTGGGGCTACCGACCACCCAATGGAGAATGCGTCGCTGCATCACTTCCTTTACCGCTCAGATGACTACTTTGAGGACGCAGAGAATGACGAGGCGTTCTTTGAGCATCGCCGCAGTCGCGTGGCGACCATTGGACATGATACGTGGATTGGCCACGGTGCGATGATCAAACCAGAGGTCACGCTGGGCCATGGCTCCGTGGTTGCAAGTGGCGCAGTGGTCACCAAAGATGTACCGCCCTACATGATTGTCGCAGGGATGCCGGCGACGCCGTTGCGGCCGCGATTCAGTGAAAACGTCGCGGATCGGTTGATGGCGCTGGCGTGGTGGGACTGGGAGCATCATGCATTGCGCGATGCGCTGATGGATTTCCGTGCGTTGAAGGCTGAAGCTTTCTTGGAGAAATACAACGGGTAGCCGTGTCCGGGGGTTACTCAGCTGCGATCCGCTTTGTGTCTGTGGCGCTGAAGACCCGATGTGCAACGTCACCTGTTAGGTGGCTGATACGGCCACCAACGATGGTGCCTTCAACAGCATGGGTGTCGGGATTCACGATGACAATATCGGCGCGCTTGCCAAGGTCCAACGTGCCGCGATCATCCATTTGCATAATTTGGGCCGGGTTGGTGGAAATCATGGCCCAAGCTTTTGGAAAGTCGCAGAGGCCGTCATCCACGAGGCGGAAAGCTGCTTTGCATAGAGCAGGGTAGTGGTAGTCGGATACCAGCGCATCACACAGGTTGTCTGCCACAAGTTGAGCTGCCTTGATATTGCCAGCTTGGCTGCCCCCGCGCACCACGTTGGGCGCCCCCATCACGACATGGTCATCAACCGCTTTCGCAACGGCAGCGGCGCTGCGTGCTGTTGGAAACTCGCAGACACGTGCGCCAAGAACTGAATACCGCTCGCGGGTGTCACCATCCGGGTCGTCATGGCTGCCGTAATGAACACCCAATTTTTCAAACTGTTCTACCAAAGAGCAGAGATAGCGCGGGACTTTTGGGCTTTGGTCAAATGCGGCGCGCACTAGGGCCATGTGCTCCTCGGAGGTGCGGCCAGACTTTTTCGCCCATACAGCAATTTCTTCTGGTTTCTCTCGCGCCAGGAAAAGCGCTTCTTCCAGATGATTGTTGAACACGACGTAATCTACATTGTGCCGTTTGATGGTGTCTATAAGTCGGTCGTGTGTGTCGACCGTGTGTGTCTCACACCGGATCTGGATACGCAGATCAGTCAAGCTTTGTGATCTGTATTGGTCAAGCGCAGCTAAGAGCTCTTCGGCAGCTTCCGGGCCGCGGTGGCCCCCTTCCCAACTCCAGCTTTGTGCCAGCCAAGCAGTGGTCACACCATTGGCGGCGGCGTCTCGATCGGTGCCGCGTAGGCCCATATCAACGGGAAATGGCGCAGAAGGGCGCGGTGCGATGTGGCGCTCAAAGGCGTCACCATGAAGATCAATGATGCCCGGTAGCAGCAAGTAGCCAGACAAATCGACATCGGCTTGGGGTTCTGAGGAGATCAGACCGGCAGAAATGGTTATCGGGCGATCTTGCAATTCTCCATCGCACAGGGCTTGCGCGCCGGTCAGGCGCATAGACACTTGAAATCTGGACATAGGATGCTCAATCTGATTTTTCCCCGCTTTTACGTTGCTTATGTGTCGTCTGCGTGACGGTGGCAGGTCGGGGTTTCCGTAGTCTGATTAAATGTGTCGCTACTCTGTTAGAGTGAGTGTGACCCTATCTCCCGCAAACCAGGTGGTGCCGAATTCCAGCGGTGTTTGGTCGGCATCTACATTCACGCCAACGGTTCGCAGCAATGGGTCCCCTTCTGAGATTCGCAAGTGCAGGGCTTGTGTTGGGCTCGCGCGGCGCGCTGTCATGCGGGTCCATGCGCGGGTGTAATCGGTGACTTGGTTTTCTTTGAGCGCTGCTGTGACGGAGCGAAGTCGGCTGAGTTGTTCGAGCATGTTTGGGAAGCGTTCTGCGGGAAAGACACTTTTGAAGAGGGCAATGGGGTTGCCATCGGCAAGTGACAGGCCGTCGTAGACCTGGACCTGCGCGCCCGACACGAGAGCGAGAGCTTCGCACTCCTTTGCGTCGGCAGTGCGGGTTTCAAGGTGCAATACCTCTTTTCCGGGCAGTCGCCCGGCTTGTTCTAGGTTGCGATGAAATCGAACCCTTTTGCCAATGGCGTAGTCGGTTGGAACCTGAGTGACAAACACCCCTGCGCCGCGTCGCGCGTGAACTAGTCCGGTCTCCGCTAAGGCTTTCAATGCGTGCCGAACTGTGTGGCGGTTGACGCCAAACCGGGCAGATAGCTCCGCTTCTGTGGGGAGTTTGTCGCCCGGTCCATAGCGCGCTTCAGCGATGTCTTCGGTGACTGACGTGGCAATGGATTGCCAGATTGGCGTGCGTTTTGCGGTCATAGGCTTCTTGAGTGTCATGAAAAATTCACGTGGTCATGGATTGTGTTGGCAGCGTCCAACAGATAAGATTTGTATAGTTGTATAGGATAATAGACAAATCTACAAGGTGTCTAGATGACCGCAGAAAATAACAGACGCGCATGGATGTCGTTGTTGGCTAAGGCGCCAGCGGGCCGCCTTGAGGCGCTTTGGCAAGCTTATGGCGCGACCCCGGATTTTCACTGGCTGCGCGCGCCAGAAATTGGCGCGACGATGGTGCGTGGTCGTCTTGGCGGCACCGGAGCGCCGTTCAACCTTGGCGAAATGACGCTGACACGTTGCGCGCTACAGCTTGAGAGCGGCGCAGTTGGGCATGGATATGTTCAAGGCCGGGACAAGGTGAAGGCAGAGATTGCAGCAAAAGTGGATGCTTTGATGCAAGGGGCGGATGCAGACGCGGTAGAGGCCGCGGTTTTGACGCCACTGGCTGAAGAAGTGGCGACGGCCAAAACCGAGCGCGCAGAAAAAGCTGCTGCGACAAAGGTCGACTTCTTCACCATGGCGCGAGGGGAAGACTGATGAATGCGGATGTTTTAAAGGGCGGTTTTGCGGACGCGCCAGTGCAATCGGCTCATGCCTTTCGGGCGGCGATGAACGTCATGGCGCGCCCCGGTACAGTTGAAACGCTGAGCGGTGCGGTGCCGCCCGCGCCAATGTCGGCGGCGGCCGGTGCGTTGATCTTGACGATTTGCGATCCGGACACACCACTGCATCTTGCAGGGCATTGGGATTGCCAAGAGGTGCGCGATTGGGTGGCTTTTCATGTTGGCGCGCCAATTGTGGATGCAGAAGCCGCCATGTTTGCTTTGGGCGATTGGGACGTGCTGGCGCCGCTGACACGGTTTGCAATTGGCACGCCGGAATATCCAGATCGCTCTGCCACGTTGATCGTTGAGCGGGACACTCTGGCCGGAGACACCGCCACGTTGCGCGGTCCCGGCATCAAAGACAAAGCAGCGATGGCTTTGCCGGAAGCGGAGGCGTTTCAGATGAACGCGGTTCTGTTCCCGCTGGGGCTCGATTTCTTCTTCACCAGCGGCGATCAGGTGTCGGCGCTGCCCCGGACAGCGAAAGTGGAGGCAGCCTGATGTATGTTGCAGTAAAAGGTGGCGAGCGCGCAATTGACAATGCGCATGCGTGGCTGGCCGAAGAACGACGCGGTGACCTGAGTATTGCCGAACTGTCCGTTGCGCAGATCCGTGAGCAGTTGTCGTTGGCGGTGAACCGGGTGATGGCGGAAGGGTCGCTTTATGATCCCGATTTGGCGGCGCTGGCGATCAAGCAAGCGCGCGGCGACATGATCGAGGCGATTTTCTTGATCCGCGCCTATCGTACGACTTTGCCACGGTTTGGTGCGTCCACACCGATTGAGACCGCTGACATGTCCTGTGATCGACGGGTTTCTGCAACGTTTAAGGATGCACCGGGTGGTCAGGTGCTGGGTCCGACGTTTGACTACACGCATCGCTTGTTGGATTTCGCTTTGGCCGCGGAGGGTGAGGCGCCTCAGACCGAAAAAGGCCAGGCACGCGTAGAGCCCACACCGCATATCACCGAATTCTTGAACAAAGAGGGTTTGATCCAGACCGAAGTGACGTCTGAGGAAACGCCTGGTGATTTGACGCGTGAGCCATTGGAGTTGCCCGCAAACCGCCCGTTGCGTTTGCAAGCGCTGACGCGTGGAGATGAGGGTTTTGTGCTTTCCATGGCCTATTCCACGCAGCGTGGTTATGCGCGCAACCATGCTTTTGTGGGCGAGTTGCGGATCGGTAAGGTGGCGGTTGAGATGGACATTCCAGAGTTGGGATTTGCCATTGAAATCGGCGAGATCGAGCTGACCGAATGTGAAACTGTGAACCAGTTTCAAGGCTCAAAAACGGAGCCGCCGCAGTTCACCCGCGGCTATGGCTTGGTGTTTGGCCAGTCTGAGCGCAAGTCGATTTCCATGGCGTTGGTGGACCGTGCGCTGCGTTGGAAAGAATTGGGCGAAGATGACCTAGGCGCGCCGGCGCAGAACGAGGAGTTTGTGCTCTATCACTCGGACAACATTCAGGCGACGGGCTTTCTGGAGCACATCAAATTGCCGCACTATGTGGATTTCCAATCGGAGCTTGAGCTGATCCGCAAGTTGCGCCGTGAAGCGATGGAAAACATCGCGCCTGTGCAGGAGGCCGCGGAATGACACCGTCCGTCGTGGTTTTTGACATTGGCGGGGTGCTGGTTGATTGGCAGCCACATCTGGCCTGGAGCGACGCGTTTGACACGCATGAAGATGTCATCGCGTTTATGGAGCGGGTCGATTTTTCTGCACGCAACTTGCGCGGCGATACCGGTGAAAAATTTGCCGATATGGCGCTGGAACTGGACGATCCTGAAGACCAAAAACGCCTGGCGGCATATGTGCCGAACTACGCCAAAACGGTTGAAGGCGCTGTTGCGGGCACGTGGGACGTCTTGGACGATCTTAAGGCCAAAGGTGTGCCAGTGCATGCCATCACCAACTGGTCAGCGGAGACATGGCCTGAGGGTTTGAGGAGCCATCCTCGACTTGGCGAGGTGTTTGAAACCTTGGTGGTGTCTGGCGAAGAAGGTGTGATCAAACCGGATCCGAAGATCTTCCAAATGTTGTGCGCGCGCGCCGGTGTGACGCCCGCTGACTGTGTTTTCATTGACGACAGTCCCAAAAATGTCGACGGCGCAAAGGCCGCTGGCTGGGACGCAATCCATTTCACCGGGGCTGACGCGTTGCGTGCAGCTCTGGAGCAGAGGGGCTTGTTATGAGCGACTACAATTTTGCCTATCTGGATGAGCAAACCAAACGCATGATCCGTCGTGCGATCCTGAAAGGTTTGGCCATTCCGGGCTATCAGGTGCCGTTTGCCAGCCGTGAGATGCCGATGCCCTATGGCTGGGGCACAGGTGGGGTGCAAGTGTCTGCGGCGACATTGACGCCGGACGACACACTTAAGGTGATTGATCAGGGTGCCGATGATACCACCAATGCGGTGTCGATCCGGAAGTTCTTTGAAAAAACTGCTGGCGTGGCAACAACAGAAGAAACGTCGCAGGCAAGTGTCATTCAGACACGGCACCGCATTCCAGAAGAGGATCTGACCGAAGATCAGATCCTTGTGTATCAGGTGCCGATTCCAGAGCCGCTGCGGTTCTTGGAGCCGTCTGAGGTGGAAACCCGTAAGATGCACAGTCTTGAGGAATATGGCCTCATGCATGTGAAGTTGTATGAAGACATCGCCAAGCACGGTGCGATCGCCACCAGCTATGCCTATCCGGTGAAGGTCGAGGGGCGCTACGTGATGGACCCGTCTCCCATCCCAAAATTTGACAACCCAAAGATGGAAATGGCCGCGATCCAACTGTTTGGCGCGGGTCGAGAACAGCGGATTTATGCGTTGCCGCCATATTGCCAAGTGGTGAGCCTGGACTTTGAGGACTTCCCGTTTGAAGCCAGCAAAGCGGACCACGCCTGCGATCTTTGCGGTGCGACTGACAGTTACTTGGACGAGGTCATCATGGATGACAAAGGCGGGCGGATGTTTGTCTGCTCTGACACAGACTACTGCACCTGCCGCCGCAAGGCGGGCCACGTGGGTGCACAAGGCACACCTTTTGAGGAGACAGCCGCATGACGCCGCTCTTGAAGGTTGAGAATATTAGCAAATTCTATGGCAACCGCATTGGGTGTCAGGACGTCAACTTCGACCTGTTTCCGGGTGAAGTGATGGGGATTGTTGGGGAGAGTGGTTCAGGCAAGTCGACCCTCCTCAACTGCCTCGCCGGTTTTCTAACTCCAGAGACCGGCGAGGTGCTGTTTGAAATGCGCGATGGGGACATGCGCGATACGGTCACAATGAGTGAGCCAGAGCGGCGCATGTTAAGCCGCACCGATTGGGCGTTTGTGCATCAGCATGCCCGCGATGGGTTGCGCATGAATGTGAGTGCGGGCGGCAATGTGGGTGAGCGGCTTATGGCTGTCGGCGCGCGCCACTATGGCAACATCCGTGCTGAGGCTGTGGATTGGCTGGGCCGCGTTGAGATCAACGAGACCCGCGTGGATGATCGACCAACTCAGTTCTCTGGTGGTATGCAGCAGCGTTTGCAGATTGCCCGCAATCTGGTGACCGGTCCGCGACTGGTGTTCATGGATGAGCCAACTGGTGGGCTGGATGTATCGGTTCAGGCGCGTTTGTTGGATTTGCTCCGCGGTTTGGTGCGCGAAATGGGGCTGAGCGCCATTATCGTGACACATGACTTGGCGGTGGTGCGGCTTTTGGCGGACCGTTTGATGGTGATGAAAGACGGTCATGTTGTGGAAACCGGTCTGACCGATCAAGTGTTGGACGATCCGCAACATGCTTACACGCAACTGCTTGTCAGCTCGGTCTTGCAAGTTTGATAGGGTGCCGGAGGGCTGTCTGCCTCCCGTCACAAGCGACTTCTCCGAAGAAATTTGAGGCCAAATGAAGATGGCGATGATCGAAATAAACAACCTGAGCAAGACCTTTACGCTGCACAATCAAGGCAGCGCAGTCATTCCCGTGATGGAAGGCGCCAACCTGACCGTGGCACGTGGCGAATGCGTTGCGTTGACCGGAGCATCGGGCGCAGGGAAATCCACACTGATGCGGATGATCTATGGCAACTATCTTGCGGCTGGCGGATCCATTTTGGTGGATGGCTTGGATGTCGCGCAGGCTGAGCCGCGCGAAATTCTAACGTTGCGCCGGGAAGTCTTGGGATATGTGAGCCAATTCCTGCGCGTGGTGCCCCGTGTGCCCACGTTGGAAGTTGTGGCCGAGCCACTGTTGTCCGTAGGTGTGGAGAAAGAAACGGCTCTGGCGCGTGCGCGCGTGTTGCTCACGCAGTTGCGTATTCCAGAACGGCTCTGGGGGCTGAGCCCAACGTCGTTCTCGGGTGGGGAGCAGCAACGCGTGAACATCGCACGCGGCTTTGCGCACACCTACCCGGCCATGTTGCTTGACGAGCCAACAGCGTCTTTGGATGCAGCCAATCGGGCGACCGTGCTCGGGTTGATCGAAGATGCCAAGGCACGCGGTGCAGCAATCATTGGGATTTTCCATGATGAAGCTGCACGGGATCAGGTGTGTGATCGTGAGATTGATGTGTCGGTATATACTCCGAGGGCGCAGTGATGAGTGCGAAAGTTGTGGGAGTTGTTGGTCCTTCTGGGGTTGGCAAGGACACCGTTATGGAAGCCATGGTGGCGGTGCGACCTGATGTTGTTCTGGCTCGACGGGTGATCACACGTGCGGCCGGTGCGGGGGGCGAAAAATCCATCGGGGCGACAGAGGCAGAGTTTGACGCTTTGGTGGCCGAGGATGCCTTTGCTCTTTGGTGGGCGGCGCATGGGCTGCGATACGGGGTGCCTAAATCTGCGTTAGTGACACCGGGGGCCAATGTGGTGCTGGTGAATCTTTCGCGGGGCGTCTTGGATCAGGCACGGGCAGCCTTTGAGGATTTTGCTGTGCTGTCTTTGACCGCGGGTACTGACACTCTGGCGGCGCGATTGGCGGCGCGGGGGCGTGAGACGGCGACAGAGATTGCCGCACGTCTCAAGCGAGCTGAAAACATGCGCCCGGTGGGGGAAGATGTGTTGGAAGTCGCGAACGACGGGCCGCTTTCAGACACGGTTGCAAGGGCACTTGCCGCGCTTCAGGCAGAAAACGTATGACGCTGAATGGTGTGGAACATACCGGCTTCATCTTCGCCGACCAGCGTGAGCCCGGAGACCACAAAGGGGCGTGGCAAATGCGGGACGACATGCGGTTCCAAGGCCACTCTGGTGGCGTCGGCGTGTTCGCCAAGGCGGCCGGACAGCGTGATATGAAAGCGAAACTCTTCCATCACGTATGGGTAGCCCCAGTGCATCAAAAGCGCCTCTTGCACTTCGCTCAATCCGGCTTTGCGGCGGCGCGCGAGTTCGGCCTCAGAGGGTGGTGCACGAAAAGCGTCAAGTTCGCGCACACAGGCGCTGGCGACATTGGCAAGCGGGGTCTGATCGCCGTCAATTTTCAGCGCGAGAAATCCGCCCAGACGCGCCAAAACAAGCCCCTTCATCGAGACCTGTCTCTGGGCAGCACAGAACGTGGCCAAAGCCGCGTTCAGCCCCGTGGCATCGGTTCCATCCGCCAAGAAAAACGGTGGTTTGATCGTGCCGTGCAGCCCGTATTTGCGCGGGGTTGCGGTGATGTCGGAGACCGTCAGGGGCAGTCCCATGACGTTGGGATGCGCCACTGCCGTGCCCGTGTCCAAGTCCCAGCCCAACCAAGCCGCGCCGAACGCTGTCAGAGCGCCGGGCTCTGGCGTGTAATAAATGCCGTATCTTTTGAACTGCATAGTACCCCTTTCAACCTTTTGACTGCGAATGCCAAAAATGCGTGACACCGTGATGACACAAGACCTAATCCTTGCAAATGCCACCCTTGTTTTGCCTGATGAGACTGTCACCGGCAGTGTTGTGGTGCGTGATGGGGTGATCGTCGAAATTGACCAAGGTGCCAACGTGCCGACGGGGGCAGAGGATTGTCAGGGGGACTATGTTGCACCGGGTTTGATCGAGTTGCACACCGACAATCTGGAACGTCACATGCGCCCGCGGCCAAAAGTGGATTGGCCACATCAAGCTGCGATTGTGGCGCATGATGCAGAATTGGCGAGCGTTGGTATCACGACGGTGTTTGATGCGTTGCGCGTCGGGTCGATTTTGTCCAGCGGCAAGGCAGGTTACGGCAAATATGCGCGGGATGTGACCAGCGAGCTGTTAGCGATGCGTGACAGTGGGGCGTTGCGGATAAGCCACCATATCCATTTGCGTGCGGAGACATGCTCGGAGACGTTGGTTGAAGAATTGGATGAGTTTGGGCCAGAAGATCGGGTGGGCATTGTGAGTCTGATGGACCACACGCCCGGCCAGCGACAGTTCACCGATATCTCCAAGTTTGAATCCTATATCCGTGGCAAGCACGGTATCGACAAAGAAGGGTTTGACGACTACGTCGCGTTTCTATTGGGTCTTTATGACAAGCTTGGCCAAAAACATGAGTTGGCGACTGTTGCGGCTGCGGAACGGTTTGGTGCCGTTTTGGCGAGCCATGATGACACCACTGTAGAGCAAGTTGCGACGTCAGCAGGGTATGGCATTCACCTTGCTGAGTTCCCGACCACGGTCGAGGCTGCAGAGGCCAACCATAAACATGGTATTGCCAATATCATGGGGGGACCGAACCTTGTGCGTGGGGGCAGCCATTCAGGCAACGTGGCGGCAATGGAATTGGCCGAGCTGGGCCTGTTGGATATCATTTCGTCGGACTATGTGCCGTCTTCGCTTTTGTTTGGAGCGGTGATGTTGGGCAATGCGTGGGGCGATATGGCCAAAGGGCTGCACACTGTGACAGCTGCGCCTGCAAAATACACCAACCTTGAAGACCGCGGTCGGCTCGAAATTGGCTTGCAGGCGGACATGGTCCGTTTCCGGGTCACCGAAGGTGTGCCGTCCTTGCGGGCAGCTTGGCACAAGGGTGCGCGGAGTGCGTGATTGAAATGCGATCGATCGCGGCAAGCTGGGCAGGCTGATGAAGCGAAGATCTGTCGGCAGCCTAGGCTGGCTTTGAGACCGAATTGGTCGCTGCTGTGACGGTTCTTCCAAAAAACGGGAGCGTTTGGCCCGACGTGCGATAGCCCCAATTGGGATGGCATCAGAATCGTAAGAGTTACAACTGCTCTCCAACAAGGGAGCGTACGAAGAGGGTGGTGAGGTTTTCTCGGCGCGACTGATTTGGCCAAATCGCGTGAATGCCAAGGGGCTTCATCGTCCATTCCGGCAACACGTGCACCAATTCGCCACGGTTGAATCCACGACGCGCGAGATGTTCAGGAATGGCCGTTAGCCCGAGGCCGCGCACAGAAAATTCATACAGCGCGCTGGCCGAGTTGACGGACAGGCTCGATTTTCCGAGCACTTTTGCAACTTGGCCGTCCTTGGTGGTCATCTCGGTGTGGTCCGCGCGCATTGCAAATCTGATCCAGTCCCAGCTTTCCAGATCGCTCGGGTTTGAGGGCGCGGGCATGGATGCAAAGTAGGTCGGGCTGGCCACCAAGAATCTGTCAACATGCCCAATAGTGCGCGCTACCAAATCACTGTCATCCAGCCACCCCGCCCGGATTGCCAGGTCAAATCCATCCCGGATGACATCTGACGGGCGGTCTGAGAAATGAAAATCCAGATCCACCTTGGGATATGCGCTGGCAAACCGCGCGAAGCTGTCCATCAATTCGGTTTGAGTCACGAAAGCGGGCGCGGTCACTTTTAATGCCCCGGCGGGCTCGTTGGACATCGGGCTGATTGCGTCAAGCCCGGACTCCGCTGCTCCAAGCATATCCTTTGCTGCATCGTTCAACTGTCGCCCTTCGTTTGTGAGCGAGAGTTGACGGGTTGAGCGATAAAGGAGCGTGACGCCAAGGTCTTTTTCAAGTTGCGAGACAACTTCGCTTATGCGTGATGGCGCAAGCCCGAGATGCAGGGCCGCAGCCCGAAAGGACCCTTGGTCAACGACCGTTGCAAAGATCGCAATGCTGCGAAGTTTATCAATCATTGTTCATCCTAGTCGAACAGTTCCGTCTGCAATCAGGTCATTATTCCGAACATACAACGTCTGTACATGTTTCCCCACAAGCAATTTGGGCTCACAAACGAAAATTCTGAGGACTACCTCCATGCAAATCACACGTTTTCTCGGTGCGACCGCTGTCGCTTTGGTCGCGACAACAACAAGCGTCTTTGCGGACAACAAGGAGACAGTGTCTGTTTTCTACGATCTGCTCAGCGATCCCGGCAATGCACGTCAAGTTGAAGCGTTTCAAAGTGCCACGACTGAAGGTTGGGAAAGCATCGGTGATTATTCTGGCAAAGCCAAAAGTCGCGAAGCCTTTCTTGGTCAGATGGGTGGGTTTGCTCAGCTGATACCTGACATCGACTGGGCCATTCAGGACATGCACGAGGATGGCGATACGGTTATTGTCCGTAGTCGCGCCACAGGTACACCTGTTGCACCTTTCTTCGGAGTGGACGGCGAGGGTCGTGGCTTTGACATCCTGACAATCGACATCCACGAGCTCGAAAACGGGAAGATCACCCGGACCTATCACGTGGAAGATTGGTCCACTGCGCTTCGGCAGCTTGCAGGCAAATAAGTCACACGACCAAACGGCGCATAGGAAGTCTGTGCGCCGCATGAAAAAGGATCACGGTATGCAACGAAGAACAGCTCTCAAGACCTCTATCGGCGCGGCACTCGCTCTGATCGTCGCAAGCAAAGCAGGCGCACAAGACATCGACGAAACCAGTCAAGCCACGCTGGACATTGTGATGGGACTCATGGGAGCCATGGGGTCGGGCGATATGGGCACGATGAACGATCTGATGGCCGATGACATGGTCTGGCACAACGAAGGTGACGCAACCCTCCCATGGATCGGTCCCTGGAACGGCAAAGAAGAGATCTTCAAGTTTTTGCCCATCTTTGGTGCAAATTTCCAAACCACTAAATGGGAAAACACAGACGTTTTGGCGTCAGGAGACACAGTGGCGGTGTTCGGGAATATGAACGGGATCACCACGAAGTCCGGTAAAGAAATCGGCGATTTCACTTTCGCTCTGCGCGCCAAAGTAAGCGACGGAAAGGTCGTTCTGTGGAACTGGTTCGAAGACAGTTTTGCCGTCAGCAAAGCCTATCACGGCTAAAGCGCATTTGGCGGGCAAGGCTTGCCCGCCAGTCAACTAGCAACAAAACGGGGGGACGTGCTGATGGGAAAAGGTTTGGACAACGTGCGCGATATCTATTTAGACGGTATCGCTGGCGGAAACATTCGTGAAGCCGTCACAAAGAATACCGGCCATCGCTACACACAGCATTCGACGGGTGTTGCAGATGGTGTCGAAGGCTTCCTAGAATTCTTTGTTCCCTTTGTTCAACGCAATCCAAAGCGCGAAATCAAGATCGTTCGGATTTTCGAAGACGGGCCGTGGGTGTTTTGCAGCGCCTTTCAATCGCTAAACAATGGCGAAGCAAAATGGATCACGATGGATTTGTTTTATACTGATCCCGATGGCCTGATTTTGGAACACTGGGACACGATCGCGCCATACGTTGAGGAAACTGCCTCGGGTGCTGGCATGGCTGCGGGAACCAAAGAAGTCGACATAAATGCCGACACGGTTGCAAGCAAATCACTCGTTCTCGAATTCACGAAACAAGTTCGGCAAGAAGGTGACTTTGACAAAGTCTCTGACTTTCTGGCTGATGATATCATTCAGCACAGCGCGACTATTGCAGCCGGGCATGTTGGTTTCGAGAGCTGGCTAAGATCCGATGAAGCCGGGTCATACGAAATGATGTTCCAACTAGTTGGCCAAGGAGATTTCGTTGCGACCTATGGCAAGCGATATGCCCGAGGCAAAGATATCGCTGTCTTTGACCTATATCGCGTGGCGCATGGAAAGATCGTTGAGCATTGGATGAATGAAGAAGAAATCAGCCCCCGCGAGGCCTGGGGCAACTCGGGCAAATTCTGACAGTGAATTTCCAAGGTGACTTTGATCGTCAGCCAAAGCACCTGCCTTGGGCAGACACATATGTTTCCGGCGACCAGAAGATCGGAGTGACCGCAGGCGAACATCAGATAGCGAAGCGCACGAGAAAGTAAAAAAGGAGTTGGCTATGACCCACTTTCGCAGCCTGTCGACAGTATTGTTAGGGCTCTGTCTAAGTTCGACTGTATCGGCGCAGGGTCTTTCCCTGCCCGAAAGACAGGGGCCACAACCAGAGACAACGAGTGGCGTGCCGCATATCCAAATCGGCGTCCTCCCTAAGCCTGAGTTATCCGAGGAATTGCTGCGCCGTGTGGATGCTTTGCCAGGCGTTGATCTTGGGGCAACTCGCGTTTCGCTGCCGGGCGCCGTTGGCTTCCAGCTCTCAAGTGACATGTTTCTGGCGCGTCCCGAAGTCATTGTCGGAGGACGTGAGTTTGCGCACCTTCATCCGGACGGCAGCCTGCATGCCAGCCTTACCCCTGAAATTGCTCAGGCGGCGATAGAGGCTGGTTGGGCTGTTGCGCACCCTTGGGCGCAGCAGCGCGACGGCTGGGAGGGATTCGTGATGATCTATACACCTAAGAACAAACAGGAACTGGAGGTTGTCTATGACCTAGTCAAAGCTTCGTACAGTTTTGTGAGTGGTGTAGCTGTTCGTTAGTTGGTCCAAAACAATGCGCTATGAAACTCCGACGGAAACCGCCGGGTCAAACGTTTAGCTATGAAACGCGTATTCGAAAGATTGCCAATGGTCAGAAACACTCTCAACCACCGCTATTTCATTTGGGCCGTTTTGGCATTGCCCTCAATTCCAATGATTGCGGCTTTGGCGTCCGGCGGGTCTGGTCCTAATGGCGTGCCTTTGACCGAGATGCTGCTGCACCCGACTGGTGAATTCAGCGCTCGATTTCTGATCATTACAATGATGCTTACGCCACTTCGGCTGTTGTTTCCGGCCTCTGGCTTTCTTCGCTGGATGATCAAGCGGCGACGCTACTTTGGCATGGCGGCGTTTTTCTATGCGCTTTTCCATACGGTGCTCTACGTCGTCGACATGAAGAACTTGCAAGCGATACTGGATGAGTTCTTTGCACTTGGAATCTGGACAGGGTGGTTGGCGATGCTGATCTTCATCCCTCTGGCACTAACGTCTACAGATAGCGCTGTGCGCAAACTGGGACTGCGCTGGAAGCCACTGCAGCGCACGGTCTACATCGCGGCAGTCGCGACTTTGCTGCATTGGGTCTTTGTTCATAACAATTTGGGCCCGGCGCTTGTACATTTTGTGCCGCTCGCGGCTTTGGAAACCTACCGTTTGTATTGCAACAGCCGCGCAAAATCGCAAAGAATCCAAGAGGTATGATATGTCCCTATTGACCAAACTCGCATCGGTGTCTGTCCTGCTTAGTTTGCCGCTCAGCGCCGAGGCAACTGGCATCCACAAATGCGAACCGACCGAGAAGTCCGCGTGGCTTAGTGACACCGAGATTACCGAGCAATTGGAAGCGAAAGGTTGGTCGGTCCGTTTCGTGAAAGAAGACGGGGGGTGTTGGGAAGTCTACGGTACGAACCCCGAGGGAAAGCGTGTTGAGGGCTACTTTCATCCCGTTACTGGAGCGCCGGAACTGATCGCACAACGTGGCCGCATTTTGTTTCGTGCCAACAGCGGAAGCGACCAGCGCTGCGTCCGTGAATGAACGTGGACGGTGTAGAGTGTTCGTTGAGCGTGCACTTGGTCTTCTGAGCCATTGTTGCAGTTGCGTTGTTCGTTCGCGACGTCTGGCCAAAAATTAAAAAGCCCCAGCGAATGCCGGGGCTTCTGTTAGCTTAAATACTTGTCGGCTCAGCCGATTGCTGCCGCTTTCACGTCTGCATCGATGT
This sequence comes from Shimia sp. NS0008-38b, assembly GCF_040370365.1. Classification (NCBI taxonomy): domain Bacteria; kingdom Pseudomonadati; phylum Pseudomonadota; class Alphaproteobacteria; order Rhodobacterales; family Roseobacteraceae; genus Shimia; species Shimia sp. NS0008-38b. Next base: position 632,871 of record NZ_BAABWQ010000003.1, on the reverse strand, counting down.
ATGGTAGGTATTGCTCAAAATTGTCGGCAAACATGTTCACCAGCTTTTGAGCCTGCGCATCGTATGCCTCTTTGTCAGCCCATGTGCCGCGTGGGTCGAGCAGGCTGTCATCGACATCCGGTACAGATACCGGCACTTCAAAACCGAAATTGGGGTCTTTACGGAACTCTACGTGGTTCAAAGATCCATCCAGTGCGGCGGTCAATAGCGCGCGGGTGGCCTTGATTGGCATGCGGTTACCGGTGCCGTAAGCGCCGCCGGTCCAGCCGGTATTCACCAGCCAGCAGGTGGTGCCAAATTCCGCGATCTTGTTGCGCAGCAGGGCGCCGTAGGCTTCTGGGCGACGTGGCATGAAGGGGGCGCCGTAGCAAGTGGAGAAGGCCGGGGTTGGCTCGGTCAAACCACGCTCAGTGCCCGCCATTTTTGCGGTGAAGCCGGAGAGGAAGTGGTACTCTGCCTGTGCCGGGGTCAACCGCGCAATGGGAGGCAAGATGCCAAAGGCGTCACACGTCAGCATAATCACGTTTTTTGGGTGCCCGCCCAAACCGTTGTCGGAGGCGTTTGGGATCGAGTCCAACGGGTAGGCGCAGCGCATGTTCTCAGTGAGGCTCTTGTTCTCAAAGTCGAGCTCTTTGGTCTGCTCATCAAAGACCATGTTCTCAATCACAGTGCCAAACATCTGGGTGGTGGCGTAGATTTCAGGTTCCGCCTCGGGATTCAGACCGATGGTTTTGGCGTAGCAACCCCCTTCGAAGTTGAAGGTGCCACGATCTGACCAGCCGTGTTCGTCATCGCCGATCAGCGTGCGATTTGGGTCTGCAGAAAGCGTGGTCTTGCCGGTGCCCGACAGGCCGAAAAAGATGGCCGCATCGACCGGGTTGTCTTTGGCGTGGTTGGCGGAGCAGTGCATCGGCATGATGCCTTTTTCAGGCAACAGGTAGTTCAGCAAGCCAAATACGGATTTCTTGTTTTCGCCCGCATACTCTGTGTTGCCGATCAGGATCAACTTCTTCTCGATGTTCACGGCGATCACAGTTTCAGAGCGGCAGCCGTGTTTGGCTGGGTCTGCTTTGAAACTCGGACAGTTGATGATGGTATAGTCCGCCACGAAGTGATCCAGCGCATCACGATCCGGGCGGCGCAGCAAGTGGCGGATGAAAAGATTGTGCCAGGCCAGTTCGTTTACGACACGCACATTTATGGCGTGGGTTGGATCAGCCCCAGCGGTGAGGTCTTGGACAAAGTAGTCGCCGCCCTTCATATGCTCGAGCATATCGGCGTGCAGGCGGTCAAATGAGTCAGACTCCATCGGGGCGTTGTTTTCCCACCAGATGGTATCCTCGGTCATAGGCGTGCGGACCGTAAATTTATCTTTGGGGGATCGACCGGTGAATTCACCGGTGCTGACCAGGAAGGTTCCGCCGTTGCCAAGTGTGCCCTCGTCGCGTTTGAGCGCGTATTCGATCAGGGCTGGCTCCATAAAGTTGTAATAGACATTTCCCAGACCTTCGATCCCTTGATCTTGCAGGCGGAATTGCGGGTTTACCCGTCCAAATGTCATTATCTTACACTCCTGTAACCGCATGTGCTGTTGCGGCGTTCCTTGAAAGTCCTCGGGGCGAAATATTCTTGCGTTTCAACGCACCCCGAAGTGCGACAGGGCGGTCTTAACATGGCGATTATTAAGAAGAACAGGACGCTTTGGCACAGTTAGCGCAACCAAATGAAGGTTAGCGCAATCAGCCTTTCCGATCGGAAAGCCGTTGATGAGAGATGTGGCGAAAGTGAGGCAATTTAGCCATTGCTTAGTGAAATTCTGGCTAAATACGTCCGGTATGAGACCCGAATCGCACTTTTACATTGATTGCCCGGGCCTGAAATGCGCATAATGTTGCAAAAAACAGGCACATAATAAGAGCAGCATAAGGACCCGTCCGATGTCGAAAATAGCCCTTGTGGATGACGACAGGAATATCCTGACGTCAGTTTCCATCACCCTTGAGGCAGAGGGTTTTGAAGTCGAGACCTACAATGACGGCCAGCAAGCGCTGGACGCATTTAATAAAAAATTGCCAGATATGGCCGTATTGGACATTAAAATGCCCCGTATGGACGGCATGGATTTGTTGCAGCGTTTGCGACAGAAAACCAGCATGCCCGTGATTTTCCTGACCTCTAAAGACGATGAGATCGACGAAGTGCTCGGTCTGCGTATGGGGGCGGATGACTATGTCAAAAAGCCATTTTCCCAGCGTTTGTTGGTGGAGCGTATTCGCGCGTTGTTGCGCCGCCAGGAAGCGGTAGACGGTGATATCGTTGGCGATACAGAAGAAACCAAAATCATTGAACGCGGTGAGCTGACCATGGACCCGCTGCGCCACTCGGTCAGCTGGAAAGGTCAGGATGTGACATTGACAGTCACCGAATTCCTGCTGCTTCAAGCTCTTGCGCAACGCCCCGGCTTTGTGAAGAGTCGTGATCAGTTGATGGATGTGGCCTACGATGATCAGGTCTACGTAGATGACAGGACAATCGACAGCCACATCAAACGCTTGCGCAAGAAGATGCGGACAGTTGACCGGGACTTCTCTGCGATTGAGACGCTCTATGGCATCGGCTATAGATACAACGAAGAGTAACGACGCAAGGCCGGAAGGACCAACGTGCAGGACATGGCCCAAGGGAGGGATGGGGATGTTGTTTTGGGCGATGATTGGGTCGCACCGGAAGCCAACGTCCAGAAAGAGCTGCAAGGCCGACGCGAACGCCGTCGGCTTTTGCCGCTTTCAAAGTCCCCGCTGACCCGAAAAATCATCACTTTCAACCTGATTGCGCTATGCGTGCTGGTTGCTGGTATTTTGTATTTAAACAGTGCGCGTGACAGCTTTGCCGTCCAACGGGCGGCTGGTCTCGTGACGGAAGCCCGTCTGATCGCCGGTGCGTTTGAAGCGCAGTTGCCCGCTGGAGCGCCGGTGAATCTGGTGACCGGTGACGGTGTGGATGTGGCGGAAACCTTGGACAAGCTGCCTTTGCAGACAGGTACAAGTGTCGCTGTGTTTGATGTCTCGCCCTCCGTGGTTGGTCAAAAAGAGGGGGTGGCTTCCGCTGACGCTGCCGCCGCTTTTGCAGAGCGCCCTGACGGTACGCCGTTGACATCTACACTCAGTAAAATCTGGGAGGCGATCGCGGGCCCTGATGACACTACGCAGACTTCTGTTCCAGGCTTAGGTGAACAGCTGAAAACGCTGGCCGCCGATGCTCTCTCAGGTATGGAGAAACTTGCCACGCTCACAGACGCATCTGGCGATCGTATCTTCGCTATGGCGGTTCCTATCATGCAGGGGAATAGTGTGATCGGTGCGGTGGTTTTGACCAGTGCATCAGGTGAACTGGATCAAATGGTGAGTTCCGAACGCGAACGCGTCTTACAGATGTTTCTGATTGCCACGGTTGTTTCTGTGGGCCTGTCTATGGTGTTGGCATCCACGATTTCTAACCCACTTTCTGACTTGGCCGCCGCGGCCGAATTGGGGCGCGACAGCGACAGTCGCAAAGTGAACCCAGGGCGGGTGCGTATTCCCGACCTCACGGCGCGACCCGATGAGATTGGCCGGCTGTCCGGAGCTTTGCGCGGTATGGTGTCGGCACTTTATGAGCGGATCGATAGCAACGAACAGTTTGCGGCCGATGTCGCCCATGAGATTAAAAACCCACTTGCCTCGCTAAGATCAGCAGTTGGGTCGCTGCGTATGGTTAAAAAAGAAGAGCATCGTGAAAAGCTGCTCAATGTGATTGAGCATGATGTACGTCGTCTTGACCGTTTGGTGAGTGACATTTCCAATGCGTCGCGTCTCGACAGTGAATTGGTCAAAGAGGAAGAAGAGAATTTCGACCTGATGTCGATGATTGGAAACCTCAATCAGTATTTAAGTGAAGATGCGAAAACCAAGGGCATTGATTTCATTTCGGATCTCCCGGACCAACCGATTGAAATTAATGGTTTGGAAGCGCGACTTGCGCAGGTGTTTGTAAACTTGATCACCAACGCCATCAGCTTTTGTGAGGAAGGTGATGCAATCCGAGTCTGGGCGCGGAAGCGTGAGAATCGTGTGCTTGTGGTCGTAGAGGACACTGGTCCCGGCATTCCTGAGCAGGCGTTGAACAAAATCTTCAATCGGTTCTATTCGCATCGCCCGGAATCACAATTTGGCAACAACTCTGGCCTCGGGCTCGCAATATCCAAGCAAATCGTGGAAGCGCATGGCGGCGTGATTTGGGCTGAGAATATCCGGCCAACCGATGCGGATGTTACTTCAGAGCCTCTAGGTGCCCGTTTTGTTGTCGGTTTGCCGGTGTAATGACATGAGTTTGGGCCGGGATTTGTTTTCAGCCTCTCAGTCAAACGCAGTCGCAGACGATGAAACGTTGTTACACGGGTCCTGTGTCGCGCACGATGGGCGCGCTGTGCTGATCCGTGGAGCGTCAGGTACAGGAAAATCCGCACTAGCCCTTCAATTGATGGCCTATGGAGCGGAGTTGGTGGCCGATGATCAAACCGTCGTGCGGCGGTTTGGAGGTGATTTGTATGTGTCTGCTCCAGAGACAACACGGGGTCTGATTGAGGCCCGAGGAGTTGGTATTTTACAAGCGTCGCCCGTGTCTAATGCGCGTTTGCATCTTGTGGTGGATCTAGACGAAACCGAACAAGACCGACTTCCGCACCCTCGTGAAGCGCGCATTTTGGAGAGCGCTCTGCCTTTGTTGTTGGGAACGGAGGCTCCCTATTTTGCTGCTGCTGTGCTGCAGTGTTTGCGTCATGGAAGGAACGCCTAAATGCCGGATGTGCCTGCGTCGGACGCCAAAATCCCTCTTGTGCTGCTCACAGGCCCGTCGGGAGCCGGACGTTCTACAGCTATCAAAGCTTTGGAGGATGCCGGCTATGAAACCATCGACAACCTGCCGTTGGGCCTCTTGCATCGGCTTTTGTCTGGCCAAGCCTTAAAGCAGCCCATGGCTCTTGGCCTAGATGTTCGGAATCGCGACTTCTCCCCTGAAGCGCTGTTAGCGGCGATGGAATTGGCTGACGCGATGCCGAACACCATGGCGGAACTTCTATATCTTGATTGCCGTGCAGATGTGCTGCGGCGGCGGTACAATGAAACACGTCGCAATCACCCAATGGCGCGGCAGGAAGACCCTACAGAAGGTATTCAGCGAGAACTGTCTTTGTTGCACGGGGTTCAAGCTCACGCAGATGTTTTGATCGATACCTCCGAACTTTCTCCACACGATCTGCGCCACGCTGTGTCGACACGTTTTGCCCCGTTGCAAGGTCAGGAAATTGGCATCACGGTGCAGTCCTTCAGCTACAAACGTGGTCTACCTCAAGGCGCGGATATGGTGATGGATTGCCGGTTTCTTCACAATCCACATTGGCGATCTGAATTGCGCGACATGGATGGTGGCGATGCATTGGTCGGGGATTACGTGTCGCAAGACCCGGGGTTTGCGCCCTTTATGGAGCATCTGAAGGCAATGGTTGATGGTGTGTTGCCAGGATACATACGGGAGGGTCGCACCCATCTATTGATTGCGTTTGGATGTACCGGGGGGAAACATCGATCCGTCTTTGTGACGGAGAAGATGGCCGAATCCCTTGCAAACAGGGGCTGGCAGGTGTCTATAAGGCACCGCGAGCTTAACCGGTTTGCGTCTATCTCAGGACGTTCTTCGGCCAGCACAGAAGATGGGGAACAAACAGCTTGATCGGGATAGTGATCGTGGCGCATGGCGGGCTGGCCAAGGAATACCTGGCCGCCATGGAACATGTTGTGGGCGCGCAGGGTGGTGTGCAAGCGATCACGATCGAAGCCGATCATGATCGCCCACAAAAACAGCGTGAAATTTGCGAAGCGGCAGATAGCGTAGATCAGGGCGATGGCGTTGTGATCGTGACTGATATGTTCGGGGGATCGCCATCAAATTTGAGTTTGCGGGCCTGTGCGCCTTCCAATCGTCGTATTCTTTATGGTGCAAATTTGCCTATGTTGATCAAATTGGCCAAAAGTCGCCATTTGGCGGTTACAGATGCTGTTCGGGCTGCTCTGGAAGCTGGTCGCAAGTATATTGACAGCCAAAATATTCAAACAGGGTAGATACATGAGCGAGCTTGTCCAACGTACGATGCAGATCGTGAACGAAAAAGGCCTACATGCTCGGGCGTCCGCCAAACTGGTCGAAGTTGCAGAAGGTTTTGACGCAACGGCGCAAGTGGCAAAGGATGGCTTGAGTGCAGGCGGCGACAGTATTATGGGTTTGCTGATGCTGGCGGCTTCCAAAGGCACAAGCATCGACGTTGAAACCAGCGGGCCAGATGCACGGGCCTTGGCTGATGCCATTGAGGCGCTTGTCGCAGACAAGTTCGGTGAAGGCTTCTAAAGGCGGATTGTTGCGAGACGGGAATGAAAATTTGGTAGATACGGTGCCAGAGGCGCAGGTCAAAGCACCTGCAAGCGACACGGAAGGTCAGATCTACGACCGCCGCACGCTGACCTATGCCAACTCGTTCGATGATCGTTGGACCTCTTTTGCGATCCGGGCGATTGAGTGGTTGACCGGAAAGCTGACCATACTTCGGATGGTCAAAAAGTTTGAAGGCAACAATGAAAAATACCGCGGCCAGAAATTCTGGCGCGGGGCGCTCAATGTGATGGGGATAGAACTTCAGACGCCACAAGACCAGTTGGAGAATATCCCAACAGAAGGTCCTGTGGTGGTGGTTGCCAATCACCCACACGGTATGGTTGACGGAATGATTTTTGCGGATCTGATCGGCCGGCGCCGGCAGGACTATCGTATCCTGACGCGTTCTGTGCTGACCGGTTTGGATGAGGCAGCTTCTAGCTTTATGATCCCGGTGCCATTCCCCCACGATCCGGATGCGCAACGCAAGATGGTCGAGATGCGCAGTAAAACGATGGCGCATCTTAAGGAGGGTGGCGTTGTCGCGCTGTTCCCGTCTGGTGTGGTGATGAGTTCTGACACTTGGTTTGGCCCTGCCATAGAGCAGGAATGGAACGTATTCACGGCACAGCTTATCCGCCGTTCGGGCGCGCGCGTGGTGCCAATTTTCTATCCAGGGCAAAATAGTCGCGCGTATCAAATTGCCAACAAATTGTCCCCGATCTTACGTCAGGGGCTTCTGCTGCATGAAATTGTGCGTTCGTGCCACAGGCCGCAAAAACCAGTTGTTGGCGAGCCACTCACCGAAGAGCAGATGCAACAACTGCACAGTGATCCGCGCGGTTTTATGGCTTGGCTGCGCAAGCATACATTGGACCTTGGCAAGAGCGCGGATTGAGCTTCCTACGCGGGATCTAGGTGCCAATTCAAAGCGACTGCGGTTTTCTTCGAGACATTGCTTTGCTTCCCGACGCCCAGTCACCGGGTTGGCAGCGGTGTTTCTCCACGATAGTCATAAAATCCGCGTTTGGTTTTGCGTCCAAGCCACCCAGCTTCGACATATTTGGTGAGCAGTGGGCAGGGACGGTACTTGGTATCTGCCAATCCGTCATGCAAGACATTCATGATCGCCAAACATGTGTCCAATCCAATGAAGTCTGCCAGTTCGAGCGGGCCCATGGGATGGTTTGCGCCCAATTTCATCGCGTTGTCTATTGAGGCCACATTGCCGACGCCTTCGTAGAGCGTGTAGCAAGCTTCGTTGATCATCGGAATCAGAATTCGGTTTACAATGAAGGCAGGAAAGTCCTCGGCGCTTGCGGCGGTTTTTCCCAAACGCTCAACAATTCCTAAGCATGTCTGATAGGTGGCCTCATCAGTCGCAATACCGCGGATCAATTCCACCAGCTGCATCACCGGCACGGGGTTCATAAAATGAAAGCCCATAAACCGTTCGGGATGGTTCGTGCGGCTGGCCAAACGGGTGATCGAAATCGAAGAGGTGTTGGATGTCAGGATCGTGTCTGGGCCCACATGCGGTTTGAGCGTGTCAAAAATTTGGTGTTTGATCTCTTCGCGTTCAGTGGCGGCCTCAATGACCAAATCGGTGGTCCCAAGTGCGGGCAGCTCGAGCGTGGTGTCGATCCGTGCCATGGCATCCGCTTTTTCGGTGACTGAGATCTTCTCACGGCTGACTTGGCGTTCCAGGTTTTTGTCGATTCGTGCCACCGCCGCATCCAAAGCGTCTTGGCTGATATCATTCAAAAGCACATCAAATCCAGACACGGCCATAACATGTGCAATGCCATTTCCCATTTGGCCCGCACCGACGACCCCAATTGTCTTGATGTCCATGTATTTAACCCTCTCGACGTTTCGCTGACCTTATGCCCGGCAACGGTCAGGCCGCAAGAGGGGGAGGTTCCTAAAAGTTATGACAAAGGCCGCCATTAGCTTTTTCGCAAGGCCTTTGCGCGATTCTCTTAGATGGGTGAGAAAATTAGGGTGAGAAAATGTCTTACGAAAAGATGGTTGGCGATGAGCTCAATTATGAGCCATGCCAATATGGAGAGTCGCGGCTGACATTCCGTGGACCTCAGAAGAGCCTATCCAAACCGTATGTGGCGTTCCTGGGGGGAACTGAAACCTACGGAAAATTCATACCACAGCCATTTGTGGAAATTCTTGAGGACACGTTGGATTTGGGCTGTGTGAACTTGGGATATGTGAACGCAGGCATTGATGCCTTTCTGGCGGAGCCCTCTGTTTTGGAAATTGCGCAAAAGTCCGAACTGACGGTTATTCAGATCATGGGCGCGCAGAATATGTCCAACCGGTACTACAAAGTGCACCCCCGTCGTAATGATCGGTTTATTGGCGCCTCCAACATGATGCAGATGGTTTTCAACGAAGTTGACTTTAGTGAATTCCATTTCACCCGACACATGCTTGGCACGCTATGCGCTCGCACCCCTGACCGCTATGCGATGGTGCGGGACGAACTGCGTATGGCGTGGAGCGCACGCATGAAGTTGTTGCTGAACACCATCGGGGGGAAAGTTGTGTTGCTTTGGATGGCAGATCACGCACCTGAGACAGCTTTGGGGACCAGCGGACTTGGTGCCGATCCGCTGTTTGTTGATCGTTTGATGATCGAAGAATTGCGCCCTTTGGTTGAAGATGTGGTTGAGGTTGTGGTCAGCGACAAGGCGGTTTCGCAAGGCATCGAGGGCATGCAGTTTACCGAATTGGAGCGCGTTGCCGCACAGCGAATGCTGGGCGTCCAAGCACATGTTGAAACCGCGACGGCGCTATCTCGGGCCTTGAAGGCGTCTTTGTAAATCACGCGTTGAGGTGCTTAATGAACTGAAAAAGGCCCGCCTAATTGGGCGGGCCTTTAAAATTTCACACGTGGTTTGTGTTAGCCGAGCTTTTCGGTCAACGCAGGAACCGCGTCAAACAGGTCAGCCACCAGACCAAAGTCTGCCACTTGGAAAATTGGCGCTTCTTCGTCTTTGTTGATCGCTACGATGATCTTGGAATCCTTCATACCCGCGAGGTGCTGAATGGCGCCGGAGATACCTGCGGCGATGTACAGCTCAGGAGCAACGACCTTGCCAGTTTGACCAACCTGCCAGTCGTTGGGCGCGTAGCCAGAGTCAACCGCGGCCCGAGACGCACCAACGGCGGCTCCCAGCTTGTCGGCCAGTGCCTCGATGATTTTGAAGTCTTCCTCAGAGCCAACACCGCGGCCGCCTGACACAACGATGCCAGCAGAGGTTAACTCAGGCCGGTCGCTTTCCGCGACCTTGTCTTCAACCCACTCAGACAGGCTTGGGTTTTCCGCAGCGCTGATGGTTTCGACAGATGCAGAGCCGCCTTCGCCAGCTGCGTCAAAGGTAGATGTACGGAAGGTGATCACCTTCTTGGCGTCGGACGATTTGACGGTCTGGATAGCGTTGCCGGCGTAGATTGGACGCTCAAATGTGTCGGCATCCACAACAGCGGTTACCTCAGACAACACCATCACGTCCAACAGCGCTGCCACTCGGGGCATAACGTTTTTGGCGTCGGTGGTGGCTGGTGCAACGATGTGGCTGTAGTCGTCCGCAAGCGATACAATCAGAGCGGCCGTTGGCTCGGCCAAGCGGTGACCCAGCGAGGCGTCTTCGGCTACAAGAACTTTGGCAACACCATCAATCTTTGCGGCGGCTTCGCCTGCAGCGGCAGCAGATGCGCCGGCGGCCAGAACAGTTACATCGCCCAATGCTTTGGAAGCGGCGACAGCTTTGGCGGTGGCGTCAAGCGCCAGTTCACCATTGGTTACTTCTGCGAGAAGAAGAACAGCCATTACACAGCCCCCGCTTCTTTGAGTTTCTCAACCAGCTCATCAACAGAGCCGACGATGATACCTGCAGCGCGCTCAGATGGCTCAGAGGTTTTCACAATTTCCAAACGAGGCGTTACGTCTACGCCGTAGTCTGCTGCCGTTTTCTCGTCCAGCGGCTTACGCTTGGCTTTCATGATGTTTGGCAGAGACGCATAGCGTGGCTCGTTCAGACGCAGGTCGACCGAGATGATGGTCGGAGTGGAGACCTTGATGGTCTGCAGGCCGCCATCCACTTCGCGGGTCACAACGGCGGTGTCGCCATCGATGTCCACTTCAGACGCAAACGTCGCTTGTGACCAACCCAGCAATGCAGACAGCATCTGTCCGGTTGCATTCATGTCATTGTCGATGGCCTGCTTGCCGCAGAGCACGACTCCGGGCTGCTCTTCTTCCACGACTTTGGCGAGGATTTTAGCAACAGCCAGAGGCTCGATATCTTGGTGTACGTCGTCAGATGCAACAACCAGGATGGCGCGGTCAGCGCCCATTGCCAACGCGGTGCGCAGCGTCTCCTGAGCTTGCTTTACGCCGATGGAAACAGCGATAACCTCGTCCGCCTTACCGGCCTCTTTCAGGCGGATGGCCTCTTCGACGGCAATTTCGTCAAATGGGTTCATCGACATTTTTACATTGGCGAGATCAACACCGGTCCCGTCCGCTTTCACACGGACTTTCACGTTGTAGTCAATCACGCGCTTGACAGGCACAAGTACCTTCATGGGCGTAGGACTCCTTAAAGTTTGTTAAGCTGCAGGCGCAGCTCGTCGAATGCTCTCACCGCGTTGATATATATTCAGAGGCAGGTGAAACAGAGAAAAATCGTCATGTTTTGCCGCTTGGACGTCGCGTATCGCCAAATTCACGCTACGTTCTTTGCAGGAATGTTTCCGCGATGCAGAAAAGTTACGTAAGGGCGGATTGCGTCACCCTGTTCGTTAGCGCAATCAGTTGGTTTCGCCCCGTGACAGCGATTCGCACGGTCAAGTCAACGGTTGGCACCGGGTACCCAGAGCACATCGTCTTGACCATTGTTGTTGGCTGCGCGAGACGCCACGAAGAACCAATCACTAAGTCGGTTCAAATACGTCACTGCGTTGATGTTGATGTCCTCGGATTGCGAGAGCTCCACGGTCAATCGCTCCGCGCGCCGCGCCACTGTGCGGCAGACATGGAGGTGCGCGGCGAGGGCAGCCCCCCCTGGAAGCACAAAGCTACGCAATGGTTGCAGGTTCGCATTCATCACATCAATTTCTTCTTCGAGTCGGCTCACTTGTCGCGCTGCCATGCGCAAAGGGGGATATTCTGCATCCGCGTCTTTGGCCATATCTGGACGACACAGGTCAGCGCCCAAATCAAACAAGTCGTTTTGAATGCGCATCAAAGCGGTGTCCATTTCGCCGGTTGCACTCAGACGGGCAACTCCGACAAAGGCGTTGAGCTCATCTGATGTCCCATAGGCTGTGACACGCGTATCATATTTGGCGACCCGTTCTCCGTTGCCAAGAGCGGTGGTGCCTTTATCGCCAGTGCGGGTGTATATCTTATTGAGAACAACCATCATGTGTCTCCTATCGCAGCCAAACAAATGCAAGGATTAGCAGAACCGCGAAGAACTGCGCGGCGATACGCAGTCGCATGATCTTATTGGCATACTTTCGGTTGAATTCGCCACCTTTGGCAAATCCACCGACGCCGATCATCAAGATGATCAACACGCCAATACATGCGATTGCAGCTACCCAAAAAAGGGGATCGTTGGCCATAAGTCTGCTCCGTTGGTCTGTGTTGCAATAGGTAGTAGACCCATCATGCGCAAAGTTGAACCTCAATTGCCAATACGAAGGGTCAGCCCTTTGAGATGACCCAATCCATGAGATTTGTTGGCAAAGCGCGCTTTAGAACGTTCATGGCGTGTGCTGGAGTTGTGACGCGATAGCGTGGTCGCGGGCGCGGCGCCTCCAGCGCTTGGACAAGTTTCTTGCAAACGGCTTCTGCGGGAAGCTCGAATGGGTCTGGGTCAGACTTGTCTTCTGAAAACCGTTTGACCAGACCAGTTCGGTAATTCTCCGCATGGGGGGAAGACTCCCATTGGATCCATTGAAAAAACTGTCGGGCATTGTTGCGCCGCATCTCAGATGTGATCGGCCCTGGCTCAATCAGGCTGACGTGGATCGGCGTGTCGCGCATTTCGATACGCAAACAGTCGCTCCAGCCTTCCAGAGCGAATTTTGAGGCGACATATGCACCGCGATAACGCATCGACACATAGCCCAACACCGAGGAGTTGTTGACGACACGGCCATGGCCCTGTCTGCGCATCACCGGAAGCACCTTTTGTGTCAGGTCGTGCCATCCAATCAGATTGCTTTCCAGCAGGCTGCGCAGCCCAGCAGCTGGTAGGTCCTCGATCGCACCGGGCAACCCGCGCGCGCCGTTGTTAAAAAGCCCATGAAGTGTGCCGCCGGTTGCTGCGAGCACGCTGTCGAGCCCATCACGGATCGTTTCTGGCACGCTGTAGTCGATTTGTGGGCTCTCAAAGCCCTCGGCGATAAGGCGGTCGCAGTCCGCTTGTGCGCGGCAGCTTGCAAATACGCGCCAGCCTCGAGCGCGCATGTGGCGCGCCGATTCCAGACCAATGCCGCTAGAGCAGCCCGTGATCAACAGGGTCTTGTTTGTCATACGATCGTAGGCTGCCCAGTTGTTAGAGCTTAGTCGTCGACTTCGTCGGCGCTTTCGGCATTGAGTTGTCCATAGTTTTGAGCACCAATTGTGTCATGCAACTCAAGCTGTGTTTCAAGGAAATCTATGTGTCCTTGTTCATCATTTATGAGCTCTTCGAAGAGCCCCATGGACGCAAAGTCACCTACGTCCGCACAGAATTTGCGGGCTTCGGAATACAACGCTACGGCTTCCATTTCCGCTTCCAAATCGCATGCAAGCGTTTCACGCACATTCTCTCCAATGCGGAGAGCGTCTAGCGTTTGCAAGTTTGGGTGGCCTTCCAGAAAGATGATACGGTCGATCAGCTTGTCGGCGTGTTCCATTTCTTCGATGCTCTCTTCGCGCATCTTTTTGGCCAACTTACCGTAACCCCAGTCTTTCTGAAGTCGGTAGTGCAGCCAAAACTGGCTGACCGCAGTGAGTTCAACGCGCAATGCTTTGTTGAGATACTCGATGACTTTTGGATCGCCCTTCATCACACATATTCCTTCTGGATGGCGCGCTTCGTAAACCGCGAAGCTCTGCTGGAACCTCCAGATTAGGGTTCTCGCGCATCTTGGCAACAAAAAGCTTCATGCAGCCGCCACATTCGGGCGTTTTGCCAAGGGCATGGTAGATTTTTCCGGGTGTAATGATCGCGGACTCATCTGCGGCCCGCATCCAATTGATTGCGGCGTGAACTTCGTGGTCACGGATGGTTTGGCAATGGCATACAATCATTAGGCCGTCTCTTTTGATGTGAGACGGTAATTGATTATTTTAGTCAGGATGTCAATCCTGACTAAAATGCTCTAATTTTCTGACGTGGCTTGCTGGGGCATCAGCATTTTTGCCGACATCCACCCAATTCTTCCGCTCGTGGTCTCTTTGAGTTTGACCCAACCGCCGCTTTCTCGAAGCACTTGGACCTCTTGGCCTTGGGTCAAAACCGTAATGACGCCGAATGACGTACCGGGCCCGCCACGCATGTTCACGCGCGATCCTCGCACGATGCGCTGATCTGTTGAGGAATTTGTGGCTGTCGAAAGCTCTAAGGTGGCGTCTTGAGTTGTGGTTATGGCTGGAGTGATTGTGAAAAGTGGCGCTCCCGGCGTTGCGAAGCTCTCAGCCCCACCTGCCAAAGATGCTACTAGGATTTCTGCTCCAGTGTTTTGCACGACCGGTTTGGCTGTCGTCGCATCATTACTCGGCACGCCTACGAGGTTGGCAGTGTTGTGAGACAACGATGCTTTGACGATTGGCACGCTGGCCTCAGATGTGAGGGAGGTCACAGTCGAATCTGCTTGTGTTGCTTTTGCGGTAACTTCAGGCACGCTTTTTGACTTGGGTTCAAAGTCAGAACCGCCGCTGAGTTCCCAAAAACCCCAGGCTATGAAGACAAAACTGATCAAAACAAACTTGTTCAAAACACACCCCCGCAAGAATCAACTACCGCACTGCGCCGCTAGATTTAACCGTGGGAAAGATTAACATGCGCCTTATCTTACCACGTCGGGGAAAAAACGGCGAGAGTTCCCGCACGGATGCTTTACCGTCGCCGCGCCAAAAGCTATCACGCTGGGTATGACAGACCTGATCGATGAAGAAGACCTCCCCATTCAAAACGTGACCGAACCGCTACGGCGTGCAATCGGTGATCGCTACCTGACCTATGCGTTGAGTACGATTATGCACCGTGCATTGCCGGATGCCCGAGACGGACTGAAGCCTGTGCATCGGCGTATTTTGTACGCGATGCGTGAATTGAAACTTTCCGCAACGGGCGGGTTCCGAAAGTCGGCAAAGATTTCCGGCGACGTGATGGGGAATTATCACCCGCACGGTGACGCTGCGATCTACGACGCTATGGCGCGTCTGGCGCAGGATTTCAACGTGCGCTACCCGTTGGTTGACGGTCAGGGCAACTTCGGCAACATCGATGGCGATAACCCCGCGGCGAGCCGATACACAGAGGCTCGGATGACCTCCGTGGCCGAGGCGCTTCTTGAGGGGCTTAACGAAGACGCCGTTGATTTTAGAGAGAACTACGACGGCACTCTGCGTGAACCCGTGGTGCTGCCTGCGACCTTCCCGAACCTGCTGGCCAATGGGTCCAGTGGGATTGCGGTGGGTATGGCGACCAACATTCCGCCCCACAATATCAGTGAGTTGTGCGACGCCTGTCTGCATATGATCAAGACACCTGATGTGCGCGAAGACACCTTGCTCAACTATGTGCCGGGGCCGGACTTTCCGACGGGTGGCGTGATTGTTGAGCCACCTGAAAGCATTGCACAGGCCTATCGTACAGGGCGTGGATCGTTCCGGCTGCGGTGTAAGTGGGAGAAAGAAGATCTGGGAC
The DNA here is from genome assembly GCF_040370365.1 of Shimia sp. NS0008-38b. Taxonomy (NCBI): domain Bacteria; kingdom Pseudomonadati; phylum Pseudomonadota; class Alphaproteobacteria; order Rhodobacterales; family Roseobacteraceae; genus Shimia; species Shimia sp. NS0008-38b. The sequence continues at coordinate 617,458 of NZ_BAABWQ010000003.1, read as the reverse complement.
GCGGGCAGTGGCAGATTGTTGTTACTGAGATTCCATATCAGGTTCAAAAGTCCAAGCTTATCGAGAAGCTGGCAGAGCTGATCCAGACCAAGAAGGTTCCGATCCTCGCGGATGTGCGCGATGAGTCGGCGGATGACATTCGCTTGGTGCTGGAACCGCGTAGCAAGAACGTTGAGCCTGATGTGCTCATGAATATGCTCTATCGTAGCAGTGATCTTGAGATCAGGTTTTCGTTGAATATGAACGTCTTGATCGATGGGGTGACGCCAAAAGTCTGCTCCATGAAAGAGGTCCTGCGCGCTTTCTTGGACTTTCGCCGTGAGGTTCTGATCCGTCGGTCCAAACACCGGATGGAGAAGATCGACCACCGCTTGGAAGTGCTGGAAGGTTTTATCATTGCCTTCCTCAATCTGGATCGTGTGATTGATATCATCCGCTATGATGATGCGCCCAAACAGGCCTTGATGGCTGAAAATTGGGATTTGGATCATCCACGTGCGGCCTCAGAACGTGACTACAAGTCACCTCTGCCGGGCAGCGGCGAGATACAACTGTCCGAGGTTCAATCAGAGGCAATTCTGAACATGCGCCTGCGCAGCTTGCGGCGTTTGGAAGAGCTGGAGTTGATCCGAGAGCGCGACGCTTTGCAAGAAGAACGTGCTGAAATCGTGTCACTTTTGGGCAGCGACGCGCTGCAATGGGATCGCATTTCCGAGCAGCTAAAGGAAGCCAAGAAAACCTTCGGCAAAGGGTATGAGGGCGGTGTGCGGCGCACTGTGTTTTCTGAGGCCGCGGAAGTTGAAGAGGTGCCGATTGAGGCGATGATCGATCGCGAACCGATCACCGTGGTGTGCTCAGAGATGGGTTGGATCCGGGCCATGTCTGGCCACATTGATCTGTCTCGTGAGTTGAAATTCAAAGACGGTGACGGACCACGGTTTATCTTCCATGCGGAGACAACCGACCGGCTTTTGATGTTTGGCTCCAACGGGCGTTTCTACACGCTGGGAGCTGCAAATTTGCCGGGTGGACGTGGCATGGGGGAACCTGTGCGTCTTATCGTGGATCTGCCCAATGAGACTGAAATCGTTGACATTTTCGTTCACAGTCCAGAGCGTAAACTTCTGGTGGCGTCCAGCGCTGGCGATGGGTTTGTGGTTCCGGAAAAAGATGTGATTGCGCAAACGCGAACCGGCAAACAGGTGCTTAACGTCAAAGATGAGACCAAGGCGATGATCTGTCAGCCGGTGGACGGAGACCACGTGGCTGTGGTGTCTAAGAACGCCCGGTTCCTTGTGTTCCCCGTCGATGAGCTGCCAGAGCTTGGACGCGGAAAAGGCGTGCGACTTCAGAAGTATAACATGGCGCGTGGCCGTCAGGGGACGCTGGAGCTGGACGGTGGCTTGTCTGACATCACCACCTTTGCTTGGGAAGAAGGGCTGAGTTGGTCGATGGGCGGCAGTGGCAAGACACGCCACGAGCCGGATTTGTCTGATTGGCTGGGAAAACGGGCCGGGGTGGGCAAAAAGCCACCTTATGGCTTCCCTAAAGACAACAAGTTTAAATAAATTTCGGGGGCCGTTGCGCCCCCGTTTTTAGTTTGAAACCCACGTCGGTATTGCATCTGTATTGCGGCTGTAACGCAGAGGTGGTGTTTTTGAGCCCGAAATGGTTCGTGGCACCGTTCGATGTGTTTACCAAGTGGGACGAGTTAGTGTGATCCGCGGCGGCGGCGCTTCATGTTCGTGTGCGTATTCACCCGCGCGAAGAAAATTCGCCACCGATCCAAATTATCACGTCCTGCGCGCTCCAAGTCTGATCACGCAAGCGTCAGACACTTGTCAGCAACATGCTCGTCTCGCTGTCTGAGATATTGTCGATCTGCCGAACTTCCCGCAGGACGCGGTCAAACTCTGCAAGGGAAGACACGCGGATTTCTGCGACCAGATCCCACCTTCCGCTGGTTGTGTGAACCCGGCGCAATTCGGGCAGGCGGCGCAAATTTGTAATGACTTGTGTTGTGCTCTTACCGGATATTTTGATCATCATAATCGCGTGAATCAGGTCGTTTTCATAATCCTCTCTGACGCGGGCCGTGAAACCCAGCAATGCCCCTGACTGTAACATCCGGTCAAGGCGGCTTTGTACGGTGCCGCGCGACACATCCAAGATATCAGCCAGTTTGGCGATTGGCGCGCGCCCATCGCGCATCAGTAGCGCAACAAGATTGCGGTCAAGATCATCGAAGCGGTGCTTTTGTGGGGTTTCGGACGTCATGGCCAACATATGTAAGTTTGATGTTAGCATTTTGCACGATTGCTGATCAGAATGTAGTATATTCTCGTATTGGTGGTGCATTATTTGTGGTCGATTTTTGGGTGATCTAGCCGGAGAACCACATGACCGTTTCCAAAAGTCTGCAAGCACCCTCATCTGTCGTCATGATAAGGCCACACCATTTTTCTGTGAACTCGGAGACATTTGACAACGCCTTTCAGTCCTCAAAGCCCTCGTCAGGCGATGATGCGCGGAAGGCCTATCAGGAGCTTTCCGATGCGGTTGAAGTGCTTCGGCGGCATGGTGTCGAAGTACATCTTTTTGATGGGGAGGACCGCAGAACACCTGACTGTGTCTTTCCAAACAACTGGTTTTCCACACATGCTGGCGGTCATATCGCGGTATACCCAATGATGGCGCCCAATCGCAGGTTAGAGCGGCGCTCCGACATTCTGGACATGTTGAAGACCAATTTCCGTGTGCAGGACATATTGGATTACTCTGGTCTCGAACACGATGGCCTGTACCTTGAAGGGACAGGTGCGATGGTGCTCGATTACGTAGACCGCATTGCCTATGCCGTTGAGTCTGAGCGCACAAGTCAAATTGCGCTGGAGCGATTTTGTACCCATTTCAACTATGAGCCAATGGCATTTCGCGCCGTTGATGCACATGGGCAAGCGGTTTATCACACCAATGTTCTGATGTGCATTGCGACTGATTTTGTAATGATTGGAAGCCGGATGATTGAGAATGACGCCCGCCGTCGGGACGTTTTGAATCGTCTGGGCCAATCGGGGCGTATTGTTATCGATCTCAGTGAAGACCAGATCAGAAAGTTTGCGGGCAATGCAATAGAGCTGCAAGGATCAGAACAACGTATTCTCGCCCTCTCGGAAACAGCGATGAACGCTTTGCGTGTAGATCAGAAGGCCAAGATATCTGATAGCGCGGTTTTGGTCCCCTTGAAGATCCCCACCATTGAGTTGTCCGGCGGGTCGGTGCGTTGCACGATTGCGGGCATACATCTGACGCCACGTGCCTGTGTCTAAAGAGCATTGGTGCTGGCGCAGGGCATTGGCGTTTTACCCCGTTCAACGTGTCTGCGGCATCGTTGGTCTACGCTTGGGGCGTTTCGATTGGTATTGCCTGCAACCAGACCCCGCCTTCTGGTCGCAGCGTCAGGATCATCACCGGCTTTGGCGGACGGCCTTTCACAGGCTCAAAACGAGAGCGGCGAAGCAATGTGGCGAGGATGATCACCGCTTCCTGAATCGCAAAGCTTGCGCCAATGCAAATGCGCGGACCGTCGCCAAAGGGCAGATAGGCGTAGCGGTCAATCGCTTTGCGGTCGGCAAAACGGTCGGGGTCAAAGGCGTCGGGATTGTCCCACAGCAGGTGGTTGCGCTGTAGGGCGTAGATAGGGATCATCACTGTGTCACCGGGACGGATGTCTCGTGCGCAGAGCGTGTTGTGCTTTTGCGCGGTGCGGGAGATGATCCCGGCGGGCGGGTACAAGCGCAGGGTTTCATCAACGATCTGGCGCAGAAACGTGAGCTCAGGCACATGGTCGCCGGTGATCGGGCCCTGACCACAGATGTCGGCGATTTCGGCGCGGGCTTTGTCTTGTACGTCTTGATCAAAGGCGCAGAGGTAAAGCCCCCAAGCCAAAGTCAACGCGGTGGTTTCGTGACCGGCCACAATGAAGGTCAGCAGGTTGTCGCGCAGCTCTGCGGTGTTCATCCGTTTCTTGGTTTCAGGATCTTCGCCGGCCAGCAACAGATCAAGCAGGTCCGGTGTGTCTTTGCTACCACGTGTGCGGCGCGCCTCGATGGCTTGGTCGGCCACTTTTTTCATGTCGCCCACGGCATGGCCAGACATCATGCGCCCGGGGCGGGGCACCCAATCTGGCACGCCCAACATATCGAGAAGGGAAATTTTCCCGGCTTCCGCGATATAGGCATCGATGGCGGTGTGGACGGCGCCACTGTCAAAGGTGCCATCGCCAGAAAACGTGACATCAGAGATCACGTCAAAGGTGGTTTTGACCATTTCGTCGAGCAAATCGACAGCCCGACCGTCAACGCTGGCAATCCGATCTGCTGCGCGCTCAGCAGCATTGGCCATGATCGGGGCGAGGTTTGCGATGTTGCGATGTGTGAACACCGGTGCAGCGGCACGGCGTTGCCAGCGCCAATGCGCGCCTTCGGCGACAAACAGGCTGTCGCCGATCGCGGGTCTCAGAATGTTTTTGGTGGCTTTGGATTTTGGATAGTCATCCACTTTCTCCAGCAGCATTTGCCGGATGGCGCCCGGATCCATGACCATATGCCAACGCAGGCCCGTGCGGCCCGATACCATCGGTTGGCGCACTGCGATTTCTGGCAAGATGGACAAAAGATTGCTGCGCGCGGCTTTCAAAGAGCCAAACAACCCCAGCGGTTCGGTTGCCAGATCTGCGCGCACAGGGCGTGCGGTGTCAGGCGGGGATGTTTGTGCGGCGTGTGGTGGTGTTTGAGACATCATGACTCTCCCTACGTGTCAGGATAGGCAGAAGATCACCACGAAAAAAGGGCGCGATTGCGCGCAGGCAGGGCATCGGCTATGTCACCTTGCAAAGAAAACGACCGAGCGGTGGGGAATTTTGCTGATGCTAAGACTGGTTACGTGTTTGGCGGCTCTGGCCGTTTTGGTGTCCTGCACCGTGCCAACCAAAGATGTCACCGACGAAGTGCTGGACCTCGGAGATTTTGTTCTGGGCCACAACATCGTTGTCGCAAAGAACATTCAGAAAGGCCCGCTGTCGCGTGAAGCTGACACCGATGCCTTTATCGCCTCCATGAAAAACGCCATTGATTCCCGCATGGGTGCAACCCGGTATGACGGGACGCGGTTGGTGCATTTTGGGGTGAATATCTCTGGCTATGTGTTGGCCCAAAAAGGTGTGCCGCTGTTGTTGCAGCCAAAGTCGGGGCTGATCCTGTCGGTTTCTGCCTGGGATGATCGGGCGGGGCGCAAATTTAATGATGAGGCCAAAGAGATCTTTGTTCTGGAGACATTCACTGGCGACTCTCTGGTGCTGTCCAGTGGCTTTAGCATGACGGTGCAAGAGCAAATGGACAACCTGACCTTCAACGCAGCCCGCCAGATGGAAAAATGGATGTACGAAAATCGCGCGTGTCTGGTCGATAATGTGAGTGCTGAGGTGCTGAAAACCTGCTGGCTGGACAACCGGGACGAAGAAATGCGCAAGCGTCTCGCAGAACAGGACCTACGATAGGCAAACCCCGCTTGATTTTTGTTGCACAACACAATATGTCGCGCGCGGTAGAGGAAAACGGGCCAACACCGGCCCCCCAAATATTAGAAGGCGCCCGAGATGGCTAAGGAAAAGTTTGAGCGCAGTAAACCGCACTGCAACATCGGCACCATTGGTCACGTTGACCACGGTAAAACCACACTGACAGCTGCGATCACCAAGCAATTTGGTGACTTCAAAGCCTACGACGAAATCGACGGCGCACCTGAAGAAAAAGCCCGCGGCATCACCATCTCCACAGCGCACGTGGAATATGAAACCGACGCGCGTCACTATGCGCACGTCGACTGCCCTGGCCACGCTGACTATGTGAAAAACATGATCACCGGTGCGGCGCAGATGGACGGCGCGATCCTGGTTGTGAACGCGGCTGATGGCCCCATGCCACAGACCCGTGAGCACATCCTTCTGGGCCGCCAGGTTGGCATCCCGGCCATGGTTGTTTTCATGAACAAAGTGGATCAGGTTGACGACGAAGAGCTGCTTGAGCTGGTTGAAATGGAAATCCGCGAACTGCTGACCGAATACGACTACCCAGGTGATGATATCCCTGTGATCGCGGGTTCGGCTCTGGCCGCTCTGGAAGACCGTGACGACAACATCGGCAAAGAGAAAATTGCTGAGCTGATGGCGGCTGTTGACGAATACATCCCACAGCCACCACGCGCTGTTGATGAGCCGTTCCTGATGCCCATCGAAGACGTGTTCTCGATCTCTGGTCGTGGTACTGTTGTGACCGGCCGTGTTGAGCGTGGCGTGATCAACGTTGGTGACGAAATCGAAATCGTTGGCATCAAAGACACACAGAAAACCACCTGTACCGGTGTTGAAATGTTCCGCAAGCTGCTGGACCGCGGTGAAGCTGGCGACAACGTTGGCGCATTGCTGCGCGGCATCGACCGTGAAGCGGTTGAGCGTGGTCAGGTTCTGTGTAAGCCAGGTTCCGTGAACCCACACACCAAGTTCGAAGCAGAAGCCTACATCCTGACCAAGGATGAAGGTGGCCGTCACACGCCATTCTTCGCGAACTACCGTCCACAGTTCTACTTCCGGACCACAGATGTGACCGGCACTGTTGAGCTGCCAGCGGGCACCGAAATGGTGATGCCAGGCGACAACCTGAAATTCAACGTTGAGCTGATCGCGCCTATCGCGATGGAGCAGGGCCTGCGCTTCGCGATCCGCGAAGGTGGCCGCACCGTTGGCTCCGGTGTTGTGTCCAAAGTTATCGCTTAATCAGACCATCTGATTGATCGACGAAAAGGCCGCCCAAATGGGCGGCCTTTTTGCGTGGGGCCGGTTCAACGGGAGACATTGGATGTGGTCTCTTTTCATTCTGCACAAAGACGTTACGCTGTGTGTGATGAATGGTAAGAACGGTGGAGCCATGCGCCTGATAAGTCTTCCTGTGATTGTGGCGGTGCTCTTGGCGCCTGCTGTGTTCGCGAAACCTTTGGTGACCAGCAGTGAAGAGACATTTCAAAGTGTCTGTTTGGAATATTCGGAAACGCCAGAACGTTTGATTGAGATCTGTGGCAAAGCACTTGAGGCCAGTGGCGCCAGTGCGACGCAGCTGTTGGAAATGAAAGAGTCCTTGGCTTGGGCGCATCAAAGTCTGGGCAATGACACAGAGGCGCGCCGTCTTTTTGAGGACATGTATGCCAGTGCGCCAGAGTCCGCGCTCGCGCTAAACGGGTTGGGTTGGCTAGACTTTATGGCCAGTGACTACGCGCAATCCGCGGTCTGGTTTGAAAAGGCCATGTCCACGGCGCCTGAAGCACAGACGCTGGCTGGGTTGGGCAGCAGCCTGTACCGCGCGGGGGCATTGCCCCTTTCAGAAGCGGCGGCCTATCTTGATGCTGCTTTGGCGATTTCTCCTGATTATCTCTGGGCGCAGCGGGAGAAGGCTTGGCTGTATTTAGAGGAAGGTCAGGATGCGGAGGCTCAGATCGCTTTTGAAGCGGTGTTGGCGGCCGACCCTGATGACAGTAATGCAAATTATGGCATGGCGTATGTTTTGTCTGAAAGCAACGACTGGGAGGCGGCGCTTTCATATGTAAACCGGGCCCTTCAGGCCGACCCTAAGTATGGATCTGCGCTGTCGCGTCGCTCGCTGATTTTGCTCTATCTGGACCGACCCGCACAGGCGCTTCGCGACGGAGAGGCGTTGGTGGCCTCTTGGCCAGATGACAGCGACGGCTATGTGCGTATGGCCCGGGCGCAGCAGGCTTTAGGGCGCGCTGGCGATGCTTTGGAAAGTTTGCAAACAGCGGTGGAAAGGGTGGGTTATGAGAGCTACCTGAACTATTGGCATGCATCGATGTTGTTTGACGACGGGCAAATGCAAGCAGCTTTTGCCATGTTGGAGCCGGTGTTTGCGCAAGGTGAGGATCACTACTTTGAGCATGAGCTGAGGGTGCAAATCCTGTTAAGCGAAGATCGGCTTGAAGACGCCCGTGCTGCGCTGGATCAGTCGTTGGTGTTGTATCCAGAGGAAGAATTTTTGATCTTCTATGATGCACTTACCTTGATTGGCGAGAAGAAATTTGCAGCCGCAGAAGCGCGGTTTGACGAGGCTGCGGCGGCGGGTTTGCCCGATGATGAACTGGCTTATTTTTTGGGACAGCTGGTTGGCGCTGCGCAATATGTGCAGGCCATTCAAATGCGGGTAAGGTACTCGGAGATGAGGGACGACAGCGACAGCTGACAGGCAGGAGGGTGTGAATATCGCGGGACGGGCAGCACATCGGCTTTGGGTGCCTCGTTTTGCGTGGGGCGCGCTGATGGGGTGTGTCACAAGCGCTTCCGCCTTACTGGCCTGTGGATTTCACAACTACGCGCCGCAACCGACACTTGTTGAGCGGCTTTTGGAGGCCGAGAGGATCGTTTTGGCACGCCCAACATCAGACGATCCCTTTCATTTTCAGGCACAAAAGGCCCTTTTGGGATCGGCTGAAAACGCCAATATTCCTTTCCTCGTGGACACCCCGACACGGCGGATACTTATGCTCAAGCCAAACGCGCAGGTTGTCTTTGCACAGCAAGACGCACATGCGCCGTGGGACCGGATCATCATAGCGGACAGCCGGACCGGGCCGGTGACCGAGCGCATCGTGGCGAAACTTGCCATTTGGAAGCAAGGCGGGGAGGCGGATCGCTACGCCATGTTTGCGGAGTTGTTGGCACATCCGGATGTGCGGGTGCACCGGCTGGCTTTGCGCGAATTGGATAGGGTGCCCTATGAGGTGCTGCGCGCCTTACCGTTGCCTCTGGAGACTCTGCGGTTGAGCAAAGGCTTGTATGACCCACAACAGCGCGACCTTGTGCCGATTCGGGCGCTGTTGTTGGGGTTGGCGCGTGATCCGGCGGTGGTGCCCATTTTGCAGAGAGGTGTGGCGGCGTTTTTGCCCGCCGATGGCGCCGAATTGGGGGCCTTTGCGACCGCGCTGATCGAGGCGCAAGGCGCGCCAGCTGTGCGCGCGCTGATGTTGAACTTGGCGGCGGCGGATGTCTCGGCAACCGGGCAGGAATTGATCATTGAGGCTTTGGCCATACACGCGCAGCGTGTTGATCCCCTTGTGACGCATGAGATTTATGCGCTGCTCGGCGACGCCGTCACCCAACAGCCAACACTTGCCCCGGCGGTCTCACGACAGTTTGGCGCGCGCTTTTTGTGGGGTATGTCCGCGGTGGTGCAGGCGGCAGCATCAGAGCAGCTGTTTGATGCCGCGGATCGGGACGATGTGCAGCGGTATCTGGCTTTGTCCGGAGGCTAGGCCGGAGTGTTTGGGTTTTCGTGAGGCTTGCCAAGGGCCGCGTCTGCGGCATCGGTGATGTGATCCAGCGCGGATTGCAGGCTGAGCCGCAATTCTTCTACTTGTTCCCCAGAGGGTTTGCGCGGCACCGCGTCCGTCCATTCCTGACAGGTGATCACGCCGCGCGAAAACGGCATGGGCAACATCTGTTTGTCCCATGTTGGGAAGCGAAACACGCGTTTTTGGGCAAAGGCCACGGTGAACACCCGTGCCCCCGACGTGCGGGCCCAGACGATCGGCACGGTTGAAGAGACGCGCGCCGGGCCGCGTGGGCCGTCCGCGGCGATGCCAATGGAGCAGCCCTGTTTGATACGCTTGAGCACCTCGCGCGACAGGGTGATATGGCGCTGATGGCTCGACATGGGGATGGTTTCCCACCCCAAATTGACCAAGATTTGCCCAGCAAGGCGCCCAGCACGGGCCGCAGAGGTCAGCGCGCAGATGCGTGCGCCCGGTGGGGCGTTGAACATAAACGGTGCCATGATGAGCCGTTGATGCCAAACCACAAAGATCACCGGCTCCCCACGGGCCACACAGGCGTCCATGTCTTCACAGCCTGTGCGCTCAAACCGAGAGGTCCGAAAGGCGAATCGCACATAGCGGGCAAACAGGCCTTCCACGAAGTGGTTGAGGCGCGGATTGTTGGCGATTTTTTTGCGCAGCTTTTTCAGGGACACGTATGGCTTACCTCTCGCATGTGGCAGGCTTCATACATGGCAACGGCAAAGGTGGCCAGTGTCTGGATTTTTGCGCGTTTTCCCTCTTGCCACTGGCGCGGCACTGCACTACGAAACTCCCCACGTTAGGGGTATAGCTCAGTTGGTAGAGCGACGGTCTCCAAAACCGTAGGTCCCGGGTTCGAGCCCTGGTGCCCCTGCCATTTCCTTCCAAAAGCCAGATGTGTTGTCCAGCAGCGCCGTGCATCAAAATCCGATGTCGTCTGTGATGAAATCGTAGAGATTTTTGTAGATGTCTTCGCAGGCCGGGGTGCCGTCAGCCGTACATTGCGGAGACGTGGCCACATTGGGCGCCGCAGGATTGGCGGCGGCTATGGCAGGTGCTGGTTTGCTCGCCGTAGCCCGGATGGTTTTTGTCGGGTCTTGAGGCGCGGGCACCACAGCTCTGGGTGTGGGGGCTTTTGCGGCGGCAAGGGATTGTAAACGCTCCACAAGGTCAAAATCCGGCGTGCCATTGGGCAACAGGTTTTGCGCCGTCTGAAACTTGGAGATTGCGCGGCGAGTGCCGGTGTCCAAGGTGCCGCTCGGCGCGCCTTGCAGATAGCCAAGGGTGATCAAATTCGCCTGAATCGCGCGCATGTCTGCGCCGGTCACTACATGTTTGTGCTCCCGTTTTTCGGCGGCGCGCGCGTCGGTGGACGGGGCGGCGAGACAGTGCCAATAAGGCACGCCCGCGTGTTGTCCCAACAGTTCGATCAAGCCCAGTTCCACCAGATTGCGCACCGCCTGGCCTTCACTCTCAACCCGATTGATTGTGATGGGAACTGCCACGGTGGCAGCATTGATCACCCCGGCGATGGTGCCGGTCAGGCCGCGTTTGGTCACGACCATCGAGTTGGACACAGACCCGCCCGGCAGCACGCGGCGGCTGGGATATTGCACGAGGTGCAGGTCCACAGAGACCACGGAAAGTGTTCGGCTGTCGCGATAGAGCGAGGTTTTCAACCCGGTCACCCGGCTCGAGTCACTGCCAAGGCTGATGTTTTGTTCTGCGGTGTCAGAATCCAGTTGGGAGATCGACCCGCGAATATAGAGGTTTGGTTTGACCTCGCCCTTTTTACGGGTGGTGATCAGTTCCAGTTGTCCGAACCCGGAAATGCGGGCCTGATCCAGAAACACGTAACGTTGGCTGGTGCGATTCATTTGATTGAGAGCGTTGATCAACATGTCGTCGGCCCCAACCGACACCGCACGAGTTTGGTCGGGAATGTCTGACGACGACACCAGATAGCGGCGCTTTGGCAGCTGAGCGAGCAACCCATCCATACAGCGCAGCGCGCCGGAAAAAGAGGTGAAATTGCGCGCAGGGCGGGCGTTGGGTTGCGCAATGGCTGCGGTGAAACCGGGGCGTGACGGAGAACAGCCGCTCAGCATCACGCTGCTCACAAGGCAGCAACCCAATAGGACTACGGGAGAAACTCGAACCACGAGAGCACCACTTAACAAACATAAAACACCCAATAAGTATTCATCACATTCCTTTACGCCAGCCCAACACCGCGATGATCTTGCAGAGAATTTTCAGAAATTTAGCACGAGAAAACACACAAGTGGTTTACCCTTATCTGGCATAATATGGGCCGTTATCGATGTGCCATTGTTGAGGCTTTTGTTGTGTTCTGGTTCCGGTTGTTGGGCCGTTTTGTGCCCCTTATTCTCTTTCCTTTCTCAAGTGTCGCAGCGCCACAGGAGCTGCCTGTTTCCGCAGACCGCTGTGCAATCTATTTTGCTCTGACTGAGGACGTGGGCGTTGGCTGTGCGCCGCCGTCGGTTCGTGATTTGGGGGTCGCGCGACGGCTGCCGCCGACGGGGTTTGACCTTGGGGCCGCACCCTTGAGCAGCACGCCACAAGAACAGGGGTATTTCATTCGCTTCCCGTTCAATTCGCATGACCTGACAGAGGAATATCGGGCCCATTTGGCGCGTCTGGGCGAGGTTTTGAAAAGCGATATGCTGATCGATAGCTGTATCAAGCTTGTGGGTCATGCTGACAGCGTCGGTAGCGCGCAAACGAACCTTCAATTGTCACAGGCGCGGGCGCGCAAGGTTGCGACAACCTTGGTGGTGGCCTCCAACATTGCGACGGAGCGCATTGTCACGGAGGCGCGCGGCGAGCTTGCCTTGTTGAGTGGCGTGCCGGGGCCACATCCGCTTAACCGCCGGGTGGAGATTCTGGCGCGGGCGCGTGATGGGACCATATGTCAGTGACGCCAAGTGCCATCGCGTGCGGGTTCAGATGTGTGGTGTTGGCTTGTGTTGTGTTGGTCGGGTCAAGCGCCCAAGCAAAGGTGCGAGGGCATAGCCATGTGGCACTGGTGATCGGCAGCGGCGCCTATCCTGCGCAGGCGGCGCTGCCCAATGCGGTGCAGGATGCGGCTTTGGTGGCGGCTCGCCTTGAAACGCTTGGATATTCGGTGGTGTCTTTGGCCAACCCAACCCGCGAGGAGGTGCTGCGCGCGCTTGCGATTCTGCAAGTTGCGGCGCAGGAGGCGCAGCAGGTTGTGGTCTACCTATCGGGCCACGGAGGCATGCAACGCGGGGCGGCTTACTACCTGACCGTCGATGCGGTGCCCAGTGGTGGTGGGCTGGCGACATCTGATTTTGATATGGCCTCCGTGGTGTCCGCGCTGCCTGTGAGCATTTTTGCCAAAGCGCTCTCAGATCGCCCGCGCCAAAAAATCATCTTTTTTGACGCGTGCCGTACCCCATCGGAGCTGCGGTTGATCCAAGGGGCTGTGCCACTGCTGAGTTGGCCTGCAGGGGTCACGGTGGCCTATGCATCCGCACCGGGCTCTGAGGCGTATGATGGCAGCAATGGACGCAGCCCGTTTGCTCAGGCGTTTCTGCGCCATGTGACCGCCGAGGCGCCAGTGCTGAGCGATGTGTTGCGGATGATGCGGTTGGATGTGGTGACCGGAACACAAGGTGCACAGGTGCCATGGGTGCAAACATCCATGCTCACGAAGGTGTTCCTGCAGATCGACACGCCCGACTGACCCATGGCGGGCCACAAAGCCTTAGGCGGGGTTGGCCCCATCCTGACCCCAGTCGGCGTCTTGCATTTCGCGCAGGCGAGAGGCGGTGCGTTCGAACTCAAATATACCTTCGCCTTCCAGATAAAGCATCTCAGGCTCGGCCGCAGCGGAACAGATCAGGCGCACATTGGCCTCATACAAGGCATCAATCAGCGTCACAAAGCGCTTTGCCTCGTTGAAATTGTTGCGGCTCAGGGTTGGGATGTCCTCCAAAATGAGCACTTTCACCGCGGTGGCGATGGCAAGGTAGTCACCCGGTCCCAGCATTTTACCGCAGAGATCAAAGAAGGACGCACGCGCCACACCGTTGCGATAGGCGGGCAGCGTGACCTGCCGGCCTTTGACCGTGAGAACCAGCGGCTCAGCGCTTCCGCCTGTGAGGTCTTGCCAGATGGCGCGGATTTGGTCGCGGGCCTCAGTGCCTGCTTGCACAAAATAGACCTGATTTCCGGCAAGGCGGTTTTGGCGGTAGTCTGTTGGGCTGACCAATTCCCACACCTGCATCTGCTGTTTTATCAATGCGATGAACGGCAGGAACAGCTGACGGTTTAGACCGTTTTTGTAGAGGTCATCGGGAACGCGATTGGAGGTGGTCACAACCACCACCCCGGCAGCAAACAGCTGTTCAAACAGCCGCCCCACGATCATCGCGTCGGTGATGTCGGTGATTTGCATCTCATCAAATGCCAGCACGCGCACACTTTGGGCCACTGCGTCTGCCACTGGTTGGATGGCGTCTTCGACACCTTCGGAGCGCGCTTTGTGCATCGCGTCATGGATTTCTTGCATAAAGGCGTGGAAATGCACGCGACGGACGGGCACCGAGAGGCTGTCGACAAAGAGATCCATCACCATGGATTTGCCCCGGCCGACGCCGCCCCAAAGGTACAGGCCCTGCACCACCTCGGGTGCGGTTTTTCGGAACCATGATTTTTTGACGGGTTTGGAAATTTCGCTGCGGATTCGCTCAAACTGCGGCAGGACGGCGACTTGGGCGTCGTCGGCTTGCAGGGTGCCATCCGCCACTTTGGCGGCGTAGATCTCGGGCAGGGTGCTCATGCTCAGTCCCTTAGCCAATTGAGCGCGTGAGGAAAAGGGCCAGTTCGGATCTTATGAAGGAACGTGATGGTGCGGGGGACAAATGGTGAATTGACCCAAACTCCTGAATTTGTTCAGAGTGTACATCGCGCCACGGGAGACATCAGATGCAACAGAAAACACCTTTGATGACACCGGTCCTAATGGTGGGCTGCATCATCATTTTGGTGAGCTTTGCCATCCGTGCAAGCTTCGGTGTGTTTCAAATTCCGATTGCGGAAGAGTTTGGCTGGCTGCGCAGTGAGTTCTCCTTGGCGATTGCCATTCAAAACCTCGCCTGGGGGATTGGTCAGCCGATTTTCGGCGCAATTGCTGAGAAGATTGGTGACCGTAAGGCCATCGTTTTTGGGGCGCTGATCTATGCGGGGGGTTTGGTTCTGTCGTCCTTTGCGGTGACACCAGAGGCGCATCAGATGCTGGAGATCCTTGTGGGATTTGGCATCGCGGGCACAGGCTTTGGCGTGATCTTGGCCGTGGTGGGGCGCGCGAGTTCGGATGAAAACCGCTCTATGTCATTGGCCATTGCCACAGCGGCGGGGTCTGCCGGTCAAGTGTTTGGCGCCCCAACTGCGGAGTGGCTTTTGTCATTCATCAGCTGGCAGCAGACCTTCTTGGTGTTTGCAGCAGCGATTTTGGCGGTGCTGATGCTGTTGCCAATGATGCGCGCGCCTGCGGCAAGCAAGGTTGAGTTGCAGGAAAGCATGGGGACGATCCTGATGAAGGCGTTTCGTGATCCATCTTATACATTGATCTTCCTTGGCTTTTTCAGCTGCGGCTATCAGCTGGCATTTGTGACCGCGCATTTCCCTGCGATGATCACTGAGATGTGCGGTCCCATTGCTGCGGGCAGCATGTTGGCAAACATGGGGATCACCTCGACCTCAGCGTTGGGCGCGGTGTCGATTTCGTTGATCGGCTTGGCCAATATTGGCGGCACATTGCTGGCCGGATGGGCGGGCAAACATTACTCAAAGAAGTATTTGCTGGCCGGGATTTACACCGGACGCACCCTTGCGGCGGCGGCGTTTATCCTGATGCCGATCACGCCGATGAGCGTGGTGATTTTCTCTGTGGTCATGGGATCGCTTTGGTTGGCAACCGTGCCGCTGACCTCGGGCCTCGTGGCGCATTTGTATGGTTTGCGCTACATGGGCACGTTGTATGGGATCGTGTTTTTCTCTCACCAATTGGGCAGCTTTTTGGGCGTCTGGTTGGGGGGGCGTTTGTACGATCAATACGGTGATTACACAGCCGTGTGGTGGGTTGGCGTGGCCGTCGGGGCGTTCAGCGCCATTGTGCATCTGCCGATCCGGGAAAACCGAAGCGCAACGCTTGCCGCTTAACAGGCGGTTTGGCGTCATCTCCCAGAAGCCCGGTGGCTTAAACGCCCAGCTTTGGAGGCGCGCGGCACCCAAGTTTGAGGGCACCGAGCGCCATAGTGATGGTTTAAGACCTCGTAGGTCGCCATTGGTCGAGGATGTAGCGGCTGGTCATCAGGTCAAGATGCGCGCCGCCGCCGTTTTTAAACAAGGTGATCTCTGTGTCTGAGGTGCGGGTAAATGCATCGAGACTGTAGTAGTCGGCAAGCACATCTGCGCGCGTGATTGCCCCAGATGCCAGAGGAATTTTCAGCTCGCCAATATGGTCCAGAGTGGTGTCGAAGCTGTCGACAAACACCCGTGCGCGCTTGAGCCCGGCGTCGTCAATTTCACGCATATCCGGGCGATAAGCCCCAATCAGATCGACGTGTTGTCCTGGTTGTAGCCAGTCACCCCGTAGGGTTGGCTCAGTTGACATAGTGGCAGAGGTGATGATGTCCGCCTCACCGACGGCGGTCTCCAGATCGACAGCCACGGTGAGCCCCTCAATCTCGGCGGCCATTTTCTCTGCGTTGGCTTGGGTGCGGTTCCAGATGGTGAAGGAGGCGTTTGGGAAGGCGGCGGAATACGCCGCGTGCAGGTTGCGGCCAACGGTGCCCGCACCCACAATGAGGATTTTGGAACTCTCTGGACGCGCGAGACGCCGTGCGGCAAGCAAGCTGTCTCCAGCCGTTTTCCATTTTGTCACGAGGTGGAAGTCGATCAGAGCAGACAGGATGCCATGAGCGTCGTCAAACAGGGTGACCGCCCCGTGGACCATTGGCAGGTCTTGGTTCGGATTGCCGGGAAAAACAGTGGCCGATTTCACCGCGATGCCGAGGCCATCAATCCAAGCCTGACGCTGCAAAAGTGTGTCTTTGCCCCGATACAGGAAGCTGTCCGAAATCTCGGCCTTGGGCAGGCTATGGCCGGCCACAAGCGCGTCAGTGAGATCAAGCCAGTTGATGTTTCGCTCGCCCTCTTCAAATGAGATTATGGTGGTCATTTGGCCTCCTCCTGTGTCAGCAGGCCTTCGGCGACCAATCGGTCAGCCCAAGCCTGAGGCTCAGTAAAATGATGGGTGTTCCATCCGCGCGCGGCAGCGGCGGCAATGTTTTCGGCGCGATCATCGGCAAACAGCATGCGTTCCGGGGCGATGCCGCTGTCGGTCTCAATATGCGCATAAATGGCAGGATCTGGTTTGATCAGCTTGATGCGACCGGAAACGTATTCGCGGTCAAAGCGATTGAGAAAAGGATAGACTGCTTGGGAGCGCGGGAAGTTATCATGACCAAAATTGGTGAGAGTGAAAAGCGTCACACCTTTGTCAGCCAGCGCATTCAGCAGGCGCACGGAATGCGGGATTGCAGGTGCGGCAAGATCATTCCAATTGTCGTTCCACATGCGCAATTCACGTTCATACTCAGGGTGTTGCGGAACAAGGTGGTCAATCATGCCCGGTAGCGAGGCCCCCGCATCAATAGCTTCGTGATGTTTGTGGATATTGGTGTCGGTAAAGAAGGCGCGGCGACGGGCTTCGCCGACGACGCTGTCGTAGAAGTCTTCTGGTTGCCATTTGATCAGCACATTGCCGATGTCAAACACCACGACGTCGATTTGGCCCATGTTGCCCCCTACTAGTCTGTTTGATGCAGACCGTAGTGCGCGGCATCACATTGGGAAACCGGTTTTTGACCGGGCGCGCTTAGCGACGGGTGCGGGGGCGGTCAGGTGCCACCGACGTGCCTGTTTTTGTGCCCACTTTGGTCTCTCGCCAAAAGACAAAGAGGCCGGCACCGATGATCAACGCCATGCCAAGCCATGTTGTGCGCGCTGGCCATTCATCAAAGACCACAATCCCAAAGCCAACCGCCATGGGCAAAGCGACATATTCGAGCGGGGCAATCAGGCTGGCTTCAGACAAGCGGTACGCCTGAGAGATGAAAAAGCCACCGCCAGCGCTGGCGATTCCCAGTAGGGTCAACAGCCACCAGTCTGAGGCTGCGGGCAGGTGCCACGCGCGCATCAGAAATCCAAGCATATCGCCGCCCGCATCTTCCCATTTGCCGTGTCCCAGCAGCAGACCGACGGTGGCAGAGATCACGATGAACACCAGTTGTATATAGACGGACATGGTCGCTGCGCTTTCGGTGCCCCCGATTTTTCGGGTCAGCACATGCAGGAAGGCATAAGCCACTGCTGCGATGATCGGCAGAAGGAGCGCGGCGTTGAAGCTGCCGCCACCGGGCTGGATCATAATCACAACCCCGACCATTCCTGCGGCCACCGCGATCAGACGGCGAGGGCCGATTTTTTCGTGCAGGAACAGCGCCGAAAACAAGGTGATGATCAAGGGAGAGATAAAGAACACAGCCATGGCGTCGGCCAAAGGCAGGACCGCAAGGCCGAGGAAAAAGCTGGTATTGGCAAAGACCACACAGCAGCCGCGCAGCATGTGCATGCTCATGCGCTTTGTGCGCAAAACCGATAGGCCGCCCGTTAGCGGAACGATGATCGCCAGCAAAATCGCCAGTCCGATCAGCGAGCGCGTCAGCACGATTTGGTGCAGCGCGTAGTCTCCGGATAAAAATTTGATTGCAGCGTCGTTGATCGAAAAGAAAAACGTCGCAACGAGAGCGGAGATTGGGCCGAGAGGCAAAGTGGCGCGGGTGTGAGGCATGGCGGCAGAAAGGCGCGAAACAACCGGCAGGTCTAGACCAAAAACGACCAAGGTGTCGGCAATGTGTGTTTCGCGCCTGTTGAGGTCCAATGGGTTGACGCGGTGGGGATGAATATCATAACCATTAAGTTATGAAACCAATTGATTATATAAATCCGGAATTGAACGCCGTCTTCGCGGCGCTGGCCGATCCGACCCGTCGCGCCATTTTGGCGCGGCTGTCTGAGGGGCAGGCCAGTGTCGGAGAATTGGCGGAACCGTTTGAGATGAGCCAGCCCGCAATTTCCAAACATTTGAAGGTGTTGGAGGCTTCGGGTCTGATCGCGCGCGGACAGATTGGGCAAAGCCGCCCTGCCTATTTGAAGGCCGCCCCTATGAAAGAGGCTGTGGCATGGATGGAGCAATTCAAACGTTTCTGGGGAACCAGTTTTGATCAGTTGGATGACTTGCTTGAGACTTTAAAAGCCGAGACGCCGACCACCATTGAAAAGGATGATTTGAACGATGACTGACATGCCAACTTACATTTTTTCTCGTGTGTTTGACGCGCCCAAGGCGTTGGTTTGGAAAGCGTGGAGTGACCCAAAACTGTTGGCTGTGTGGTATGGTCCAGGGGTGGAGACGGTGATCCATGAGTTTGATCTGCGCGCCGGTGGTCGGTGGCTCAATGAGATGAAGTGGGGCGAGACATCAGATTACAGCCGCATGGAGTTTCAAGAGGTCACACAGGCGGAGAAAATTGTGTGGTTACATCACAGCACGGATGCTGAGTGGCTACAAAGCCCCAACCCTATGATGCCGAACTGGCCTCAGAAACTTTTGACCACGGTGACATTCGTTGAGGATGGAGGGCAGACAAAGGTGAAGTTGGAGCAGGTGCCGGTGGATGCCAGTGCAGAAGAAGCGGCTTGTTTTGCCGAAATGATGGGGGGCATGGACAGCGGTTGGGGCAAAGGTTTCGACCTTCTGGAAACGCTGCTGTAAGACGTCAGGAAATTCTATTCTTGTTACAAGAAACGCCTGCCTTGGTCTGCGCTCGGGCGGGCGTTTCGGTGTCTAAGGCTGATCTGCGCAGTCAGGCCGCCCGACTTTCGCGTTCACCGTATCCTTTGGTCTGCGGCGTGCAGGTTTTAGCGTTGTGCCGTGCGCAATTCCCGCTCCAAAGCCTCAAGAAACCGCGAGCGGTCAGCTTTGGTGAACCCTTTGCCGCCACCTTGGCGGAAAGGATCTGCGGCGCGCAGGTCTGCCATGAGGTCGCGGGTGGCGAGGACATTGCCGATATTGGCAGAGGTGAGCGCTTCGCCATTGTGTTTTAACACGCGCGCACCGCTCTCCACACACTTGGCCGCCAAAGGAATGTCGCCGGTGATAACCACATCCCCTGTCTTGGCACGGTCGGCGATCCACATGTCAGCCACATCAGGGCCTTCGGGCACAATCACGTTTTCCACCAACGGGTTTTGCGACGGACGTAACCCGCCGTTGGATACAACGTAGATTTTCACTTTATGGCGGGTGCCAACGCGTTCGACTTCGGTTTTTACCGGGCACGCGTCAGCATCCACGTAGATGGCAGTCATAGGTATGGATCTCGCTTAATCTGCGTAGAGGGCTTCAGCGTGGAAGGCGATGTGCTCTTCCATGAAGGTTGAGACAAAGAAGTAGCTGTGATCATAGCCCTTTTGCAGCCGCAGCGTGGCTTCCTGACGGCGGGCATTGGCGGCCTGTGCCAAAGCTTCGGGACGCAGGAGGTCAATGAACTGATCGTTGGTGCCCGTGTCGATCAGCATGGGGCCGTCAAAGCCCTTGTCTTTCATAAGCAATGTGGCGTCATGAGGGGCCCAAGCTGCTTCGTCGTTGCCCA
This sequence comes from Shimia sp. NS0008-38b, assembly GCF_040370365.1. Lineage (NCBI taxonomy): Bacteria > Pseudomonadati > Pseudomonadota > Alphaproteobacteria > Rhodobacterales > Roseobacteraceae > Shimia > Shimia sp. NS0008-38b. The sequence continues at coordinate 597,275 of NZ_BAABWQ010000003.1, read as the reverse complement.
GATAGGCGGTCAGTTGTTTGCGGCCCCATTCAGAGGCGGTGGGGTTGGCGATTGGCGCAAAGGCTGACACAGAGCGGAACCGGCGGGGCAGGGACATGGCCATGGTCAGCGCGCCATGGCCGCCCATGGAGTGGCCCATTATGGATTGGCGTGACAGGTCAACTGGGAATTCCTCTTGCAGGAACGACGGCAAGTCTTCGGTGATGTAGTCCCACATGTTGTAGTTCGGGGTCCACGGCGTTTGGGTGGCGTTCACGTAAAACCCTGCGCCTTGGCCCAGATCATACGCGGGATCGTCCGCAACAGTCTCACCGCGTGGTGAGGTGTCCGGGAACACAAGGGCGATGCCCTGTTCCGCCGCCCATTGCTGCGCACCCGCTTTTACCATGGCGTTTTCATGGGTGCAGGTCAGGCCGGAAAGATACCAGATCACGGGCACAGGACCCCCCTGGGCTTCTTCGGGCAGGAACAGGCCGAAGGTCATATCGCAGTGGGTGCTGTGGGAACTGTGGCTATAAACGCCTTGGGTGCCGCCAAAGGCGCGGTTTTCTGAGATGATTTCCATGGGAATGGCCTCCTGCCAAAAGGATCGGAGACCAAGATGTCAGAGTTGGGTGACCCATGCAATCACAAGGCTGACCGTGGCGATGGAGAATAGGGTGGAGAACAGGATCGCAGCCGACACCCGTTGTGGCGCGACACCGTAATGTTGCGCGAGCATATAGACATTTCCAGCCACCGGCAGCGCTGCGGCTGCAATCACCACAGAAGCTGAGTAGGCGTCGATCGGGAACAACCAAAGCACTGCGACGGCCACAAGAAGTGGGTGCAGGATCAGTTTGGCAAAGGTCAACCAAAGTGCCACTTCGACGCGTTCGGCAGACTTGCCCGCGAGTGACGCACCAATGGCAAAGAGCGCGCCAGGGGTGGCCGCTCCTCCAAGGATGGCGAGAAACTCGTTCATGGGTTCAGGGATCGGAATTTCCAGAGCGGACCAGAGGAACCCAAGTGAAATGGCAACAATCATCGGATTGCGTAGCAGACCCATGGCGACCGTTTTCAACACGCCGATGTGCATACGGCCATCGCGGCTGCCTGTGATCAGGATCACAATCAAGCTCGAGAAAACGATCAGGTCCACGGCCAACACCAACATGACCGGCCCAATGGCCTTTGGTCCCATCAGAAGCGTCAACATGGGCACACCGAGAAAACCAACATTGCCAATGATGGCGCATTGCGCCTCAACCGCAGCGGTGGCGATGTCTTGTTTGCGCAGCAGCGCGACGGCGGTGGCAATGGCATAGATGGCGGAACAGCCAAAGAGGTAGCCGCCAATCAGGCGCCAGTTGAGCACCTCGGCAAGGCTGAGGTTGGCAGCGAAACGGAACAACATGGCTGAGAGTGCAAAGTAGAAAACAAATTTGGTGAGGTAGGCGGTGGCTTCGGATGAGAAGAATCGCGTGCGTCCGGCCCAATAGCCCAGGCCGATGATCGCAAAGAACGGCAGTGTTTTCAGAAAAATTGCCAGCATGCAGCATGCCTTATCAGGTTTGTTGGTGTTGGCAAATGGGCCGCTGAAGACTTGGACAGGGTTGCGATCACACGCGACGTTTCGCTTCGGGAACGTCACCTGCAACCGACATTGACGGCGAGTATTTCGCGCAAGTGCAAAGATCGGTTGCAGAAAGCAGCTCCGAAAGGGCGCCGCCATGCGGGCATTCGCCCCAAAGACGCAGATGTCTCAAGGTGGCTACCCGTTGCCAATCAATGCTCCGGCGGCGAACACCAATGCGCCGCCCAAAACCACTTGGAATGTGGCACGTCCAAAGGGCGTTTTCATGAAACGGTTCTGAATCCAGACAATTGCCCAAAGTTCAACAAACACGACGATGAGCGCCAGAATGGTCGCTGTCCAGAAGTCCGGAATCAAATAGGGCATCGCGTGTCCCAGACCGCCAACGGTTGTCATAACACCAGACGCCACACCGCGTTTGATTGGGGACCCGCGCCCAGACAGCTCACCGTCATCTGACGCCGCTTCTGTGAATCCCATAGAGATGCCTGCGCCAACGGAGGCCGCCAATCCAACCAGAAACGTGGTATGAGTGTCTTGTGTGGCAAAGGCTGTGGCAAAAATTGGGGCCAGCGTGGAAACAGAGCCGTCCATCAACCCGGCCAACCCTGGCTGTACCCACGTCAGGATGAACTGGCGGTTGGCCTTTTCATCTTCGGTCTCACGGACACTTGGATCAAGGTGGGCGTCCTCCAACTGTTCAGCGGATTGCTTGTGTCCTGCTTCTGCGGCGGCGAGATCGCCAAGCAATTTGCGAGTCTGCAAATCCGACACTTGCTTGGCCGCCTTCAGGTAGAAGTTTTCAGCGTCCCGCTCCATTTGCGCTGCGAGGCCGCGTATGGTGTCCAAACTCTGATTGGTGGCGAGCCAAACCGGACGGCGGGTGTGAAACCCGGCGACGTGTTCGCGTCGCAGGAGTGGGATTGTTTCACCAAACCGTGCCTGATGTCGGGATATCAGCGATTGACGGTGCGTGTCTTCTTCTTTGGCCATGTCCTCAAAGATTTGAGCGGTTGCGGGATAGGTCTCGCGCAGCTGTTGGGAAAAGCCACGATAGATGCGGGCGTCGTCCTCCTCTGAGGAAATTGCAAGCGCGAGGACTTCTTGTTCTGACAAATCGCGCAATCTCTTGTGATGGGGTAGAAATCGCATGACATCTCCTTTTTAGAATGATTCTAAAAAATCACGTCTTTGTTAGATGTGCAAGACTTGCTGCGATGTTGTATGGCAGTGTAGGGTCATCGATACGGCACGCTGGGAGGCCACCTGCATACACTTATGAACGAACAGGCTCCAATCATTCGCAAGGGGCGCAAATTTGCGCAGGTTTTGGACAGCGCACGCAGTTTGTTCATGCAGCGCGGGTTTGAGAGCGTCAGCATGGATTTGATTGCCCAAGATGCCCGTGTGTCCAAAGCAACCCTGTACAACTACTTTCCTGACAAAAGTATGTTGTTCATGGAAGTGGCGCGTTTTGTGTGCAGTCAACAGGCCGAGCAGTTGGAGGCATCGGTGGATGTTGAACAGCGGGTGCCGGAGGTGCTCGGCGTGGTTGGACGCGGGTTGATGGCAATCATTCTGTCCGATTTTGGGCGTAATATGTTTCGCGTATGCGTCGCCGAAGGCGAGAGATTTCCCGAGATTGGCCGACAGTTTTACGAAACCGGACCCGGTGTTTTGAAAACCCGATTGATCGAGTTTTTTGATCTGGCGGTAGAGCGCGGTGAGCTGGAGATTGAAGACTATGCTTTGGCGGCAGATCAATTTGCGGAACTGTGCAAAGCGGGGCTGTTTTTACGGCAAGTTACTGGGGTTCAGACCAGCTTTGCCCAAAGCGAGATTGATCATGTGGTGGATGGCGCCATTGCGACGTTTATGGCGCGGTATGGAGTGCCGGACGTGGCCTGATTTGGGCCGTTCAACTGTTTGCAGTCCGGTTCTCCGGTCTATCAGCACCGACATTTTGAAACGCGGTAAAGCGAAAACTCCGAGCCAAATTTTGCAGCTCTAACATCGCATCGGCCCCACGTGTTGGCCGTCCCTGATTTCAACTTTTGAGTGAATTAAGCGTTTGAATAGCAATCCTATTTTCTGCTTTCTTGTTGTTGGTAGGGGAGTTGCAAACCATAGCAATAGACCTCGCAAATAGCATGGTCGAGTGTGGGCCGGTTACGGAGTCATTCCAAGTAAGATGTTGGACAGATGCATATTTTCTGTGCAACGCTTTAAGGACTTGGTGCGTGTAACAAGGTGCGATTATGTCAAAAACAAAGAAGATGCTCGATCCAGATCCACGGGTCTGGGACTATGAAACCGAATATGAATTGGGGCAGGACAATATCCGGCCATTTGGCCTAGATATCCACAATCCTGTGTTCCTCATATCCAGTATTTTGATCGGGGCCTTTGTGCTTTTGGCATTGGCCAATCAAGAGGCGTCAGCCACGTTTTTCGGCTGGTTGAGGCCATGGTTGACCAGCACATTTGATTGGTTTCTTGTGTTGTCGGTTGATGCAATCACGTTGTTCTGTCTCGCGCTGATCGTTTTGCCCGTCGGGGCCGTTCGGATTGGCGGCAAAGATGCTACGCCTGACTACTCCTACGCGGGTTGGATTGCGATGATGTTTGCGGCGGGTATCGGCATCGGGTTGCTGTTCTTTGGCGTTCTGGAGCCGGTGTACTACAACTTCTCTGAAGGCGGCGGCGCAAGCCCGTTGGGGATTGATGCCTCAGCACCCGGGAATGAATACATCGGTGTGGTCGGCACCATTCACCATTGGGGGCTGGAAGGTTGGGCGATCTATGCGGCTGTTGGTTTGTCGCTTGCGATTTTTTGCTACAATCTGGATCTTCCATTGACGCTGCGCTCTGCGTTCTACCCGATTTTGGGGGAGCGTGTTTGGGGATGGTGGGGTCATCTTATCGACACGCTGGCCGTCTTCGCGACGTTGTTTGGGCTGACCACCTCCTTGGGTTTGGGCGCGCAACAAGTTGCTGCGGGGCTTTATGAGGTGTTTGGCATCGAGCCGAGCAATACGGTGATTGTGTTGTTGATTATCGGCATCACAGTGATCGCGTTGGGCTCCGTTTTGCTGGGCATGGACGCGGGTGTGAAACGCCTTTCTGAGATCAATATGATCATGGCGGTTGGGCTGTTTGTGTTTGTGATGCTGGCCACTGGTATTGGCGCAGCCATTTCGCGTTACTTCTCGGTTATGGTGGATTACGTGGTCATGTTGCCCGCGCTGTCCAATCCATTTGGGCGCGAGGACACCAGCTTTTTCCACGGATGGACCACCTTCTATTGGGCATGGTGGATCGCGTGGTCGCCGTTTGTGGGCATGTTTATTGCGCGGATTTCCAAAGGCCGCACAGTACGTGAGTTTGTTTTGTGCGCGCTGATTGCGCCGACCGCGGTCTGTGCATTGTGGATGTCTACCTTTGGGGGGGCGGCGATCGACTTGCTGAATGCAGGTGCTGCCGAAGGCGTGCGTGCGACGGTGATCGACAGCTACAAACCAGAAGGCGCGTTGTTTGGGTTCCTCAAAGAGCTGCCGTTGTATCCGATTGTGGCACCCATCGCCTTGGTGCTGATCATCATCTTCTTTGTGACCAGTTCCGACAGTGGCTCGTTGGTGATTGATACGATTACAGCCGGCGGCAAAATGGATGCGCCGGTGGTGCAACGGGTGTTCTGGTGCACGCTGGAAGGTCTGGTAGCAATTGCACTGCTGTTGGGCGGTGGATTGTCAGCACTTCAGGGGGCAGCGGTCTCCACCGGCATTCCATTCACCTTAGTGGTGCTGATCATGTGCTATTGCCTCTGGCTGGCTTTGAAAGCGGAACACGCCAAGCTCTAGAACTCTGGGAAGAGGCTCGCCCCAGAACAGACAAACGTGCGCCCTTGGGCGCACGTTTTTTATGGTGTGTGAGGATCTAAAATTCCACAACAGCACGGATGGATTTGCCTTCGTGCATCAGATCGAACCCGTGGTTGATTTCATCTAGGGCCAACTTGTGGGTGATCATGGAGTCGATCTCAATCTTGCCGTCCATGTACCAATCGACAAATTTCGGCACGTCGGTGCGGCCTTTTGCGCCGCCAAAGGCTGTGCCTTTCCAAACGCGGCCGGTGACCAGCTGGAACGGGCGTGTGGAGATTTCGGCACCTGCGGGCGCCACGCCGATGATCACAGAAACACCCCAACCACGGTGAGAGCATTCCAATGCATCACGCATGACGTGCACATTGCCCGTGGCGTCAAAGGAGTAATCGACGCCGCCAAACTGATCTTTCTCAGTTTTGGTGATGTTCGCGATAGCCTCAACGGTGGATTGATCCCCCAGCTTGGATGGGTTCACAAAGTGAGTCATGCCAAACTTCTTGGCCATTTCCGCTTTGTCATCGTTCAGATCGACACCGATGATGGTGTCCGCCCCTGCCATGCGTAGGCCTTGGATCACATTCAGGCCGATGCCACCAAGGCCGAAGACCGCTGCGGAAGAGCCGATTTCTACGCCCGCAGTGTTGATCACCGCACCGATGCCGGTGGTGACGCCACAACCGATGTAGCAAATCTTGTCAAATGGCGCGTCCTCGCGCACTTTGGCCAGCGCAATTTCGGGCATCACGGTGTGGTTCGCGAAGGTCGAGCACCCCATGTAGTGATAGATCGGCGTGCCATCCAGCATGGAGAAGCGCGAGGTGCCATCTGGCATAAGCCCCTGACCCTGAGTGCCTCGGATGGCGGTGCAGAGGTTGGTTTTGCCCGACAAGCAGGCATGGCATTCGCGGCATTCCGGAGTGTAGAGCGGGATCACATGGTCGCCTGGCTTCAGCGTGGTGACGCCCTCGCCAACTTCCATCACGACGCCTGCACCCTCATGGCCCAGAATAGACGGGAACAGCCCTTCCGGATCTGCGCCGGATCGGGTGAATTCATCGGTATGGCAAAGCCCAGTGGCCTTAATTTCAACGAGAACCTCGCCCGCTTTTGGGCCTTCGAGGTTTACTTCCATAATTTCCAATGGTTTGCCGGCTTCCAAAGCGACGGCGGCACGGGTGCGCATCATTCTGCCTATTCTCCCTAGTTTGCATGGAGCGTGGTTGAAACAGTGTCGCGTTGCAACCTTATTGGAAGCATAGCGAAGTCCTTGTGATAGGTGCAATGTAAGGACGAAGCAACTGTGATGGTGTGCGACAAAGGAGTGTTGTAATGCGGTTTGGTTTTTTGACAGCGGCGGGTGTCGCCGGGTTGGCGGCGTTGGCCGCGTGCAAAGAAGAAAAGGTGGCAGTTCAAGGGAGTACGTCTTGTGACCCTGCCGCCTTTGAGTTTCTTGTCGGACAAGACAAAAGCGCACTTGAGGGGGTCATTGTTCCCGAAATGGTGCGGGTTTTGGGTGAAAACGACCCGGCAACCATGGACTATCACGAGAACAGATTAAACGTTGTGCACAACGCTGACGGGAAAATCTTGAAAGTGAGCTGTGGTTAGGCCTTTAGGCGCGCGCTCATTTCTTTTTCGCACGGTAGGGTTTGTGGCATGCGCGGCAGGCACTGCCCACGGCACCAAGTGTATCTGCCAAAGCTGCGCGATCTGTAAAGTCTAGCGCCTGTGCAGATTTGGTGAGCTTGTCGGCCTTAGCGGTGAACGCCGCCCAATCGTCCCAAATCGCCGGTAAGGCCTCAGATTTTGGGTCGGTGGCCCCATTCATAAAGAGTGCGCTTACTTTACCACTCTGAATGACAATGGTGTCGCGTGCCATGCGCGCTTTTGCCTGATGCAATGGCACTTCTTGTTTGGCCATGCTGACCAGTGTTTTAAAGGCAGCACCGATTTGCTCCATAGACATCATCCGGGCCATGACGTCTGGGTCCTTCACACCGTTGTGTGCATACGCGGGCGTCATGAAACAGATAGCAGCGGCAATAAAGATGTGGCGGCGCATGAGGTGTCCTGTGTTGTTTGGGGACAGTGCAGCGCACTATGGAGCCTAAAATCAAGTGAAAACGTGGCCGAAATCATCTGTACACGCACAGTTGAAGCGTGAGGTTTGACCTGTGACGCCCTGGCAATCAGGCTTTATGCGTGTTGAAGGCGGAGGGGCGTCAAAAAAAACACCGCCCCAAAAGGACGGTGAAGATGCATGTTTTGGAACGTGCCCCCAAAAATAAGTGCCCCCCGGCGGCGCAGACTGGGTGGGGGCAATAATGCCGCGCCGCCGAAGGTAGCGTCTTAGTTTCGCTATGAGACTAAGATGCCCTCCAGCTTGGGCGAAAAGAGGATCGCACAGGGGCCATTTCCGGATGAATCTGTGGCGGAAGTAAGGCGCGCACCACGCGAAACCGCACAGGGGTTGCTTTTGCTGTTAAAGAGCGCAAATCTAAAGTTATGAATGCACACCCACCTTCCGCGTTGCACCCTCCTAAAAAACCTCCTGAACAGGTCGCGTTTCATCGCACCGAGTTGGCGCTTATCTTAGGTCTCTATGGTCGCATGGTGGCCGCAGGCGAGTGGCGCGACTATGGCATTTCCTCTTTGAGAGAAGTGGCGGTTTTTTCCATCTTTCGGCGGACAGCGGAAAATCCGCTTTACCGCATCGAGAAACGCCCAAAACTGCGCAATAAGCAGGGGCTATATGCAGTGATCGGGATGGACGGGCAGGTTCTCAAGCGGGGGCATGAACTGAAGTCGGTCTTACGGGTTCTAGAGCGCAAGCTGATCCGGTCGGTCGGCTGACCTTCAAAAATGAGGCGGGAGCAGCGTCCCGAAGATTCTGATCGCCCTCCGTTGCAGAGGCCGCAGATGTCTTGTTTGGGGGTTCGAAATCCCGTTGGGATTCATCTCAGGTGTGTCAGGGGCAACGCCCCCAACACCCGCGCGGAAAGGTGCATATCTGGATTATTTGCTCAGGTGTGTCGCCATCACACAGAGCAATTCAAACATGATCGATACGCCCAAAAATGCAGTGCCGCCGCTGCTGTCAAAGGGCGGCGAAACTTCAACCATGTCAGCGCCAACGATGTTCAACCCATCCAATGCCCGAACGACCTCGAGGGCTTGAAAGCTGTTGGGACCACCAACTTCGGGCGTGCCGGTGCCGGGCGCGAACGTTGGATCGACGAAGTCGATGTCATAGCTGACGTATGTGGCGGCATCGCCGACGATATCGCGTGCCTCTGCCATCACATCCGCGCAGCCACGGGCAAAAAACTCTTCGATCCGGATCACACGGATGCCAACAGATTTGGCGAAGTCAGTGTCTTCATCGTCATAGGTGCTGCCGCGAATGCCGATCTGTACCACACGTTTGGGATCCAGCAGCCCTTCTTCGACGGCCCGGCGGAACGGTGTGCCATGGGTGTACATCGTGCCCCCAAAGTAGCTGTGATACAGATCGGTGTGGCTGTCGAAATGTACCATTCCCAGCGGGCGGTCTTTGGCCAAGGCGCGCAAGATGGGCAGGGAGGTCAAATGGTCTCCGCCTGCGGTCAAAGGCACGATGTCTTTTGCCAGAACCTCTTCGTAAAAGGCGGTGATGCGCTCCATGCTGTCATGGATGTCCGCGGGATTTGGCCCGACATCGCCAAGATCGGCACAGTTCACAAGATCAAAAGGGCGCACCCGTGTGGCGCCGTTCTGAGCGCGGATCATCGTGGAGGCATCGCGCAATTGCCGGGGCCCATGCCGAGGGCCAGGGCGGTTGGTGGTGCCACTGTCCCAAGGAACACCTATCACGCCGAGCTGCAGGTCTGAAATGCGCGGATGATCAAGCTCCATCACCGGAAGGCGCATAAACGAAGGCACACCGGCAAATCGCGGGACGTCCATTCCTGACACCGGTTGAAAAAAACCACTGCTCATCTTGGATCTCCGTTTGGTGGGCGTTTGTGGTATGTGGGCGCTCCGTCGCCTTGGCTCTCAATGCGCACAATGGCCTGTGCGATGGGTTCATAGGCGACCGCCATGTGGTGCGCGTTGGCATGGATCATGGTTTCGGGGTCGGTGACCATGGCCACATGGCCTTTCCAAAACAGCAGATCGCCGCGTTGAGGATCACCTTCTGCATCAGCGAAGGCGGCCTCTTGCTGATCGCTATCAGCGGGGCAGGTGATGTCGCAGGCGTGCAGAGCGGCTTGTACAAGGCCTGAGCAGTCCAATCCAAACGACGAATTCCCGCCCCAAAGGTACGGCGTGCCAATCAGGCGCTCTGCGACGGATGCAGGGTCGGTTTCGACGGTGTCAATCGGCACCAAATGGCCGCTGGGAACAAAGAGGTCGCGGGTGGTCTGTCCCCCGTCCCATGCGATGCGGGACCAGCCGTCCCGTTCTGCAGTGACCACCAGGCGGGTGCCAAAAGGCAACGGCGTGACAAGTCCCATTGTCTTGAGGCCCGGCGTGGATTTTGCATAGCTGCGTGCCGCCGAAATACGGTGCGTTGGAGTCTGTTTGGGGTGACTGAGCACATCCCCAATGTCCACCCAGCCGACATAGCCATCTTTTTCGGCGTAGCCAAATGCCATGCCGGCCTCTTTGACCACAACGTGAAACACTTCGCCACGCAGCATTTGGCGTTCCCGGGTGCCGCCGGGCGCGGACAGGAGATCGGCCACCACCATGGCAACGCGATAGGGCGTGGTGCTGACGTATCTGTCAGCCTTCACAACGCCGCGCAAATGCTCAGCTGCGATGCGACCAGTGCTGGCGATCAGGCGCTTGTCAGGATGCGTGTTCATCAGAGATTGAGCACCTCAGGCAAGGCCGCCAGAATGGCCCTTGCTCCCATACCAACACCACCTTTCGGGCGGGCAGGGGCGGCTGACGGGTTCCAGCCGTAAATGTCAAAATGGGCATAGCGTTGATCTTCGGCAAAGCGGCGCAAGAAAAGGGCTGCGGTGATGGATCCTGCGAAGCCACCTGCGGGTGCGTTGTCCAAATCGGCGATGCCAGGTTCAATCATTTTTTCATAAGGGTCCCAAAACGGCATGCGCCACACTGGATCAGCCACTGTAGCGCTGCCTTTTTCCAATGCCGTTACAAACCACGCGTCATCGGTGTAGTAGGGGGATAAGTCAGGGCCAACCGCCACACGTGCAGCACCTGTAAGGGTCGCCATGGAAATCATCAAATCAGGGGTCTCTTCTGCGCCCAAAGCAAGCGCATCAGCCAACACAAGGCGGCCTTCGGCATCGGTGTTGTTGATTTCAACGGTGAGCCCTTTGCGTGAGGTCAGGATATCGCCGGGGCGGAAGCTGTCGCCCGAAACCGCGTTTTCGACAGCTGGGATCAACACGCGCAGTTGCAGTGGAAGGTTCAGCGCCATAATCATTTGTGCCAGTCCGAGCACCGTGGCAGCTCCGCCCATGTCTTTTTTCATCAAGCCCATAGACGCGCCGGGTTTCAGATTGAGCCCACCGGTGTCAAAACACACCCCTTTGCCAACCAAGGTTAGGGTGGGACCATCACTGCCCCAACGCATGTCAATCAGACGGGGCGCGCGATCCTCGCTGGCGGCGCGGCCAACCGCGTGGATCATGGGAAAGTTCTGTTCCAACAAGGCAGCACCAGTGGTGACAATGCAAGTGGCTCCAAAGCGCAGGGCCAAGGCTCGTGTCATATCTTCGAGCTCTTGGGGGCCCATATCAGATGCCGGCGTGTTGATCAGATCCCGAGTTAAGGCTTCACCTGCAGCAATGGCTTCAACTTTGGTGCTGTCCACACCTTCGGGACAGATCAGGCTGGCTGTGCTGCCTTTGTTGCTGGCATAGCGGTCAAAGGCGTAGCCCGACAGCAGCCAGCCCAAAGCTTCAACTTCAATATCGCTTGCAGGTAACGGCGTCGCCAACGCATAGGTGCCCTTGGGCAGGTTGGCAGCGGCAGCCGCCAAGGCAAAGCGGCCCCGTGCGCGGGTTTTGGCGCTGCCCAAACCCGCCAGCGCGAGGCGTGGCGCACCGGTGGCATCTGGTACCAAAAGCGTGGTTCCGATGGAGGGCTTGAACCCTGCTGCTGTGACAAAGGCGCGGAGGGCCTCGGGTTGCGCCTCTTTCCAATGGGCAAACCCGTCGCTGTCCACCACGTGTAGGGGGACAACGGCAGAGCTGTCAGGAGAAGCAAACGTAAGAGACATATCGCACCTTTCACACCGGTAATGGGCTGTTTGATCATCAGCCTAGCGGTTGGTGCGCTGCCTGCAAGCGTGTTCAGATATAGTCGCGCTTCAGATCCCAAATTTCACGCAGCGCGCTTTCGCCGACGCGGATCAAACGGGCATGCGTGGCTGAAAGCGCGACCGCATCATTGCGATCACAGCATTCCATCACGTCTTCGGCCACTTGCGCCAATGCCGTCATACAGAGACGACCAGAGATCAATTCGACAAGAGCCATCGTATCTGCCAGTTCGGAGATATTGTTGGATCGAAGATGGTTCCCGGCCATCGCGAGATGATCGGTGAGAGATTTGATGAGCCCCATAAAGGTCTCTTCGGCCTCTTTTGGATCCATGCGAATGAAGATGCGCGTCAGTTCATCTTGATCAACGACGGCATGCTCCGACATTTTGAGCTTTGCAATTTGAGACATAGTTCACCCTAAGTATTCCCGTGGCACCCCCAACGGTTGCTTGCATCATTGGCGGCTAATCCTTCTCAAAAAGTTTCTTAGGATCGTGATTTTCTCTCGAATTACAGCTAAATATCTCCTATTCCGCATAGAACGCGTGAGGAGAAACCATGGATCATATCAAACCCCTGCCGTCCTATTTGGTGCAACGCTACCAAGGTTGGAAAGCAACGACCTATCAGGAAAACCAGAGTTGGTACCGACATCTGGGCACTGAAGGACAGCATCCGCGCGCGATGATTATCAGCTGCTGTGACAGCCGTGTGCATGTGACGTCGATCTTTGGCGCAGACCAAGGTGAATTCTTCATTCACCGCAATATCGCCAACCTCGTGCCCCCCTATCAACCCGACGGCAATCAACACGGTACGAGTGCGGCCGTTGAATATGCTGTGACAGCCCTGAAAGTCGCGCATGTTGTGGTGTTGGGCCATAGCCAGTGTGGTGGTGTGCAAGGGTGCATCGACATGTGCAAAGGCCATGCACCTGCGCTGGAGGCCAAAGACAGCTTTGTGGGGCGGTGGATGGATGTGCTGCGGCCAGGTTACGACGATGTGGCCGATATCAAAGACCCGGCAGAGCAGGCGCGCGCCTTGGAAAAACGCTCTGTGCTGGTGTCTCTGGACAATCTGATGACCTTCCCGTTTGTGAAAGATCGTGTGGACGCCGGGACGCTGACATTGCACGGTCTGTGGCACAATATTGCGGAAGGTGGACTTGAGGCTTACGACAGCGCCATTGAGGGGTTTTCGCAGGTCTGATCCGATGACGGTTCCATGCAAAGACGTTTAAAATGCCCGCTATTTTCCTGCGGGCATTTTGTTTTTGAGAGCCCTCATACGCGCATCAGCGCAATTCCATATCGGTTGGCCATTGCAGTTTGTGTGAGAGGGTCACGTCAAAGCTGGCACCGGCGTTCAAGGGTGTTTGCCACATTAGAACACCACGTTTGTCGTCGTAGTTTGTGTCTGTGGCGGCGGGTTGGGCTTGATGGGTGATCACCAGATCTTCTTGTTCGCTGTAGGGCACCTGACCAATCAGGCGCAGGTCCCAAGCGCGGTCGGTGAGGTTTTCAGCGGTGAACACGCGAGTTTCGCTGCGCTCGTTGCGGGTGGTGATCACGCCGGTGTCCCCGGTTATGCGGTCGGTCACGACATCGGTCAAACGCAGGCCGTCAATGGCCCCAAACGGCAGATCCATTTCTGCGCCTTTGGAAATGAGCGGGAGGTCGATTTCACCAACAAACGTGCCGTTGAGGTAGGCGTTGGAGACAAAGCCGGGCAGGATCATCTCGCCGCTGGTGTTGGTGGCCTCAGCCATCAGGAAAGCTGTGTCGTCATGCAGTGGGTTGGCCATTGCATAGATCTTTGGCGACAAATCCAGAGTGTCCAGCGCGATGCGCAGATAATCACTACCTGAAGTGAGCGAGACGGATTTGTCATAGGTGTAGGTGGCGGTGAGACCGTCCAAGCCCATGCCAAAGTCGGCCGATTCCTCTATTAGGACCGGTTCAACCACTGGGTCTGCCATAGCGCCCATTTCCGAGGCTACATAGCTGCGGTCCAACTGCATTTTGGGCTGTGGTTCTGGTTTGTAGATGTAGTGGCGTCTTGGATAAAGCGTCGCTGGGGTGTTCTGTTCGTCCGGACGGCTGGTCGAGAGTGTGATTGCGACGTTGTCCCAATCTTCGCCAGTGTCTTGGTAAAGAAATGCGCCGCGTTTCATGCGCAGGCTTGGATCGTCGAGATTGTCCAAGTGGATGTCATACACGGGTACCCATTCTACGTCGTCAGCCAGATGGGTCAGTGTCAATGTGGCATCGGTGTCCGCTGAGGCCGTCATGGCGATGGCCAGCATGGCGTTGTCAGATTGAGACGGGGTCAGGGCATCGACAGTTTGCTGTGCCTCCTTAACCGCCTCTGTCTGCTCCTCAAGCGCTTTGTCAAAGCGCCGGGCCTCCCGTTCTGCGGTTGCGGCTTCGCGTTGGGCAGCCAGAGTTTCTTTGCCGATCAGGGCCAGCGTGGCACTCAACGTTTCCGGCGACGCGGCTGTGTCCGACGGGCCTTTAAGGGTGGCCAGATAGGTCATTCGCGCGCGGGCGGCTTCTGCCTGCATTAGCACATCGTCGCGGGCGTCTTGGGTGCTGGCAAGAGTGGCTTCGGCCTCTTCCAATAGGGACTTGGCAGTCTTTAGGTCGACGCTGTCTTCGGTAAGGTGGGGCAGGGTGCGACTTTCGCGTACAGCGACGGTGCCCAAATTTGCACCATCAAGAGTGACCCGCACCGAGAGTGGATCAAGACTTTCCGGCAAGTTGGTGATCAGGATTTCGTGGCTGCCTTCCGGAGCAGAAAACGGCACGCTTCGGGTGACGGTTGCGCCTTCTGAATAGAGCGTAGCGGCCGTGACCGGCGCGTTGACCAAAATGGTGTCCGCCCATAGGGGCGACGTCAGCGGCGTGAGCGCGGCAGCAAAAAGGACGTGTTTCATCAATCACCTGTGTGTTGTTTGCGCGAAGACGACCACGTGGGATCAGGCGTGGCAAGGTAGGTTTGCGAGACACAAGAATTTTGGCGAGAGGTCGCTTGTTTTGCCGTCTGACGGTTGGTTACTTAGCTAAGGTGATCGGGAAATGGCTGCTGTAGCGCCAGCTCCGCGCCTCAGAGTTTTTCCCAGTGATGGTGCGGTCCAGCACATGCTCTGACCAAAGTGAGAGCAGAACCGCACCGTGTTTGGCACCTTCGGGCATGTTCAGTTGCACCACATTGCCGCCGTCATCCTTCCACAGTGCAATCGAACGGTTGGGTGTATATCGACCTTGTTTGTTGGCGCGGTCAATCAGTCCAAAAGACGTGAACGTCAACACCGAGCTTCCGGGATCATCCGCAAGATTGGACGCATATTGCGCGGGCCAGCGTTCGCGGATTTGCGGACCATCCATAAGCAAAGCAAAAATCAAGTTTGGCGCCACAGACCTTAGAATTTCGTGGCAAGGTTCTGAGCGTGCCAATTCCTCACAAATGAGCACACTGAACACTGATTTTTTCCGGAACCGATGAAAATGAACTTCGCGGCGCCCAAGTGGAGAGTCCTCCCACCAGTATGGAATTTTGGGATTTAGGGCGCTGGAGAGCGCATAGGTTTCCACTTGGTTGCGGTCCATGCGCCAGCGGTGATGCTTGCGGCGGCTGGTGGTTTCATGATCTTCCGCCGAATACCACACGCGTGTGAGCACGTGGTTACCCGGCTCAGGCTCCCCACCGTTGACAACTTCGCAGTTGTCACTGCTTCCGGAAATGATGAATTCTAGGTTGGGCTCGACCTTTTTGAGCAGTTTACAGAGGTCCTCGAAAACCTTGAAAGTGAGCGCATACTCCGGCAACACGACGCCATTGACGGTGCGTGACTGCTTTTTGGCTTCTTTCATGAAGCCGATACAGCGCTTCAAAAATTCGCTGGTTTTTTCGTGGTGCTCTTCGTCGTCGTCTGGATCAAGCAACCAATCTTGACGAATGCCGAAATTCTCCCAATTGCGCTTGTAGTAGTGTTTGTCTTTGGCTGAGATATGCTCGTCGTTTTCCGCGATGAAACTATGTGCAAAAAGTTCTGCCGGTTCCGGGATAAGTAGGATGTCTAGGGTTTCAAAATCTTCGATCTTGTCGTTTTCGTCGACCGCAGGCGACAAAATCCAGGAACAGCGAACTTCCCCGCGACCAGGCAGCAAAGCAAGATTGCGCGATAGGTTGCGCATGGCCGCGCCAACCGGCGCCACTCGGACCTTGGGCATAACGCAGACGACCGCGCTATCGACCATTTGACAAAGAGACGCCGGGGGTTTGCTTGTGGCCGCGATGCCGCTGTCGGCATCAGGGTCTTCAGAAGACGGTGAGGAGCCGTCGGGGTTGTCTTCGCTGAGATACCAACCCGCCACCCACTGTTCAAACGGGCTTGGATCATATTTTGGCAGGGGATCCCTTAGGAGACGATTGCAGGCCATATCGGCAATCATGGCCAGCAAAGTTGCGGCTTTCCACCACTCTGGTGTGCCATACCGGTCGCTGTTTTTGGAAAGGTAAGTGCCCGGAGTGACGGGATCGTCCCATGCGGCGATTAAGGTGTCCCAAAGCTTTTGAACCAACTCAGGAGGCTCACCTTTCACTTTCTGTTTGGGATCTCTCCAGTTTTCGGCTGCGATGTCGGCATCTTCTCTTTCTTGGATCGAAAGGCTGAAATGGCAGGGCTGCATTTTTTCAGGTGGCGTGTAGGGGGAGGGATCAAAAAAGGCGATCACCCCACCCAGCTTTAGGAGATAGCCAGCTACAGCGAACACATCTGTCGGGAACATCGGAACGTCACTGCATCGCTCTTTGGGGTCTTTGGGTAAAAGAGTGGCAAATAGGTCGGAGTCCAGAGACGTCATTCCACTTGGGAGCGTAAGCGATCCCGTAGGTAGTAATGTTGAAATAGCATTTCCCACGGAATGGGCGATTAGGTTTTTGTTCCCGGTATTCAAATTTAATTCCTGAAAAAAAATAAATAGTTCTCACAAAAGACATTTGATTTGTGCGTTTCGTCAATACTAAATTAGGATGAGCACACGAGACTGTGTGTAACTTTGCCATTGAAAGGGCTTTGGAGGACCATATTTACGGCTAAAGGCCAGTGTGGTATGACCCCGACCCAAGAACTCAAAAAAACCACTAAGTGGATCCGCAAAATGACACTTCGAAAGTCTTCGGCCCTTTGGAAACGCGAGCACGCGTATCTCCGTGATCAAGGGAAAAGCGTCCAAGAAGATATGGTGGACTCTTACGTCGAATATGCTGCGAAACGTTTGGCTCTTCGCCTCGGGCACGGGCTGACCGATGAACAGCGCAAAGAACTGCGTGAACATGTGGCAAGTGACTTTAGAGTGTCAGCTGGCTGAAACCTGACCTCACCAAATAAGTTTTTGGCGGCATACATAGGCCGCAAAAAAAGTGCGCCCGAAATGAGGCGCACTTTTTTGTATTGGTTAGGTCGGTTTAGCCCTTCTTGAGCACTTCGCGGCCCAGTGTTTCGGCGATTTGCACAGCGTTCAGTGCAGCGCCTTTGCGCAGGTTGTCAGACACGCACCACAAGTTCAGACCATTGTCCAAAGTGCTGTCTTGACGGATGCGCGAAATAAAGGTCGCAAAATCACCGACACATTCTTTGGGTGTGACGTAGCCACCATCTTCACGCTTGTCGATCACCATGATGCCTGGGCTTTCGCGCAGGATGTCGCGCGCTTCGTCTTCGTCGAGGAACTCTTCGAATTCGATGTTGATCGCTTCGGAGTGGCCCACAAATACAGGCACACGCACACAAGTCGCAGTAACTTTGATCGAGGTATCGACGATTTTCTTGGTTTCAGCGACCATCTTCCACTCTTCTTTGGTGGAGCCGTCTTCCATGAAGGCATCGATGTGTGGGATCACATTGAATGCGATCTCTTTGGTGAATTTGTTTGGCGGCACATCAGAGGTTGGGTTGTAGACCGCTTTGGTCTGATCCCACAGCTCGTCCATTCCATCTTTGCCTGCACCAGACACCGATTGGTATGTGGATACCACAACGCGTTTGATTTTTGCGCGGTCATGCAGCGGCTTGAGTGCCACAACCATCTGCGCGGTGGAGCAGTTTGGATTGGCGATGATGTTTTTCTTGGAATAGCCGTGAATCGCTTCGGCGTTGCACTCCGGTACAATCAACGGCACGTCCGGATCGTAACGGTAGAGCGAGCTGTTATCGATGACGACACATCCAGCAGCCGCCGCAACAGGCGCGTATTTTTTGGTAGCGTCTGAGCCAATCGCAAACAACGCAATGTCCCAGCCGGAAAAATCGAACTGCTCAATATCCTGAATTTTCAGGGTTTTGTCGGCGAAGGTGACCTCGGTGCCTTGGCTGCGGCGGCTGGCCAGTACGGCAAGCTCATCCACTGGGAACTGGCGTTCCTCCAGAATATTCAGCATTTCGCGACCCACGTTGCCCGTGGCGCCAGCGATAACGATGCGATAGCCCATCTTAGGTCTCCAATATTAACGACGCGCCCTCTTAGCCCCGTTTGAGCCAAGAAAAAAGGGGGACGGTGCGTGAAATTGCTGATGAGGTCCATTCAGGTTTTCGATGATGGCGTTTTGGCGGAGAATTTTGCATCAATCCATCCGGTCTTCAGAGAAGCAGTAGATCAGCGCACCAAGCAGAACCAGTCCTGCCAGTAGGCCAAAGAGAGACTGGTAGGCCAAGAGCGGACTTGTGGGGGCAATTGCGCTATGCAGTTTGCCTGAGCCAAATTGCATAATGCCAACCCCGCCGATGCCAAAGAGGTTCATCAAAGTGACCCCGCGCCCGGTGAGATGTTCGGGAAAGAAGCTGCGGGCATGGGCGATGAGCACCGGAAAGCTGGCGCCACAGAACCCAACCACGGACATCATGAGAATGGCGCGAATGGCGCTGCTGTCTGTAAACAAAGTGAGGCCGATCAACCCCAGAGCGCCCAGCAGATTGCCACCAATGATCACCCATTTTCGGGTCTTGAGGATGCGATCTGCGGGTCCATATGCAAAGGTGCCAACGATCATAGCAACGCCCATGACCAAAGTGGCTTGCCCGATCTGGTTGGTGGTGAGGCTGAATACATCCGAAAGATAGGGCCCAATCCAAAGTCCACGAATACCTGCGGCAGGCATGTAATTTACAAACATCAGCGGGAACAAAAGCCACAGAGCGGGGATCTTCAAAAGATCCAAAACGGAGCCTTTTGCGTCGCCTTCGGCTGGGGCCGGGTCCTGAACGGTAGCCCAAAGGCCAACAGAGATCGCGGCACTGATTGCTGCCAGCACCCAGAGCGTGGCACGCCATCCGATGGTTTCCGCAGCCCAAGCGGTTGGGTAGGCGGCAATAAGATTGCCAAAGGATCCAACGCCAAGCATGAGCGCGGCCAAAGTGGCAAAGCGCGCAGGCGGATAGGTGCGCGCAAAAATGAAATAGCTGGCCATCAGCACCGGCGAGCAGCCCACACCGATGAGGCCCATCGCAACGGATATGTGCAGCGGAGTACTGGCCATTGCAAACAGCGCGGCCCCGCCACCGCCGCCTATGAGTAGCAAAATCGCCGACGTACGTCTGGGACCATATTTGTCCAACGCGGCGCCAACCGGGATTTGCATCGCGGCAAAGATCAAAAACCAAAGACCAGATGCAAACGCGAGATCAGCAGGAATAGCGCCGACGTCGATCTCTAACACTTTGGTCAGCACCGCCAAAAAGGCGCGAAAAAACTGGCTCAGCACATATGCCAAGCACAGCAACATCAAATCCATGCGCATGTGGGTCTCCTCCCCGGCCCCGATGGTCAGAGGCACTGCGTCGCGGACTTGATCGGATTGAGGGGTGAAAGGCAAGTGGGATGATCACGCAGCTGTGTGCAGACGTGCATGACCCAAAAGTTGAATTGGTGCGTACTGCTCCCACTTAGGCCTTAGGGAAGGGCCAATTGGAATACGTATTTCGCCAAACGCTGCAGGGAGCCTTGGAAAAAGTGTTTATTGAACAATCCACACATGCTTACTACGGAAACATTCCCCGTCACGATGACTTTGCCTTGATGACCGAGCTGCGCCGGTATGTACCGCTGCCGGATGATTGGGTCGTCGGCGTCGCCGATATCGTTGGGTCCACCCATGAAATCAGCCGCGGGCGATATAAGGTTGTGAACCTTGTTGGCGCTGCTGTGATTTCAGCGCAATTGAATGCGGCCCAGAAACAAGCGCTGCCTTATGTGTTTGGCGGCGATGGGGCCGGATTTGCGGTATGGCCCACCCAACGTGTGGCGGCAGAACGCGCATTGGATGACGTGCGGCGCTGGGCTCGACAAGAATACGGAATAGAGCTGCGCGTGGCGACCGTGACCGTGGGCGAGATCCGCGCCGCGGGGGCAGATGTACGCGTTGCGCGCTATGCGCCGTCGCAGGGCGTAGACTATGCGATGTTCGCCGGTGGGGGACTTGCATGGGCTGAAGCGCAGATGAAGCTAGGTGCGCTTAAGCTGGCCGAAGGGGTGAGCAGTGGCGATGCGCCGGATCTGACTGGGCTGTCGTGTCGCTGGTCTAATGTCAAAACGCAGCGCGGCGCGATTGTATCCTTGGTTGTTGCACCGCAACCTGGTGTCCCGGAGGACGAATTCGCAAAAATCGCGCGCAGCCTTGTTGCCGCCGCAAGCGGGGGGGAACGTGAAGCGCACCCCGTGCCGCGCCACGGGCCGGGCGTACAATTCCCACCGCCAGGCATGACACTTGAAGCGCGTGTGCGGCAACGTGGCAGTTATGTGCTGCGGTTGGCAGGTCTGTTTGTGAGCAATGCGTTGATTTGGGCCGTGATGAAAAGTGGGCTGCGGATTGGCGCCTTTGACCCCAAACTTTATCGTGCCGAAGTGGCGCAGAACGCAGATTATCGGAAGTTTGATGATGGACTGAAGATGACATTGGACTGTGATCCGGAATCACAGGCTGTGCTGGAAGGTATTTTGCGTGAAGCGCGGAAGGCGGGTTCGATACGATATGGAATTCATGCACAGGCAGAGGCGATGATGACCTGCCTTGTGCAGTCGCCAATGGATGCAGCCCACATGCACTTCGTGGATGGTGCCGCTGGTGGCTATGCGCTTGCGGCCCGCAACTTACGTGCGCAGGCCGCGTGACGCATCATTTGCTGCGCAGCCGGCCGACGATCCCTGTTGGGAAGAAGTAGACCGACAGGATAAAGAGCACACCGAGCCAAAGGAGCCAGCGATCTGCATTGAGCAGGTCGGGCAACAGGGGCAGCGCGCTGACGCTGTCGCCTGCGAGCGAGAGCACGCCCTGCAAGTAGTTTTGCGCAAGCACAAAGAGGGTGGCACCTATCACTGCGCCATACATCGTGCCCATCCCCCCAATCACCACCATCAGCAGGATGTCGATCATGATCTCCATGGACAACGTGGTGTCAGGGCCCACGTAGCGCAGCCAGATTGCGTAGAGCGCGCCAGCTGTGGCTGCGATGGCTGCTGACAAGCAGGTTGCAGCCACACGGTAGTGAACGACGCGGTAGCCGATGGCCTCTGCGCGAAAATCGTTTTCGCGGATCGCTTGGAGCACGCGGCCGAAAGGCGAGTTTACCACCCGTAACATCAGCAGGAACAGCAAGAAGCAGGAGATGAAGACAAGGTAGTATTTCAGAAGCTTTCCGTTCGCTTTCACGCCGAAGAGCTCGCCATCGGCAAATTTGAAAGCGGGGCCAAGCGTGCGGGGGATTTTGAAGGACAAGCCGTCCTCTCCCCCTGTCAGGCTTGAGAGTTGACTGACCAGCACAGCGACGGCGGAGGCGACCGCCAATGTGATCATCGCAAAGAAGATTGCGCGGACCCGTAGCGAAAACAGGCCAATCACAAGTGCAAGCACAGCCGCAAGTGCGGCGCCGGTGACGGTACCCACCAACATGGCATCAAAGCCGCGCCCGATGTGGGTGCTGGCCAGTGCAACACCATACGCGCCGAGGCCGAAGAACATGGTGTGAGCAAAGCTGACGATGCCGCCATAGCCCAACAGCAGATCATAAGACGCCACCAACACGATGAAGATGCAGATGCGGGCGGCTGTGTCGACCGAACGGACACCAGGAAACAAGAATGGTGCCAAGGCAAGGCAGACCAAAATCGCAATGAGGAGGACGGTCAAAATTGGCGAGCGAGGTGTGTCGCCGGACAGCAGTTTTCTCAGCATCGCTATTTCGCCTTTACCACGGGGATCATGCCCATTGGGCGCCACATCAGGATCGCCACCATGAGGGCGATGTTGGAGATCAACGCTGCTTTGGGCTCGAGAAAGGCCACGTAGTTTTGCAGCAGGCCGACCAGAAGCGCACCGATGAAGCAGCCCTCCACCGAGCCGAGCCCGCCGATGATCACCACGATGAACACAAGGATCATGGTCTGGTTGCCCATATGGGCGGTGACGACTTCTTGGTATAGGCCCCAAAGCACACCGCCCAGTCCGGCCAGCGCGGACCCTGCTACAAACACTCCGATGAAGACCAGCCGTAGGTTGTATCCAAGCGCTTGCACCATTTCCCCGTTCTCTACCCCGGCGCGCACGATCAGGCCGATCTTTGTGCGGCGCAGCGTGAAGCGCATGGCGAGAAACACCACCAGCCCAATGCCGACCGCAACCAGCCGATATTTTTCAAGCGCGGCGCCAGCAAAAGTGATCGCGCCTTTGAGGCTTTCAGGACGGGTGATGTAGATCTCTTCCGGTCCCCAAAACACGATGATCAATTGCTCCACCACAATGAGACCACCCATGGTCACAAGGATCTGTTTGAGGTGATGGCCATAAACCGGTTTTACGATCACGCGCTCAAACGCCCAGCCCATCAGGCCGGTGGCCGCCATGGCGCCTATGATCGCCACCAACATCGCTGTGAGATTCATCATCAAGCTTGGTGCGCCGGTCATATGTTCCAAGAGCAACAAGGAGGACACGCCCACAAAGGCGCCAACAGACACAAACGCTCCGTGGCCAAAGTTGATCACATCCATGAGGCCAAACACCAGCGTGAGGCCGGAAGCCATGATGAAAATCATCATCCCCATGGCGAGGCCAGATACGGTGAGGGTCAGCCAACTGGAGGTTGCGGGTATGGCGATGAACCCGGCGATGATCAGGCCGATGACCAACAGAATAGGTGCATAGGGTGCGAGCCGCTCGGCCAGCGACATGCGCGCCATGGTGGGGGCGTGTTCAGGGGCGACGCTCATGGCTGGCTCTCCTCTGCGATTAGGTTTTGGGACCGCATCAGTGGCCCTCCATGCTGAGACCCATCAGCCGCTCCTGCAGCTTTGCGTCTTCTGTTAGGTCTGCCATTTGACCGGACCAGGCCATGCGGCCGTCATCCATGACGTTGGCGCTGTCACCCAGAGCTTTGGCGACGGCAAAATTCTGCTCCACCAAAAGGATCGATGCGCCTTGGCGTTTGAGCTCTTTGATGGCGCGCGCCATGGTGGTGATGATTGCAGGCGCCAACCCTTTGGTGGGTTCATCAATCAGGTAGAGCGCGCGCTCTTCGATCATCGCACGGGCAATCGATAACATCTGTTTTTGGCCACCCGACAAAGTGCCTGCGTCTTTCTTCCAGAAGGTTTCCAGTGCAGGGAAAACCGTGAACAGCCATTGCAGGCGGGTCTGATCAATCGCGCCAGTGACAGCGGCAAGGATCATGTTTTCTTCGACAGTGAGATCCGCAAAGATCCCCATGTCTTCTGGAACAAATCCGATGCCTGTACGCGCAATGGCGGGGGTGGGCAATTTTGTGATATCTTGGCCGTCAAACATAACGCGACCTTGGTGCGCGCGCCAATGGCCAATAATGGTGCGCAGCGTGGTGGTTTTGCCAACACCGTTGCGGCCCAAAAGCATGGTGACTTCGCCGCGCGGTACGGTCAGGTCAACACTTTGCAGGATGTGGTATTGGGCGATGTTGGTAAAAACGCCCTCAAGCCTCAGGATCGGTTCAGACATTGGCCAGCGCCTCTTCGAGATCGCGGCCCATGTAGGCCTCTTGCACCACATCAGATGCCATGACCTCAGTGGGGTCGCCATCTGCGGCCAATGCGCCGTTGTGCAAAACGATAATGCGGTCGGCCAAGGTGCGGATCACATCCATCTTGTGCTCCACGAGCAATATCGCGCGGTCTTTGCGGGCCTTAAGCTCGGCGATGAGATCAAGCACCACAGGGGCTTCGTCGACACTCATCCCCGCGGTAGGTTCGTCAAACATATAGACCAGCGGATCAAGTGCGATCAGCACGGCCACCTCCAACTTGCGTTGGTCACCGTGGGAGAGTTCGGACACGATCTGTTCGGCTTGATCGGCCATGCGGATACGGGCGAGAATGTCTTGAGCTGGTTGGGTGAGTTCTTCGTGGCTGTCGGCCATCGAGAAGATATGAAACCCACGGCCAGCCTTGGATTGGATCACAAGGCGGATATTTTCCAGCACACTGAGATTGGGAAAAAGGTTGGTGAGTTGAAATGCGCGACCAACACCGAGGTGGGTGCGCTGGGCGACCGACATGCGCGTGATATTGTGACCGTTCAATATCACACGTCCCTCAGAGGCGGGAATTTGACCTGAGATCAGGTTGAAATAGGTGGTCTTGCCTGCGCCATTGGGGCCAACAATCGCGGTCAGCTCACCGGCATTAAAGCTGCAAGAAATATGGTCAACCGCCACGTGACCGCCAAAGCGCACGGTCAGGTCGGTGGTTTCCAGAATTGTGTGAGACATCAGTATGATCCCTAAAGCGGGAAAGGGCTGGTCCCGACGCGGGGACGGAACCAGCGAAGGACATTTAGTTGCGAACGGGGATGGGCAGGTCTTCAAGCTTGAGCTCGCGCACCAGCTCGGGGATCGCCCATTCGACATCGTCATCAACACGAATTTTAAAGTGATACATCGGCTGCATGGCCTGATGGTCTTCGGCACGGAATTTCATGGTGCCTTTGGGGGTTTCCCACTCCATGCCTTCCATTGCGGCGATCAGATCTTCCGTATCGGTGCCACCGGCCTTTTTGATCGCCTCAACCGCGGCGATGCCTGCGGACATGCCGCCTGCGGTGAAGAAATCAGGTGGGGTGCCAAAACGGTCTTGGTGGGTGGCCACCAACCAGTCGTTTACATCATTCTTTGGGATGTCATAGTAGTAGTAAGTTGCGCCTTCGAGGCCGGGGAAATCCTTGTAGCCTTTCATCGCCGCCAGAATGTTGCCACCGGTGGCGATTTCGACACCAAAGCGGGACGGGTCCATGGCTTGGATTTTACCCATCGGATTGCCTCCGCCAGCCCAGATGATGAAGAGCTTCTTGTCACCTTCAAGGTCTTTCATAGCTGTGAAAATGCGCTCTGCGGCGGCGGTGAAATCGGTGGTATCGGTGGGCACGTACTCTTCGTGCACAATCGACTGGCCCTGCCCATCCAATGCTTCGCTAAAGGCGGCGATGCCGTCGCGCCCAAAGGCGTAGTCTTGTGCCAACGTGGCGATGTGTACTTCTTCTCCCGCCAGCGCTATGGCGTTGGCCACTGCGTCTTGCGAAGAGTTGCGTGAGGTTCGGAAGATATAGCGATTGTAGTTGGCACCGGTGATGCTGTCAGCAACGGCAGGTTCCACAATCAGCAGTTTTTCGTACTCTTCGGCAACGGGCAGCATAGCCAGAGCGACACCGGAGCTGACAGGCCCGATCGCCAGATCGACTTCGTCATCGCCATAGGCTTCCTCCAGAAGGGCCTTGCCATTGTCGGGTTTCAGCTGGGTGTCTTTTTCGATCACAACGATTTTTTCGCCGTTGATTTCCATGGTGCCGCCGGTGGCATATTCCAGTCCCAGCATCAGCCCGTCGTGGCTTTGTTTTGCATAGGCCTCAAAGGGGCCGGTTTTGCCATAGACATGGGCAATCTTGATATCTGCGGATGCCGCGGTGGTCAGTGCCACAGCAGAAATCGCACTCGAAATGAGCCACTTCTTCATCGGTTTTCCTCCCTAAGCTCAACCGCACGTTTAAGGCGCGGCGATTGCCCTCATGGTAGGTTGATGGGAGGAAAACGGTCAATTCGGGGAAACTACGTAGGTGGTCTTGCGGATGTCAGTTCAGCGTTTTTGCAATCTCATCGGTCACAGTAAGCGCAGTCATCACATCGTCACGGGTGGCGCTGAATTGGCCCGCTTGAAACCGGATCACCAGTTTGTCATCGGTGCGTGTTTGGGTGAGATAAATACGACCATCATCATTGATCGCGTTCACCAGCCGTAGATTTAAGTTGTCTAGATCTACGACGCCGGCAGGGGCGTAGCGGAAGGTGAAGAGAGAGAGTACGGGCTCTGTGACGATTTCATAATCAGGCGTCGCGCGGAAAGCTTCACACAGCTCTTTCGCCCAAAGCACGTGGTTGCGTATCATGTCTTGCAGGCCGCCCAAACCATAGGTGCGCAGGACAAACCAGATTTTGAGGGCGCGGAAGCGGCGGCCCAAAGGCACAGACCATTCAGAATAGTTGATGACCCCGTCTTTGCCATGGGTTTTGAGGAACTCTGGCTGAATGGCGAGGGATTTCACAAGGTCATCGGGATTGCGCAAGAAGTGGGCTGAGCAGTCAAACTGAACACCTAGCCATTTGTGAGGGTTGAAGACCACGGAGTCCGCGCGTTCGACACCTTGCCACATGTCGCGAAATTCCGGGCAAATCATAGCTGCACCGGCCCAAGCCGCATCCACATGGACAAACAGGCCGTATTTTTCGGCCACATCACACACAGCGTCAATATTGTCGCTGCCGCCAGTGCCGGTGCCGCCGGTGCTGGCGATGATGCCTGCGGGTCGATAACCGGCTGCGAGGTCTGCCGCTATGGCGGTATCAAGCGCTTCGGGATCCATGCCCCGTGAGGGACCAGATGTGGGCACGCGCACGAGGTTATCTTGCCCAATACCTGTAACCCAAATGGCGCGGTCTACAGATGTATGTACCTCAATCGAGCTGTAAACCCGCAGGGTCGCTTGGCCCGGGAGGCCTTCGGCATTGCCAACCCATCCGAGTGTTTTTTCGCGCATGGTCAGCACAGCAGCCAACGTTGCGCTGGAAGCACTGTCTTGGATCACGCCCATAAAGTCGGTTGGCAGCCCAATGGATTGGCGCAGCCAGTCGATCATGCGTGTTTCCATTTCGGTCGCCGCTGGCGACGTTTGCCACAGCATACATTGCGGAGCGATGACGGTTGTGAGGAAGTCGGCCAACATGGACGGCGGCGTGGCATTGGCTGGGAAGTAAGCAAAGAAGCGTGGGTGTTGCCAATGGGTGATGCCGGGCATCACGGTTTTTTCGAAATCGGCAAACACAGCGTCCATGTTCTCACCCGACTGAGGTGGCTTAACTGGCAACGCGTTAAAGATGTCACCGGGTGCAGTTTTGGCCCGAACAGGTCGGTCACGTAGTGTCTCGTGGTAGGTTTTACCCCATTCTGCGATGCGTGCGCCCCATTGGGCGAAATCGGCCCAATTCATAAGAATTCTCCAAATGTCTGACATTTTTGTAACAGGGCAAGTGGCGTTTACAAGCCGATATGGCACCCGCAATTCAAAGAAATTGCGTTTTAAATTGTTCCGGTGCATGAATGGCCCATGACAGGTAAGAGTAATATTCCTAGTACTTCTCAGTCGCTTCCGATTGCTTTGTTGCGCGCTAGAGAGAAGGTGATGAAGCCAGCCCGGGCACTTTTGGTAGATGCCGGCGTGACAGAGCAGCAGTGGCGTGTGGTGCGTGTTTTGGTCGAAGAAGGGCCGATGGATCCGACGACGATTGCGGATCGAGCAGTGCTTTTGCTGCCCAGTCTGACGCGGATTTTGCATAAGCTGGACGAAAAAGGCCTAATTGTGCGCGCAAAAGACGACCATGACGGGCGGCGTCAAGTTATCAGCAGCACGCAGTTGGGATGCGAGCTTATTGCAAGCAACATGCCTGCCGCGAGTGGTTACGCGCAGCAGTTGCGTGATCATCTGGGCGACGACAGATATGAGAAGTTGTTGGTCCTGTTAGATGATCTGAACCAGATAAAATTCTGATTCCAGCACGTAACCTATCATGGTCTACGGCCGGTACATTTCTGGGTGTGCCGCGCGGATCGATGGGTGTTTGATGCAGACCGCTTCGACGTCGCGGATGTGAGGTAGATCGTCAAAATTCACGTGCCAACGACGCGCATTATAGAGTTGGGGCACCAAGCAAAGATCTGCAAGCGACAACGTGTCTCCATGGCTATATCGCGTTGGCTCACGTTGATTGAGGAGCGTTTCAAATGTCTCCAACCCACGCCGGATGAAGTGTGACATCCACTCTTGCGCGATCATCGGATCACTTTGTGCCGCCCCCAAGGCGCGCTTTACCACCGAAAGGTTGCAAACTGGATGCACATCGACCGCAAGGCTATAGGCCAAAGCGCGCACGTGTGCGGCATCTGATGCGGTTGGGGGCAACAATCCAAGATGACGGCTCTCATTGAGATATTCCAAAATTGCCAGAGATTGCGTCAGGCGCAGACCGTCAATTTCTAACACAGGCACAAATCCTTGTGGATTGCGCGACAGATGCTCTGGTGATGTTTGCTCTCCAGCACGCAAATCGACCGGCACACGATCAAACGTAATCTCTGCGAGATGCAAAGCGATCCGCACACGATAGCTTGCGGAGGAGCGCCAATAGTCAAAGAGCACAGCAGTCATGGCACAAATCTATTTCGGAGCTGAAGATTGGGCGGCATGAAGCGCGTCGGACAAAATACTCGGCTCACCAATGTGATTTGCGAGTATCAGGAGAAGACGGGCATTAAGCGCGTCGCTGGCCTCTTTACCTAGGCCGTCGTGCGCGGCGGTAAGCGCAGCGTAAAACTCGTCGGGCTTCTCAAAATTGGGGCTGAGGATCAGAGATGTTGGCATCGGGTCACTCCTTGCCTGTTGCACGGCGCAAGGCTGCGCGGAAATGGGGCTCATCATAGGCTTCGCGACGGGCGGCGACGTGCTGATCGGGGCGGATCAGGTATACGCCACTTGGACAGTTGCCCAGGTATTGGCGTTTGAGCGTGAGGGTGGGGTCATCTTTGATTGACAACGAAACTCGATGCGCGGTTACGCCACCCTCTGTGAGACTGTCGGGGGCATCAGCATCGATGGTCAGTAAGCAAAATTTGTTACCCAAAAGATCCAACAAGTGCCCATCACCCAAAGGGGCATCCATGCAAGGGCTACCGGGACGTGTTGTTGCAGGTGCCTGAAGTGCATCGGCCGAATTCAGACGGCTGTCATCGTAGGTGCATGGGCTGGACAACCGGCCGGAGTTCACCATCGGGCGGGCAAAGGCATGGTGCATAGACAGATCCAGAACGGCATCTCTCAAGATGTGGCTCATCTCGGTTTTGGGCGTGATGAACTCCGTCGCGTTTGTGGAGTGGCGAATGTTTTCATCCGCGGCCTGCGCGCGTTCAAAATGGTAGCTGTCAATCAGGGTTGGTGGTGCCGCTCCGTCAAGCACCAGCTTGAGCTTCCAAGCGAGGTTATCTGCATCTTGTAGGCCAGAGTTGGCACCGCGT
The DNA here is from genome assembly GCF_040370365.1 of Shimia sp. NS0008-38b. Taxonomy (NCBI): domain Bacteria; kingdom Pseudomonadati; phylum Pseudomonadota; class Alphaproteobacteria; order Rhodobacterales; family Roseobacteraceae; genus Shimia; species Shimia sp. NS0008-38b. Next base: position 567,893 of record NZ_BAABWQ010000003.1, on the reverse strand, counting down.
GCACCAAAGGGCGACACCTGATGTGCGCTGTCACCAGCGAATATGGTTCTGCCATGCACAAACCGATCCATGCGACTACACTGAAAACTGTATATCGAGATCCAGTCTAGGCTGAATTTCACCTTATCTCCCAGCATCGCTCTCAGCCGCGGCAATACGTTTTCGGGACGTTTTTCACGTTCCTTGTCGATATCACGCCCCAATTGCAGGTCAATTCTCCAGAGGTTATCTGGCTGTTTGTGCAGTAGGGCGGACTGGCCTTGATTGAAGGGAGGGTCAAACCAGAACCAACGCTCAGACGGGAAGTCTGCCTCCATCACCACGTCAGCAATCAGGAAATTATCTTCAAAAACCTCTCCGTCGAAACCAATGCCTAGCATACGCCGGGTCGCGGAATTAGCGCCGTCGCAAGCCACAAGCCAATCCGCTTCTATCGTGTAGCTGCCTTCAGGTGTTTCGACCTCTAGCGCGACGTGATCGTCATGCTGGCCAACGGCCTCAACCTTGTTGCGCCCTCTGATTTCGACCGGCGCGCCTTCTTCCTGAAGTGTGCGGATGCGTTCGACAAGTATCTGTTCCAGCTTATATTGCTGAAGATTGATGAACGCGGGGCGCTTGTGGCCCTGCTCCTCTGTTAGGCTGAAATCGTAGACCTCTCGGGTGTCAAAGAACACTTTGCCTTTGTGCCATTGCACCCCTTGATCGACCATTTTCTGGCCGCATCCTAAACGGTCAAAAATTTCCAGTGGTCTTTTAGCGAAACAGATTGCACGAGACCCAAAAGAGACGCGGTCGTTGTCGTCCAACACAACAACGTCGACGCCTTGCTGCGCCAAATCAATTGCTGTGGTTAGCCCCACGGGACCGGCACCGATGATGACAACAGAGTGACGCGCGCGCGTGCCTTCTTCTTGATCGGCGCTGCGCTCATAGGCGTACAGGGGGGTATCAAAGATCTTGGTCAAGGAGTGTCTCCTTTTTCAAATGCGCGCGGATCTGACGAAATGATACCCAAAATGCGCGATGGCACCACGATCTGGATCAAAGACACCGAACTTAGCCCTGCAAAGCCTCCCACATGTCCAGATCGCGCTGTGCGGTCCATATCCGTGGGGTGTCCATGCCTCGGGCTTCGTCATAGGCACGGGAGACATTGAAAGGCAGGCAGTGTTCATAGATCGCATATTCGGAGAATTTTGGATCGCATTTTGCGCGTACGGCATCCCACGCTTCCTTTAAAGTGCCGCCACGTGCAGCAACCTTTGCCGCTGGTCGATAGGTGCTTTCGACAAAGTCGCGCGTGTTCGAAATCGCGGCTTGGACCATGTCTTTGCCGATCAATGCATCACCTCGGCCCGGTGCAATTGCATCTAGATCGAAGGCTTTGATGTTGTTGAGCGTGTCGCCCCAATCACAGAAGTGCCCGTCGCCGCAATAGCAAGCTGAGTGGTACTCTACGATATCGCCAGTGAACATGACGTTTTGATCCGGCACATGGATCACAATGTCGCCCGCAGTATGCGCGCGCCCGAGATGCATGAGATCAACTCGACGGTTGCCGAGGTAGATTGTCATCTCATCTGAGAAAGTGGTCGTTGGAAAGGTCAGGCCGGGGATGCTTTCATGCCCCTCAAACAGGCGCGGGAAACGTTGAAATTCGCTGTCCCAATCTTCTTGCCCACGTTCGACCACCATCGCGCGCGCAGCGTCACTCATGATGATTTGGTGCGCCCCATAAGCCGAGGCACCGAGCACCCGAACCGCATGGTAATGTGTCAGAACCACGTGAGAGATTGGTTTGTCGGTGACTGAGCGGACGCAGTCGATGACCTTTTGCGCCAAGCGCGGCGTGGCTTGTGCTTCGACGATCATGACGCTGTCATCGCCGATGATCACGCCCGAGTTTGGGTCGCCCTCTGCGGTAAAGGCGTAGAGGCCCTCGCCGACTTCGGTGAAGGATATGCTTTTTTCGCTGGTGTCTCCTTGGGAGGCAAATGCCATAGCCATGATTTACTCCTTGAACGTGTAGTCAATTTGCAGGATGCCACCTGGCTTTGCGGCAACATTGTTGAGAGAAAGATTGCGCTGGGTGCCCTTAGCAAAACATGGCAACCCGTCGCCGAGAAGTATTGGCATGACAAAGAGCGAAAGCTCGTCAAACATCCCAGCATCCAACGCAGCGCGTTGCGTGGCACCGCCTCCCATAACCCAAACGTGTTTGTGGCCATTGGTTTGAATCGCGTCGCGCAGATGTTCTATCGGTCCCGCAGCGGTCACGTGATCACCTGTGAAATCACGCCGATGGGTCAGTACATACCCGGCACGCTCGCCATAAGGCCAGCCCCAGCCGAGCACCTGATTGTAGGTTGTACGCCCCATTAGGACGGCGTCTACTTTTTCGATGAAAGCGTTGTAGCCGCCCGCATCTTCACTACTGCACTCTGACAAGGCTGTGTTGAATTGATCCAGCCACTCGACGCCGCCGTCAGGCGTGGCGATAAATCCATCCAAACTCATCGCGATGTAGCCGACAAAATGCGGGGCGGTTTGCATGACGTTTACCTTTTGAACGGGTCCGACAGCGCCGCCAGAATTTTGCCGGCACAGTCGCCAAACCCGATTGTATAGCCGTCACCTTTTGCCGCGCCGGACAGCGTGAGCGTGTCTCCGTCTTCAATGAAGGTGCGCGTTTCCCCAGTATTAAGAGTGAGGGGTTCTTTTCCACCCCAGCTCAGCTCCAACAGACTGCCGCGCTCTGTTTTCATTGGACCAGAGATCGTGCCTGAGCCCAGAAGATCACCTGCATTCATTGGACAGCCTGATGTGCTGTGATGTGCCAGTTGTTGTGCGGCGGAATAGTACATTTGGTTGTAGTTGGTGTGAGCGATTTCGGTAGGGAGTTTGCCTTCAGGCGCCATGGTGACCGACAGATCGATGTCATAGAGCATTGGACCGACGTCTTTGAGATGATCGAGCAGTTCGAATTCGCGCGGTGGTGTGTTGGTGCGGAAGGGTTCCAGCGCAGCCTTGGTGACGATCCACGGAGAAATGGAGGTTGCTGTGGCTTTCGCTTGGAAGGGGCCAAGCGGTTGGTATTCCCATGCCTGAATATCACGGGCGGACCAATCATTGAGCAGCACATACCCAAAGATCATGTCGTCCGCTTCTTGGACGGTAACGGGTCCATCTGAAGGTTTTCCAACAACAGCGCCGATCTCCAACTCTATGTCAAAGCGGCGGGATGGGAGGAACGCCGGTGTGTCGTGGTCTGGTGATTTGAGTTGCCCCCAAGGGCGACGGATGTCGGTGCCGGAAACCACCACCGAGGAGGCACGCCCGTTGTAACCGATTGGGATGTGCAGCCAATTGGGTGGCAGTGCATTTTCGGCGCCGCGAAACATGGTGCCGACGTTGACTGCATGATGTCGTCCTGCATAGAAATCCGTGTATTCGCTGACTGCAAACGGCATGTGTAGCGTCGCGTCAGACATTGGCAGAGAGAAAAAAGTCAATGCGTCCTGCACGCTCTCAGCGGCGTCTGCGGACAGCATCTCCTGCAACTTTGCTCGATATGAGGTCCACACCGCGGGGCCGAGTTCCATAAAATCGTTCCAGAAAGGTGCATCCAATACATCCGCATCGGGGTCCGCACGAAGAGTGCCAGCTTCTTCCAAGCCTGTCAGATCAATGATGCGGTCACCAATGGCTGTGCCGCAGCGCATCTCCCCATCTTCCACAGAGAACACCCCATAGGGCAGGTTGTTCAAAGGAAAGGGGGAAGCAGGGTCATTGGCGCTGTGAACCCAAGATTTCAACAAAGACATACGTGTTTCCTTAGCTGGCGGTTTTTAGAGAGGGATCTTTAGTCCGTCAGTGCCGATGAATAGAGGGCCAGACCACGTGCGGGAAGTTTCTGCCCGCCAGTGATCTTCGGTGAAGTTCGGGTCGTCACAGGGGACGAGATGGTTGAGCGCCAAACGCGTCACTCCCGCTTCGGTCGCTATGTGACCTGCTTCTGCAGCTGGTGTGTGACTGCGCTCCAGATGGATGCGCAATCTGTCGTCGCCATTGCCTACGCGGGCACATAGTGCGTCGATACCGGCGGAGAGCATGGCCTCATGGACCAATAAGTCTGCGTTCTTTGCGAGTTCCACCATCTCAGGGATGGGGGCCGTGTCACCGGAGAGTACAACGCTGTGCTCAGCCCCGTCAAAACGCAACGCAAAACTGTCAGAGATCGGAGGGTGCACATTGCGTATCGTGGTCACTTTGAGTGGTCCCAGTTCCATCACGCCAGGCTGCATAACGTGCAGCTGCGCAAGAGGTTCCAGGGCGGGCCGACCTTCGTCGCGCAGGCGTAACTCTACGTCAAAGGACATAGAATTCAAAAAACCTGCCCAATAGTGATCAAGGCCTTTGGGGCCGTATATCGGCACTGGTTTATTGAGACCTGCGGTCCATGCCGTGTGTAAGAGTGGTCCGAGTTCCAGATAATGATCAGAGTGCAGATGTGTGATCAAAATCGCGTCCAAATCAGTGAGCGCTACGCCTGCGTCGCACACGGCTCGGCTAACGCCAAGGCCCGCATCCACCAGCAATGTGAAGCCGTCGAGTTCTACTAATACGGAGGTGGGCATGCGGGTTTCGGGTCGGATTGCCGGTCCGCCTTTCGTGCCCAATAGCGTCACTTGATCAGTCGTCATTTGTATTCCAGTTTGAACGTCTTCTATCGGAAAACTTACTTTTTGCCCGGGGTGCCATCGAACTTCTTTTCGATGTCGACCCAGCAATCGATGTAGTCGTCTTGCACCGGCGCCTCTTTGGCCGCAAAGCGGGTCAAGTGCTGTGGAAAGCGGGTTTCGAACATAAAGGACATTGTGTTTTCGAGCTTGTCAGGCCCGAGATTGGCGTTGGAGGCCCCTTCGAAAGCGTTTTTGTCCGGGCCGTGCGGCATCATCATGTTGTGTAGGCTCATACCGCCGGGAACAAAGCCTTTCGGCTTGGCATCGTATTGTCCGTAAATATTGCCCATCAGCTCCGACATGATGTTTTTATGATACCACGGCGGGCGGAAAGTATCTTCGGCGACCATCCAACGTTCACGGAACAGGACAAAATCGATGTTTGCGGTGCCGGGGATACCTGACGGTGCAGTCAACACGGTAAAGATCGATGGGTCCGGGTGGTCGAAAAGGACGGCACCAACCGGACAGTACGTACGCAGATCGTATTTTACCGGGGCGTAGTTGCCATGCCAAGCCACCACATCTAGCGGCGATTGGTCTATGTGCGTGCGGTGGAATTGGCCGCACCATTTGACGGTCACTGTTGAGGGGGCCTCGCGATCTTCATAGGCTGCCACGGGCGCTTTGAAGTCACGTGGGTTGGCCATACAATTGGCACCGATGGGGCCCCGGCCCGGCAAATCGAATTTCTGGCCATAGTTTTCGCAAACAAAGCCGCGGGCCGGGCCTTCCAGTACTTCGACGCGGTAAACAAGTCCTCTTGGCAAGATTGCGATTTCTTTGGGTTCGAGATCTATCACCCCCAATTCCGTCGAAAACCGCAAGACGCCTTCTTGTGGGACAACCAGGAGTTCAGAATCCGCGGAAAAGAAATAGTCATCTTCCATGGATGTGTTCACCAGGTAGACATGGCTGGCCATGCCGACTTGGGTGTTTACATCGCCGGCAGTGGTCATGGTGTGCATGCCGGTGATCCACGTGAGTGGGTCTTGGGTATGGGGTACTGGGTTCCATCGATATTGTCCCAAAGACGAGATTTCCGGGTCGATGTTGGGGGCGGATTGCCAGTTTGGGACGTCGATTTTTTCGTAGCGATGACTGTGCTTCACTGAAGGGCGTAGGCGATAACACCATGTGCGCTCAACCTGCTCTGCGGTGAATGCTGTTCCAGACAACTGTTCGCCATACAGACCGTAGTTACATTTTTGGGGGCTGTTCATGCCCTGTGGAAGTGCCCCGGGTTGAGCCTCGGTTTCGTAGTCGTTGCCAAACCCGGGCATGTAACCGGAATGTGGTCCGACCATTGACGGGGCGATTTGCATGCGGCTTGGAACTGTATGTTTGGTCATCCGTGCGCTCCTGTGACGAATTTGGTTGCATTGGTAATAGTTGATTTTGTAACTAACAAGTGGGAGGCTGCATACAAAATGACTCAGAACCAAAATTTTGATCTGACGGAGTTTCTTCCGTATTTGCTCAATCAGGCGGCGGAAGAAGCCAGTTTAGGATTTCAAAAAATATACAAAGATCGATATGGAATGCTGCGCAGCGAATGGCGCGTGCTTTTCCATTTGGGGATTTTTGGGCGGCTAACAGCCACCGAAATCGGCAGTAAAGCCAAAGTGCACAAGACCAAAATCAGCCGTGCAGTACAACGATTGACCGACAGGCGATTTGTAAAAAGAGCGCGCAGTGATGTGGATCGGCGGGTAGAATGGCTGGAGCTGACACCTTCCGGGCAAGCTGCATACGAGGACCTGCAGGCGGTGGCCAAAGCATATGAGGACAAGTTGCGTATGCAATTGACCGATGAGGATGCTGAATTTCTGAAGGGTATGCTAAAGCGACTATCGATGCCCGCGCCCTAAAGCGTGACCCGTTGCAAGCGATTCGTTTGAGGTTGATGCGACTTTTGCGACAGTGCCGAAGTTGGGTGGCGATTGTTCTTGATGTGGCAACCTTGGGTGCATGAAATGCCGCAATTTGGTCCAATTTGAGCTAAAAAGCTTGAGGTTTCCGGCAGTTTTATGCCACTTTTGTCGCCATCAGATTGGATAGTTTTAGGAGTTTATGATGACTCTCTTGAGTAAAGTTAAGGTTGCTGGCGCATCTATTGCTGCGATAGCCGCTAGCGCGCCGGCTGCGATGGCCCAAAGCTATTCCGGTTGGAGTGGCTGGTGGTGGAGCTGGTGGGGTGGTCACCACGGCGGAGGAAACCACGGCGGGGGCAACCATGGTGGTGGTAACCACGGTGGTGGCTCAAACGCAGTTCCAGAAATTGACGCGGGCGCAGGGTTGCTGGCGCTGGCAGCAGTGCTTGCGACATTGGCTCTTGTTTGGGAATTACGTCGCCGACGTTCGAAGCAGGTTTAACCTTCTTCGTTTAGGCAAAACAGTTTTCTGCATGTGGGTGGGCGTTCAGATGAGCGCCCATTTTGCTGTCCATAGAGCCGCAATTGCGATCAACGCGTTTGCTGCAATATGGGCTGCAATAGCATCTGCCAAGCGTCTGTGTTGCAAATACAGAAGCCCAAAGGCCGCACCGGCGAGCGTTCCAGCGATCGCGCGATCGTGCATCAATCCAAACAGCAAACTGGACACGGTGACGGCGACAAGCGTCCAAGCCAAGTTGCTTCGGTTCAGACGCCGCAGGATGTACCCGCGGAAGAACAGTTCTTCGATGACCGGAACCAATAAGATTGTGCCGGCCAAGCGCAGAATGATCCAGGCTACATCTGGTCTTTCACCAATGACCTCAGTTGAATTTGGCGCAGTTGCAATCCAGATAATGCCAATAAGTACACCTACAGCGAGAGAGAGCGCTGAGGGGCTTTGACACAGGTCGCGCACTGCGGGCCAGAAGTACAAAAGCACAGCAATCATCAGGGCTGCACGCAGAGGATATCCATCTTCTGGATTGGGCCAAAAAGCAGAAACGATCACGCCTGACACCATCATAACAATGAACGGGATGATCGTTGCGGCGAGACGATCTGCGCGGATAGACGCGCGGTTTGTTTTGGTCAGCGGTGCGCGGTGCAGCCACTGAGCTCGATGCGCGACGATCACGACCCCGAGCGCAAGCGCAGTAAACAACAGCCAACCTGCGTACGAGTGAAATCCGTTGAGCGCATGTTCCGGGGACACATTGGCACCAATGATAATCAGGATCGCAATGCGTAGGATGTTAAACAGCCAACTTGTGAGAACGGCTAGGGGGAATAGAATGAGCCAGAAACGGCGTTGGCGCAGATCTGGACGCATCAGCAGCGCATAAAATCCCATGAAAATGGAGATAAGAGCGATGCCTTCGACGCCTGAGCATTGACTGGCAATCTGGACGTAGAACTCCTTAATGCCAATTTCAAAAGTTGGCGGGTGGACACCCACGTCGAACCCCAGCAGCGTAAGGACCAAAAATACAAGAAAGAAAGTTAGGCTGGAAAGGGTAGACCACTCCCAAATCGGACGCATGAGATCCGCGAGGTCCGGGACCAGAAAGCCGACAAATAGCGCGAGAGGCAGCATGTAGCTGTCGTTGCGCATCCATTCGCGCCAACTGTTCAAAGGGGTGATCCAAAGAAACGCACCCGCCGCAGCCATGCTCCCCCCTAGGCAAAGCAGGATGAGTGTTGGTGTGAACGCAGCGCCGATTTCCTCTGCGCCAAATAAGGACAACGGCGCGAATATCAGCGCAAGTCCCGTCACATGTGCCGCGAGCCAAGCGTAATGTCCCGGCGCAGCATGTGCAGCGGTGGCAAGCGCACGATAGGCCGCGGGTCGTAGCCAAAAATAGATCGCCATGACGGTGATCACTGACAGGCCGCGCGCTGTCATGGACCGTAGGGCGCGACAGGCGGTTTCGATCTCTGTGTTGCGGCACTCGATGGAGGCCATCACCTGATAGGCAAAAATGACCAACAGAAGTTCTGCCACGGCAAGGGCAGCCATCGTCATCAAGCGGGTCGGACGCACTGGCCTGCTATCTTGCGATATGTCCCGCCCTTGCGTCATGTCTAGAAATCAACAGAGACGCCAGGAAGGTCGAGCGCCTTTATCAACTCGCGCAGCTCTTGGCGCGCGGCGACGTTTGAGATGTTGAGTTGTTTCACACCAATATCGCGCAAGTCGAGCAGTGTGAGACCGCGCGGAAAGAGTTCGCGAAACACAACGCGTTCATTGAAACCCGGTGCGACGCGGAAGCCGATCCGTTTGGCCAGGCGGTCCAACGCTTTGCCCATTTTTTCTTTGTTCACCATCTGTTGTGCGCCCATCCGGTTGCGCATAACGATCCAGTCAATTGGTTTGAGCCCTGCTTGCGCTCTCAACTGGCGCGCATTCCAAACCATTTCGGAATAAACGGAAGGTCCAATGATTTTTTCACCGTCTTCATCAACCTTCGCCAGCAGGTCAAAATCCACAAAGCTATCGTTGAGCGGTGTGACCAAAGTATCGGCCAGAGAGTGGGCCACTTGGCTGAGGCGGGTGTGTGAGCCGGGGCAGTCAATTAGGATGAAATCATTGTCTGGTTCCAGCATGGAAACGGCGGCTGACAGTCGGTGATCATATATGTTTTCGCCAGGTTGCAGAGCATCTTGCTCAATTTCTGGTAGGTCATGATAATCTGGGCTGGGCAACTCAAGCCCCGCCTTCTGCGCAAATTTCCGGCGGTTTGCGATATAGCTGCCAAAGCTCTTTTGGCGCAGGTCCAGATCCAAGCCACCAACTTTGTGCCCCATGCGCGCCAAGGCGGTGGCGATGTGCATCGACAATGTGGATTTACCCGCGCCGCCCTTCTCGTTCCCGACCACAATGATATGTGCCATGCCCGTTGTTCCTGCTCGATGTTTCTGTGCCGCGGCTGATACGGTGCGGCCTTGTTAGTGTCTACTATATGTTGTGTTTATCCACAGGAAAAGTGGCTTAAACGCTAAGCATCGCGCCATGTTCCGGTTTCAAGCTGCTCAAGTGACCATTCTCCGATCTGAGCACGAATAAGACGCAACGTCGGGTGGCCCACAGCAGCGGTCATCCGGCGGACCTGTCGGTTGCGACCTTCCCGAATTGTAAGAGCGATCCAGCAGTCGGGGACTGATTTTCGAAACCGCACCGGCGGGGTGCGAGGCCAAAGATTATCTGGTTCATCAATACGTTGCACCTGCGCGGGTTTGGTCAACCCGTCTTTGAGTGCCACCCCTTTGCGCAGCGCACCGAGTGCGGTGTCATCGGGCGTGCCTTCGACCTGCACCCAATAGGTTTTTGCCATCTTGTGACGCGGGTCCGCGATGCGGGCTTGAAGCTTTCCATCGTCTGTCAACACCATCAAGCCTTCGCTGTCACGATCAAGACGCCCGGCCGGGTAGACCTTTGGGACGTCAATGAAGTCCGACAAGGTGCGGCGTTTGCTGCCCTCAAGGCCCTTGTCGGTGAATTGCGACAGCACATCGAAGGGTTTGTTGAAGAGTATTACACGGGTCATGAAAGCTTCCTACACGGGCGTGAGATGGGGTTGCAAGTTCCTCCGCTCTGAGGTCTGCTATGTTGCGCGAGCGTGAGGGAAAAGACCATGAATTTCAAAGATATGCAGCCAGAAACCATTTTGGCACAAGCCGGTGGTGCAATTGACATGCAAAGTGGCGGCGTGGTGCCCCCCATTCAGCCTGCAACCACGTTTGCGCGGGATGAAGACTATAACCCTCTGAATGCAAATAACGTTTATGCGCGCCCACACAATGACGTGGTGCGACAGGCCGAAGGCGTGTTGGCAGAGTTGGAAAGTGGTGCGGCTGCGCTGTTGTTTCCGTCTGGCATGGCCGCGATCGCGGCGCTGTTTCGCACGGTGCCCAGCGGCGGTCGGGTGATTGTTCAGAGCGGCATCTATTGGAATACCACCAAGTGGATTCGAGAATTTTGTAAGCGTCGTCAAATTGTTATCGATGAAGTGGATGCCAGTGATAGCACCGCTTTGGCTGCGGTTTGTGCACAGGGCCCGGCCAACGTGGTTTGGGTCGAGACCCCCTCGAATCCTTGGTTGAAAGTGACCGATGTGGCGGCGGCAAAACAGGCGGCCAAGAGCTGTGGTGCGCTGTTGGCTGTGGACAGCACGGCGGCCTCTCCGATTTTGACCAACCCCTTGAAATTGGGGGCGGATATTGTGATGCACTCGGCCACAAAAGTGATCAACGGGCACTCTGATGTGATGGGCGGGGTGCTTGTCACCAAGGAGTTGACTGCTGTCTGGGACGAGATTGTGAACGACCGCGCCAGTGCGGGCGCAATTATGGGGCCGTTTGAGGCATGGCTGCTGTTGCGCGGCATGCGTACGCTGGCGTTGCGGGTGGAACGGATGGTCGATAACGCACTGAAAATAGCGCGCTTTTTAGACGATCACCCAAAGGTCGATAGTGTTCTGTTCCCTGGTCTCGAGAGCCATCCGCAGCATGAATTGGCCAAACATCAGATGCCAGGCGGTGCCGGGTTCTTGATGTCATTTTTGGTCAAGGGTGATCGGGAGCGGGCGTTGCAAGCCGCTGGAAAGATGCAGCTTTTCCACCGTGCGACCTCATTGGGTGGGGTGGAGAGCCTTGTGGAACACCGCCACACGATTGAGCCGCACACCGGTATTCCGGACACGTTGTTGCGGATTTCGGTGGGGGTCGAAGACGCCGGCGATCTGATGTCTGATTTGGGCCAAGCTTTAGGGCAATAAGCCCAAATTTTGCACGTCGGTATTGCGTCTGTATCGCGGCTGTTTTGCGACAGTGGCGATTTGAAGAGACTCAAGCTCGCCATTGTGCGCCAAAGCACGGCCGCATACGGCCTGAGGCGCCCCCGTGCCAATCAATTGTTAATCCGTTTCGGCAAAACTCGCCGCAGCAAATTTGAGTTGGCATCGACCAGGGCAGCAGCGGAACAGGACCTTGAAGAAACGCATCAAAAATCCGGCTTTGATCTCCCCGTCTTATGAAGATCGCGGGTTGTTCAAGAAACCGCCAACGGAGTTGATTGTGAATCTGATTCCGAGATTTGGAAAGAACACCCGTGGCGATACGATCATCGCGGGATTGGTGAAAAACGACGTGGAAATTGCGGTCACATTTGCGGGCCGCAGAAAGAAACAAGCCGACGAGTTGGTAACGCTGCTAAACCGCCAGTGGGAGGCGGCAAACTATCGTCTGCCCAAAGGGACGAAAGCGCCCGAACGCAGCGACATTCGCGTGCCCACGCGGATACAGGGGTCTTGGCGCACCCGTATCGTGGAAGATGAGCAAGAATGGTACGCCCGACAGTATCAGCTTTTGGTGGCGCGTTGGGCGTTTAACACAGACAGCGGTGAGTTTCGCAGCTTTGGCGAGCCGCCGTTTCAGGAGAGGGTTGATATGAAAGCCAACGTAAAAAACTGAAGCTGAATTGACGCAAAAGGCTGCACTCAATGGCGTGACTGAGCTGGGGCACGAAACTCCGGTTCAACGTTTCAAAACCGTGTTTCGGCGACGGGGTTAAACGCCTTCAAAAATAGCTTTCATCTCAGGCAGGTCATAGTCCAAAAGCCACGGATTGAAGTCATTGTAGATTCCATGCAGCCCTTGTTTCTGTGCTGAAAACAAATTCATTCCGCGATCATCATAAACATGCAGCGCGAGCTTGTTGTCGAGGTCCACAAAATAAACTGTACCCGGTGCAATTGGCCTGATCCCCATGTCGCCGCCCAAAGTGAGCCAGAGAATTTCCTTTAAGTGATCATGATCCTGCAGCCTCGCGGCAAACAGGTGTTGGAATAGGTCACCGGTAACATCGTTTAAATAGTTCTCGTTCTGACGACGAATGCCAAGAGAGATGAAGTGGGACCTTTTTAGGCCGCATAGATTGTAGGTTTTTAGGAACCGTTTTTTGTGTTTCCTCCCGCCGTAGGACGCGGAGATCATCCAGATATTTTTTGAGTTCACGAAGAGGTTTCGGGACACCGCGTCGGCTCGGTCAAAGGCCTGCATGAAGCGACGCATGGGACGACGTGTTGAATAGGTTTCCCCTCCCAATTCAAAAGTTAACCAATATGGACAGTCATCAGTTAAGCCTCGGGGAAAGTCCAAATAGGGAAACGAAGCTGCGAATAGGTCAAGTTCAGAGGTCATCAATTGAAACGCCCTTTGCGGCAGATTTTGCGCATTGGTTGCATATCAACGTGCACGCGGCAACTCGTTTGGAGACCGCGATAGACCCGTGCCGCCCTTTGTGTAATGCCTTCGGCTTGATTCTGGGCGCGGTTGTGGTCTCTATGACGGCAAAATCCACCCCGCTCAGGGGCCACTCCATGAAACTCGAATTTCACCACATCAATTTTGTCTCCCACGATGTGGATCAGTTGCATGATTTCTATACGCGGGTGCTGGGGTTGGGGGATATTTCGCAGGAGGAGTTTCCACGCACGTAGGCCGACGATACCACCGGCTATGACGGCAAGATCCGCTTTGCCACCGATGGCGACATGCAGATGCACTTGGCCGAACGGCGGGTAGGGGGCTTTTGATCCTATTGGAATAGCCTTGGCCCAACGCCAGAATCAGGAGCCGAATTGGTCATGCATTTCGGGGCGATTCCACTCCAATAGCCACGTTCCGAACCGCTGGTACAAAGGACGCAGAGCGTTATTGTCGGTCGCAGCTACGTCCATGCCGCGATCGTCATATGGATGCAGCACGAGATTCTGCGCAAAATCTACCAAAAACACATCGGTGCTAAGTCTTGGCCGGATGCCAAGCTCGGCGCCTAGGGTCAGCCAAAGTACTTCTTGTCTTTGGCTGTGCTCCGTCAGTTGGGTCGCGTCCCAATAGCGATGTATGTCGCGGCCACAATCTTCAATGTGGTCAGTATCGTTTTGTGCAACAGCGCCCAAATGGGTGAAATCAGCCAATGCAAGCCCGCAGTGTTTTAGGGGTTTGAGGCGTTTTTTCGGGCGGGGTGTCTCACCGTAGTAAGAGGTAAGCAGCCAGAGTGTTTCGGTCTCTTTGAACAGCGCGTCGGCCACAGTGCTGGCCCGCTCTAGCGCTTGATTGAAGCGCTTGAGGGGACGGGAGGTTGGAACATCCTCTCCCCCGAGTTCAAACCGCAGCACGTGATCCCATTCGTAAAACAGAGCGTGGGGAAATTCGGTGCAAGGAAATTTGTGGTCAAATGGCGCGAGAATATTGGTCATGGTCGGATTCTAAGGCGTGCAGAGCGAGGCGCAACCTCTGGTGGGTGCCGTGTGCTTTAGGGAGGCGGGGTTTCGCGCTTGCACTTTGCCTGAGCTGTGGTCTCAATGCTGAATGATGCAGGTAAGATCATAGGAGCCGCCCCATGAAACTCGAATTTCACCACATTAATTTTGTTGGCGATGATGTGGATCGGCTGCATGATTTCTACACCACCGTGCTGGGGCTGGCCGACATCCCGCAATCTGAGTTTCCGCGCACAGAGGCGGATGAGAAGACCGGGTATGATGGCAAAATCCGATTTGCCACCGATGGTGATATGCAGATGCACTTGGCCGAACGGCGGTTGGATGTGGCCTTTGTAAACGGGCAGGTGATCAATCCGGTCGAGCGCGGGCACATTGCGTTTCGCACCGATGATCTGGAGGCATTTTTGAAAGTGCTGGAGGCGCACAATGTGCCGTATTCCGATTATGGCACGGCCTTTGCCAAAGAGTGGCATCAGGTGTTTTTCCACGATCCCGAAGGCAATGTGATCGAGGTGCATCAACAAGTGCACACCGCAGGCTGAGTGGTGTCGCGCGGCAGGGCAAACTGGCCCTATACACTCAGTGGCCGCGCGCCTAGCGTGGGCCCATGACAGATCACCCCAGTCTTGACAGTCGCTATAGCTGGACCCGGCTTGCCATCACGCTGTTGATCGGCGTCTTTGCCAATGTTGGCATGTGGGCGGTGATTGTGGTGATGCCTGCGGTGCAGGCGGAGTTTGGCATCGATCGGGCGCAGGCATCGCTGCCCTATGTGCTGACGATGGTGGGATTTGCCGTTGGCAATTTTGTTATTGGCCAAGCGGTGGACCGCTGGGGGGTGACGCGGGCGTTGATTGGCGCGGCGGTGCTGAGTTCGGTGAGCTACGGCGTGGCGGCGATGAGCGGCTCGGTGGTGATGCTGTCGTTGGTGCATCTGTTTTTGGGCTTTGGCACAGCTGTGGGGTTTGGTCCGCTGATTGCGGATGTATCGCTTTGGTTTCAGAAGCGACGTGGGATTGCGGTGGCGGTGGCGGCTAGTGGCAACTACCTGTCCGGCGCAATCTGGCCAGTGTTGTTGTCTGGTGTGTTGCGTGATCATGGCTGGCGGGCGGTGTTCGTTGTGCTGGCCGTGATGACGGTGGTGGCCGTGGTGCCCTTGGCGTTTTTGTTGCGGCCCAAAGTGCCGATGGAGGCGTTGGCCGCGCAGGACAACGCAGCCCAAGCGCGGCAGGCAGGCGCGCCGATGAAACCTGCCCCGTTGATGTGGGTTTTGGGGCTGGCCGGAATTGGCTGTTGTGTCGCGATGAGCATGCCGCAGGTGCATATCGTGAGTTTCTGCGTGGATTTGGGGTTTGGCGCCGCAGTGGGTGCAGAAATGCTGGCGTTGATGTTGATGGGGGGGGTGGTGAGCCGCTTGATCAGCGGATTGGTCGCGGACAGGCTTGGCGGTGTGCTGACCTTGTTGATTGGGTCGGTGCTGCAAGCGGGCGCGTTGTTTTTGTTCTTGCCGTTTGACGGCTTGGTGCCGCTGTATTTGGTCAGTCTCGCCTTTGGCTTGGCGCAGGGCGGGATTGTCCCGGCCTATGCTTTGGTGGTGCGGGAATACATGCCTGCCAAAGAGGCCGGGAGCCGGGTGGGCTTTGTGATGATGGCAACGATCATGGGTATGGCGTTGGGCGGATGGATGTCGGGGTGGATCTACGACATCAGCGGCAGCTATGAATTGGCGTTTGTGAACGGCATTGCGTGGAATGCATTGAATATCGGGATCATGGGAATGATCCTGATCAAAGCCCACCCGCGGCTTCGCAGGGTGTGACCCGGCGGCGGTATTCACAGGGCTGCTTGGGCTCCGCGTCAGAATATGAGGCTCAGACCTCACACTTGGCCGGGAGTTTGTGCGCGAAAAGGGCCCAATGCACTTGACGGACTGTGGGTTTGTCTTGGATTAGGACGACGGGGCAGGGACTGGGTTCAGGCGTCGTCTGAGAGCCAAGAGCGGGCGTTCGACAAAGCGATGAATCGCCGCTGCGCAGGCGAGCGCCAGCAGCGCAGAGAAAAGGATCATTTGCCAACTGCCCAGCATGACGCCGTTGTGTAGAAGCGCGTGGATGATCATGAAATGAACCAGATAGAGCGAATAGGACCACACGCCGACGCGCCGTACCCACGCATGGTTTAGTGGGCGGAAAAGCGGGTGGTCTGCGTGGTGCACGGCGTAGAAAAAGAGCGGGATCAGCGCGAGGCCTTGCACAGTGTAGCGCAGGGTCGCGCGAAACATCGGGTCGCGAAAGGCGAAGGTGAAAAGCAGCGCGACGATGGCGGCCCCAAGCCAGATGTACATGCGCCAGCCCTCCGAAAACAGGCGCTGGGCTGTGCCCGTGTGACAGAGCATCGCAAGGTAGCAGCCAAACAGGATCGCATCCAACCGGGTGTCGGTTGAAATGTAGATTTCCCATTCGGTGCTGTTGAGCAATAGGACACGAAAGTAGCGCCAGATCAGCGCAAGGAGCAGCAACATCGCGACCAGCGTGTTTGCCTTTGCGCGGTGATGGATCACGAGGAACAGGGCGGGCCAGAGTAAGTAGAAGTGTTCTTCGATCGACAACGACCAAAAGACGCTGAAACCATCGACGTTGTTAGACAGGTCCGAATGCAAAGAGTGGTAGTTATAGAAGAATAACAACTGGCTGAGGAAGGTGGTTGGGTTGAGCGTGCCAGTGGTCAGCCCCGCGGTCACAAGCAGGTACCCGGCCGCCAGCGTGACGATCAGAGGTGGCATCAGACGTAGAACGCGACGCAGGTAGAAGGCGCGAATGTTGAGCTGACCTGTGGCGGCGATCTCACGTTGAATCAATTCGGTGATCAGAAAGCCTGAGAGGAAGAAGAACAGCGTCACGCCAAAGCCGCCGGGGATCAAGTGAGACACACCGACGTGGCTGGCGAACACGATCAGGATGGCCACGGCGCGCAGGCCATCAAGCGAGGGGATATGAGTAGGCGTTGATTGGGACACGAAAGCTTCCTGTTTTTCCCATACCACTCCATGGCCATGGCTTTTGCATATCGAAAACTGGGCAAGGTTGCGGCGAAACAGGCTGTGTGTGGCGGCAGAGGCGCAGGCCACTCACCAGAGTTTGATCCAAAGGTGATTGGCCAGACACGGTCAATGCGCCGATGGTGGTGCACAAATTTGCACAGGGAAGACATGGTCATGCAACAAACAACGCGCGTCTGGATACGCGGCTGGAGACACGCAGTGTTTCTGCTCACGATGCTTTTTGCGGCGCATTTTGTGCACGCGCAAGATGTGGAGGGGCTGCCGCAATATGTGGTTGCCGAATTTGGCACTCCACCTGAGGTGCCGACGGGGCCGTTGTCAAAAGACGTGCGCTCGGCGGTGAAAGTGGCCTTTATCGACAGCATTACTCAAGGCGGATGGGGGCCGGATCAAGCGATCGCTTTGGAGACAATCGCGGCCTCAGGTGATCCACGATTGGTCTGGATCATCAGCGATTTGATGCGGTTTGCCACTGGGCCAGAGTTTGCGGCTGTGTTGGGAGATGCCGCGGGGCGGTTGCTGGATAAAGAACTGCCTAACTACAATCATTGGGGGATTGTGACGGATCATTTGATCGCGTGGGACATTCCTGCGCCGCCCAAATACCTCAAGGCCAAGCGGGCCATATTCACCAACATTGTGCCCGGTTGGGACAAGATTTTTGTCAAAGGCGACATCGATTGGCGGCACGTGTCTTGGGGCGGTGTGATGATCGATGACCGGGCGTATGACACCACCGATGAGCTGTGCAATTGCATCCCGGCGGCGGACAATCCTGAGGTCAGCAGTGCGGCAGCGGCCACGTGGTTGGCGGATGATGCAATTGTGTTTGGGGTGGAGATAAACGGTGAGGCGCGTGCTTACCCGCGGCGCATCATGGAGGTGCGCGAGATGGTGAATGACACGTTGGGGGGGCGTGATCTTGGCATTCCGTATTGTACTCTCTGTGGCGCGGCACAGGCGTATTTCACGGATCGCATGCCAGCGGGCGTAAAGCGACCGGTGTTGCGCACGTCCGGGCTTTTGATCCGATCCAACAAGGTCATGTATGACGTGGAAACCTACTCTGTCTTTGACACGTTTTTGGGTAAAGCTGTGACCGGCCCCTTGGCCAAACGCGGCATTCAATTGGAGCAGGCGAGTGTGGTGACCAGCACATGGGGGGCTTGGAAGGCCGCGCATCCGGAGACAACAGTGCTGGTTGAGGAGCTGGCATTGGGGCGGGACTTTGATTTCCGCAATGGGCGCGATGCGGATGGGCCGATTTTCCCTGTGGGCGACGTCGACCCGCGCCTACCTGTACATGAAGATGTGATCGGGATTGTGACGGCCTCTGGCACACCTGTGGCGTTTGAACGCGCGAAGGCGTTGGTCGCGCTGCAAGCCGGACAGGAAGTGACGGTGGAGAATGTGCGGCTGGTGTTGGATGCCGGGGGTATCAGAGCGGTGGATGTCGGCGGAAAAGACCTGGGCAGTCATCAGGCGTTTTGGTTTGCTTGGTCACAGTTCTATCCGGGGACGGAGCTGTGGCGCGGGTGATGGGTTTGAGCGCGCCTCGGTTTCGGCCGAGGCGCGCTACGTCGTTTTAATCAGATGTAAAATGGTGACCGCATTTGACGGCTGGCGTCCGCTGTCGTCGTTGCATCAAAGACCCTTGTGTAAAACGCTGCTCCCAAATTTGCCGCAACTTCTGGGAACTGGTCGATCGCGTAACTGAGGGCAGAGTCCACAGAGTCAAAGGCATCAAAGCCACCCAGCGTGTTGGTTGAAACGCCGCTGAGCCAGACTTTGTTCTGGAGGCCGGGAACTTGCTTGAGTTTCTGATTTCGTGCGCGCCAGTCGAAGGTTTCGAAAGGCTGGGAAAACTGCAGTTCAGTATAGACAAATGCTCCCGGAGGGGTTGCGGGGGACGGTGCTCCGTAGTGGAGCGCTCCGAGGTCTTCACTGGCTTCTCTGACAGTCACGGCATCAAAAACGCGTGTATTATGCGCAACTCCAAAGGCGCGAGGTTCCGTGGGAAAATAGCCGGTTACAAAACTGCGGGCGTTTTCCAGACTGTCGAACGCATAAAACCCTCCAAGGGACCCGGTGCCATGACCATGCAGCCAAGTTTTGTTCAAAAAGCCCGGTTGTTTCTTGATGTCCTCGTTGATCTTTGGCCACGGGGCTTGGTCGAACGGAACTGAAATGGCGACTTCGGTGTAAACGAAAGCTTTTGGTGTCATCGATTTTTCCTGTGCTTGAACGGCGATTGGGGTCACAGCAGCTCCGGCGGCTGCAACCAACAATTGTCGGCGAGAGAGTTCGGTAGGTTTGGGTGGTTTCATGCGAGTGCTCCTATCAACTTGCAAAATGCAAGGTGATTCATGTCTCACATATCAAATTGCAATTTGCAATATGATAATTTATACGGGTGCTATGAACACAAAACCGAGACGAAACTTGTCTGGATGCCCCATCGATTACGCGCTCAGCGTCTTTGGTGACCGTTGGTCTTTGATCATCGTTCGCGATCTCGCGATCAAAGGCGCGAAGACATATGCCGAGCTGTTGGATGGGTGGGAGGGGATATCCTCAAACATACTTGTCCAGAGGATGAAACATTTGGAGGACCGGGGGATTGTTGAGAAATACAAGAACCCAGCCAACTGGCGCAGTTCTATTTACGAATTGACGCCGAAAGGGCGGGCTCTTGCACCGCTGCTGGCCGAAATTGTTCTATGGGGAGGCACGTACAACGAAGCTGATGATCCAATGCAGAGCACTTTTGAGGCGGTTCAATCTGATCGCGCTGGATTTGAAGCTGCGATCCTGGAGGGCAAGGAGACGTGACGCTGCAAGTGGCTGAACAGGCGACTTCGAGCCGTGCAGGACCGTGTTTGTCGGGACAGTCTCCAACAAAAAACGCCGCCCCGAGGGAGGCGGCGTTTTCTGAAACGTTGGTTGCTAAGCTTAGAAGCCCAGGCCTTCGTATTTCTTTTTGAATTTGGACACGCGGCCACCGGCGTCCATCAAGCGGGTGGAGCCACCGTTCCATGCTGGGTGCACGGATGGGTCGACGTCCAGCGCCAGTGTGTCGCCTTCGGAACCGTAGGTGGAACGCATCTTGACGATGGTGCCATCGGTCATTTTCACGTCGATGAAGTGGTAATCGGGATGAGTGTCTTTTTTCATGATACCGCTCCTTACGCTTTTGCTTTGTAGTTGGTGTCTTCTGCGATACGTGCGGATTTACCACGACGCGAACGCAGGTAGTACAGTTTGGCGCGACGAACACGACCGCGACGCACAACAGTGATGCTGTCGATGTTGGTCGAGAACAGTGGGAACACACGTTCCACACCTTCACCAAAGGAAATTTTGCGAACGGTGAACGAACCAGCAATGCCGCCACCGTTTTTACGGCTGATGCAAACGCCTTCGTAGTTCTGCACACGGGTGCGCGAACCTTCGGTCACTTTAAAGCCGACACGGATGGTGTCACCGGCTTTGAAATCGGGGATGTCTTTCCCCAGCGCAGCAATTTGCTCCGCTTCGAGCTGTGCGATCAGATCCATTGGGATCATCTCCTATGTTGCTTGTGGTTATATCCACAAAGGTTTGATGCACCTCAGAGCTCTCGGTCTTCTTCCGGGTCCGCCGCAGCGCCCGCCAGAGATCAGGTCGTCTTTTCTTGTCGTCCAATGTGATGTGTCTTTGTCATCGCCAGCGAAGAAACCGGAGACTGTCGCAATGCACAGCACGTCCGAACGACTCAGAAGAGCCGCGGACAGGCGGTGTCTAGGCCAATCAGGGCTTTGATGCAAGTCTGTTGACACTGTGCGGGGAAATACATAGTTAGACAAGCGAACTATATGGGATTCCAATGTCAGATCTAGCGCACTCATTGCAAATGTTGCATCAGGCTTGCCACCGCGCGTGGTCAAAAGCCGCGCGTGAAGCCGGGGTGAGTTTCAGCGAGTTCGAATACCTGAGCGCGGTACAGGAGCAGGCTGATCTCCAGCGGTATGAGGATGTTCACGGTCAACATTTGCAGGATATCGTCGAGGCTTTGGGGGTTACCAAAGCCAGTGCCAGCACGATGGTGTCCAAACTTGAGGCAAGGGGTTGGGTGACGCGGTTTCAATGCCAAGTCGATGCACGGGCGCAGCACATTATTTTGACCGAAGAAGGGCAGATCAAATTGGCGGGCGGACAGCGTTTATATGCCAAGATCGCGTCTGAGTTGCCGCCGAGTCTGGGGCAGGCGATTTCACCACGTTCAACATCCGGTCAGTGAGGTTGGGGTGTGAAGGGTTTCATTGCGCCAAATATAGTAAGTAAATCTAACTAACATAAGGGTGGAAGTGTCATGAACGTTGAGAATGTTCTGTTAGGAATCGCGGTGCATCAGCTGTTTTGGGAACACCTGCCGCATTGGGGAAGGTGGTTCAATCGCTTGCTTGGCATGCTGCCCAAACCCCTGCAGGCGCTTTATGAGCAATGGCGCTGTCCCTATTGCGCAGGGTTTTGGATCGGGTTGAGCGTGCATGCCGCAACCGGCCGCTGGGTGTTTGACGCGTTTGCACAATTGCCATCTTTTTGGGGAGCGGCCGGTGTTCCATTGGGATGGTTCATGGATGCGTTGGTGTTTGCGACATTGTGCAAATTGGGGGCTTTGGTGGTGCACGCCATTGGATTGCCCGCCCTAAAGGGATTGCAAGCGAAGGAAATCTTCTTGGCGCAAAAAGCCAAAGCGAACTAGGTGTTCCTATGACGTGGGCGGCGAGTTGCCGTCCACGCAGCGTCAGGGTTTCCGCGCTTGCAAAATCAGACAATGGCGCGGCCTACTGTGTGTAAGACAATTGATTTGATGTAATTTTGTTTGGGTGAGTGATGCGCAGTTTTGTCTGGATGATGGTGGCATGCAGTTTGGTGTTTGGCTGCGGGCGGTCCGCGGGCAGGGTGGCCACACCAGTGGATGCGGCCGCGGCGCAAAAGGCGGCGCGGGTGTCCGCTTTGGCCCGACAGGTTGTGACCTATCCGAGGTTTGGGGATGATGACCCCGTTGAGTGGGATCGTCGGGCGCCGGAAACCTATCCCGTGCACGGTATTGATGTGTCGCGCTGGCAACGCTCTATTGATTGGGCACAAGCGCGCAGAGCAGGTGTCAATTTCGCCTTTTTGAAAGCGACGGAGGGCGGTGATGTGGCAGATCCGATGTTTGACACGCACCGGCGAGGCGCGGTTGCCGCTGGAGTGCCCTGGGGCGCATATCACTATTATTATTTCTGCCGGTCAGCGGAGTCTCAGGCCCAGTGGTTTATCCGCAATGTGCCCAGAGGAGCGCCGTTGCCTCATGTGTTGGATATGGAATGGACACCAAAGTCGCGAACCTGCAGGTTGCGGCCCCACGGGCGAGATGTGCGGCGCGAGGCGCGCAAATTTCTCGACATTTTGGAAGCGCATTATGGGCGGCGTCCGGTTGTGTACACCACGGTTGATTTCTATCGTGACACCGGGATTGGCGCGCTTGGTGGGACCGAGTTCTGGTTGCGATCAGTTGCGGATCATCCTCAGAAGACTTACCCCGGCGCCTATTGGATGTTCTGGCAATACAGTGGCACCGGGCGCGTTGACGGCATTGAGGGCCCTGTTGATCTGAACGTGTTTAGAGGCACACCTGAGGGGTGGGTGAAGTGGCGGGATCGCCTGTTGCCTTGAGGTGATACACATCCATTTGTGCCGCAAAGGTGAGGGTGACCTGACCCAAAGAATAGGCTGACACCCGTTTGGGACGGTGTTTGGCATCGGCAATTCGCGCATTGTGAACGCAACTTGGGCACAGGAGGTACACATGCGACGTTTGGCACTGCTGGCACTATCAATTCTTGTACTTGCGACCGTGTTTGCCAAAGAGGCAATGGCCTCTTCGGAGCAGGTCTTGTCTGAGAAAGAGCGCTATGCGTTGGCGGAGTCTCTGCGGCTCGGGCTGGCAGGGACCCAAGATGTCGTTGCTGCGTATCAAGAGATGCAGGCGTTGGCTCAGACCGGGAACGCGCGTGCGCAAGCTAAGTTGGCCTACTACCACCTTAAGGGGGTCGGCACCGTGCCAGACCCGGACGCCGCAATTGAATGGTACAAACAGGCGATTGACGGCGGACGCGAAGGCGTTCGGACTTCCCTTGGGAAAGTGCTGATGAGGCAAGGTCAAACAGATGCTGCTCTGGAACAGCTGACATTGGCGTCCGCCGCCGGGATCGAAAAAGCGCAGGTCATTCGGGCGATCTATCACTATGAGGGAAAGTTTGGGGCAAAGTCTGATGTGGAGTTTGGGCGCGCGGAGCTAACTCGGTTTGCAAAAGCTGGAGACATGACGTCGATGCAGGTGGTCCTGATGGCGATGAATGCTGGGAAGACGTTTGACGTCGACCCCGTGCGGATGTCTGAACACATGATCAGCACAGCGCGCAATGACGACGGAAAAACAGGAGGGCAGGCGGCCGAGGGTTTGCTGAGGCTTTGGCGCGAAAGAACCGACAAAGAGGCTTTGGCCCTCCGCGCGGAGATGGTTGCACACGCGGGGCTGCGCGGGCGCATTCGGGCAGAGGATAGACTTTTGTTGGCTTATGACACGCATGATGCACGCGCCTTTCGAAAAGAGGCGGAACAGATCATCGCGCAAACCGCGCGTTCAGATTATGCACGGGCGGTTTTGGTGGTCTCACGCTTAGACAAGAATGCTTTTGTTCACGTGCTACAAGAAGAGCTTCGCACACGTGGGTATCGTGTGGGGAAAACGACGGGGATCTTCAACACGCGAACTCTAAACGCAGTGGTGAAGTTTTGCGCAGATACGAACATCCAACGCGACTGTCGTTTGGGGCCGCTGCGCTCAAAAGTTATCAAAGTGATCGTGGGAGAATTGGCGGCAATGCCGCCGACGCTGTAGCTTCCTGGATCCCCTCCCAGGGAGCGCGCGGGTCGGGGGCGTGGGGCGCCCGATCCGCGCATCTTTTACCATTCGAAGGCTAGACTTAGACCTCGACCACGTCAGCGTCTGGTGCATTGCGCATCACGCTATCAATACCGTTGTCGCGGCCCGAGGCGCTTGTGTAGCTCTGCGAGGTGCCGATCACTTGGCCGTTGGTGGCTTTCAGGTTGAACATGAATTTGCCAGCGGCCGTTTCCTTGCGCTCATAGCGCGCCTCTTCGGCGGCGTTTTTCTTGACGGATTCGATGCCGTTTTCTGCGCTGGATTTTTGCTTGTATCCCTCTGAGGCGAGGATGTTTTCGCCGTTGCCAGCTTTTAGGCGGAAGCGGTATTCACCAGCTTTGTCGGTGTAGAGTTCAAATTTGGCGGCCATGTCGTTGGTCCCTGTTCAGAATTACTATGGGCAGACAAGAGCATAGAGAGGGTCAAAGGTGCAAGGACTTGCTGTCCGTCGCAGGTGCGGAACGTGATGCAGAAGCCTTAGTCTGCGCCACCGGCATCTGCCAGTGTGCTGATGATCGCGGGGACGAGGTCAGGATGGAGCGGAAGAGTTGGATCAGAATAGGTGGCATAGGGACTGTTTGGTACATCCTGTTTCAGAATGTGTGTGCCACCTTCCAAAAAGACAAGTCGCGCCTGAGGCAGGGCCTGTGCGAGCAGTTCCGCGTCTTTCGGAGTGACTTGCAGGTCACGATCGCCCTGAAGGATCAGCGTATGACGATCCCATTTTTGTGCAAGTACCAGTGGATCGTGTGAAAACAGATCAATCATGTATTGCTGTAGACCCGGCTGAAAGAGGCCATGTAGGGCGGGAGGGATTTCTGACAGTGGGCGGGTTTTGCCTTGTTCCAAGTCCAAAACAAGAGCCCTGGCATCTTCTAAAATGGGGCCATTTGCGGGGTTGGCTTCCATCTGTTCGATCAACAGCTCACCAATTGGCCGGCCGCTTGCAGCCATCAAGATAACGCCGCACAGGTTGTCTGGTGCTGTGCTTGCGGCGAAGAGAGCGACCAGTCCGCCTTCTGAATGACCGGCGAGCCAGACACATGGCGCAACATCTTTGGCCCGTGCAATCCAGTTCAACATGTCGTCACTATAGGCTTCAATGGTAACGTCATTTGGGTCTGCTATGGCGTTTTTACTGCCAAAGAACCCCCGTTTGTCGACGCGCAATGTGGCGATGCCTTCCGCCACCAGAGCTTCAGAGAGCTGTTTGTAGAGATCTGTTTTTGAGTGAAACGCCGGCATATTGCCATCACGATCAATTGGACCCGATCCGGGAATAACGATCACGATATGTGCTGCTTCGCCCGGATCAAGAAGATCCCCTGCAAGGGGGCCCGCAGGGCCGGGAATGGTGATGGTTTCACTCAAGACAGCGTTGGCGCAAGTGAACAGCGTTGCAAGGCCTAATACAGCATTTCGAAAAAGGGGCATCGTCCAGTCCAGATAGATATGCTGAACGGAAATTGGCTCTGTCCAACATTGGCTCATTGGCTGGCTGTGACGGAAGACTTAGCGCGCTGTTAAGCATCGATATTGTGGCATCATTTTCCAATGTCAAGCCGCCGGGACCTACAAAACCTCTTGATGAGGAGAGGTGTTTTGAGTGTTGCCGTTGAATCATGCTCAGGACGTGACGCTACTTTTGCTTGGCTTCATAGGCACTCCACATATCGGGACGCCGTTCTTTGGTGATCTCCTCAGACATCTCGCGGCGCCATTTTTCGATGTTGCCGTGGTGACCGGACATCAACACATCTGGAATGGCGTGGCCCTGCCACTCTGCGGGTTTGGTATATTGCGGATGCTCTAGAAGGCCATTTGAGTGGCTTTCTTCTTCGATGCTGTCAGCGTTGCCGAGCACAGACGGCAGCAGGCGCACGGTGGCGTCAATCATGGCTTGCGCGGCGATCTCGCCGCCTGTGAGCACAAAGTCTCCCAAGGACACTTCCATGATGTTGAAGTGATCCAGCACGCGCTGATCCACACCTTCAAAGCGGCCACAAAGCAGGGTGATGCCATCCGCTTTGGACCACGCGCGCGCCATGCTTTGATCAAAGCGGCGTCCACGGGGGGACAGATAGACCAAAGGCCAGTTCCCACGCGCGCCGCGCATAGTGTGTGCAATGGCTGGGCCCAACACATCCGGGCGCAGCACCATGCCGGCACCGCCGCCCGCCGGGGTATCATCGACGTTGCGGTGTTTGGTCAGGCCAAAGTCGCGCAGGTTGGTGGTTTCCAGCTGCCATTTGCCATCTTTGAGCGCTTTTCCGGTGAGGCTTTCGCCCAGCACGCCGGGAAAGGCGTCTGGAAACAGTGTGATCAGGCGCGCGGTCCAGACACCCGCGAGACGGGGCGTGTGGCTGATCAATTCGCGCGGCTTTAGGCTTGCAGAAATCGAGAGGCGCCCGTGTGATTTGGGTTTGTCGCTCATGCGTCAAACACCCCTTCGGGCGGATCAGCAATGATGCGGCCTGCAGCGATGTCTACAGTGGGTACAGCCGCCATTGTGAAGGGTAAAAAGACGGTTTCAGAGGTGTTTGGTGGCAGCACCTCCAGCAGGTCAGCCGCGCCGTGGTTCAGCACGTTTTTGACGGTGCCCAGAACGGTGCCGCCCGTGTCGCGCACTTCAAGCCCCACGAGGTCGGTGTAGTAGTATTCGTCTTCATCGGTTTCCGGCAGACGGCTGCGTGGGACAAAAAGTTTGACGCCCTTGAGCGCATCTGCCTGTTCTTTGGTGACGATGCCCGACAGGCGCGCGGCCAGACCGTTTTTGATGGCGCGGGTGATGTCGATGTCAAATTCAAAGGCACCATCTTCGGTCAGCAACGGGGCATAGTCCTGAATGGCGAAGGTCTCTGCGGTGAAGCTCTTGAGGCGGACATCGCCGTGCACGCCGTAGGCGCCGCCAATGGCGCCAACACAGACAAGTTCAGAGGTGGTGTCGCTCATAGCGGGGCCTTTGCTTTGCTTAACTCCCGTTTTCTCTGATTGCGTGGCGGGACGCAAGGGAGGCGGATCATTGCATTTGTGGGTTTATCGGGTTTGGACGGAAACAGAGGTGTCTCTGTCCTCCCATCCGGCTTTGGCGAGTTCAGGCGTGTCAGACAGCTCTTCGGGCCAGCCCACACAGAGGTACGCGACAAGCGACCAATCGGCAGGGACGTCCAGATCGCGGTTTAGCTGATCCGGGTCAAGGATCGACACCCAACCCACACCAAGGCCAAAGCTGCGCGCGGTCAGCCAGAATTGGGTGATGGCGCCAACCACAGAATAGCGGCGCATTTCCGGCATGGTGGCAGCTCCCAAGCCGCTGCCTTTGGGGGTGGCATCATCACAATAGATGGCCAGTTGGATTGGGGAGTCCTTCATGCCTGACAGCTTTAGATCGGCATAAAGCGCTGCGCGCGCGCCATCATATCCTGCCAGAGCGGTGGCGTTGGCGGCCTCGAAATTTCTAAGTGCGGCGGTGCGGGCGGTGTTGCTGTCAACACGCAGGACACGCCAAGGTTCTGACAGGCCCACAGATGGGGCCAGCAGAAACGTGTCGAGGCACTCCGTTAGGAGTGCCTCGTCTACGGGATCGGTGCGGAAGCGGCGCACATCGCGCCGCCACTGCATGAGCCGTTGCAAATCGTCCCGGAAATCTGAAGTGAAATCGGTCATTCCGGGGCCAATCTGACTTACTCTTCTGCTGGTGCTTCCGCAGCTTCTGCTGCTTTGGCGGCTTTTTCTTCAGCGCGGTCCTGAGCTTTCTTGCCAGGCTTCGCTTTGTTTGGGTTGGAACGCTCGGTTTTTGCCAGCGTGCCAGATGCTTCCAAGAAGCGCGCCACACGATCAGAAGGCTGCGCACCTTGATCCAACCAGTACTGGACGCGCTCCATGTTCAGTTTTACGCGCTCTTCGCTGTCTTTTGGCAGCAGTGGGTTGTATGTGCCCAGTTTCTCGATGAAGCGGCCGTCACGTGGCATGCGGCTGTCTGCTGCAACAACACGGTAAAAAGGACGTTTTTTAGAACCGCCGCGGGCGAGACGAATTTTCATAGCCATGGTTTGTATCTCCTAAATTGGCATGTGCACCGGGGTGCGTTTGGTGTGCACCGGCACGGTGCGGGTCTGTGTCGAAGAACAGGATTTTTCCTGCTCAACGGTTTGTTATTCCTGATGTTTCTTGTGATGCTGAATGACCTCAGCGATGATGAAATTCAGGAAATTCTTGGCAAATTCGGGATCCAGATCGGCCCGTTTTGCAAGATCTTCTAGTCGTGCGATCTGTTTCGCTTCGCGGGTCGGATCGGACGGAGGAAGGTCGTGGGTGGCTTTCAGTTTCCCGACAGCCTGTGTGTGTTTGAACCGCTCGCCCAGCGTATAGACAAGGATCGCATCGAGGCGGTCGATGCTGTCACGGTGCTCAGCGAGCACATCAGCGGCGCGGGTTACTGCATCAGTCAAGTGCGTAGCCTTTCGGTTTGAACATCGGGTCGGCGTAGTGGCTGATTTCCATCTCGATGGCATCGCCGATTTGTGTGGTGGCCAGCGCTTCTGGTGAAGGGTGGCGATATACCACGTCATGCCCATCAACAGATTGGGCAGTTTTGTCTTTTACAGCGCCGAGGCGCTCTGCCAGCCGAATGCTGTCGAGGTTCTTGGGGTCGATATAGGACACGGCACCATCCCACCCCAACTCGTTATACAGATAGCGGCGCACGGCGTGGGTGGCCTCCAGTGCGTAACCGTGTCCAGCTTTGTCGGGCCAGATGATCCAAGCGATTTCACGCTCTGGCCATTTGGCTGGGAACCAGCCGCCAGCCATACCGAGTGTTTCGTCGGTCTTCTTATCGTGGATCATCCACATGCCGTAGCCGCGGATGTTCCAGTGGCCGATTTCAGCCGCGTAGAGCATCCATGTTTCATAGGCATTTAAAGGACCGCCCATAAAGCGAGACCGGTAAGAGGCGAATGTGGCCTTGAAGTCTGGATAATCCTCGGGCTCAGGTCCACGTAGGATCAGGCGTTTGGTTTCCAGAACGGGGATGGTCATGTCTGACATCAGAAGCCCTCCGTTTTTGGATGGCGATAGACGTGGCAGGGTTTGCCCATGACCTCGCTCTCTCGCTCAAATGTCGCGCCAAGGCGCGTGGCCAAGGCGACAGAGCGGGAGTTCGTAGGGTCAATGTAGCTGATCGGGGCGGGAATGCCGAAGTGGGCGGCAGCGTATTCTTTGGCCGCCACGGCTGCTTCAAAGGCATAGCCCTTGCCTTCGTGGCCTTCATAGAGGTGCCAGCCGAGTTCGGGTTCGTCCCAGCCCTCGGGGTTCCATGGGCCGACGGATCCAACGGCGGTGTCGGTGGCTTTGTCCGCTACCAGCCACATACCATATCCGCGCACCACCCAATGACCAAGGTGGCCAGAGATCACGCGCCAGCTTTCGGCGCGATTTTTGGGTCCACCCACATACTGGCTGCGCTCGGATGCGAAGAAGTTGGCGATAACCTCAAGATCGTCCTCACGCGGGGCGCGCAAAACGAGGCGGTCCGTTTCCACCACCGGGATATCCAACTTGAGGCTCATGCGTAGGCCTCCATTCCGCCGTTTTCGAGATCATCCGGCCTGGGGTGACGCCAAACCTGTGCTGTGCCGTATTTGCTCTCAAATGTGCGTTCCAGTGTGGCGCCCAGACGTTTGGCGACCGCTTGGGACGCGATGTTGTCCGGAAGGGTGAGCGACACAGCGGTTTCCCAACCCAAAACATCATAGGCATAGCTGCGCGCGGCCAGAGCGGCTTCGGTGGCGTAGCCTTTGCCTGTCGCGTGGTTCATCAGGGTCCAGCCGATTTCGGGTTCGTCATAACCCATTGGCATCCAAGGCCCGGCGCGGCCCAAGTAGATGCCGGTGGCTTTTTCTTCCAATGCCCAGAAGCCGTAGCCGCGCAGAGCCCAATGCCCCATCATCATGGAGATATAGCGCCAGACGTCTGTGGGCTCCATTGGACCGCCAACGGTCTCCGAAGCGTCCGTTTGGTAGAACTCGATCTCAGATTCGATGTCGCTTTCCACATGGGCGCGCATGATGAGTCGTTCTGTTTCCAGACGGGGGACAACGTAGCGCATCATGCGTAGGCCTCCAGCTGGTGGCGCCAGACCTGAACAGGGGTGTCAAATGCAGCTTCGCTGAGCGTGTCGCGGGTTGCGCCCAAACGGGCCGCGACTGCGGCAGAGGATGTGTTCGGTGGATCGATGTAGCTGACCAGAGAGGGCACTTCCTGATGCCCGAGCGCGTAGTCGCGCACCGCTTCTGCGGCCTCGGTTGCGTAACCTTTGCCTTCGGCTTCGGCTGTTAAGAAATAGCCGAGTTCATGTTCCTGATCGCCATATTCCATTCCCATGCCGACAAAGCCAACAACGGCGCCTGTGTCCCGCAGCAATATGGTGAAATACCCCGCGCCGCGCAACATCCAGCCGCTGGCGCATTGGGTGAACTCTGACCAAGCGGTCTCGCGATCACATGGTCCATCCATATAGAGCGCGCGTTGACTCATCAGGATGTCGGCAAAGGTGTCAAAGTCAGACAGCTGAATGGCGCGCAGCGTCAGGCGCGCGGTTTCCAGCGTGGGCACACTCATCGCCAGCTGCGTCGCCAAAGCGGCGGCAGCGCCGGAGGCAGGTGCCTCCCAAGGATATGCGGTGTGAGGTGTCACACGCGGCCCTCCAGCGTGTGGCGATACACCAAATCGGCTGGGTCAGGCCGCGCGGCGCGATCGTCACGGGTTGCGCCAAGCCTTTCGGCCAAGCACATGGACGCCGTGTTGGTGGCATCAATGTAGCTTACCAAGGTGCGCATGCCTTTGGTGTCAAACGCCCAATCGCGCGCCGCGCGGGCTGCTTCTGCTGCATAGCCTTTGCCCTGTGCTTCTGGGAAGATGCACCAACCAATTTCGGTTTCGGCAAAGCGTGGCGGCTTGTTAATGCCAACCTGACCAATAAGCGTGCCTGTTTCGGTGAGATCTACCGCCCAGCTGCCATAGCCCAGCCATTGCCAACTGGTGATTTCGGCCCCGATCCAGCGCCACAGCTCATCGGCGGAAATCGGGCCGCCCATATACTGCGCCCAATCCGTCGCGAAATGCGCGGCCAGCGGCTCAAAATCTTCGAGCACGTGATGGCGCAGCGTCAAGCGCGCAGTGGATATGGTGGGGGCGATGGTCATCCCTTACTTTTTCTTCCCAAAGCCAGACAGGCCAGAGGGCAGGCCCATGCCGCCGCCCAGACCGGGCAGGCCACCGGGAATACCGCCTTTGCCACCCAATGCTTTGGCCGCCGCTTCAAGCTGTTTGGGGTCCATTTGGGTGGGGTCCATGCCCGCCATACCAGCCATATCGCCGCCCTTGCCGCCAACCATGCCTTTCATGGCTTGCTTGAGCATGCCGCCTTTGCCCATTTTGCCCATCTTCTTCATCATGTCGCCCATTTGGCGCTGCATTTTCAGAAGTTTGTTGAGGTCAGAAACCTCCATGCCGGAGCCTTTGGCGATGCGCTTTTTGCGGCTGGCTTGCAGGAGCTGCGGGTTGGCGCGCTCCATCTTGGTCATGGATTGGATCATGGCGACCTGACGCACAATCATGCGGTCATCAAAACCCGCGTCCTGCACCTGTTTGGCCATTTTGCCCATGCCCGGAAGCATGCCCATCATGCCTTCCATGCCGCCCATTTTCTGCATCTGCTCAAGCTGCATTTTCATGTCGTTCATGTTGAAGCGGCCCTTTTGGAAGCGCTTCATCATGCGTTCGGCCTGTTCGGCCTCGATGGTTTCTTGAGCCTTCTCAACCAGCGCGACGATGTCGCCCATGCCAAGGATGCGACCGGCGACACGGTCCGCTTCAAAAGTTTCCAGTGCGTCGAGTTTTTCACCCACACCCACATATTTGATCGGCTTGCCGGTCACTGCGCGCATGGAGAGCGCCGCACCGCCGCGGCCGTCACCATCCATACGTGTCAGCACCACGCCGGAGATGCCGATTTTGCCGTCAAATTCTTCAGCGACTTCAACGGCGACCTGACCGGTGAGACCATCCACAACCAGCAGCGTTTCGCGCGGGTTGACCGCGTCGCGCACGTCTTCGACCTCTTGCATCAAGGTCTCGTCGATCTGCAGACGACCGGCGGTGTCCAGCATGTAGACGTCATAGCCACCCAAGGTGGCCTGTTGTTTCGCACGTTTGGCAATCTGAACGGCGGTCTCACCCGCCACAATCGGCAGGGTGTCGACGCCAACTTGCGTGCCCAAAATGGCGAGCTGTTGCATCGCGGCGGGGCGGTAGATGTCGAGGGAAGCCATCAGCACACGTTTGCCATCGCGCTCGGTCAGGCGTTTGGCAAGCTTACCAGTGGTGGTGGTTTTACCAGAACCTTGCAGACCCACCATCAGGATCGGCGCGGGCGGGTTGTCGATTTTCAGTGTGCCGGGTTCAGCACTCTCATCTCCTGCAAGCACATCTTTCAGCGTGTCGTGAACGATTTTCACAACCTGTTGACCGGGGGTCACAGATTTTGTGACGGCCTGACCGGTGGCTTTTTCTTGTACGGCTTTGACGAAATCACGCGCCACTGGCAGCGAGACGTCGGCCTCAAGCAGAGCAACGCGCACTTCGCGCAAGGCGGTTTTGACATCGTCCTCAGACAGGGCGCCCTGTTTGGTGAGGCGATCAAAGACTCCGGAGAGGCGTTCGCTTAGATTTTCAAACATCGCTGCCGGTTCCTTTCACCGTTTCAATATGGCCCGCAATATAGGTGCGGACCGGCCAAACGCCAATGTCCCCCATGGGCGCGACGCGCTGATGGGGGGCGATCCCGGCACAAGGCCTAGGACCGGAAGTTTGACGGACTCCCGGAATTGGGTGCGCGTTTACGCCTGTGGAGGTGAGGAGTCAACAGGGCGGTGGTTTGCGAGCCAAGTGTTGATGGTCGTGCTGATTTCGATGTACTGCTTTTCCTCCCTTTCCTCAGCGCCATCGAGCGCAAGGTGAAGGTAGGCTGTCGAGCTGGTTTGAAAATACAGATGAAGAGGGAAGCTGCTTCCGTCCTCAGTTTCCTTTTTCGAGTACTTCGCAACTTTTAGGTCCGGTAGGGAATATTCCTGTTTGCGAATGCCAAGCAAAGTTTTTCTGTACCAGAGAACTTTTTTCAATTCTGGATCCAGTGAAAGTGTCTTGTATTGCAGGGAGCCAAAAACACCCACCGCACATGCTAAGGAAAAGACGAGAGCGACCCAGTAGTCGCTAAAGGTCCGTTCGCCGGTGAAGATTTTTCAACAAGCAAGACTATAGCGAGCCAAGCGGCACAAAATGGAAGCGCGCGCCACGTTGGGCCCCACTCAAAGGTCAAACCATCGGAGGAAATGCGCGTCACTCTCATTGGTTGTAGTGTTGGCACTGCATTCGCGACCATTTCAAGTGATTTGTGTGGTGCGGGTTGTATATAATCAGAATGCGTGGTCGGACAGGCAAGATGAAATGAAAAAAAGGCATCAAGATCGATGGACGCATCATCTCAGTTTCAGGACACGTTGCCCATCACTTCGGATGCGCTTTTGGCGCAGCTTCAAGGCTGGGGATTGGACTATATGCTGCACGAGCATGTGCCGCTGCGCACGGTGGAGGATGCCAAGTCGGTTGAGGATGCCATGGAGGTGCCCGGCGAGGCGGCGTTTCGGGTGAAGAACCTGTATCTGCGCGACAAGAAGAAGCGCAATTATCTGGTGACGCTGGAGCAGGATCGGGAGATCGATCTGAAGGCCTTGGGGGCGCAGTTGGGCGTGGGTGGGTTGTCGTTCGGCTCGCCTGATCGGTTGATGCAGACCTTAGGTGTTCGGCCGGGTGCGGTGACGCCGTTGGCGATGATCAATGGGGCGCAAAACAATGTGCGTTTCTTGATTGATGCCGCCGTGAAGGGCGCGGATCGGATCTACATGCATCCGCTGGTCAATGACCGGACTGTCGCGATGGATGTCGCCGATTTGTGGGGTTTTTTTGACCGCGTAGGTGTGAGCGCCGAGGTGTTGGAGGTGTCCTGATCGGACGCACGGTCACAGGTTCTCTTCGATCAAAATCTCGATGCGAATTTTTTCCTGAGACGCCAAGGTGGTTCTGTTTTCGCATTTGGAGCGCAGAATTCGCACGGCGCTTCTGACGAGGTGTCCTGGATCCTGTGTCACAACGGCGTCAAGTTTGCCTGCGCGCAATCCCTGGATGGTCGTCGGCGTCTTTTCATGCGCAATCGCTGTAAAGGTCTGTGTGTCGCAAAAGTTTGCAAGTGCCTTAAGTGGAACACGCGCTTCAGATCCCATTACGTAGAACCCGGCCAAGGCCTTTTGGTGGGACAGAACATTGCGCACGATGTCAAATGTCCGCTCCGGCTCACCGTATGTTTCCAGCGTGGGTAAGACTGACAGCATTGGAAACGAGCCATTTATCACTTCATCAAAACCAAGGCGCCGTTCAAGGCTGTCTCGGGCCTGCA
This sequence comes from Shimia sp. NS0008-38b, assembly GCF_040370365.1. Classification (NCBI taxonomy): domain Bacteria; kingdom Pseudomonadati; phylum Pseudomonadota; class Alphaproteobacteria; order Rhodobacterales; family Roseobacteraceae; genus Shimia; species Shimia sp. NS0008-38b. The sequence goes on along the minus strand of NZ_BAABWQ010000003.1, from coordinate 533,378 downwards.
TCGTGTCGGTCAAAACGGCGATCGTGCCCTCACGGGGGCCGATGAACCGCCCCATCAGACGTCCCACGGTTCGCCCGGCAGCGCGGTTGTCGATGCCCACAAAATCATGTTGGTCTTCGTCCCGCTGATTGGACACAAAGGGAATTGTCAGAATGCCGCGCTCTTTCATGCGGCGGATGGCATCGCGAATTTGTGGTGTCTCGGGCGCCATGATCGCGGCGCCATCATAGTCTTCGCCTTTCAGGCGCGAGAGGTAGCGTGCGGTTTCGTGGGGATTTTGTTCATCCACACGTAAAACCTTGATATCAAGCATCTCTGCGCGACCGGCTTCTTTTGTTTCCTCGATACGCTTGATGATTTCAGCCAGATATTCGTCTCCGTCTTTTGGCAGAATAAACGCGAAGCGATAGCCTTTTTGACGGGCAAGCGTGGCGGCGAATTGATTGCGTTCAAACCCAAGAGACCTGATCGCCTCATTCACGGCATCAATGGTTTTTTGTCGGACACCGGATCGTCCATTCAGCACGCGATCAACAGTTGCCAAGCTCACGCCCGCTGTCTCTGCCAGATCTTTGGTCGTTGGACGCATGTGTCGGAGTGCCCCGCTTTTTGCATATTTCTTTGGCACTTTTGATGGGTATTTCCAAGATTTGCAATACTAAATGAGGTGCGTACCTCAAAAATATCTTGATCTGAGGTACGCACCTCATTTAGCAATGGAGGCGTTGATCGATTCGTGGCGGAGGAGCCGCGCTGATCCGAAATCTAGGGAGGGTATTCGCCATGAAGACGAAATTGATATATTCCGCAGCCGCAATTGCTTTGGCCGCCGGAACCCATGCCGCCAAAGCAGAAGATTTGACTTTGTGTTGGGCTGCGTGGGATCCGGCCAATGCACTTGTGGAACTCAGCAAAGAATTCGAGGCCCAATCTGGCCACGCAATGAGCTTTGAGTTTGTGCCTTGGCCAAACTTTGCAGACCGTATGCTCAACGAGCTCAACTCCGGTGGACAGCTCTGTGATCTGTTGATTGGTGACAGTCAATGGATTGGGGGCGCTGCCGAAAACGGTCAGTACGTTAAGTTGAACGACTTCTTTGCCCAAGAAGGCATCGACATGGCGGATTTCATTCCCGCCACGGTCACGGGTTATGCAGAATGGCCGAAGGGCTCGCCAAACTTCTGGGCGTTGCCTGCCTTTGGCGACGTTGTTGGCTGGACATATCGTAAAGATTGGTTTGAGCGGCCAGAGGTGCAGGCTGAATTTAAAGCAGCACATGGGCGTGATTTGGGTGTGCCTGCCAATTTGGGCGAACTCAAAGACATTGCGCAGTTCTTTCAGGGGCGCGAGATTGACGGCAACACCGTGTACGGAGCGGCAATCTATACCGAACGGGGGTCCGAAGGTATCACGATGGGCGTGACCAATGCGCTTTACAACTATGGCTTTGAATACAGCAACCCAGACAAGCCCTACGATCTTGAAGGGTTTGTAAACTCAGACGGCGCGGTATCAGGTCTTGAGTTCTACAAAGAGCTCTATGACACGGCCACACCTCCGGGGTCGTCAAACTGGTACATGGGTGAAAACATCGACGCCTATAAGTCCGGTCAGGTCGCAATGCAGATGAACTTCGCCTTTATCTGGCCCGGTGTTGAGGCTGATCCCAACGTGGGTGGCGGAAAATCTGGCTATTTCCCAAACCCGGCTGGTCCCGATGGACATTTTGCCCAACTTGGCGGGCAAGGGATTTCGGTTGTGGCAGCCTCCAAAAAGCAGGACGCCGCGCTTGAATATATCAAGTGGTTTGCCCAACCTGATGTTCAGCAAAAATGGTGGGAGTCAGGTGGATATTCTGCGCTGCGTGCAGTGGTTGAAGATCCGGAGTTTGCCACAAGCCAGCCTTATGCGCAGACTTTCTTGGACTCCATGGCCATCGTCAAAGATTTCTGGGCGGAGCCCGCCTATGCCGAGTTGTTGCTGGCGATGCAGGCACGGGTGCATGGCTATGTGATCGCCGGTGAAGGCACTGCAAAGGAAGCTTTGGACGGGCTTGTCAAAGACTGGATCGAAGTCTTTGAAGATGAAGGTAAGATCTAAGCTTTCAGTCTGGTCGGGCGTTTGAGGCGCCCGACCAACCGCTGACCGTTCGGTCAGAGCGATTTCTCAATTCAACACACATGCGGATATGCTCGACGCGAACCTCTCAGTGGAGGTCGCGAAGAAGGAAACTTGACCATGACCAACTCGCCGATCGCCAGAGCCGCGAAGGCCACACCTGACCCGGTTGCAAGGCGCATTCGCGGTCTTTCGGATCGCACGATTGCGTGGATATTCGTTGCACCTTCAATATTCTTGTTGTTGGCAGTGAACATCTTCCCACTGATATGGACGATCCGTCTCAGCTTTACCAACTTTCGAGTTAATCGCCCCAACCGCGATGTCGAATGGGTGGGATTGCGCAACTATGAGCGCATCCTAAGTGACAGCGACATTTGGAATACCATGCAAGCCACCGCGCACTTCCTGATATGGACAATTGTGTTGCAGGTCTTGATTGGTTTCACTTTGGCCTACCTCATCAACAAGAAGTTTAAGGGCAACGATCTGTGGACCACAATCATTGTGTTCCCCATGATGCTGAGCCCGGCTGTGGTCGGCAATTTCTGGACTTTTTTGTATCAACCTCAGATCGGCTTGTTCAATTACGTCATCGCGTTTTTCAGCGGTGCAGATCCGGCCAGTTTTTCGATGATCGGGGATGTGCATCTTGCACCTTGGGCGATTGTGATTGCCGATACCTGGATGTGGACGCCTTTTGTGATGCTGATCTGTTTGGCAGGATTGCGCTCAATCCCAGACTCTATTTACGAGGCGGCGGAATGTGATCGAGCCAGTAAGTGGCGCCAGTTTTGGACAATCACCATTCCGATGGTTCTCCCGTTTCTGATGTTGGCGGTTCTGTTCCGTGGGATCGAGAACTTCAAAATGTTTGATTTGGTTGTTCAACTGACAGGTGGGGGGCCGGGCAACACCACCACGCTGACGTCTATCGACCTCAAACGCGAAGCCTTTGAGAAATGGCGCACCGGCTATTCCTCGGCTTACGCCGTCATCCTGTTTGTCACAGTTTTCGGCCTGGCGTCGATCTATGTCAAAGCTTTGAACAAGGTGAAAGAAAGATGAGTTTCTCAGTCACAGAACCGTCCCAACGGACAAAATGGTTCGCTGGCCTATTGGTGGTGCTTTACGCATTGATCACCATCATGCCGCTCATGTGGATTGTCGCAACGGGGTTTAAATCGCCCTCGGACTCAATCGCCTATCCGCCCAAGGTTGTGTTTCAGCCCACGCTTGAGGGCTACGTGAATCTGTTCACCACACGCACACGCATAAACGAAAACGATCGTGATGATCTTGCACCGGCAGATACTTGGTATGAGCAGATTGTCCGCGACCAAGGTCAGGTCATTGCTGGTCCGTCGCGTTATGGTGCGCGGTTCATGAACTCGGTGATCATAGGCTTTGGGTCTACGGCGCTTTGCATGATCCTTGGCACCGCTGCGGCTTATGCATTCAGCCGCTTTCGGGTGCCCCTTAAGGACGATCTGCTGTTCTTTATCCTGTCCACGCGGATGATGCCGCCGATTGCCGTCGCGATCCCGATTTTTCTGATGTTTCGCAATCTGGGCCTAAATGACACCCATTTGGGCATGATCCTTCTTTACACAGCGGTGAACCTCTCGCTGTCGGTCTGGCTGCTCAAAGGTTTCATCGACGAAATCCCAATTGAGTATGAAGAGGCGGCGCTGATTGATGGCTACACAAGGTTTCAGGCCTTTTACAAAGTTGTGTTGCCTCAAGCGGCAACAGGTATCGCCTCCACGGCCATTTTTTGCCTGATTTTTGCTTGGAATGAATATGCCTTTGCGGTGCTTTTAACCTCCGGCACAGCCCAGACCGCACCGCCTTTCATTCCCACCATCATTGGTGTCGGCGGCAAAGACTGGCCCGCTGTCGCCGCGGGCGCCACGATCTTTTTGGTTCCTGTCATGGTCTTCACCATCCTTCTCCGCAAACACCTTCTGCGCGGCATTACATTCGGAGCGGTTCGCAAATGAGTAGATTTATCAAAGGTATCCTGAGTCTGCGGCGCGGTCCTTGGGAGATGTTGGCCTCGATTCTGATCGCGGTGGGAGTGGTGATGTTGATGCAGCCTTTTGCGCTGTGGCTCTTCACGTACTCTTTCATCATCACACTCGTCGGGACGGTGATGTTCATCATTGTCAGCCACTTTCCGGAGTAAGTCATGGCCCAGATCAATATACAAAACCTGCGCAAGGATTTCGGGTCGTTCAATGCGGTGAAATCCTCAAGCTTCACCGTTGAAGATGGCGAATTTTTCATGCTCTTGGGCCCGTCTGGATGTGGCAAGACCACAACTTTGCGGATGATGGCCGGGCTCGAGTTGCCCACATCTGGTGAGATTTTTATCGACGGCGAAGAGGTCGGTATGAAACCCGCCAGCCAGCGCGACATTGCCTTTGTGTTCCAGATGTTTGCGCTCTACCCGCATATGAACGTGGGTAAGAACATTTCTTATCCTCTGTTGTCCCAAGGGATGCCAAAGGCCGAAGTCAAACGCAAAGTTGGTGAGGTCGCGGAGATTCTGGGCATTTCTGACATTCTGTCCCGCCCGGTTGGTGGCTTGTCTGGCGGCGATCGCCAGCGGGTCGCGCTGGGGCGCGCGATTGTGCGTGATCCCAAGGCGTTCTTTATGGATGAACCTCTGGGCGCGTTGGATGCCGAGTTTCGCGAGCATATGTCTGAAGAGCTGCGCGCGCTGCATGACCGAATGGGGGCCACCACGGTCTATGTCACTCATGATCAGCTCGAAGCCATGCAAATGGGGGACAAAATTGTCGTCATGAACCATGGGGTTGTTGAGCAATTTGGTGTCCCTCAAGACATCTACGATTGGCCGGCAACGCGCTTTGTGGCCGAATTCATTGGCTCACCACCCATGAACTTCCTCGATTTTCACGGAATGGTTGGCCACGGGATGACATCGGTTGATCTGTCGGGCTGCTCGTTTGGCATTCCGGAACAACTGGAAGGGGCACATGGTGGATTGACCTTTGGCATCCGGCCCGAGCACGTAAGGCTCAATGACGATGCGCCTTACAAAGCGAGAGTGACCGCAACCGAATACCTCGGAACCACGCAAATTGTGAGCTTTGAAGCCCCAAACGGGGTGATCAAGGCGCGCATTGCCAGTCATCACAAAATCAAAGTGGGCGACACAACTGGCCTGCACTTTGATCCTCGCACGATCACGCTGTTTAGCAGTGAAACGGGCCGGGCACTGAAATCTGTGGCGAATGAAGGAGTGTTGTCTCATGGCTGAAGTCAAACTGACCAATGTGTCAAAGTCCTTTGGACCGGATGTCGCGCTTGAGGATGTATCAATGACGGTGCCTGACGGGTCGTTTGTTGTGCTCCTGGGACCAACTGGTGCGGGGAAAACGACGACCCTACGGATGGTGTCGGGGCTTGATCTGCCTGACAGCGGACAGTTGCATATCGGCGGGCGCGATATGGCTGGCCTGACGCCTGCTCAACGCGATGTGGCGATGGTGTTTCAGCAGTACTCGCTTTACCCGCATCTCACAGTTCGTCAAAACCTTGAGTTCCCTCTTAAATCTCCCCTGCTTAAAACGCAGGCCGACGACATCAAACGTAAGGTGGGAGACGTCGCAGAGGTGCTGCAGATCTCTCACAAGCTGGACAATAAGGCCACGGCGCTGTCAGGGGGGGAGATGCAGCGTGTCTCCATCGGACGGGCGTTGGTGCGCAACCCCTCGGTCTACCTCATGGATGAACCACTCAGTTCTTTGGATGCCAAATTGCGTTCTGACCTGCGTGTCGAACTTAAGAACATTCAGGCCAATTCCGGCGCGACCCTCCTCTACGTGACCCACGATCAGATTGAGGCCATGACGATGGCAACCCATGTGGGTGTGCTGGACAAGGGCCGGTTGGTGCAATTTGGTACCCCCCGTGAAATCTACGAAGATCCAGTGAGTGTTTATGCGGCCAGCCGGTTGGGGCAACCGCGTATCAACGTGTTGCCAGCAGATGTCTTTGAAGGCGCTCCCGCCAATGCCACCGAAATTGGGCTGCGCCCTGAGCAAATCTATCAAGGCGACGGTGAGGACAGTCTTGTTGAACGTGTCGAGCATTTGGGTGATCAGACGCGTCTACACCTGTCCTTCAAAGATCACGACCTGATCACAGTGACTGAACCGCACACCCCGCTTCGTTCTGGTGACATCGTTAAAATTCGCCCGCAAAACCCATTCTATTTCGACGCCAGCGGCACCCGCATCGCATAAAGGAAATCATGATGGCACATTTCATCAATGAAAAAGAAAACACGGTCACCGAGGCAATTGATGGCTTGATCAAAGGCTCAGGAGGCAGGTTAACGCGGCTTGATGGATATCCGCATATCCGCGTGGTGATGCGCACAGACTGGGACAAATCTAAAGTTGCATTGGTCTCTGGAGGCGGCTCAGGTCATGAGCCAGCGCATGCTGGCTTTGTTGGCAAAGGTATGTTGACAGCAGCCGTCTGTGGAGACGTTTTTGCCTCGCCGTCTGTTGATGCGGTTCTTGCAGGCATATTGGCGGTGACCGGGCCTGCCGGGTGTTTGTTGATTGTGAAAAACTACACAGGTGATCGGCTGAATTTTGGCCTGGCAGCCGAACGCGCGCGGGCTTTTGGTCTCAAGGTCAATATGGTGATCGTAGATGATGACGTTGCGCTGCCAGAATTGCCACAACCCCGTGGTGTGGCCGGGACGATGTTTGTGCACAAGATTGCAGGGGCGTTGGCTGAAAAAGGCCAGTCTTTGGAGCAAGTTGCAACTGCGGCCAGCCGGGTTGTGGCGGGGACCAAGAGCCTTGGAATGTCTTTGGACACCTGCACCGTTCCGGGCTCTCCAAAGGAGGAGCGGATCGCATCTGGCAAAGCGGAACTGGGTCTTGGCATCCACGGTGAAGCCGGTGTTGAGCAAATCGACTATGAAACTGCAAAGCAGGCCGTCGCAGCGGTCAGTGATAAGTTGGCTCATCTCATGGAGGACGCGCCGCATGTGGTTCTGCTGAACAACCTTGGGGGCGCGTCGGTTCTTGAAATGTCTATTTTGGCCAATGAGCTATTGTCATCATCCATTGGCGATAAGATCAAACTGATCATCGGTCCAGCCGCTTTGATGACCTCTTTGGACATGCGCGGCTTCTCCATATCGGTCTATGCACCGAACCCAGAGGAAGAGATACTTCTGCAGGCGCCGGTTGAACCCAACGCTTGGACGGGTGTTATACCGGTGCGGCCCGTCGAAATTGTTGAACTCCCCGATGGACTGTCCCCGATCCAACCGATCCCCTCAGAGCACATTGAAACCAGAGCGTTTTTGACGAAATGCTGTGACTTACTTATTGCCGCTGAACCTGACCTCAATGCCTTGGATGCAAAATCGGGTGACGGCGACACAGGGTCAACACTGTCCGGCGCCGCTAGGGCACTGATTGGCGCATTGGATCGACTACCACTTGCAGATCCCACCCAGTTGTACCGCGCCATCGGTCAGGAACTTAGCCAGACAATGGGCGGGTCTTCCGGTGTTTTGCTTGCGATCTTTTTCACAGCCGCGGGTGACGCTGCCTCCAGTGGGTTGCCCATGGTGGATGCTTTGAAAGAAGGCTTGAACCGCATGCAAAAGATTGGTGGAGCGAATTTGGGCGACAGGACAATGGTCGACGCGCTGCATCCGGCCCTTGAAGCGTTGGATGAGGGGATTGAGGCTGCAGCGCTTGCTGCACGTGAGGGTGCCACATTGACCGCGTCCATAACGCAAGCCAAGGCAGGCCGAGCGTCTTACATCAGTGCGGATCAACTAAAGGGCCACACTGACCCGGGTGCAGAAGCTGTTGCCAGATTGTTTGAAGGAATTTTGTCATGAAGCCAATTGCGTGGCAAAACTGACACCCTTTTGGATGTCACAGGGTATTCCCGCTGCATCGGGAGTGGTTCTCTATGGAGCGTTTCACCAAATGCAGCGGGGGATGCGCATTAGGCGGCTTTGGGGGCGACTTCAACGCCGTCGTTGTTCAGTATGGTCACATCAGAGATGCCAACAAATCCCAGCACAAAGCGCAGGTAGTCTGAGGCGAAGTCGATGTCAGAGCCAATTTCAGTGCCCCCGGATGCAATTGTGATGATGGCTTTCTTATCTTTGAGCAATCCTTGGGGGCCATTTTCGGTGTAGGCGAAGGTCTCGCCAACGCGGGCAATTTGGTCAATCCAAGCTTTGAGAGCAGCAGGTATGCCGAAATTGTAAATCGCAACACCAATCACCAGCGTGTCCGCAGCTTGCAGTTCGGCGACAAGCTCGTCAGAAATTTTCAATGCGTCGTTTTGCGCGTCTGTGCGGGCATCAACTGGAGTGAAAGTGGCTTGGGTGAAGGCTTCGTCCAAAAACGGGAGAGTGGTGGTGGACAAGTCGCGCTTGATCACCGTATCTGGGTTTTGTTTGCTCACCAGCGCCGCCGAGGCTGTGCGTGAGGCTGAGTCTGTAAAGCGGGCGGAGCTGTCGATGTGAAGTACTGTGAGTGACATGGCGTCGGTTCCTTTTGGACGTGTAACTGATGCGTGTGCGTTAGAAATTAGCTATTGTAATTTTACACTCAACATCGATTATTGCGCAGCTCATGTTTGAAAATGCACATATTGATTTGACGTTGGAGGGCTACTTTTGAAAAATTGGGACGAGATACGAACCGCGTTTCAGGTGGCGCGGCTTGGCACCGTGAGCGGCGCGGCCGAGGTTTTGGGAGTGCACCATGCGACGGTGATCCGTCATATAGATGCGTTGGAAGCTCAACTGGGCGTAAAGTTGTTTCAGAGACATGCGCGCGGTTATACCGCCACCGAAGCAGGCGAAGATCTGATGCGAGTGGCACAGGCCACAGACGATCAGTTTGGTCAGCTTGAAGGGCGCATTAAGGGGCGCGGGTCAGATGTGGCGGGGGAATTGGTGGTGACGTCACTTGGCGGGTTTGCGCCGCTGATTTCACCGATCCTGGCAGATTTTCAGGCAGAGCATCCGGACTTGGTGGTACGGTTTTTGACAGGTGATCGCGTGTTCCGACTGGAATATGGCGAGGCACATGTGGCCATTCGCGCGGGGGATGGACAGGTGCAACCGGACAATGTGGTTCAGCAGTTGGCGCATTTGCCCACGGCATTGTACGGCGCGCAGAGCTACATTTCGCGCTATGGGGTCCCAAAGGACGAGGCGGATTTGGCCAACCACCGCTTTGTGGGCCATGATAGCCCAGATAGTCGCGCGCCATTTTATCGGTGGCTTAAGACGCGGGTGCCTCGTGAGAACGTGGTGTTTCGCTCAACATCAGATCGGGCAATCTCGGCGGCAATTTTGCGTGGGGCTGGTCTTGGATTTTTGCCCGTTTGGGCGGCGCAGGAGGCAAGCGACATTTCGGAAGTTATGGCGAGTAACCCGGAATGGGATATCAATGTGCGCCTGATCACACATGTCGACCTGCACCGCACAACCAAGGTGCAGACGTTTTTGTCCTATCTAAAGGAACGCGCACGCGATTGGACGACAATTTAATGACCGCGCCTGCTGGACCGGATGCGCGGTCGAAACTCAGCCTACCACTGCGCGGGCATTTGGCGATGTTGTTGTTTTCGTCACTTGTTGCAGGGTCGTTTTCTCTGGGTTCGATGAGTGCAAACGCTGTGGACCCAGCGGCGTTGAATGCAGTGCGATTTTTGATTGCGGCGATTGTGATTGGTGCGGCGGCTTTGACAACCAAGGGGGTGCCGCGCTCAGCATGGCGCGCGCCATGGCGGTATCTCATTCTTGGTGGATTGTTTGCAGGATACTTTGTCCTGATGTTTGAAGGTCTGAAAACGGCCCATCCTGTCAGTACCGCAGCGGTGTTCACCTTGACGCCGCTGATGTCCGCTGGATTTGGATGGGGGTTGTTGGGGCAGGTCACAACCAGACGCATGTTTTTGGCTTTGGGAATCGGTGCGGCCGGTGCGCTTTGGGTGATCTTTCGGGCGGATTGGCAGGCGTTTTTGCGCTTCGAAGTGGGGAAAGGCGAAGTTTATTACTTTTGGGGCTGCATGTTGCACGCGGTGTACACCCCAATGGTGCGCAAGCTTAATCGCGGCGAAGCACCGGTGGTGTTCACCTTTGGCATGCTAATCGCAGGTTTGGTTATACTGAGCATTGTGGGTGCGCGCGACATTTGGGCGACGGATTGGCTGGCGCTGGATGCATTGGTGTGGGGGACAATTTTGTATCTTGCGATCTTCGCCAGCGCGGCTACGTTTGTTCTTTTGCAATTCGCCACGCTGCATCTGCCCAGTGCCAAGGTCATGGCCTACACCTATTTGGTTCCCAGCTGGGTGATCTTGTGGGAGATGGCGTTAGGACATGGCGCGCCCAGTGGCTTTGTGCTTGTTGGAATAGCCTTAACGTGCCTTGCCTTGGTGATGCTTCTTGAAAGTGACACATAAGTCTGCGAGCAGTTATTTCTATAATGCTAGAATTTTAGAAATGACGAATGTGAGGAGTCATCATGATCACTTTGAACGTTGCGCTGCGCGCGAAGAGTGGTGCGCGGTTGATCGCGCCAATTGGGTTTTCTACGCCTGATGTCGCACCTGTATCTTTGACGGTGTCGGGCGGCGAAAGTCGTTTTATGTTCGAAGTGGGCACTGGTCAAACCGTGGTGGAAGTGACGCCGACCGGTGAGCAGATTTCGTTTCAATGGATGTTTGAACGTGGCGGGCTGGACTACGTCGAGAGCATGTTCCAGCCACGCGACAGCAGGTTCACACGCGCCGCCTCAGAACTGGTTGGAGAGGTGCGCGCGCTGGTTTGCGACATGGCCTCTGATGACGAAAAGCTTCGGTGTTTGGTCGATCATGTGGCTGGGCTCTTTCAATATGGACATGGCAATCCGTTTTATGAAGGCACCAATGAGATGCCGCAGCTGTGCACTATGACGCGCGGTAGTTGTGTGGACATCAATGCCTATCTGATCGCCTGCTGTCGTGCGGCCGGGATCGAGGCCGGTTACGTGACCGGGTATTTCATTCCCGAAGAAAAGCGCAGCCATACAACGGATATGCACTGCTGGGTTGTCACTCGCACCGACGCTGGGGTGCAGGAATGGGACATTGCGCATCATATGAAAATGGGCGTGTCCGAAATTGCGCCCGGTCTCAATCCCAAGCCGGGTGTGCGGGTGGCAATGTCGCATTCTATGGGGTGGACCATTCCGCAACTGGGCTTATCGGACATCAAACTTCTGGCAGAGCCAATTTGGTTTTACCCGGACAGCCAATGGGAACGCGCAGACTTGGACATTAATTTGGTGGGCTATGACCTGCTATGCACGCCGTGAATCATTTTTGAGAATACACGCGTGACTTGATCGAACACAAAGACAGAGACCGCGGCAGCGCGATAATATGTACGCAGGAGTGAGGGATTTTGGAGGATTTGCCTTATGCCTGCTGCACAAACCAAAGATGACTTGTTAGCTGTCTCGGCAAAAGAGTTTGCCAAGCTCCAGAGTTTGATGGTGACCGTTCCGTCGGATGTTGCGACGCAATCCATTGAAGAAAACTGGAGCATTCGTGACGTGTTGGTGCATCGCGCCCACTGGATTGATTTGTTCTTGGGGTGGTACGCGGATGGACAGGCTGGCAAGAAGGTCGCGTTCCCAGCGCCGGGGTACAAGTGGAACCAGCTGGCAGCCTACAACGAAACGGTTTTGGCGCAGCATGCAGATGTGAGCTGGGAGGACGCACAGGTGCGGTTTTTGGCAGCACATGATAGATGGATCAAGTTGGTGAGCGGTTTGACTCAGGAAGCGCTTTATGGCGCGCCAATGACAGGCGGCAACAACAATTGGACGTGTGGGCGCTGGGCGGAGGCTGCTGGGCCGTCACATTATCGGTCAGCGGCAAAGTTCATTCGGACGTGTCTGAAGCAGGCATCTGTTGGTCGCTAAGTTCGCCCTCCAAAAACCGCTCAAAGGCGTCCAGATTAACCGGTTCAAATTGACCGAAACCTTGCATCCAGACTGAGGCCGCGCGCATAGCGTCAGGCTGTAGTTTACACCATTTCACCCGGCCGCGTTTTTCTTGTGCAATGAGCCCTGCCTTGGACAAGATCACCAAATGTTTGGAAATTGCGGCCAGAGAGATGTCAAATGGCTCTGCCACATCGGTGACTGCCATGTCGTCTTCGAGCAGCATATTTAAAATTGCTCGACGGGTTGGGTCGGCGAGAGCGGAGAAGACTGTATCGAGGGACGGGGCCATAGACCTTTGTTTAACGATACCAGTGAGGATGTGAAAGAGACTTAGCCATAGGGGTGATGTGTATAGCGAGATGGTAGGCGTAATCTGCGCACTTCCAGATCCACGGGGCTCATTCCGATATCATGCGCCATGGAATCTGAGAGGTCAGGGTAGAATTGCCGCTTGTCGGTCAGAATGTCTTTGAGTTTGTAGATCGCCGCTTGCAAAACGCGCAGCGCGGGTCGGACAAGGGGTATCAATGCGCGCCGAGGCGCGTTTGTCGAATGGGGCATGACGCTTTCCAGGAATTGAGGTGTTATGTGACTATTTCAGATGCGTATTTGGGTATCAAACATCGTTTATTGACAGGTTGTGTGCCAAAAAGGCACAAGTGCTCCCATGGCCAGAAACCTCCCTCCCCTGAATGCTCTTCGCGCTTTTGAAGCGGCCGGTCGGCATGAAAGCTTTAGCAAAGCGGCCGAAGAGCTGAATGTGGCGCACTCCGCTGTGAGCCGTCATGTGCGTGGGCTCGAAGCGCGGTTGGGCATAAAGCTGTTCCGCGATTTGCCACGGGGTGTGGAGCTGACATTGGAGGGGCGTGGGTACTTGGAGCGGGTGCTCCCTGCTTTGGATGTGATTTCGGAGGCCACCGAAGATTTGGCGGCAGTGCCAGCAGGGCAGGTGCGGGTGAACTGCGAGCCGCTGTTTGCGGAGCGGTTCATCGTTCCACGATTGGCGAATTTTCACACAGCACATCCCGAAATTGATCTGAGGCTGGAAACGTCTCGTCATCTTGCGGATGTGGAACGGCACGAGGCGGATTTGGCTGTGCGGTTTGCACATAGTGGGGCGCTGGCGGAACCGTGTGAACTGCTGTCGGATGCGCAGATTTACCCCTATGCGGCACCCAATGTCATAAAGGGAGAGGCACCGTCAGAACTTTTGGATGTCGCGCGATATCGTGAGCGGAACACAGACCTATGGCGGCAATGGTTCCAAGCTGCTGGCGTACCGACGGAAGCTGTGTCGGAAAGAAGTTGGCGGATGCATTCGGCTTTGGCCTATCAGTCTGCTCTGAACGGATTGGGGGTGCTTTTGGTGTCCTCGGAAGTGGTGTCTGCAGATGTGGCGCAGGGACGTTTGGTACGGTGTTTTGATGTGGGTCTACGAGACGGAGCATTCTTTCTGGTGCACGGCAGTCGCGGCGTGCGACGGTCTGCTGTGCGGCAGTTTCAACAGTGGTTGTTGGATGAGACTGCGCTGTTTCGCTCGGGTGACTGAGGGGCATCGCTGGCGAGACTGGCCGTTAATGTGGGATGGTTTAGTGAGCAGGCTCCGTGAGAAGGGCTGTCACTATAGGCGCATAACGCACTCAGCGGCTGTCAGTGCGTGACGTAGGGCCCTTGCTGTGGTCTAAATGTGGACGGTGACTCTATCGCTTCGGAGAGAAACGCGCTTGGCCCAACGAGTTCTTTTTGTATGCGGAAAGGCGCGAATGCGCAGCCCGACGGCTGCGCAGATGGCGGCTGAGTGGTTCGACGTAGACGTAGATTTTGCTGGACTTAGCCGAGATGCAGATGAGCACCTTACCCGTGAGCATTTGGAGTGGGCAGATCTCGTGGTTGTAATGGAGCGTCGGCAATCAAAGCAGATGACATCGCTGATGGGCGCATTGCCAAAAAGCACGAGACTGGCATGCCTATCCATTCCTGATCAGTTTCAGTTCATGCAGCCTGAATTGATCGCCTTACTTCGGCAAAAACTACCTGCCATACTTACCAAGGCGTCCCTTCGCTCATAAGGCACGGCCCTTCTGGTGAGTGGAAGTTCAACCAAACTGTTGAATATGTCATTTGGTGCGGAAACGCCGAACAGGCGCGCCTGCCGGGGCATATGCGGCTTCGAGCCACAAAAAATAAATGTTTATTTTCAGTGATTTGATTTGAAAATCGCTATGGGAATTCGAGCGTTGACTCACAGCCCCTGCCGCCGTAGCAATGCGCCAACGTTAGCAAGGGGTAAATTGCGCGTGACCGAGACGAACCACAAAGACCAAATGCAGCGTCTGGAGGAGAGGATCGAGGCGGCCCGAAAGGCCCAGGACCCAAAGCCCCGCGCTGATGAGCACTATTCGTCCGCCAATCAGGCATGGCGCATGGTGATCGAAATGGTTGCCGGTCTCGGGATCGGCTTTGGCATCGGATATGCGCTGGACAGCGTGTTCGGGACACTCCCGATCTTCATGGTGCTGTTTACATTGTTTGGTCTGGCCGCGGGCATCAACGTGATGATGCGCACCGCCAAAGAGATCGAAGAGAAACAAGCGGCTGAGGCTGCTGAGAGAGACGAGAGGGATTGAACGTGGCAAGCGAAGCACAAGGCGCAGAAGAAGGCGGTCTGGTATTCCACCCAATGGACCAGTTCATCATCAAACCTTTGTTTGGTGGCGATCACATCGGCCTGTTCACAATCACAAACGCAACCCTCTGGATGGCATTGGCCGTTGTGGCAGTTGTGGCCTTGATGGTGATTGGGACGCGTCGTCGCGCCATCGTCCCAAGCCGCGGTCAATCGATCGGCGAATTGGCCTATGGCTTCGTCTACAAAATGGTCGAAGATGTTGCAGGCAAAGATGCCATCAAATTCTTCCCATATATCATGACACTGTTTCTGTTCATCGTGATGGCCAACTTCCTCGGCCTTATTCCGATGTCCTTCACCACGACCTCCCACTTTGCTGTCACTGTAGTGCTCGCGTTGTTGGTGTTTGTTACCGTGACCGTGGTTGGATTTGTCAAAAACGGCGCCGGTTTCCTCGGCCTGTTTTGGGTGTCCAGCGCGCCATTGCCGCTGCGCCCGATCCTCGCAATCATCGAGGTGATTTCCTATTTCGTGCGTCCCGTCAGCCACAGCATCCGTCTTGCGGGTAACGTGATGGCTGGCCACGCCGTGATCAAAGTGTTCGCAGGCTTTGCCGCGATCGCAGTCGTCAGCCCTGTGTCGGTTGTCGCGATCACTGCAATGTACGGTCTCGAGGTCCTCGTGGCCTTCATTCAGGCCTACGTCTTTACCATTCTGACCTGTGTGTATCTGAAAGATGCGCTGCATCCTTCGCACTAAGGTTCCCAGAAACTCTACTCTATCTATTAACTTCCAATCGTAAGGAGATACCCACATGGAAGGTCAACTCGCACACATCGGCGCAGGTCTCGCAGCAATCGGTTCCGGCGCAGCCGCTATCGGTGTTGGTAACGTCGCAGGCAACTTCCTTGCCGGCGCTCTGCGCAACCCATCTGCAGCTGCTAGCCAGACTGCAACTCTCTTCATCGGCATCGCGTTTGCAGAAGCACTGGGCATCTTCTCGTTCCTGGTTGCTCTGCTGCTGATGTTCGCCGTCTAAGCCTACGGAACCATCCTTACGTGCGGGTGCGGGCGCGAATGACTGCGCCCCACCCGTAACCCAACGGAAGTTCCCAGGAGGACGTCATGGCGACCACTACAACTGACGCCGCAGGCCACGCAGCAGAGGCCGCCTCTGCACCGGGCATGCCACAGCTCGATTTTTCGAACTGGGGTAACCAGATTTTCTGGCTCTTGATCACACTGATTGTGATCTATCTCGTCCTGTCGCGCATCGCGCTTCCGCGCATTGCCGCGGTTCTGGCTGAACGCCAGGGGACCATTACGAATGACATCGCCGCAGCTGAAGAGCTGAAGGCGAAGGCCGTGGAAGCGGAAGAGGCTTATAACAAAGCACTCGCCGACGCCAAAGCTGAGGCACAGCGCATCGTTGCTGAAGCCAAGGTGGAGATCCAGGCTGACCTGAACGCGGCCATTGAAACGGCCGATGCAGAAATCGCAGCAAAAGCCGCTGAATCGGAAAAGGCAATCGCCGAAATCCGTGCCGGTGCGCTGGACAGCATCAAAGACGTGGCCAATGCCACCACAACCGAAGTGATCTCAGCCCTTGGTGGCAAAGCAGATGACGCGGCCGTGGCAAAGGCAGTTGATGCGCAGATGAAGGGCTAAGACAATGCGGAAACTGACCACAGTTGCAGCCCTCATGACACTGAGCGCGACACCCGCTTTGGCGGCAAGCGGCCCGTTCTTCTCTCTGAAGAACACCGACTTTATCGTGCTTTTGGGTTTTATCCTGTTCATCGCGGTTCTGTTCTACTTCAAAGTGCCTTCCATTCTAGGCGGCATGCTGGACAAGCGCGCAGACGAGATCAAATCCGAGCTCGACGAAGCCCGCGCGCTGCGTGAAGAAGCCCAGACAGTTCTGGCGTCTTATGAGCGTAAGCAGAAAGAAGTGCAAGAACAGGCAAACCGCATTGTTGCGCAGGCCAAAACCGAAGCTGAAGCGGCTGCTGAACAGGCCAAGGTGGACTTGCAGAACTCTATCTCGCGCCGACTGGCTGCAGCGGAAGATCAGATTGCCTCTGCAGAGGCTTCTGCTGTCAAAGAAGTGCGTGATCAAGCGATTGTTGTGGCGATTGGCGCAGCACGTAATGTGATCGCAGGTCAGATGAGTGCGGCGGATGCCAACAAGCTCATCGACTCTGGTATTTCTGAGGTAGATGCCAAGCTGCACTAAGCTTGCATTTAAAAAGATATTGAAGAAACCCGGTCCCCTTCGGGATCGGTTTTTTCGTTTTCTGCCCCGGTGTTGCCGCAATACGGTTTCATGATGTGTCTCAGTTCGCTGAGTGAGACATCTGGAGGGTCAAATGCGCGCCTTGGTTTTTATTTGTACAGCTACAGCAGTGGTGGGACTGGCCGGATGTTCCGGTGGAACTACGAAGGTCTCGACCAAATCTGCGGGAATGGAGCCCGGAGAGGTGTTCTGGGCAAAGAACAAGCTGGCGGAGCAGACCGAAATGCCCGGCGAAGCTCAGTTTCGTGACTTTGAGCTTTTGGAGTTGAGCAATGGCGATCGGGTGTATTGCGGCGAGATGAATGAAATCAGCAGATCAGGTCTGGCCCAAGGTTTTGTGCCCTTCTATATGCGACGCAGCGGTGGCGACGTGAAGGCTGTGAACTGGAGCAGCGAAAGCGCGGACTTTTCTTCAAAGAAATGTCAGGACGCACGCAACGGGGCGTTGCGGATCAACAAAGTATGATCCGCAACCTTTTTTGAATCAGCGCACCGGATCGAACTGTGCGTCTGTTAAGCGGCAGTCTCGAATGACATCGCGTCCACAGGGCACCGGTGACAGATCTTTGCTCAAACACACGCGCGCCTCTTGGATAAAACCATCGCGACAGGTGATTGTCAGCATATCCGGCTCCAATGTGGGATTGGCTTTTAGAAACGCCGCCTCCACCACGGCAGCTGGAAGGGTCACGGTGTCTTTCAATTTGCGAAACACGGCGGGGCGGGTGACGCTGTTGTAGGCTGCGCGTGCGGTGGCGAAATAGTCTTCACCAGAAAGCCCCGAGCAGGTGCCATGTTTCTTCCATTGATACCACGCAAGCCCAGATGTGCCCATGATGTCAGCCATGCTGTTTGTCACATGGCGTGGTGGGTTGCGTTCGGCTGATGTACAATAACTTGGCCAGCCCCGATGGAATTGCGGCCATAGCCCATGCATGACCCAGCCATGGTCCTCCGATGGATCACATTGCGGGCTTTGTTTGGCATCACCTTCGATGGCACACCAATTGGGTGACCAGCTCAGCGCTAAAACGTAGTAGTCAAACTCTCCGGCGGGCTCTCCGTCGGCTAAACCGGGCCCGCAGGACACGGAGCTGATCAAAAGGGCCAAAGCAGCCCCAAGCACTCTGCGCATTCACTCTTTCCTTTTTTGTTCAGGCGCACTATATCGGCCTGAAGTTCCCCCACAACGGAAACCCGCGCCAGACCATCGGTGCCGTCTGACAAAAGTCAGGCGACGGGAAATCTATATGCTGGGTCGGGGCAAGATTTCGTAAGGAGTAGAGACATGGCCAAGCTGCTGCACCCCAAGGCCACCGCCGTCTGGCTGGTGGACAACACCACGATCAGCTTCAAGCAGATCGCGGATTTTGTTGGCATGCATGAGTTGGAAATTCAGGGCATTGCGGATGGCGATGTTGCCACCGGCGTAAAAGGGTTTGACCCGATCGCCAACAACCAGCTGGTTCAAGAAGATATCACATCGGCGGAAAACAACCCGATGCATAAGTTGCGCTTGAAGTTTAACGCAGCGGCCACAGGCGAAGAAAACCGTCGCGGCCCGCGTTACACTCCACTGTCCAAGCGACAGGACCGCCCCGCATCGATCCTATGGCTGGTGAAGTTCCATCCAGAGCTGTCTGACGGTCAGATCGGCAAGCTGGTAGGTACAACAAAGCCCACCATCCAAGCGATCCGTGAGCGCACCCATTGGAACATCAGTAATATTCAGCCCATCGATCCGGTGGCACTGGGTCTTTGCAAACAGTCTGAGTTGGATGCTGCTGTTCAGAAAGCTGCTGCCAAAACTGCTGCTGAGGGTGGCGTGATGTCTGATGACGAACGTCGCAAGTTGGTGTCGACAGAGCAATCGCTTGAGATGGAAGCTGAGCCTAAAATCCCATCGGCTATTGAAGGTTTGGAAACTTTCTCTTTGGCGGATGACGATGATGAAGACACGCAATCAGATGGCGATTTCTCAGATGCCGACAGCTTCTTCAATCTGCCTGGTGGCGATGAAGACGAGCAGCCGCGCTAAGCTGCAACGTATATGCGTTTTGAAAATCTTATGGCCGTGCTTTCCAGAGCGCGGCCATTTTGCCATTTACGGCGCAAAAAAAACGGGTTGGTGTCACCAGCTTCTGCCGCGGCCGTCAGAGTGCTTTTCGAGCGTTGAGCGCAGCCGAAATCGTGCCCTCATCCAAATAGTCGAGCTCTCCACCGACCGGCACCCCCTGTGCAAGTGAGGTTAAGGTGACCCGGCTTTCCAGTTGGTCGGCGATGTAATGTGCTGTTGTTTGACCATCTACGGTGGCATTCAGGGCGAGGATCACCTCGGTTATGTCTTCGCTCGTTACACGGTCCATCAATCGCGGGATCGAGAGGTCCTCAGGCCCCACACCTTCAAGCGCTGACAAGGTGCCGCCCAAGACGTGGTAGCGACCATCAAAAACCCCGGCGCGTTCCATCGCCCAGAGGTCCGACACGTCTTCGACCACACAGAGCACACCGGTGGCACGTTTCTCGGATTGGCAAATGTCGCAGATATCCGATGTGCTGACGTTGCCGCAATTGAGGCACTCGCGCGCGGTTGCAGCAACCTGCTGCATCGCGTCGGCAAGCGGAGTCAGCTGCAACGCGCGTTTGCGGATCAGATGGAGCACTGCCCGGCGCGCAGACCTTGGGCCAAGCCCAGGAAGCTTGGCCATCATCTCAATCAGCGTGTCGATATCGGAACTGCTCATGTCCGGGCCCTTTATGCGCGACCAATTTGAGTGGTTATAACAAGAACCAACCCGGAACACACCCGTCTTAGAATGGCAGCTTCATGTCCGCTGGAAGACCCAGATCAGAGGTTATTTTGCCCAGTTCGTCTTGGGCACGATCATTGGCTTTGGTTTGCGCATCTTTGATCGCCGCAAGGATCAGATCTTCGACCACCTCTTTGTCCTCGCCATTGAAAATCGATGGATCAATGTCGAGAGCTTTGAGCTCACCTTTGGCTGAGGCTGTCGCTTTCACAAGGCCAGCGCCACTCTCGCCGACCACCATGATGTTATGAAGCTCGTCTTGCATGTCCGTCATTCTGGATTGCATTTCTTGCGCTTTTTTCATCATTCCGGCCATGTCGCCGAGATTGCCGAGTCCTTTGAGCATTGAGTGTCTCCTAATTCATTGGTTGCCGTCTAGATACGCATCAGCGTCCCCACAGACAAGAGTTTGCCGTGTGAAGGATGGCCCTGTCGGGCTTATTCTTCGAAGGGATCCCACTCGTCTTCGACTTCAGGCAGGGCCTCTGCGAGGGCTTCATTGGCCAGGTCGCGGCGAGATTTGATCTCAGTAATCTTGGCTTTTGGAAACGCATCCATCACGGCCTGCACGAGTGGATGGGCCAAAGCTTCATTGCGCATCTCTGTGGCGGCGGCATCGCGGACTTCGGCCACTGTGGGCGCACCACCTTCGTTCACAAGTGTGATGGCCCACCGACGCCCGGTCCAGCGTTGCAACTGACTGCCAAGCCGTTGGGACAGATCGGCAGGGGCATTGGGGGCAGGTTCAAATTCGATGCGCCCGGGCTGATAGGACACCAGCCGCACGTATTCTTCGACTTGTACACGCAGAACACCATCGCGCCGTGTGCGGATCAGCTCCAACACATGTTCAAACGTCACGTATTTGGCCAAGGCGGCATCGTCTTGCACCGCCAAAGCGGTCACCGTGCCTCCGCGTGCGGCGGTCGGAGCGCCATGCACTGGACCAGAGCCGCCAGCACCGCTACCCACAGGGCCGCCCTGTGCATGTCCCATTTGTTGTCCGCCGTGTGTGTGGCCCGAGTTGAGGCCACCGCCGCCATTTGGCGCAGCGGGCGGAGCAGGCGTGTCTTTTAGCTTGCGCAGCAGCTCTTCGGGGCTGGGCAGGTCGGCAACATGGGTGAGGCGGATGATGGCCATTTCAGCGGCCATCATGGCATTGGGGGCGGCGGCGACCTCTTCGAGCGCTTTCAGCAGCATCTGCCACATGCGGGTCAGCACACGCATGGGCAGCTCAGTGGCCATGGTCATGCCGCGTGCACGCTCGTCCGGGTTGATGGTGGGGTCGTCTGCGGCCTCAGGCGTGATTTTAACAACTGAGATCCAATGAGTGATTTCGGCCAAGTCGCGTAGCACGGCCATCGGGTCAGCCCCATCTGCATATTGCGCGGCAATCTCGCTCAGCGCACCACCTGCGTCGCCGCGTAGGATCATGTCAAACAGATCAAGCACGCGCCCGCGATCCGCCAGACCCAGCATCGCGCGGACCTGATCGGCGGTGGTTTCGCCGGAGCCATGAGAAATGGCTTGGTCGAGCAGGGATTGCGCATCTCGGGCAGAGCCTTCAGCTGCGCGGGTGATCAAAGCTAAGGCCTCGTCTGTGATCTCGGCACCTTCTGCGACGGCAATCTTGCGCAATAGGGCAATTTGATCTTCGGGCTCAATTCGGCGTAGATCGAAGCGCTGACACCGAGACAATACAGTAACAGGTACTTTGCGAATCTCAGTGGTGGCAAAGATGAATTTCACATGTGAGGGCGGCTCTTCCAACGTCTTAAGCAGCGCGTTGAACGCGCTGGTGGAAAGCATGTGCACCTCATCGATGATGTAGATTTTGTAGCGTGCAGACGCGGCGCGGTAGTGCACCGAATCAATGATCTCGCGAATGTCATTCACGCCAGTGCGCGACGCGGCGTCCATTTCCATCACATCGACATGGCGGCCTTCCATGATGGCTTTGCAATGCTCACACTCACCGCAAGGCTCGGTGGTAGGGCCGCCGTTGCCGTTGGGGCCAATGCAGTTCATACCTTTGGCGATGATGCGGGCTGTGGTGGTTTTGCCGGTGCCGCGGATACCAGTCATCACAAAGGCTTGTGCTATGCGGTCCGCCTCAAAGGCGTTCTTCAGTGTGCGGACCATGGCGTCCTGTCCGACGAGGTCCGCAAAGGTTTCAGGGCGATATTTACGCGCGAGAACCTGATAGGCGGTGTCGGGTGTGTCGGTCATGGGCGTCCTGAAATTTTGAGGCCGATTGTGAGATTCGGCTGGTCTGTGGTGGTGCTGTGGCGCAGGTTAAGCGGGGCGAGGCGGCGCGTCCACCGGATATGCGGGTTGAGACCCGAACGGGCGCACTACGTGAATTGTGGGCGGCTTAGCAGCAGGGGGCGGTTAGTGGGCTTAGAACTGTTTGAGATGAGGTTTGGCAGAGGTCGTCTGGCGCTGTCGGCTATGCCGGGTCTACACAACAGCTTGGCGCATGACCTCGCAGCCATAGTAACGTGGCGCGCAGATTTGGTAATCAGCCTTGTGGAGCAGGTGGAGTTGGCGTCTGCAGCGGCGGCAGATTTACCAGAGTTGTTGCATGAGGCTGGCGTGGCCTGGCAGCATTTCCCGATTCGGGACTATGACATTCCTGACGCTGCGGGCACAGTTTCATGGCAGGGTCTTTGCCAGCGCGCATTGGATATTTTGGGCGGCGGTGGACGTGTGTTGGTGCATTGCCGAGGCGGATGTGGACGGTCGGGCATGGTTGCGCTGAAACTGATGGTGGCGAGTGGCCTGCCCAGCGGCGAGGCGCTCTCGCGCCTGCGCGATGTGCGCCCCTGTGCTGTGGAAACCGATCCGCAGATGGTGTGGGCCACCGAGGGCCGGATTCACAAAGCTTAGTATGATACTGCGCGTTCCAACAAAAAAGACCGCAGGCGGTGCTGCGGTCTCTCATGATTTGGATCGTGTCTTGTCTTATCCGCCAATGGTCTGCAGATACGCGATCAGGTTTGCGCGGTCCGTGTCTTTCTTCAAACCTGAGAAAGACATCTTGGTGCCGGGTGCAAATTTCTTTGGGTTGGCCAAGAAACCGTTCAGGTTATCGGGAGACCAAACATCTGCGACTTCTTCGAGAGCGCCGGAGTAGTTAAAGCCAGCCACCGAATCTACGGCACGGTCTACAACACCAAACAGGTGTGGGCCTGTGCCATTCGCGCCGTCGTCGAGCTTGTGGCACGCCTTGCATTTGCCAAATACTTTTGCGCCTTTTGCAACGTCTGCGCTGGCGAGGAGCTCTTCAAGCGATGGTCCTTCTTCGACGTCAGAACCACCGTGGTCGTCGCCGCCTTCGACTTCAATCACATAAGCTTGTTGCGCATGGCCATCACCGTGACCGGAAGGGCCGGTGTGATAGAGAGTTTCGGCGGTCCAGCCGCCCAGCAGGAATACCAGAAGCGTACCGCAGAGGGCGCCTACTACCTTGGTCATTGTCATCGTGTCGAACATGCTACGTTTCCGTCTCGTGGCGTTTGCCGCGTATCTATCCGCTTCCCCTAAGAGAACGCAAGGTATAGTTACCGCGACCAAACGCCCCCCTTGGAGAAACTGTGCAGAAACTCTGCACAAATCGGGGAGAAAAGGGACAAAAATGACCGAATTGACCAATCGCATCGCGTTTCAGGGGGAAGCTGGCGCCTATTCTCATGAGGCGTGCCAGGCTGCACGTCCCAACATGGAGGCGATGCCATGTCGCACGTTTGAAGATGTGATTGCTGCGGTCAAAAGTGGCGAAGCGGATTTGGCCATGCTTCCGATCGAGAATTCGACCTATGGCCGCGTCGCTGATATTCATCGGTTGCTGCCTGAAAGTGGTTTGCACATTATTGATGAAGCTTTTGTACGCGTGCGGATCAGCCTATTGGGGCTGCCCGGCGTGCCGATGCAGGACATTGATACGGTCCGTGCGCATTTGGTGCTGCTGCCACAGTCTGCGGGATTTTTGAAAGCGCACAACATGAAGGCTTTTTCAGCCGTTGATAGCGCAGGCGCCGCGCGTGAGCTGTCCGAGAAAAAGCCGAGCAATGAAGGTGTTTTGGCCTCGGAGTTGGCAGCGGACATCTATGGGCTTCAGGTTCTCGCGCGAGATGTTGAGGATCATGGGCACAATACAACACGCTTTTTGATCATGTCACGTGATCCGGATCACACACGTCGAACCGATCGGAAAATGATCACGACCTTTGTCTTCGAAGTGCGTAATATCCCCGCTGCACTTTACAAAGCGATGGGCGGCTTTGCCACCAACGGCATCAATATGACCAAGCTAGAGAGCTACATGGTTGGCGGCAATTTCACGGCGACACGATTTTACGCTGACATTGAAGGCCATCCCGAGGACCGCGCCGTGCGATTGGCGATGGATGAGTTGCGATACTTCACCACCCATGTCTCGATCATTGGCGTATATCCTGCTGAACGCGACAGAATGGCGTGACCAGCCATGAAGCCTGTCGAATGCACAAAGGCGCCAAATTCGGCGCCTTTGTTCATTGAAGTAGCGGAAAGGAAAAAATGTTGCTCTACGCACGCCGTGTGTAGCGGTCTTCCAGATCTTTACGCAGGTTGACCATGCGTTTCTCGATGCGGCTGTTTAAGCTAGACTTCGCGAGCTTTAGTGACTGCAACAGCAACCGCGCCGACAGGCTTTTTGCGCGCATGCCGCTCCAGAATTGAATGCGCGTTTTTTTGCGCGAGAGGGCCACCAATTCGATTTTGATGTCGGTCTCAAGCCCTTGGAGCTTGGCCTCCATGTCGATCTCGTTTGGGGAATCAAATCCTTTAATTTCAAGGCGTACATCACGTTCTTTGCCTCGAAATATGAAGCCAATATCCCATTTTGCCCCCACACCGACACGTGGGAGGTTGTCGAGACGGGTGACTTCGGCACCGCGCCGCAATGCGGAGCGTTCATAGACTTCCACGTCCGTCAACATTTCAAAGGCTTGCTCTATTGGGACGTCAATGTCTTCTCTGCCTGTGAGTTCCATGGTGCCTCTGTCTGATAAAAACGGTAGATTTTGAAAGGGAAATTTTGACGCTATAGTCGCGTCATTCCAGACGGTCCGCAAGCCAGTTTCGCAATAGAAAATGCGCGATCGCACCTTTTCGAGCAGGTTTCAGAAAAGCGTGCTGCCCAGCGAAAACATCTAACATTTCTTCGCGGTTGACCCAAATGGCATCTTCTAGTTCGTGGGGATCAAGGGTGATTTCGTCTGTGAGAGCTTCGCCTGCACAGCCAAACATCAAAGAAGAGGGGAAAGGCCAAGGTTGGCTTGAGAGGTAGCTCACAGCGCCAACGCGAACACCGGCTTCTTCAAAAACTTCGCGTCTTACCGCGGCCTCCAGAGGTTCTCCAGGCTCAACAAATCCTGCGAGCAGTGAATACATGCCTTCAGGCCAACCGGGCGAACGTCCCATCAACACCTTATTGCCCATTGTAATGAGCATAATGACAACAGGGTCAGTGCGAGGAAAGTGGGGGGTGTGGCAAGCTGGACAATTGCGTTGCCAGCCTGACATGGCCATGCGGCTTTCTGCACCACAACTTGCACAGAACCGATGGGAGCGGTGCCAGCCATAAATGGCGCGCGCAGTGGCCGCGAGTTCCGCGTCGCGCGCAGACAGACGGGCCATGATGCCGCGCAACTCCACAAAAAGATGATCGGCTGGCAGAGAGGGGTGATGCTGCTGTGACGGGTCAAAGAATTGGGTGAGGCTTTCAGCATCTAGCGCCTCAGGTTCCCAAGCTGAGATGTCATGAGCAAACAAGCCGTGCCCATCGTTAGATAGGCCAAGAAAGATTGGCGGAACCGGTGGTTTTAGCGTGGTCTCAAACAATGCGTGGTCCATTGGAAGATGCGCGAGTTGATCCAACCCTGCCCCTCTGACAAGCGGTTTTCCCCGCCACATAACGATGCTGCGACTGCAGGACTGGGTCGCAAGAGTGGTGGCTTCGTTGCCTCGCAGTTCTGCTGCGCGATTGAGGTGTGACCCTCCGAAGGTTACGGTTTCTGCGTGTCTCATGATGGTCTCCTGCTTCCTACAGACGTCGCATTTTCGTGCGCTAGCTGCAATCCGGCTTTGAAACGTTTTAACTAGGCTGCAGCGTGAATTTATGGTGAGCCAAAGCGATTGTCGGTGAACGCGGTTTTCTTTCTTGAGAAGTTCATCCAGTCTGCCGCTTCTGACGAGTGCGCACATCGCGGGATAGTTTCTTTGATGATGCGTGACACCATGGGGTTGGTGCGGTTGAGCAGCAAGGGATGAGATGTGATTGAGCAAAGCGATGATCAGGTGACAAAGCGACAAGTTTCGCTGCGCCTTTTGGCAACGAGCGATGTTCACGCAACCTTGATGGACTATGATTATGCCAAAGATCACAGAACCTTAAATGGATCTTTGGCGCGGGCAGCTACCAAAATTGCGGAATTACGCGCAGATGGAAACGCAACGTTGTTGTTTGACAATGGGGACTTTCTGCAAGGCGCAGCGATTGCCGGTGGAGAAGGAGAGGCGCCGCCTATCGCTAAGAAAAATCCAGTGATCGCCGCCATGAACCATTTGGCCTACGACGCAGTTGGACTGGGAAATCATGAGTTCAACCTACCTGCGGAAGACTTGCAGGGCATTTTAAAACAAGCGAAATTTCCGATACTCTGTGCCAATTTGCACATCAGCACAGTGTCTGATTCTGCTGTTTACGATGCCCTTTGGCAGCCAAGTATTCTTTTGAGGGTGTCCAGTGAAGACCAGTTTGGGACCCCGCATAATCTTTGCGTTGGTGTGATCTCCGTTTTGCCACCACAGGTGGTCTCTTGGGACAAGTTACGTATCAAAGGCCGGTTGCGCGGCGAGGATATGAGTGTGGCTGTGCGTCGGCAGGTGACGCGTTTGCAACAACGGGGCGTCGATGTGATTGTGGTCTTGGCTCACAGTGGGATTTCCGAACATGAAGGACACGGTAGCGCCGAGAACGTGGCTTTGCGTTTGTCGGAACTTGATGGCGTGAGTGCCGTGGTCTGTGGGCACGTGCATCGGGTGTTTCCGGGGCCGTCTTATGCGTCGCAGAAGGGGATCGATCCAGAAAATGGTACTTTGAGTGGAAAGCCTGCGGTCATGCCAGGTGCACACGGATCTCATTTGGGGCAAATCGACCTGACTCTGGTCAAGCAGGCCGCAAGGTGGGAGGTCATAGACGCGCAATCCAAAGTGCACGCGCTTGGGGGAGTGGATCCCATACCAGAGGACGACGCCATGTGCGCTGTAGTCGAAAGCAGTCACGTCGCAACGATTGCCAGAATGCGCCGAAAGCTGGGACATCTGCCTTGGCCCGTGACAAGCTATTTCGCGATGGTGGAGGATGACCATGCGTCGCGGTTGGTGGCGGAAGCAAAAGTTGCTTTTGTACGGGAGGCAATTGCGGGCACCGCCTTCGCGGCCTACCCTGTGTTGGCTTCTGTCGCACCGCTGAAATGCGGGGGGCGTGCCGGTCCGGCGCACTACGTCGACGTGCCTTCTGGTGAAATGAGCGCGCGTGTGGTGGAAGACATTCAGCCCTATTCCAACCACATATGCTTGTATGACGTATCCGGGTCGCATGTTATGGAATGGTTGGAGAAAGGGTTTTCCGTTTACAACCAAATCCGTGTTGGTGTGCAGGGTCAATTTTTGCATGATCGTGACGCGCCGACGTACAACCGCGAAGCCATCTATGGTTTGTCCTATTTGGTCGATTTATCCCAGCCGGCGCGATACGGACTTGATGGGGAAGTCAGAAATCCGCAAGCGCGTCGTATTGCTGATATGACATGGCGAGGCGCGCCGGTTGCGCCTGATAAGCGATTTTTGTTGGCGACCAACGACTACCGTGGGGGCGGGGGCGGAAACTTTCCAATGATCCAAACCGCAGACGAAATTGATGTGGGCTCAGCAAGCGTGCGAGACATTTTGGAGCAGCACATTGCCAGAACAACAGCGGAACAAGAACAAAAACTGGACACGTGGAAAATGAAGTCGCTTGCCAACACAACGGCATTTTTTGAAACGGGCCCTGGTGCGGGGGCATATTTGAAGCGCGGCGGAATGCCAATTGACAGAATCGGGCCCGCGGTTGGTGGATTTGAGCGCTATCAGTTGCGGTTTTCTGAATTTGGGTGACGCAGTAAAGACCCAAAGTACCTAAGTGAGAATGCAGACCTCAACGCTTGCATCATACGACATGACAACATATATGCCGTCCTGAGAGGTTGGCGCGGGTAAGCGCCTCGCCAACCCGGTCAGATCCGGAAGGAAGCAGCCGTAACGAGCCCCGCTTGGGTCGTTGTCCAGCCTCTCACCTTTCTCCTTTAGCATGATCTTTTGGTGTGTGGGCACCAACCAGGCCAGCTGTTTCTGGGTTTCGTGCCATGTTCCAAACAGGGTCCGCAGGCGACGGGACAACCGAAGGACCCCGGGATATTCGCAGTCAAATGAAGATACTGGGGACTTTCACGGGTTGTTGAGGCATTGAGAACTTGAACATTGCCACCGGACGCCTTTAGCTTGTTAGATACACCAGCGGCGGTACACCGCGCAGGCCCAGGGGAAGCTAGATGAGCGAAAAAACCTTTAAAATTTCAGGTCCTATGTTTGATCGCCGTGGGGCACTACGCCTTATGGGAGGCAGTGCTCTGTCAATTGGTGCCGGACTTGGCAGTGGAATGGCCTTTGCCAATGAAGATCAAATCATTCGCTCCCATGGGTATTCGTTTTTTGGGGATTTGAAGTATCCAGCAGATTTTCCGCATTTCGATTATGTGAACCCCAATGCGCCAAAGGGGGGTGAGATCACTCTGAGTTCACGGGGCACCTTTGATGGGTTTAATCGCTTTGCTTGGCGGGGTAACCCCGAAACCGCCTCAGGGGTTGTTGCGGAGTCGATGTTTGCCGAGATGCCATGGGGCGGCGGCGCGCCAGCAGATTCGATCACCGATAGCTACTGCTTGATCGCCAAAGAAGTGGAATACCCCAAGAGCAAAGAGTGGTGTGTGTTCCACATGCGCGATGATGTTGTGTTCCGCGATGGTTCGCCGCTTCGAGCGCAGGATGCGGCTTTTACACACAACCTCTTCTTAGAACAGGGCATTCGGTCGTATGCGCGATCTGTGAGTGAGCGCATCACCGGAGTTGAGGTGATTGATGATCATACGTTGAAATACACATTTGCAGATGGCATCTCGCGCCGTTCCTTGATCGGCCAAGTCGGCGGGACGCCGATATTCTCGGAAGCTTGGTACCAAGAAACCGGTGAGCGGTTGGACGAGCCATCTGTGCTTTCGCCGATGGCATCAGGACCCTACCAAGTGGGTGACTATGAGTTCAATCGATATGTCGTTTACGAGAAGAACCCAAATTATTGGGGGTGGGACCACCCTGCGAATATTGGGCGCTTTAACTTCGACCGTGTGCGGATTGAGTATTTTAGCGATGCCACTGCGGAATTCGAAGCTTTTAAGGCTGGCGAGTTCACTTTCCGTACCGAAGGCTCCACCAAACGTTGGGCAACAGGGTATGATTTCCCGGGAATTGACAATGGGACCGTCAAAAAAGTTGCATTGCCAAGTGGCACGGCTCCCAACAATAGCGGTGTGATATTCAACACGCTGCGCGCGCCTTTGGACAATCGCGATGTGCGCCATGCGCTATCACTGGCGTTCAACTTTGAATGGACGCGTGAGTCCCTTCAGTACGAGTTGACCACGCAGCGAAACTCTTTTGTTGAAGGGCAGGATTGGGAAGCCAAGGGGGTACCAGAAGGTGCGGAGTTGGCACTTCTTGAATCTCTTGGTGAGATTGTACCTCAGGAGATGCTCACAGAGTCAGCGGTCATGCCGCACAGCTCTAACCCTTCCAATCCGATTGACCGCCGCAGCAAGCGCGCCGCGCTAAAACTGTTTGAAAAAGCGGGATGGACCGTGAACGACGAAGGTCAAATGGTTGATGGATCTGGTGCACAGATGTCGCTGGACTTCCTTGTGATCTCGAGTTGGGACGAAACACGCCAAGCAACGATTGGGGCCTACGTGAAGACGTTGGCAAATTGGGGCATTAAGGTGAAGGCCGACAAGGTGGATAGCGCGCAAGGGCAACAACGGTTTCTAGACAAAGACTATGACCTGATCCACACCCGCATTCTGACGTTTACCTCCGCGGGGACTGGGTTGAAGCAGTTGTTTGGTTCCAAGACCGCGGAAGTGTCTTCGTACAATCCTTCCGCACTGCGCAGCCCGATGGTGGATGCGATCATAGATGCAGCCTTGGCCACGACGTCGCGGGAAGACGAAGTCGTGGCGCTTACGGCTTTGGACCGCGCGCTACGGTATGAGCGCGTGATCGCCCATGCAGGCTATGTGCCGGAAACTTGGGTGTCATATTTTGATATGTTTGAACGACCAGAAGAGTTGCCGCCCTATTCCGTGGGTGTGTTGGATTTCTGGTGGTATAACAAAGAGAAACACGAGGCGTTGATCGCCTCTGGCGCTCTGAGGAAGTAAGCATTGGGCGCCTATATACTTCGACGACTGCTTCTGGTGATCCCAACGTTGCTTGGGGTCATGATCATCAACTTCACACTTGTACAGTTTGTCCCGGGTGGGCCAGTAGAACAGGTCATTGCACAAATGCAGGGCGAGGGAGACGTATTCTCCGGTTTTGCAGGTGGCAATGAAGATGTTGGAGGGGAAGAGACCTTTGGTTCCGACAGTGAATATTTGGGCGCGCGCGGGCTGCCCAAGGAATTCATTGAAGAACTGGAAAAAGAGTTCGGCTTTGACAAACCACCGCTTGAGCGTTTCCTGAGCATGATGGGCAACTATATGCGGCTTGATTTTGGGGAGAGCTATTTCCGCAAAATCAGCGTAGTGGATTTGGTGCTGGAAAAGATGCCGGTGTCCATCACGTTAGGACTTTGGGCCACGTTGCTCGCCTATGCGGTGTCCATTCCCCTTGGTATTCGCAAGGCGGTGAAAGATGGCACACCTTTTGACACATGGACCTCTGGCGCGATCATTGTTGGCTATGCGATCCCCGGATTTCTGTTTGCGATTATGTTGCTGGTTTTGTTTGCGGGCGGATCGTATTGGAAGATCTTTCCCTTGCGCGGATTGACGTCCGATGGGTTTGAAGATCTGACTCTGATTGGCAAAATACTGGACTACATGTGGCACATCGCTTTGCCTGTGGCTGCGTCGACAATTTCTGCATTTGCGACCCTCACTTTGCTGACCAAAAACAGCTTTTTGGATGAGATCAAGAAACACTATGTGATGACCGCGCGGGCCAAGGGCCTGACCGAAAAGCGTGTGCTATACGGTCACGTCTTCCGCAACGCCATGCTCATTGTGATTGCGGGCTTTCCAGCGATGTTTATTGGCGTGTTCTTTGGTCAATCAGTTTTGATCGAGACCATCTTCTCGCTTGATGGTTTGGGCAGACTCGGTTTCGAGGCGGCCGTTGCACGAGACTACCCAGTGATCTTTGGAACGCTTTTTGTTTTTGGCTTGATAAGCCTCGTAGTGGGAATCCTGTCAGACCTTATGTATGTGCTGGTTGACCCGCGCATTGACTTTGAGAAGAGGGAAGGCTGATGGCATTGTCCCCTCTGAACCAGCGCCGGTGGAGCAATTTTAAGCGCAACCGTCGCGCCTTCTGGTCGCTGATCATTTTCTGTGTGGCCTTTGGGGTGTCGCTGTTTGCGGAACTTCTTGCAAACGACAAACCGATCTTGGTGAACTATCGCGGCGACTACTTCACGCCGATTTTAAATTTCTATCCTGAGACCACCTTTGGTGGGGACTTCAAAACCGAAGCTGATTACACCGACCCTGTGGTGGAATGTTTGATCACCACAGGTGGGGTCGAAGAGTGCTTTGACTCTCCTGAAGACATAATCACAGAGGTTGATGCGGGAAGCTATGCGGCTGACGGATTTGACAAAGGTTGGACCCTTTGGCCGTTGATCCCCTACAGCTTTGACACACCCGTGGACCGTGCTGGCGCTGCACCATTGCCACCCAATGCGCAGAACTGGCTGGGCACGGATGACCGAAAACGCGATGTGGTGGCGCGGGTGATCTATGGCTTCCGACTGTCGATCGTTTTCACATTGGTTGTGACCACTGCGGCAAGCCTTATCGGGATATTTGCCGGTGCTGTTCAGGGCTTTTTTGGTGGCTGGTTGGACTTAGTTTTCCAGAGGGTGATCGAGATTTGGGGCGCCACACCTAGCCTATATATCATCATCATTATGTTCGCGATTTTGGGACGCAGTTTCTGGCTTCTTGTGCTGCTGACAGTGTTGTTCAGCTGGACGGCATTGGTGGGCGTGGTGCGGGCGGAGTTCCTGCGGGCGCGGAACTTAGAATATGTGCGTGCGGCACGGGCGCTGGGTGTCAGCAACCGGGTGATCATGTTCCGCCACATGCTGCCCAATGCGATGGTGGCGACGGTGACCATGCTGCCGTTCATTGTAACAGGCTCAATCAGCACGCTCGCAGGGTTGGATTTCTTGGGCTTCGGCCTGCCGTCTTCGGCACCAAGTTTGGGCGAACTGACCTTGCAGGCCAAACAGAACCTTCAAGCGCCGTGGCTCGGTTTCACCGCGTTTTTCACTTTTGCGATCATGCTGTCGCTGTTGGTGTTTATCTTTGAGGGCGTGCGGGACGCTTTCGATCCGAGGAAGACCTTTTCATGAGCATTCTGAACGTCAAAGACCTGCGGGTGGCTTTCCGCCAAGACGGGCAGCTTCATGAGGCCGTGAAAGGCGTGAGCTTCTCCTTGGATCGCGGGGAAACCGTCGCCTTGGTGGGAGAGTCTGGCTCCGGCAAGTCGGTGTCAGCCTTGTCGACAGTGTCGTTGTTGCCTGAAAGTGCTGAAGTGTCGGGTTCTGTGACATACGATGGTCAAGAGATGGTGGGCGCCTCAGACAAACTTCTGCGCAAGGTGCGTGGCAACGACATCAGCTTTATTTTTCAGGAGCCGATGACATCTCTTAACCCGTTGCACACGATCGATAAGCAGCTGGGAGAGAGTTTGGCGTTGCACCAAGGCGTGGCGGGCGACAATGCGCGGGCGCGGATATTGGATTTGCTCAACAAAGTAGGGCTGCGCGATGCGGAGCAGCGGCTGACAGCCTATCCGCATGAACTGTCTGGCGGGCAACGACAGAGGGTAATGATCGCCATGGCGCTGGCAAATAAGCCGGACATCTTGATCGCGGATGAACCGACGACAGCGTTGGATGTGACCATTCAGGCGCAGATTTTGGAATTGCTGGCAGACTTGAAGAAATCCGAAGGCATGGGGTTGTTGTTCATCACCCATGACTTGGGCGTTGTACGGCGGATTGCGGATCGTGTTTGCGTTATGAAAGACGGTGAAATCGTCGAGGCCGGACCCGTTGCCGAGATTTTTGACAATCCTCAGCATCCTTACACGCAGTTGTTGCTAAGCGCGCGCGCAGTGGGCGTGCCGGAGCCAGTGTCTGCGGATGCGGAAGTGATTGCAGAGACGGAAAATCTGCGTGTCTGGTTCCCGATTCAGCGTGGATTGCTCAAACGAACCGTTGGTCATGTGAAGGCGGTGAACGACACGAGCCTGACAGTGCGTGCCGGTGAAACGTTGGGTGTGGTTGGTGAGAGTGGCTCCGGTAAGACCACGCTTGCGTTGGCAATGATGCGGCTTATTTCCAGCGAAGGTAGGATCGGCTTTGTTGGCCAAGATGTGCGGCAGTGGAACACGCGCGAACTGCGCAAGCTACGAAAAGACATGCAAATTGTGTTCCAAGATCCGTTTGGCAGCCTGAGCCCGCGCATGACGTGTGAGCAGATTATTGCAGAAGGTCTGGGGGTTCATGGCAATCCTGATGGGAGAGACACACGCACGTTGGTTGGAGAGGTCATGGAGGAAGTTGGGCTCGATCCGGCATCGATGGACCGCTATCCACATGAGTTTTCTGGTGGTCAACGACAACGGATCGCGATTGCGCGTGCGATGATTTTGAGACCCAAATTGGTGGTGTTGGACGAACCGACGTCGGCATTGGACATGACGGTACAAGTGCAGATTGTAGAGCTGTTGCGTGATCTACAGAGCAAATACGGGTTGGCCTATTTGTTCATCAGTCACGATTTGCATGTGGTACGGGCCATGAGCCACAAGATTATGGTGATGAAGGCGGGAGATGTGGTGGAACACGGGTCATCGGAGAGTTTGTTTACCAATCCTCAGACGGACTACACCCGTGAACTCTTGGCTGCCGCGCCCGGACCATAGAGATGTACGAAATTACGGGCGCAAAGCCGCAAGACGCAGCGCGGCTTGCGGACATACGTGTGGCTGCCATGCGTGACAGCCTTGAGGCAGTGGGGCGGTTCGATCCTGTTCGTGCGCGGCATCGGCTTCTAGATAGTTTTGTCGCTGAAGACACCAAGCTTTTGTGGCGTGGTGAGTATTTGGCTGGATTCTTTGTGGTGCGCAATGTCTTGGAGTGTCTGTACCTTGATCACTTGTATGTCGCCCCAAACTTCCAAAGTAGAGGAGCTGGGCGGTTTGTCGTGACTCTGGTGCAAGAGACCGCCGCGCTTGCGGGTAAACCAGTGCGGCTTGTTGCGCTCAATGGCAGCCCGGCAAATGGGTTCTATCAAGCATGTGGTTTTCGCGAGACCGATAAAGATACGCTCGACACCCACTATGAGTGGGTGTCGAAAGCTATCTAGTTGCTCGCTATATCGCGGCGCTATGTTGCGCTTTGCTCATGTCGTAGGCGTCAAACGCGCGGGCGATCATACGGGTCAGTGGGCGTGCATTTTGTGGAATCAGAAGGATGTCGCCTTCGTGGATCAACACATCGGGGAACTGCGCTGTGACCTCTGAGATCATCTCGTCAAACCGTGCACGTGGGATGTCGAAACGCTCGGTAATTTCTAAGGCGTTGACACGGAAGTCACACATGAGAGCCTCAATGATACGCCCGCGTATAAGGTCTTCATTTCGGAACTTGTGGCCACGTGAAGTGGAAAAGCTCCCGTTGCGGATGGCGGCTGTGTGAGCTGAAGTGGCCGGTGCGTTTTGCGCGTAGCCTTGAGGAAAGCGGGCGATTGAGGACGCGCCAACTGCGAGCAAAACATCCGCCGTGTCGTCGGTGTATCCTTGGAAATTTCGGCGCAGGGTGCCGTTGCGTTGTGCCACGGATAGGCCATCAGTTTTTGTGGCAAAATGATCGATGCCGATTTCGTCGTAGTCATCCCAGAGGAACAATTTGCGTGCGGTTTCAAAGAGCCGCAGGCGTTCTTGGGGCGTCGGTAGCGCATCTGACGGAATCATTTGCTGACGTTTGGCCATCCAAGGTACGTGTGCATAGCCATAAAGTGCGACCCGATCAGGTGACAGCGACAACAGTTTTTGCACACTTTCTGTGATGCGCGCTTGGGTTTGGTGCGGCAGTCCGAAAAGAATATCGGCATTTACGCTTTGCACGCCATGTGCCCGGATCATATCAACGGCGTCTCGGGTTATGTCATAACCTTGGATGCGGCCGATGGTTTGTTGGATTTCGTTGTCAAAATCCTGCACTCCGATAGAGGCGCGGTTCATGCCGGCCTTGGCCAACACGGCCAGGCGGGCTTCGTCGATTTCGTTGGGGTCGATTTCGACAGAGAATTCACTGGTCGACGCCATCGGTGCCACATCAAATATGGCTCCTGCGAGATCTTCCATCATGGCAGGGCTAAGCAATGTTGGCGTGCCGCCTCCCCAATGGAGACGAGACAGTGAGACACCTTCTGGCAAACTGGCCTTAAGAATTTTTAGTTCAGCTTTCAGTGTTTCGACATATGCGGCGACCGGCGACAACGTAGAGGTGCCCTGAGTACGGCACGCACAGAACCAACATAAGCGGCGACAAAATGGCACATGCACGTAAAGCGAGACCTGTGCGCCCACCGGAATCGCTTCGATCCAGGCCTGATAGGTCTGTGGAGTGACGTCGTTGTTGAAGTGCGGTGCTGTGGGGTAGCTGGTGTACCGCGGCACCTTTGCGTCGAACAGTCCCAGCTTCGCCAATTGTTTTTCCGTTTCCATAGGCGTAGCTATAGAGGGCGGTTCAAGGCCTTCCCTTGACCCAGATCAAGTCGATGAGCGAGCCAGATCATGAATGAAATCGTCAACCTGTCCATGGGATGTGACAATTGCCCGATAAAACATCGAGCCGTTTGTGCGCGCTGTGATGCAGATGAGTTAGAGCAATTAGATGCGATAAAGTTCTATCGAAGCTTTGAGGCTGGACAAACGGTGATCTGGTCCGGCGATCGGATGGAATTTGTGGGGTCGGTTGTTTCGGGAATCGCGTCTCTAACGCAAACGATGGAAGATGGTAGAACCCAGATGGTTGGCTTGTTGTTACCAAGCGATTTTATGGGCCGCCCTGGGCGTGACTCTGCGAGCTACGACGTTGTGGCTACAACAGATCTCGTCATGTGTTGCTTCCGCCGCAAGCCTTTTGAGAAGCTTATGAACGAGACGCCACATGTGGCACAACGCTTGCTTGAAATGACGCTGGATGAATTGGACGCTGCGCGCGAGTGGATGTTGGTCTTGGGGCGCAAAACGGCAAGGGAGAAGATCGCCAGTCTATTGGCGATCATCGGACGTCGTGACGCGTCGTTGAATTTAGGGCGAACAGCGGACGCGATGGTGTTCGATCTGCCACTGACCCGTGAAGCCATGGCCGACTACCTTGGGTTGACTTTGGAAACTGTGAGCCGTCAGATTTCTGCCCTCAAGCGGGATGGCGTGATTGTATTGGAAGGCAAGCGTCATGTGACGGTGCCAAACTTTCAACGCTTGTTGGACGAGGCGGGCGACGACAGCGACGGCGGTATGATGGCGTAGTCCAACGCGTTACCACTATATATTTGCTGTATGAGAGGTGGACGCCGTTTTGAATCGGTTTGTTTTCTGTCGTTTGCGTGCAGCCTCAGTGTGCCAGGAACACTGGGATTGTTGCGTGTTCCAACATGTTGCGTGTTGCGCCGCCGAGAATGGCTTCTCGGAAGCGCGAATGGCCGTAAGCTCCCATCACAAGCATATCGATGTCGGCGTCTGCGGCATGCCGGAGCAGCACATCTGACACACGAGGTTGGGTTTTGGATAGCACGTCCACCTCAACCTTCACGCCATGGCGAGACAGAAACTGCGACAAAAGACCCCCGGGATCAGACCGGTTTGGCCCATGGGTGGGGGGATCAATAACGACCACGTGCACGACATCGGCTGCTTTTAGGAATGGCAGTGCGGCACGGGTCGCAACCAAGGCTTCTGCACTTTCGTTCCAACCAATGGAGATCTTTTTTGGTGATGTCATCGGGGTCGATGTGTCAGGAACCATCAGCACCGGAGCCTGCCCCTCAAAAATCGCCGCCTCCAATGTGGGTTCAAGTTCGGTCCCTCGGTCCTTGCCGTAGGGTTTCGGCAAGATCACAAGATCTGAAAATCGTGCGCGTGCCGCCACGTGCCGACCCAAATCAGCGATCTGAGCCACCCCCTTGTCACATCCCCACTGAATACCCGCGTTTCGCAATGCGGCCTCCGCTTTGGAGTGGATAGCATCAGCTTCTTCATGGGCGCGATTGAGCATTTCCTGCATCAAAAGGGCGTCCGCACCTGCGTAAAAATATCCCGTTTGGGACCGATCCACGCCTAGGGCAAGGACGTCCAAATGCGCATCTCTGGATGCAGCAAGTGAAATACCTTGCTGTAAAGGCACGTTCGAGAGCTCGGAGTCCGTAAGGATGCACAGCAAAGATTTGTAGTCCATTGTCATCTACCCGTGGTAAGAAAAGGTATAAATTTGATGCGACTTTAAACTGTAGCGTTTTTGTAGCCACATGACTTGAAACTGATAAAGACTCAGATCTTCCCCAAATTCCTTGATGCAGATCAAGGCGGCTTCTTCGCTGCAACAGCAAAACACGGGTTGTCTAAATCCGCTTAAAGCCTGGAAGAATCAGGCGAAGCCAGACGAAGGGACGCGAAATGGTAAACTACTTCAAGCTGATCGCGCTTGGCCTCATCACATTTTTTGCGATGATCGCGGCCAACTACGCGCGTGATTTGGCTTATATGGTACACGCCCTGATTATCACGGGCGTGTCCTTTGGGCTTTTTATTTGGGTGCTGCGTAATACCGGCACCAAGGTTTTGCCTGCACCGCAGGATGAATATATGGACGATGTGATCCGGTATGGGGTCATCGCCACCGCTTTCTGGGGCGTTGTTGGATTTCTCGCGGGTGTATTCATCGCGTTTCAACTGGCCTTTCCGGTTCTTAATTTTGAATGGGCCGATGGGTACGCCAATTTTGGCCGTTTACGCCCGTTGCATACATCCGCAGTTATATTTGCCTTCGGTGGAAACGCGTTGATCGCCACTTCGTTCTATGTGGTGCAGCGTACGAGCGCAGCGCGCCTTTGGGGCGGCAATCTCGCGTGGTTTGTTTTCTGGGGCTATCAACTGTTCATTGTGTTGGCGGCAACGGGTTACCTGTTGGGCGGAACACAGTCCAAAGAATACGCCGAGCCTGAATGGTATGTAGATTTGTGGCTGACACTTGTTTGGGTGGCCTATCTGGGCGTGTTTTTGGGCACGATCATCAAGCGGAAAGAGCCACATATATATGTGGCAAACTGGTTCTTCCTTGCGTTCATTGTCACCGTGGCAATGCTGCATGTGGTGAACAACCTGACCATTCCGGTCTCGATCTGGGGTTCGAAATCCGTGATCGTTTGGGCTGGGGTACAAGATGCAATGGTGCAGTGGTGGTACGGCCATAATGCGGTGGGTTTCTTTCTGACGGCGGGTTTCTTGGGGATGATGTACTACTTCATCCCGAAACAAGCAGAGCGCCCGGTGTTTTCCTACAAGCTGTCGATCATTCACTTTTGGGCGTTGATCTTTTTGTATATCTGGGCCGGTCCGCACCACCTGCACTACACCGCGCTGCCTGACTGGGCTTCAACCTTGGGCATGGTGTTCTCCGTGGTGCTGTGGATGCCCAGCTGGGGTGGTATGATCAACGGACTGATGACGCTTTCTGGCGCGTGGGACAAGTTGCGTACCGACCCGGTGATCCGCATGATGGTGATCTCAGTTGGCTTTTACGGCATGTCGACGTTCGAAGGTCCAATGATGTCAATCCGCGCTGTGAACTCGCTGAGCCATTACACTGACTGGACCATTGGTCACGTGCACTCTGGTGCATTGGGCTGGAACGGTATGATCACATTTGGTGCGCTGTATTATCTGACACCGGTTTTGTGGAAACGCGAGCGCCTGTACTCGCTGCAGCTTGTCAGTTGGCACTTCTGGCTCGCCACCATTGGAATCGTGCTCTACGCCGCATCCATGTGGGTGACTGGTATCATGGAAGGCCTGATGTGGCGCGAAGTGGATGCCAACGGCTTCTTGGTGAATTCCTTTGCCGACACTGTGGCAGCGAAATTCCCGATGTACGTGGTGCGTGGGCTTGGAGGACTGATGTTCCTGCTTGGGTCCCTCATCATGTGCTACAATCTGTGGATGACTGTGCGTAGGGCACCGGCCAAAGAGGCCAGCCTGACCGTCGCAGTTCCGGCTGAATAAGGAGGGCCGGCAGCTATGGCTATTCTCGACAAACACAAAATCCTCGAGACCAACGCGACCCTCCTGCTGATCTGCAGTTTTCTGGTCGTAACAATTGGCGGCATTGTGCAGATTGCACCGCTGTTCTGGCTCGAAAACACCATCGAAGACGTGGAGGGTATGCGCCCCTATACACCATTGGAACTTACTGGTCGTGAGATCTATGTCAGGGAAGGGTGTTACGTGTGCCACAGCCAAATGATCCGCCCAATGCGGGACGAGGTTGAGCGTTATGGTCACTACTCTTTGGCAGCGGAATCTAAGTATGATCGACCGTTTCAGTGGGGATCCAAGCGAACGGGGCCTGACCTCGCTCGGGTTGGTGGTCGCTATTCTGACGATTGGCATGTTGATCATTTGCGTGATCCGCAAGCTGTCGTGCCGGAGACGGTGATGCCGAAGTATGGCTTCCTTGAAAAGAAGCGGATCGACGGCAGATACATCGGAGAGGTGATGGCCACGCAAGCGATACTTGGTGTGCCCTATACCGACGATATGGTGGCAAATGCGCAGGCGGATTTCGCGGCGCAGGCCAATCCTGACAGTGACTACGATGGGCTTTTGGAGCGTTACGGCGAAGACAGCGTGAATGTGCGCAACTTTGACGGACACGCCGAAGTTACAGAAATGGATGCGCTGGTTGCGTATTTGCAAATGTTAGGCACGTTGGTCGATTTCTCGACCTTCACGCCTGATGCATCGCGGTAAAGGGAGGATTACACATGGAAACCTATTCCTTATTGCGTGAGTTTGCGGACAGCTGGATGCTTTTGTTCCTGTTTGGGTTCTTCATGGCAATAGTGTTTTGGGTGTTTCGCCCTGGTGCCAACAAAGAACACCGCGAGTCGGCCAACATCCCTTTTCGCCATGACGACAAACCCGCCACGAACGAGGAGGCGCGGACATGAGCAAGATGAAAAAATACGACGACGATCCAAACACCACTGGTCATGAGTGGGACGGAATCGAAGAGTTCGACAATCCGATGCCACGATGGTGGCTGTGGGTGTTCTACGCCACTATTGTCTGGGCCATTGGTTACTCAATCGCCTACCCAGCTTGGCCCGGTATCAGCAGTGCGACGGCGGGAGTTCTGGGCTGGTCTACTCGGGCCAATGTGGCTGCCGATATTCAAGCAGCCGAAGACAAACTGGCCCCGATCAATGCTAAGCTGGAAGCCGCAGAGCTGACTTCTATTGCTACGGATGCAGAGCTGGGCCCTTATGCGGTATCGGCGGGGGATGCGGTTTTTAAAACTTGGTGCGCTCAATGTCATGGTTCGGGTGCGGCTGGTGCGGTGGGATATCCGAACCTCTTGGACAACGCCTGGCTTTGGGGCGGTGATGTCGAAAACATCTACCTGACCATCAAACACGGAATTCGCAACGAAGAGGACGACGATGCGCGTTACTCGGAAATGCCTGCTTTTGGTGACCTTCTTGAAAAAGAAGAGATCGACCAAGTGGTGAACTTCGTGATGTCGCTCTCTGGTGAGGCGATTGATACAGCGCAAGTGGCTGCAGGCGCAGTTGTCTATGAAGACAATTGTTCAGTCTGTCACATGGAAGATGGCACAGGCGATCGAGAACAAGGCGCACCTAACCTTGCGGACGCAATCTGGCTCTATGGTGGAGACTACGAGACCATCAAGGAGACAGTGACCTATAGCCGTTACGGGGTCATGCCTGCCTGGTCAGAACGCTTGTCTGAAGCCCAAGTGAGAGCCGTTTCCGCGTATGTTCACCAGCTCGGAGGCGGTGAATAAGGGCTGGCATTTCATGTGGTTCAATAAGTTGGCCGCTCCAATAGATTGGGGCGGCCGCATCTTTGATAAAGGCAGAAAAAGTTTCAGCCGTTTGACCGAGATCAAGTTTTAGAGTCCCCAAAGTCAGTACATTTTTCTAACAGGCATTGCGGCGCAAACGCTATTGCCTGTCGCCCGGCGCAAAGCCGTACGGGCATTGGGTGCTGGCCTTTCCGTCCTGTTCGCGCGTTTCCTGGAAAGGCTGGCACTCACACCCGCGATCCTCTCGTACTAATTTGCAGTGTTTGTCTTGGATCGAGCGTCTCTGATGCTTAGGTTTCGATGCAACACAGGAGACGGCATTGCAAAAGCAGCTTCGATACCCAGCGCACAAATCCACCCCGGTACTTCTGGAAAGCGAAGGCATATCGACTGAGCGCGTTTTGAGGCGCTGCGGCTTGCCCCAAAGTCTGTTTGAGACGGACACGCGAGGCCTTACCGCAGTGCAGTGTTTTGCTCTCTGGGAGGCGATGTTCGCGGAGGCGAATGACCCGGAGTTAGCGGTCAAGATGGCGCGAAAAGTTGCGCAAGGCCCATTTATCCCAGCCGTATTTGCCTTCTCCTGCAGCCCCAACATTGCCACTGGTTTACAGCGACTTGCGGTTTTCAAACCTTTGGTCGCTCCGATCCGTTTGATCGTCACGGAAACGGAACACCTTGTCATATTGGAACTTGATGTGGCGGAACCAGGGTTGCGCATGCCCGATTGTTTGGCGGCGTTTGAAATGGTCTATTTTCTGGAACTGGGCCGGACATTCACCGGGGTGGATTTTGTACCTTTGGAAGTTGGTCTGCCCGATCTTGTGCAACATCAAGATGTATATGATCGCCATTTTGGGCGGCAAGCGGTCGTAAGCCGGCTGCCGCGCTTAACAATGACCAGAGAGGATGCTTATCGTCCGTTGATATCCGAAAACCCTCAACTTTGGTCTGGATTTGAACGCGAGCTTCGGAGGCAACTTGCTGAACAACAGCGCAACACGTCGATGTCATTGCGCGTGCGCAACGCGCTTTTGGAACTGCTCCCTGCTGGGCAGGCGTCAGTGGATGCGGTTTGTGGGCGGCTTGTGACAAGCCGCCGCAGCTTACAACGCCACCTGAGCCGTGAGGGACTGACATTTCAGTCTGTGCTGGATCATACGCGCTCTGATTTGTCTCTGCATTACCTTCGACAGGGCGACATGAGTGTTGAAGAAATCTCTTATTTACTTGCATATCGAGACCCAAATTCTTTCTATCGCGCGTTTCACAATTGGACTGGTCGTACTCCCGCGCAGGTGCGTGGGGAGCTGCAAGAAAGATTCGCTTGAAGCTCAGACAGCTCTGAATTTGTCTGTGACAAAGATGACTCGGAGATGTGGCATTTGACTCATGTCAATGTTTTGACGTCCTATGGCTGAGACAAGACAGAAAAACTCTATTCCCAACATACGAGTGATTCCGTGAGCAAAAGCCCCGCCCCCTCTCTTTATGCGGCACGAGAGCCAATTTTTCCAAAGCGCGTGTACGGTCCGTTCCGCAATATGAAATGGATCATCATGGCAGTTACGTTGGGAATCTACTACCTGACGCCATGGTTGCGGTGGGATCGGGGGCCAAGCCTGCCCGACCAAGCCGTGTTGATCGATATGGCAAACCGCCGTTTCTTCTTTTTCATGATTGAGATTTGGCCACATGAATTCTACTTCGTGGCCGGTTTGCTGATCATGGCAGGTCTTGGACTGTTCCTGTTTACCTCTGCTTTGGGGCGGGTTTGGTGCGGCTATGCCTGTCCACAAACCGTTTGGACGGATCTTTTCATACTCGTGGAACGCTGGATTGAAGGCGACCGCAACGCCCGGCTACGGCTTCATCGGCAAAAGAATTTGGATTTTCGCAAGGTGCGCCTGCGGGCGACAAAGTGGGTCACTTGGATGGTGATCGCCATGGCGACCGGTGGTGCTTGGGTGTTCTATTTTGCGGATGCTCCCACCTTGGCTGTCAATCTTGTTACAGGGGCGGCACATCCAGCGGCTTACACCACGATCGCCATTTTAACGTTCACCACCTTCTTGTTTGGCGGCTTCGCGCGTGAGCAGATCTGCATCTATGCTTGTCCGTGGCCGCGGATTCAGGCGGC
The DNA here is from genome assembly GCF_040370365.1 of Shimia sp. NS0008-38b. Classification (NCBI taxonomy): domain Bacteria; kingdom Pseudomonadati; phylum Pseudomonadota; class Alphaproteobacteria; order Rhodobacterales; family Roseobacteraceae; genus Shimia; species Shimia sp. NS0008-38b. Next base: position 489,813 of record NZ_BAABWQ010000003.1, on the reverse strand, counting down.
CATGATGGATGAGGATACCCTCACTATTGGATACCGTGAATGGCGGGGCGAGCCGCGTGGCAAAGGGCGCCGGAGTGAGACCAGCGAGCTTGGAGACTGTATCGACTGTATGGCGTGTGTGAATGTATGCCCTGTGGGGATCGACATCCGCGATGGTCAGCAGATGGAGTGCATCACCTGTGGTTTGTGTATCGATGCTTGCGATGATGTCATGGACAAGATCGGTAAGCCGCGTGGGTTGATTGACTACCTGGCCCTATCTGACGAGGACCGCGAGCGATCTGGCGAGCCGCCGCGCGGCGTTTGGAAACACATCTTTCGGCCAAGGACCATCATGTACACCTCCTTGTGGTCTCTGGTAGGCATAGCCTTGGTGGTGGCGCTGTTTATGCGTTCAGACATTGAGGCCACAGTGGCTCCCATTCGCAATCCGACGTTTGTGACCCTGTCTGACGGTTCTATTCGCAACACCTACGAGGTCCGGCTGCGAAACAAACATGGTGAAAATCGAATGTTTCGTATTTCAGTCAAAGGCGATCCGTCCTTGCGGGTGCATCTTGAGGGTACGCCTTATGAAGCTGTGGAGGTCGAAGCAGATCAAATGAAAATACAGCGGGTCTATGTGATCGCGCCTGCGGGCTCAGTGCCCGCGACAAGTCACACATCGCCTTTCCGTTTTTGGTTCGAAGACACCGGAAACGGAGATCGCGTTCACAAAGACACGATTTTTAACGGAAAGGGCCAATGATGGCCGAACAACAAGCTGAGAAAAAATTCACGGGCTTCCACTTCTTGATGATTTTTGTGTGCGCGTTTGGGGTAATCATTGCCGTGAACATCACATTGGCATGGCAGGCTGTTGCAACGTTCCCGGGCCTTGAGGTCAAGAATTCTTACGTGGCCAGTCAGGAGTTTGATCAGCGACGGGACGCGCAAGAGGCTTTGGGCTGGACAGTATCAGCGAAGTCGTCTGGCGGGTTGCTGATCTTGTCGATCATCGATGTAGACGGACGCCCTGTTCAAGTGAGCAATTTACAAGCGGTGCTGGGTAGGGCCACCCATGTTCAGGACGATCGGGAGCCTGATTTTCAGTTCGATGGCAAAGCTTATGTCGCGCGTGAAGAGCTAAAGCCGGGAAACTGGAACATTCGCATGAAGGCTACGGCGCTTGATGGCACGGCATTTGAGCAGCGGGTTGTGCTGCGAATCGAGAAAAGTTGACCGATGACGGCTGTGGCGCGCGCTCATCTCTCGGCCTGTCCCGCCTGCGATGCCGTTCCCGCGGCGCAGGCCTTGGCAGATCATGCGCAAACAGAACAGGAGGCCCGTATCGCGTTGTCGGTGCCGGGTGTGCATTGCGCCGCCTGCATTGCCACGGTTGAACGTGCTTTGGAGGCGTATCCCAATGTTACGTCCGCACGGGTCAACCTGACTCTTAAGCGCGCATCGGTAGAAGCCGGGGCTGAAATCACCGCCTCGGATTTGGTCTCCGTATTGGCGGCTGTCGGATATGAGGCGCATGAGCTCGATGCCGGAACGCTCAGTGCGACGCAAAATGACAAGGCTGGGCGCGATCTGTTGATGCGATTGGCGGTGGCGGGTTTTGCTTCGATGAATGTGATGCTTTTGTCGGTCTCCGTTTGGTCCGGGGCTGAGGCTGCAACACGTGATTTGTTTCATTGGATTTCTGCGGCGATTGCTCTTCCGACCATCCTTTTTTCCGGCAAGCCGTTTTTTGTTCATGCTTGGAGTGCACTAAAGCACCGACGTTTGAACATGGATGTGCCGATTGTCTTGGCCATTGTTTTAGCCGTTGTCACATCGCTTTGGGAAACGAGTCTATCCGGCGAGCATGCCTACTTCGATGCTGCGTTGACTTTGGTGTTCTTCCTGTTGGGCGGGCGCTATCTGGATCACCGCACAAGGGCGGTCGCACGCTCTGCTGCTGAGGAACTGGCGGCTCTCGAGGTGCCACGTGCGTTTCGAGTCGTAAATGGGCGGGAAGAGAGCGTCGCAGTGCGAGATTTGCAGGTCGGTGACGTGATCTTGGTGCGCCCCGGCGGGCGCATGCCAGTGGATGGTGAGATTCTAGAGGGGCAATCAGAGCTGGATCGCTCGTTGCTGACTGGAGAAACTTTGCCCGTCTTTGCAGAGCCTGGTCAGACTGTGAGCGCTGGCGAAGTAAATTTGACCGGCCCGCTGATGATCCGCGCTAGTGCGGTAGGTGAACAAACCAGTCTGCATCGTATGGCGGATCTGGTGGCTGTGGCTGAATCTGGTCGATCCAACTACACGTCTTTGGCGGATAAGGCAGCCAAGCTCTATGCTCCCGGTGTGCATATCCTGTCTGCGCTGAGTTTTGTCGGCTGGTACCTTTATACCTTCGATGTGCGCACAGCACTCAATATTGCAGCGGCAGTATTGATCATCACCTGTCCCTGTGCACTGGGATTGGCGGTGCCAGCCGTGACGACGGCCGCTTCTGGTCGCTTGTTTCGTAAAGGTATGCTTGTCAAACACAGTACTGCGCTTGAACGCATGGCCCAGGTGGACACCGTGGTGTTTGACAAGACGGGCACGCTGACGGCTGGGACGCCAAAGCTTATCAATCTCGACGCGTTTGATTCAGAAACCTTGTCCATCGCACTGGCTCTATCACGGGTGTCTGCACACCCTTTGAGCGTGGCCCTGACCCAAGCGGCACAAATGGCTGGGGTGGAGCCTGCGGCGGTGCAGAAGCTGCAAGAGGTGCCCGGATATGGTACGCAAGGCCTATACAATGGCGATCTGGTACGACTGGGGCGTGCCAGCTGGGTTGGCGCATCAAATGAAGGCTCAACAGCAGCCTACCTTAGCATAGCGGGTAAGGTTTCAGAGGGCTTCGTGTTTGAAGATTCACTGCGGGCTGGTGCTGAAGAGGCCGTGACGGCTTTACGTGAAGGCGGCAAAGACATTGTCTTGATCTCTGGGGACAGCTCTGATGCGGTACGGGCTTTGGCTGAGAAACTGGGCATAGCAAATTGGGAAGCAGAAGCGCTTCCCGAAGACAAAGCAAAGCGCATTCAGGCACTTTCTGAGAAAGGCCGGTATGTTTTGATGGTTGGCGATGGACTTAACGATACGGCAGCATTGGCCGCGGCGCATGTGTCCATTTCTCCGGCATCGGCCTTGGATGCCGCGCGCGTGGCCTCCGATATCGTGCTGCTGGGTGGAGATTTGTCACCGATCCCGATGGCGATCGAGACGGCGCAAAGTGCAACAGGACGCATCCGTGAAAACTTCCGTATCGCCACGATATATAACATCGTTGCTGTTCCCTTGGCCGTGGCTGGATTGGCGACGCCTTTGATTGCGGCATTGGCGATGTCACTGTCGTCGATTACAGTGTCGCTAAACGCGTTGCGCCTGAGGTAATGAGATGCAAGTTCTGTCTTACTTGATACCGGTTTCGCTCTTGTTGGGCGGTGTGGGCCTCGCAGCATTTCTGTATACGGTGCGGTCAAACCAATATGATGATCCCGAAGGAAATGCGCATCGCATTTTGTCTGGGCAATACGATGACAAACCCAAATCGTAATATAGCGGGCACGGGTTCAAATGAAAAACGCCTTCCGCTGATGTCAGGGGAAGGCGTTTGTATCTAACTTCGCTGGGAAACCTATCAGCCGGGCCCCAATGTATAACACGTGATTTGGCGTGCCTGTAGACGGCGACAGGCGAGATCGGCGGTGTCTTTGGAGAGCCCCATAAAGTTAGCTTCAAATCCACGCGAATTTTTCACGACTTTGCGTAAGCTTCCGTCAAGCGTCGCCATCTCAGCGAGCGCAGTCTTTAAGAGCATTTTTTCGGCTGCATAGCGGCTGTTGTATCGACCCACGTTGATCCCCCAATGGCGACCGCCCGCGGTTGAAATGCGGGTGACCACTTTGGGCTGGGGGGGCGGTGTTGCCTCTTCCTGATGGCTGGCGAGAGTGATACTGCCATCATCTTGTGCCTGTAAAAGGGCAGATTGAATGTCATGTTCGATAAGCTCTGCACTTGCGACAACAGAGGCTTCGGCAATGGCGGCTCCAGCCACCACGGATGGTTGCGCTTCGGCGGTCTGCGAAGGGCGCAATCTTGGGCGCAGAGACTTCTTGACTGCAGTAGTGACGCGAATGGTTTTTCCCGTTGCTTTGTTGCTGCCTTGATATCCTGGAAGTGCGGGTTTGCGCAGAGCGACACGTGTCGCAGATCTGCCAAAGCCGAGATCCAGAAGCTCGGCCACTTTTGCGTTGCGAGTCGCTGTGGAGCGCCCCCCAAAAACGGTCGCGATCACTCGTTTGTTGCCACGCTCGGCGGACGCCACAAGGTTGAAGCCAGCAGCACGAGTATATCCGGTTTTGATCCCATCTGCGCCACGGTAGGCAGCAAGCAAGCGCCGGTTGGTGTTGTTGACAGTCTTAATTCCCGCGCTTGTAGAGCGGCGAGAGAACAAATTGTAGTATTCGGGGTAGTCGTAAAGCACGTGGCGTCCAAGTGTGGTCATGTCTCGTGCGGTGGACATGTGGCCGCTTTCCGTCAGCCCATGGGCATTCTTGAATGTTGTATTGGACATGCCGAGTGCTTTTGCTGTGCGATTCATTCGGCGGGCAAAGGCCGCCTCTGACCCTTCGATAGCCTCTCCGATCGCAGTGGCAGCATCGTTTGCAGACTTTACTGCGGCAGCACGGATAAGATAGCGGAAGGCAATCCGTTGTCCTGATTGAAGTCCGAGCTTCGAGGGAGGTTCGGCCGCCGCATTTTTGGAAATTTTGACCTTGGTGTCTAGACTAATCTCGCCGTTCTCCACGGCCTCAAAAGCGATGTAGAGAGTCATCATCTTGGTCAAAGACGCCGGATGAAGACGGGTGTCGGCGTTGCGACTGTGCAGAACTTTTCCGTCCCGAGCGTCCACCACCATAGCTGCATAGGGCGCCGCAGTGGTCGCCATCGGCGCCATTGCCACACAGAATGCAAGCATTGTCAAAAATAGCCCGAAACGGGCCGGCTGTATGTGCCGCACCTTCACTTGAACTGCCCTTTGTCTGCCTCTGGTCGCCGATTTTTCGGTCTGACCTTTATTATTGAGGTCAGGCTAGCACAGGGCCCGCATCGAATAAAGCGAATGTTTCTAGCAGCTTTCGCGCCCGTTCAATCGCGTTGGAAGATGTTGTGCCTCCCAAAAGCCAATCCCCTAAAGCTGTCGTTTTATGGCGTTAGCCCACGCTGTCAATAATCGGTAAAACTTCTGATAGTGACGAAAGCGCCACAAATCTCTTGTTGTTTTGAGGAATCTCAGCGGTCTCCAATGCCCATGGCTCGCCATTTGGTATGTGTGCGGCCCAGCTTCCAGCGTCCAATGCGGGTACAACGTCTGAGCGCAGAGAATCCCCGATCATCATCGCTCTGTCAGCCCCGTCTGCGTATCGTGCAAATGTGCGCGCGTAGACGTCCTCCGTCTTGTGGCTCACGATTTCGATCCAATCAAACAAATCACCAAGCCCTGATTGCGCAAGCTTACGTTCCTGATCCAGAAGATCACCTTTGGTGATCAAAATGAGCCTGTATGAACTGGCAAGAGCTTCAACCACTTGCTGCACGTCAGGCAGTAAATCGATCGGGTGTTCCAGCATATCTCGACCACAGGACATGAGTTCGGCGATGACTGACGCCGGAACTCTTTCTTCGGTTACTTCAATGGCGGTTTCAATCATAGACAATACAAACCCCTTCACTCCGAAGCCGTAATGTCCGACGTTGCGGCGTTCGGCAGCAAGCAAGCGATCTTCGAGGTGTTCAGGGTCGGCGAAATCCGACAAAAGGTCCGCGAAACGCACTTGGGTTAGTCGAAAGAAGCGCTCCGTATGCCAAAGGGTATCGTCCGCATCAAAGGCGATTGTGGTCAGCAATTTGGGCATGAAAAAGATCCGATTGTTCCAGACCTCTTTTCTAAAGCCAACTTCAGGTTATATAAACACGAAACCACAGACCGGATTCTCGTGACTATGCCATTTTCGAACGTACAGATGTCCATGGGTGATGACGACGGGGGTGACCTTGGTGTCGCGCTCGAAACCCGTGTGCGCACGAAAAAGCCTCCGCTTTATAAAGTGTTGCTTTTGAATGATGACTATACGCCGATGGAGTTTGTTGTTCATGTGCTGGAGCGTTTCTTTGCTATGACCCATGCGCAGGCCTTTGAAATCATGCTGACGGTGCACAAGAAGGGAGTGGCTGTCGTAGGTGTTTTCAGCCATGAAATTGCGGAAACCAAAGTCACGCAAGTGATGGATCTGGCTCAGCGACACCAACATCCTTTGCAATGCACCATGGAGAAGGAGTGACCGGCTCAGGCTGGTCGACCTAAGAGCTATGTCTCAAAATAGATTGTCTTTGGCCGTTCAAGAGCACGGCCTGAACCTCCCGTCCGATGCACGGGTGGCCATTTTTGCTCCGTATGTCGGATATGACGTGCACGCCGTTTCTCGGGAGCAATGTGATATCATTCAACCGCTAAAGCCGGTGTATGACGCCTATGAAGGCGCTGGTTACAACGTCAAAGTGGTTGAGGAGGGGCTCTACACTACAGCGATTGTTGTGTTGCCACGCGCCAAAGAGCAAGCGCGCGATCTGATTGCGCGTGCCGTAAAGTGCGCTGACCTGGTCATCGTTGATGGCCAAAAGACGGATGGTGTCGATAGTCTTTTCAAAGAATGCCGCAAGCGTGGTGAGATTTTGGGAAGTTTTGCGAAATCACACGGGCGCTTGTTTTGGTTTTCCGGCGGTGATTTCTCTGATTGGCAGGCGGGCCCTGCCACTCAAATCGAAGGTGGTTTCGAAACCCGCCCTGGAGTCTTCAGTGCAGACGCGGTTGATCCGGCATCTGAAATGTTGGCGGAGGTATTACCCGCAAAGTTAGGGCGTGTCGTAGCTGATTTGGGTGCGGGTTGGGGGTATCTTTCCAAACGTGTCTTAGAGCGTGACGGAGTTGAGGTTTTGCATTTGGTCGAAGCTGATCACGTGGCTCTGAGTTGTGCCGAGGTGAATGTTCAGGACAAACGCGCTCAGTTTCATTGGGCAGATGCCACAAACTTCAAACCGGGTCATCGCGTTGAAACTGTCGTCATGAACCCACCGTTTCATACCGGCCGCAAAGCGGACCCGGATCTGGGCAAAGCCTTCATTACAGCTGCGGCCAAAATGATGGCACCGTCCGGGCACCTTTGGATGGTGGCCAACCGACACTTGCCGTATGAGGCGACGTTGCGTGAGTCTTTCCAAGAGGTGGAAGATGTTGGCGGTGACACCCGTTTCAAGGTATTGCATGCACAGCGCCCAACTCGTGTTCGTAGGTGAAACTGCACATATGGGCTATTCTGACAGCGTGATGGGGATCGTAGATGTCATTTTCAATCGCAGGTAAGACTGCCATTATCACCGGGTCTGCCAATGGTATCGGTTTGGCAATTGGTCGGCATTTTGTCGAGCACGGTGCCAATGTCATGTTCGCGGACATGGACGAAAAAAGCCTATGCGCGGAGTTTGGTGAGCGTCCGGAAGACGGCAACGTGCGCTATTTCGCCGGAGATTTGCGCGAAAAGCTGACCATCAAAAACTTGATCTCTGCTACAATTGATGCGTTTGAGCAGGTCGATATCCTCATCAATGGCTGTCGTCAGGTGACAACCAGCGATCCACTCAACCCCGATGATGCCTCTGTTGAACTCATGCTGCAGCAAAACCTGATGACCTCTCTCAAGCTCAGTCAGATGGTCGCAAAGCGCATGATCAAACAGGCCGACGGTAAAGAAGACGGCGCGGCTGGGGCCATTGTGAATCTTTCCTCGATTGCCGCGCAGAGATCGCAACCTGATTTGCTGGGATATTCGATCGCCACAGCGGCTTTGGATCAAATGACGCGTGCCATGGCCGTTGCCTTGGCACCAGAACGTATTCGCGTGAATGCAGTGGCGATTGGGTCAGTCATGTCGGCCAGCCTTCAGACTGCGCTGAAAGACAATCACGACTGCCGAAATGAGATTGAGCAACACACACCGTTGGGTCGCATTGCCTCTCCTGGCGAGCTTGCGGATGCAGTTCAGTTCCTTTCTTCGGAGGCCTCTGGCTTTATGACAGGGCAAATTGTGACTGTGGACGGCGGCCGCTCTTTGCTGGATACGGTTAGTACGCCCGCCCATTGATGCGGCACTTTGGCGGGGGCGAGCATCTGGTCTGCACTGGCAGCTGATGATAGGCCCCCACCGAACACTTGTGGAGGCTGAGATGAGCGGACAGATGGACAGCGAAAAGCAAACGGCCAGCGCGTGGTTTCGCTGTTTGCGCGACGAGATTGTCACGACTTTTGAAGGTCTTGAAGCAAGCCACACCACAGGACCTTTTTCAGACCAACCGATAGGACAATTTGAAGTCAGCAAGACCACGCGCGCAAGCGCGGACGGATCTGATGCGGGTGGCGGCCTAATGTCGGTGATGCGCGGCGGACGGGTGTTTGAGAAAGTGGGTGTAAATGTGTCCACGGTATATGGTCAATTGAGTGAGCGCGCTCAGGTGGCCATGGCGGCGCGCAAGGGCTTGCCGGGCATGAAGGATGATCCCCGGTTCTGGGCTGCGGGCATCAGCCTTGTGGCGCATATGCAAAACCCCCACTGCCCAGCTGTACATATGAACACGCGGATGTTTTGGACACCGCATGGGTGGTGGTTTGGTGGTGGTTCGGATTTGAATCCCTGCTTGGAGTATGATGAGGATACAGCCCATTTTCACGCTGTTCAGAAGACACATTGCGACAGGTATGATGACACGCAGTACCCTCGGCTAAAGGCTTGGGCGGACGAGTATTTCTACATTCCTCACCGCAACCGTGCACGGGGTGTTGGCGGCATATTTTTGGACGATCACAACACCGGAGATTGGGCCTCAGATTTTGCATTTATTCAGGAAATAGGCCGCGCGTTTCTTCCGGCCTTTGTGCCGCTGGTGGAGAAACGGCGGGGCGAGGCTTTCGGGGATGCCGAGAAAGACGCACAGTTGCAGCACCGCGGTCTCTATGCTGAGTACAATTTGGTCTATGATCGCGGTACCAAGTTTGGCCTCGAGACAGGGCATGATGCCAATGCTGTGCTGATGAGCCTGCCCCCAATGGCAAAATGGGTGTGACGCGACAAAACCGCAGAAACCGCGTGTCTTTGAGCAAGCTGAGGCAGGCCAGTGGCTAGGCGCGGTTCCCGTGCCGGATGTTGCTGCAAAGAACTGCGTGGGCCGCCTCGATTTCCGCGAGACTGCCGCGGATGGCCGTGATTTCTTTCGAACAACTTTTTAGACGTATGCGAAGCGCTGCTTTGCCCTGTGGCATGTCTGCGCGGCGCACATAGATACTCTTGATTTCATTGAGTTTCAGGCTGCGTTTTCCCTTTGTCCGATCACGTCGGTTGAGGGCCGCGATTTCGATAGACTTGGACTTTGAATCAAATCGGATCTCGGCGCGGTGGCCTTTGATAGCAAAGCGATAAGCCGCCATGCCGATGAGGGCGAAAGCAACAGACAGCAACGTCTTTGATAGCATCGGATCTCCCACAAAATTTGCGTCTGGGAAACTCCATTGCACAAAGGCGCTTAGGATAAATAGGACACCCACAAAACGGAGCACCGTTTCGGTGTTGTTGTTGTGGCGGAACTCACCATCCGTTTCGCGCACGCAAAGGCCGGTGTCCATCGGGGTGGATTGCAGCGTGTCCCAGCTGTCTACGTCAATAGTGCCACTTTGGGCCAAAGGGGTCATGAGATCTGTCCTCTGTGTCGCTCACGAGAACAGGATCGTTTCAAAACATGGCAAAATCGTGGAAGCAATGGCGCTGTTAAAAGGAACCTAACCTCGGGTTAGCCTTGGTTTCGCCAGTCAAAAAAACCCACACCACCTTGAGCTAACAATTTGGCTGCCATGGCTTTTCCGAGCTCAGCGCCGTCTTCCACGGCAGCGGATGTGTCATCCTTAAGGCTTTCTGAGCCATCTGGACGAAGAACCTCACCGCGCAACCGGAGGGTAGTGCCGTCGAGTTCCGCTAGGGCGGCTATTGGTGTTTCGCAAGAACCGTCCAGCGCCGCAAGGAACGCCCGCTCTGCTGCCAGACGTTGACTGGTTGGCGTGTCGTGCAGGGCTTCGAGTAGCGCAGCAGTGTTCATATCTGATGCACGCCGTTCAATTCCGATGGCGCCTTGAGCAACCGCTGGCAGCATGTCTTCAGGTTCAATGGCCGTTGTTGCGACATGCGCCATATTCAAGCGATTTAGGCCTGCCATCGCAAGGAAGGTGCAGTCTGCCACGTTGTCTGACAGCTTTTTGAGGCGAGTCTGTACGTTTCCACGAAACTCTACAACTTTGAGGTCGTTGCGATAATTCAACAGTTGGGACCGACGACGTAGGCTTGACGTGCCGACAACAGCCCCTTCAGGCAGATCGGCCAAAGAGGTGTGGTTTGGTGAAACAAAGGCGTCGCGTGTGTCTTCGCGGGGCAAGTAGGTATCCAACAGGAGGCCCTCAGGCTGTGCCACGGGCATGTCCTTCATGGAGTGAACCGCTATGTCAATGCGCCCGGCAACAAGCGCTTCTTCGATCTCCTTGGTGAAAAGGCCCTTACCACCGAGCTCTTTAAGCGGTTTGTCCTTGGCGATGAGCTGTGCATTGTCCCCAGAGGTTGTGATGACCACGATCTCAAAGGATTCCTCGTCGCGATCGAAGGCTTTCATCAGTCTGCGACGGGTTTCAAAGGCTTGAGCAAGCGCAAGCGGGGAACCACGGGTGCCAATTTTCAGCGTCGAGTCGGGATTGGGCAAAGTCAGTCTCATGCCCGCAGGGATAGCCGCGACAGGGTGTCCTGACAAGCGCTGTGGTCTTGACTTCTTGTCGCTGTTGCCAGACCACAAACACGCAACACTTGAGGGGACAGGCATGGCCGAGAAGACGATCTTGCGGGCGCTGGCAGGCGAAACATTGGAAACGCCGCCAATCTGGATGATGCGACAGGCCGGTCGCTACCTGCCCGAGTATCGCGCCACGCGTGCGCAAGCGGGAGACTTTCTAAGTCTTTGTTATAACAGCAAATTAGCGGCTGAAGTGACGCTGCAACCTATCCGGCGTTACGGATTTGACGCGTCTATTTTATTTGCCGACATTCTGTTGTTGCCGCAGGCGTTGGGGGCGGATTTGTGGTTTGTGACTGGTGAGGGGCCGCGGCTTTCCACCATTGAAACACAAGCGGACTTTGACAAGCTTAATGCCGCGAGCGCGATTCATGAAACGTTGAACCCGATTTATGAAACCGTCCGCATTTTGCGTCAGGAGCTGCCAAAGGAGACCACGTTGATCGGGTTTGCCGGCGCGCCTTGGACGGTTGCGACCTATATGGTGGCGGGCCGTGGCACGCCAGATCAAGGACCCGCGCATAAGCTAAAGGACGAAAACCCAGAGCTGTTTGGTGCCATCATTGACCGTCTGGTCGAGGGAACTGTGGATTATCTGTCCAAGCAAATCGAGGCAGGCGCCGAGGTTGTGAAGCTGTTTGACAGTTGGGCCGGGTCGCTGAAAGGGGCGGATTTTGACCGCTATGCACTTGAGCCCACAAAGAAAATCATTTCCGAGCTTAAGGCTCGGCATCCAGACACACCCATCATCGCATTCCCACGTGGTGCCGGGGAACGCTATGTTGGGTTTGCCAAAGCAACCGGCGCGGATTGCGTGGCGCTGGATGATGGTGTGACGCCCGAATGGGCGGCGGCCAATGTGCAGGTTGATGGCTGTGTACAGGGCAACCTGAAGTCGTCACATATGGTGACAGGAGGTCAGGATTTGGTCGATGAGACCCGCAAAATTATGGCTGCATTGGGCAATGGACCGCATATTTTCAACCTTGGCCACGGCATTACACCGGATGCGGATCCTGAAAACGTTAAGCTGATGATTGACACTGTACGGGGTCGCTAACCACGATTTCGAACGTTGGTATCGCGTCGGTATTGCGACTGTTTCACAGAGGTGCGCCTGCGGCGCGCCTCTTTTGCGTTAAGGGACCGCGCGTTGCAGGGCCGATTTTTGCGTAAGCTCGGCCAAAATCTCTTTGGTGTGCTGTCCGCGTTTGGGAGCGGGGTTGATGGATGCCGTCTGTCCCTCAAAGCGTGGTGCGGGGGCGGGTTGCAGATGGCCATTTGTGTGATGCCAGACATGGCGTGCGGACATATGCGGGGACTGCGCACTTTCTTCGGGCGAAAGCACAACCGCGACGCAGGCATCTGAGCCAGAGAAAAGATCATCCCAATGCTGGCGCGGCTCTGAGAGAAACAGATCGGCGAGGCGGGTGGTGAGTTTGGGCCAAAGTGCGCGGTCATGTTGTTTGGCAAATTCGGGGTCATCGGAGAAGTTCAGCTTTGCAAGGAAACTTGCATAGAATTGAGGCTCCAGACATTGCACGGAAACAAACCCGCCATCAGCGCAGGCGTAGCTTCGTGACCAATGGGGGCCATCCAGCAGGCTGTGGCCGCGCTCCATCGAGAGGCCGCCGGCTTGGCGCAGCGCCATCAACAGCGCCATCATATGGGCGGAACCGTCGACGATGGCGGCGTCGACCACGGTGCCATGTCCCGTGGCACGGGCGTTGAGGATGCCCGACAGAATGCCGATGACGAGATACAGCGCGCCACCGCCGATGTCTCCGACCAGCGTGGCCGGGCTGATCGGGGGGGAGCCGGGCTCAGAGGCGTACCAAAGTGCGCCAGATTGGGCGATGTAGTTGAGATCATGCCCGGCCGTGTCGGCACGCGGACCAGATTGGCCCCAGCCCGTCATGCGGCCATAGACCAACGTCGGGTTCTCAGCGTGACACTCGGCGGGCCCAAGTCCGAGGCGTTCCATCACACCGGGGCGGAAGCCTTCGATCAATGCGTCGGCCGTGGCGATGAGTTGTTTCGCGGTGTCCAGATCGGCGGGGTCTTTGAGGTCAAGTGCAATGGAGCGTTTGCCACGATCCAGCACGCTTTGGTCGGCGGTGATGCTGCTGCCGCCTTTGCGGTGGATGGTGATGACATCTGCACCAAGGTCGGCCAAATGCATGGCGGCGAAAGGGCCGGGGCCGAGGCCTTCGATTTCGATAACGCGTGTGCCGTGCAGCATGGTTTTCTCCATATTCTGATCAGACGCCAACGGGGCGTGGCGGGCTAAGTGCGAAAGGCCATTGTTGCTTGCCCAACACGCGCGCGCTTTGTCTGTTGTCGTGCCCCATCAGTCGATGTCCAAGGACCGGGCAATCACTTCTTTCATGATTTCATTGGTGCCGCCGTAGATTTTTTGCACACGTGCATCGGTGTAGAGCTCGCTGATGGGATATTCGGACATGTAGCCATAGCCGCCGTGCAGCTGCAGACATTCGTCGACAATTTCGCATTGGGTTTGGGTGCCCCACCATTTGGCCATGGCGGCTTTCTCTGCGGTGAGCTGACCGGCGTCGAGTTCGGCCAAACATTGATCACAAAACGCCGCGAGCAGTTCAATTTTGGTGGCGCATTCGGCCAGCTTGAAGCGGGTGTTTTGGAAATCCATCACCCTTTGACCAAAGGCTTTGCGCTCTTTCACATAAGCCAACGTGTGCTCCAGCGCGCATTGCGATGCACCAAGGGCCATGTAGCCAAGGATCAAACGCTCCCACGGCAGTTGCTGCATCAGTTGAATGAAACCTTGGCCTTCTTCTGTGCCAATCAGGTTGGTGAGCGGCACACGCACATCGGTGAAGGAGAGCTCAGCGGTGTCGTTGCGCTTCATACCCATTTTCTTGAGTCGGCGGCCCACAGCGAAGCCTTCGAGGTCTTTGGTGTCCACCACGATCAGCGACACACCGCGGCCTTTGGCCGTGGGGTCGGTTTTGGCGACCAGCACAATGAGATCGGCGGTGGCGCCGTTGGTGATGAAGGTTTTTGAGCCATTGATGAGATATTCGTTGCCATTGCGGATGGCCGTGGTCTTGACCGCTTGCAGGTCAGAGCCGGTGCCGGGTTCGGTCATGGCGATCGCGGCGATTTTATCGCCTGTCGCCAGATCCGGCAGCCAACGGGCTTTTTGTTCTTCGGTGCCAAAGGACGTGATGTAATGCGCAGCGATGTTGTGCACCGAGACGCCCCAGCCGCTGTCGCCCGCTTTGGTTTGCTCTAGAAATGTCACCGCATCAAAGTGGCGCGACAGACCGAGGCCGCCGTGTTCTTCGGGGAAAGTGGCACCAAGAATGCCAAGTGCACCGGCCTTTTGCCACAGCGATTTGGGGATAACACCCGCCTCGGTCCAAGCGTCTTTGTTGGGGGTGACCTCTTCATCAAAGAAGCGTTTGACGGTGTCGGAGAAGGCGGTGTGGTCTTCGGTCATCCACATGTGATTGGGCATTTGGCTGTTCCTTGTCAGACACGAGGGGCGCGGGCGACCCTGGGTGGGTGCGAAGCGCCCTCCCGTGGGGAGGGTCGGGCGCGCCCCGGCGATGCCGGGGCAAAGGAGTTAGGGCGTGCCGCAGATTTGGGCTTCGCCGCGCAGGGTTTGGGTGCCATCGTCGATGTGGGCGGCGAGTTTCACGGTAAGCGTGATTTGGCCTTTGTCCTCCACACGATCAATCACTGCGCCGGTGCAGGTGAGGGTGGCGCCCACCGGGGTGATGGCGGTGAAACGGCACGACAAGCTTTGTAGGCGAGATTGGCCCGCCCAGTTGACCGCAACACGCCCAAGTTGCGCCATGGACAGCATGCCATGGGCAAAGACATCGTCCATCCCCGCCTGATGGGCAAAATCGATGTCGATGTGGATCGGGTTGTGATCGCCGGAGGCCCCGGCATAGAGCGCAAGTGTGCTGCGTGTGATTGGCCCGAAAGTGAGCGGGGGAAGCGTGTCGCCGATGTCGGCTGTTTGGGGTGTCACAGTCAAAGTTTCTCTCCCCTAGCCCAGACGATGGATCATGGCACGCGTGGCGGTGACGCGCGGGCCGCGTTCTGCGTGGCTGATGCGGGTGGTGACATGGGCGATTTCCAGTTTGCCGCCTTTGGCATCGGTGAAATCGGTGATCTCGTTCTCGACCAGCACGGTGTCCCCGGCAAACATCGGGCCGTGGTAGGTGTAGGCCTCAGTGCCATGCAGCAGGACCCGCAGATCCGCTTTGATCAGATCTATGATGTCGGGCAGGCCTTGGCGCAAAGCCTGCTGGCCTGCAAAGGCGCCAATCGCCACGGCATAGGTGGCTGGTGCAAGGATGTCGGGATGACCTGCCGCCACTGCGGCCTGTGTGTCAAAGTAGATCGGGTCACTTTCGCCAATGGTTTCGGCAAAAAACGCCAGTGCGCCATGTTCCAACGTGACGGCGACAGCTGGGGTCACGTGGCCTTTGGTTGTGCGGTCAAAAATACCCATGTCGATTACGCCGCCTGATACAGCGTTACGACGCAGGCACCACCAAGGCCAAGGTTGTGCTGCAACGCGGTGCGTGCACCGTCAACCTGACGGGCCTCTGCGGTGCCGCGCAGCTGATGGGTCAACTCGTAACATTGTGCCAATCCAGTGGCGCCCAGGGGATGGCCCTTGGATAGCAGGCCGCCAGAGGGGTTGGTCACAAAGGTGCCGCCATAGGTGTTGTTGCCATCAGCAATGAATTTCTGTGCAGTCCCTTCCGGAGTGAGACCAAGACCTTCATAGGTGATCAGCTCGTTGTGCGCGAAACAGTCGTGCAGCTCGACCACATCGACATCTGCGATGGCGATGCCGGAGGTTTCCTGAACTTGCTGAGCGGCGGCGGCGGTCATGTCGTAACCGACAACCTGCATCATATCGCGGCTCTCAAAGGTAGAGGCGTAGTCGGTGGTCATGGCTTGGGCTTTGATCTGCACCGTTGTGTCGAGGCCATGTTTGGTGGCGAAGCTTCTGGAACAGAGGATTGCAGCAGCACCGCCACAGGTTGGTGGGCAGGCCATCAGGCGGGTCATCACACCGTCCCACATGACCGGAGCGGCCAGGACTTGATCCTCGGTCAGCTCTTGCGCAAAGAGCGCCAGTGGATTGCGCGAAGCATGACGAGAGGCTTTGGCGCGAATTTTGGCGAAGTCTTTGAGTTCGGTCCCATATTTTTCCATATGAGATTTGCCAGCCCCGCCGAAGTAGCGCAGCGCAAGGGGCACCTCGGCGTGTCCCACAAGCGTGTCGCAGGCGGCGTCAAAGTCATCAAATGGTGTGGGTCTGTCGGTCCAGTGAGAGGTGAGCGCGCCGGGTTGCATTTGCTCAAACCCGACCGCAAGCACACAATCGGCGATGCCACTTTCGATGGCTTGACGTGCCATATACAGCGCGGTCGAGCCCGTGGAGCAATTGTTGTTCACATTGATGATTGGGATGCCGGACATGCCGACGTGATACAGCGCCTTTTGTCCGCAAGTGCTGTCACCATAGACGTAGCCTGCATAGGCCTGTTGTATATCATCGTAGTTGAGACCGGCGTCTTTCAGGGCAGCACGTACCGCAGCGGCCCCCATTTGATCATAGCTGTCTGATGCACCCGGCTTGGCAAATTTGATCATGCCGACACCGGCAACAATTGTGTCGTGTCTCATTGGTCGTCCTCCCCGCTCCGAGATCCACGCTAAAGTATCAGATTGTTTGGCGCATCTCGCAAATTCAATATTCTCCCAAGTTACCCTTTAAGGACATGGGAGTGACGCAACGTTTGCTTGAAGGAGGGATGGGGCTGGGCGATCTGAACGCAATGATGTGCTGAAGGCCGATGATTTCTGTGCAGTTCACATCAAACATTTGCGGGTTCAGTTAAGGTCTTGCTCAATGCTTGGGGCGCAGATGGCTTAACCCCTTTTGTGCGACATCACTGGGCAGCTCTGTTTCCAGTGCGGCGCGGGTCTTGCGCCAAAGAGGGGGCAAGGTGACGAGGCATTGCTCAAACTTTGCGATGTCTCTTTGTTTGGCAGCGGTGTCCGCTTCCACCAAGGCTGTGTGCAACGCGCGTGCGCCAAAAATGGCAGAGGCACTGGCAAGATCATGACAGAGTTTCGCAACGTGCCGGGATTGCCGGTAAGGCGCGGTGATGGCGGCGTTGAGCGCGTCGCCCTCTACCAGAAAGCGCGCCAACAGGCGGTGGTACGTGTCTTCGGGGAGCCCGGCGCGGTTGCCACGGATTGCGGCGGTGTCCAAAAGCTGGTCGGTGTCGCGCGCCTGTGTTTGGGCGGCGGGCGTGTCGCTTGTGAGCGTCACTGCTGAGATGCTGTTTTGCGCAATTTGGCGCAATTGCGCTTCAAGCTCTGATCGATTGAGCGGCTTGCCCAGAAACCCGTTCATCCCCGCCGCGATCAGGCGTTTGCGTTCGTCAGGCAAGATGTTGGCGGAGATCGCAACGATCGGTGTGTTCTGATTGGGGCCGTCGCCTGCGCGAATGGCAAGTGTTGCCTGCTGTCCGTTCATCACGGGCATCGCAATGTCCATCAAGATCACATCAAATGTCGCCCTTTCAGCGGCCTGTACTGCCTGTTCGCCATCCGTGGCGCAGATCACACTGTGGTTTTCACGGGTGAGCATGTCCTGCGCGAGTTCGATGTTGATGGGGTTGTCTTCTACCAGAAGAATATGCATCGGCGGCACCGGGGCAGCGCGGCGTGGTGTGGTGCTGTGTAGTGTGCGTGTTCCGGGAGCCATGGGCAGGCGTACCCAAAACGCACAACCTTGCCCATGCAGGCTTTCAACGCCGACTCCGCCGCCCATGTTTTCGGCAAATCGGCGCGCGATCCCAAGGCCAAGGCCGGTGCCGCCGGGCACACGACCAAAGGTGGAGTCATTGGTGACAAAATCGTCAAACACGTGGTCAATCCGATCAGGCGCGATGCCAACGCCGGTGTCGACCACGCGCAGTTCGATCATCGACGTCTCTTCGTCTGTGTCTTTCAGGGCCTCGGCTTCGACGATGATTGTGCCGCCTTCGGTGAATTTGATGGCGTTGCCAATCAGGTTCAACAGAATTTGCTCAACGGCGGCGCGGTCGGTTTGGACCCAAGCACGGGGCGCCCCCTCCCAGCGCCAACTGAGGGAGGTGCCTCGTGCGATGGCGGCACTGAGTTGGCTGTCGATCAGCTCTTGCAACAACACCGACAAATCGACGTTGCTCAGAGAGACATCTAAGACGCCCGCCTCATGACGGGCGATGTTGAGTACGGTATCAACATGACGCATCAACACGCGACCGGAGATTTCCATATTGCGGACATAGCGTGTTTGAGTGGATGTCAGTGCAGTGTCATTGAGCAGGTTTAGATTGCCAAGGACACCGTTCAGCGGTGTGCGTATTTCATGGCTCATCACGGTCAAAAACTCGGCTTTGACTTTCTCACCGGTCAGAGCACGGTCGCGCGCCTGCACCAGTTCGCGCTCTGTTGCGACCCGCTCAGAGATGTCGTGAATGAAGCCGATGAAGATGGTCTGGTTGTTTTCCTCGGCCATTTCCACAGCGACTTCGACGGGAAAAATACTGCCATCTGCCCGCATCGCATCCATGCGGATACGTCCGGTTCCCGCTATGTTGCCCTGTTCGCGTTTCGCCAGACGTTCCATGGCCGCCGCGTGCGCCATCCGTGTGTGGGCCGGCGCCAGCATTTCCAGAAAGCTTTTGCCGTGGACGTCCTCAATATGATAATCAAACATGTCTTCGCAGGCCTGATTAAATTCTAAGATGCGTGCGGCGCGGTCCACAACAATCACCCCATCAAAGGACGCTGTAAGGATGGTGTTCATGCGGACGTTGGCCTGCACCAAGGCATGGCCGCGTTGGCGGGTGCGCCGATAGATGTTGAAGGTGTGAATGATGAGCGCGATCAGCGCAGCGATCAATGCAGCTGTGCTGGCTGTGAGGCGTACAAAGGTGTTGGTGACACGGTCTCTGCGTTGGTCAGCCTGTTCTGCAAAAAACGTCAGCCCCTTCAAAGACAGGGTGCGGGTGTCGTTCCGTAGGTGTTCTGATCTCTTTCTGAGATCGGGCAGGGCCGCGCGCAAAGCGTCATCTGGACCATCGATCAGGGTTTCGGAACCGAGTACGAATCGCTCAATCCGATGGAGGGCGGCGTCAAACTCTGGGGTTGTGTTCAGGCGTTGATAGTTCGGGGACCGCATGATTGTGACGAAACGGCTGTAAAAAATATCGTACCGCAACCGGAGGCGGTCCAAGCTTGCTTCTGGGTCCAGCATTGCAGCTTCGAGCGCTGCGGTGAAATCTCTGGTTTCCAATTCGGCCTGGGCCAAGGACCATTCGACATTGTCTGATGCCTCAGAGCGAACGTCGCGAAAATTGGTGCCGACCTCATAGGTGGTGATGGCGGCGACCGTTGCGAGCAATGTCGCACAGAGAATGAGCATCAAGCTCAGGATGCGCCGCCATCCGGTGGTGTCGGGCAACGTGAGACTGAGAGCATTTCGTTTGCCGCGCGTTCTGTCCAGTATCGGGAGTGTACCGCGGCGCATGACTAGGCCGAGGTTGCGGCTTGCCGGTCACAAACGGCAGACAGGGCGTCTTGAAGAGCGGTGGGACGGAACCCGAGAGCCATTTTGAAGAATGCGTGCGACATGCGCAGAGACTAGTCTAGGATCTCGATCCTGTCGAGTTGCCAAACGCTGTGCGAATAGATCTTCGCGGTGCGAAATCTCTCTTCAGAGTCATACGGATAGACGATCCAAAGCGGGCCTTTGTCACGTCGATGCATGGGCTCACCATTCATCTCGTACACCAGAACAGGCGCCGCATCTTCCAGCGAGTCGATTGAGATTTCGATGGCATAGTCATTTATGGCCGAGGCCCGCAGCGTGTTGCCTGTACTCCCCAAAGTATCAAGCAACGACGCCAACGGTACACCCGTGAACATGTGGACCCCATCAGTCCAAATGGTCGATGTCGAAAAGGACGTTGCCGGAAATGAACGCAACATATCCAAATCGAACTGAGCCGTGTCGTCGACATTTGTGGTGTCGATCGTGCCCGACACGGTCAGTATGACGCTTCCGGAAGGAGATTCCATGGCGTCGTTTGCCCGAAGGGCGGTCGTGAGTGGTAGCATGAGGCCGACAGCTACAGCGAAAATAACGTGTATTCTTTTCCGCATTTAGTGCTGCCTCATCTGCTTACTGAATTTAATAACGCGACCGCGTGGATTTGGCATGTGGTCAAGGGTATACTGACCCTATACAAAGGGGTAGGTTTCTGTCATGACCTTACGTTAAGTTGTATAAGATTTTATCTATTCGGGCTTTTCAACACGTTTTCAGACTGTTGTGCCGAAACGGTCGAAAACGTAACTAAACGGTAGGTTGTTGAGGCCGATATTCGGGACTGACATTGCAGTGGGTTGCACAAAGGCGGCCAGCGACGGAGCATAGAATTGAAAATTCTGATCGCGGATGATCATGATCTTTTGAGAGACACATTGGTTGCCTTTATTGAAGGGGCCGGAGGTATATCGACTGTCTCGGTGTCTGACTTGGCTGGCGCATTGACGGCTTTGGACGCTCAGAGCGGCTTTGATCTGGTTCTTTTGGATTACAATATGCCGGGCATGCATGGGCTTGAGGGCCTAAAGCGCGTTGTGGCGCATCGCAGTGGTGTGCGTGTGGCGCTGATCTCTGGTGAAGCGCCTCGTGGAGTTGTGCAGAAAGCGATGGCCGTGGGGGCCGCGGGATTTGTGCCCAAGACATTGCCGGCAAAATCTTTGGTCAATGCGATCCGATTTATGGTGGCCGGGGAGCAGTTTGTTCCAGCAGATTTGATGAGTGAGGCGGCTGAGGCTGGTGCACAACATCCCATTGCGCAAAAACTGACAAATCGAGAGATGCAGGTTCTTGAAGGGCTGGCTGAGGGCAAAGCCAACAAAGAAATTGCGCGGGATCTGAACTTGTCTGAACCAACCATCAAATTGCATGTGAAGAACCTGTACCGTAAGATTGGCGCAGGCAATCGGACGCAGGCTGCCCTCATCGCGCGGGAAGCTGGCTTGTTCTGACCTGTGCGTAGGTCGCAAATTTTCCTCAATAAAATATGATACTTAGCTGATTTTTCGGTGTCTTTTGACAGTTGCCGAAACCAATTAGGCGTGCCGTGTTTCCAAGTTTGTTTGTAATTACATAGAATTTTACAGGCATTAACCACTTATTAAGTTCTTACTCGCTGCAAATGCCTGTCATCGGTACCTAGAGCCTCAGGGGCGACTACTGGGGTACTGAAATGTTTAGGAAATTAGCGGGGGCTGCCTTGGCAGCATTTGTGGCGGTACAGCCGGTGCACGCAGAAGAAGAGCGCTCTTTGCTGGGGTTCGGCTACCTTCTGGTCAATGACACCTTTGGTGACAGCTACGATCGGTGGCGCACGGGGTCTGCGGTCGCCAGTCTCGCGGTTGGGTCCGACTGGACCGGGCAAGCTCCATCAGAGTTTGGCGACCTTTGGGAAGTGCGATTTGGCGGGGAAATCATTGCGCCAATCAGCCTTGGTCGTCAGCGCAGCTGGGATCGTCACTATGCGTCTTCGGCGTTCTTGGGCGCGCATACACACATTCAGCGCGGTGGGTTGGAAGCCAGCATCGGTGCAGATGTGGTTGCGATTGGTCCGATGACCAATTTGGACGAGATCCAAGCGTGGATTCACCGAAACGCAGATGTGCAATTGCCGTCGCAGGCGGTTCTGGACGCACAAATTCAAAACACATGGCGCCTGCGTGGTGTTGTAGAGGTCGGCAACACTGTCTCGCTGGGTAATGCGTTTTCTCTGCGGCCGTTTGCCGAAGTTCGGGCCGGAGATGAGACGCTGGCGCGCGTTGGTTTTGACGCCACATTGGGCGGGTTTGGTCAGGGCGAGCTTTTGGCGCGCGACAGCGTCACGGGGCATCGCTATAGCGTGATCCGCAACCAACAGCCGGGATGGAGTGTTGTTGTGGGGGCTGATGCGGCGCAGGTTGTGAACAGCGTCTATTTGCCTGAGGTGAATGGGCTAGAGCGGACCGATGTAAGGGCGCGCGCACGGGCCGGTGTTCATTGGCGCGGGAAGCGGCACAGCGTATTTTATGGCGCATCTTGGTTGGGCAAGGAATTCAAAGCCCAGACAGAGGGCCAAGTGGTGGGCGCAATCAACTTCACCTATCAATTCTGATCGCCACGCCTCAGTGCCGGAAGGCCGCACCATTTTAAGAAACTGTAAATTCTTAAAATACGGCCTAGGCAGGACTCCGCGCATTTGTTAGCCTGCACTCAATAAAAAAAGACAAGGCAGGTAATCAGGCAATGAAAACGGGCTTTCGTGGCACGTTTGTCATCTCCTGGTCACAGACAGAAATAGATGGTCAGAAGGCCGCACCGTTGCAGGCGCTGGAAACAGGCGTGGTGTGGTCTTGGACAAGGGATGCCGTCCGTGTGGACGGCCCCAATGGGCTGTTGTGTCTGGACCGAGGTGAAGAAGGGGCAAACATCCGCAAGCGGGCGGCGCATATGGTGCGTCGATTGGTAGGGGCAGCCGTCACCAATCAGACACCTTTGCAATCGCTGGACGAAATAGAAATGGACGATCCGCTGATGGAAGGCGGGTTTGTTGTGACCGATGGGCGAAACAGTTACACGGCCACGGTGATTGAAGTGGCGGGCAGTGGACCGTTGGTGATGTTCCTTGATGAGTTGCCGCCCAAGGGGTGCGAGCTTTGGGTGGTGCATCACACAATGAGTGCGTTGCAACGTTCGCAGGTGCGGGCACCGGATGCGGGGGTGATTTGCTTCACGCCAGGCACGCGGATCGCGACGCCTGAAGGACCAAAGCTGATTGAAGAGTTGCGTGAAGGCGACCGTGTGCAGACGCGGGACAATGGCGCACAAGAGGTGCAGTGGATTGGCAGTCGCCGCATGACCGGCGCACGTCTATTTGCCATGCCGAAGCTGCGGCCTATTCGGATCAAGCCGGGGGCGCTGGGCATTGATCGCCCAGATCAGGAATTGTTGGTCAGCCCAGAGCATCGGATGTTGGTGCGTGGGCACGCGGCGAGGGCGTTGTTTAACGCCAAAGAGGTGTTGGTGGCCGCCCGTGATATGGTGAATGGGGACACAATCTGTGTGGACTCTGCCTTACGCGAGGTGACCTATGTGCATCTGCTGTTGCCGAGCCACGAAGTGATCTGGGCCAATGGCGTGGAAACGGAGAGCTTCCATCCAGCCAATGCGGCGCTGGACAGTTTGGCGCAGAACGATCGAGCAAGATTGCTGCAGAAGCTGCCTGAAGTGGCGCATAATCCACATGACTATGGGCCAGCCGCGCGCCGCAATCTGAGCGCCAGCGAGGCCGCGATTTTGATGCATGACGCGGCCTGATCCGGTTGCAATACTTAAAAAAGACCCCCGGCTAATGCGCGGGGGTTTTTTGTTACTGCTGCGAGAGGTCTTGCGCCAACATGAAGGCGTTGTTGTCTGGATCGTAAAACGTCGCCAGCTTGACCATCTCTGGGATTTCCTGCGTGGGCCCATCAAAGCGCACCTGCGCGCCCTCTAAAGCGGCACGCGCTTCGTCGATGTCCTCCACCCCAAACACCGGCACGCAATTTCCGGGCTTCGGTTCGGTTTGTTCGCCCATGCCGAGGATCACGCCGTCGGTTTTGGTGGTCATCTCACTCCAACCCACATCATCGAGATGAAAGCGGAGCGTGAACCCAAGTTTTTCTTCATACCACGCAGCGCTTGCGTGGCGATCACTCACGGAAATTGAGAGCGTGATGATGTTGGTCAATGCGGCGAGAGCCATGGGGGTGGTCCTTGTGGTTTGCGGTATGTGGTTGCATGAATCGTAAAATAAAGTAAATATACTTTATGGACATTAAGTTGCTTGTCAAGATCACCTCACGCGCTTGGGCGCTCGACATTATGGCGCAGATGCACCGCGGGGTTCCGGGCCGTCAGGCGGCGTTGATCGCCGCGAGTGGCGCGGGGCGCACGGCGTTTGGCGTGAGTTTGGCGCATTTGATGGAGCTGGGACTTGTCGCGCGCAATCCCGGGCACGGGCATCCGCTCAGGCCGGAGTTTGTGCTCACAGAGCTGGGGGTCGCGGCGGCGGCCATGGCGGATGCCGTGGTGTCGGCAGCCGAGGACAGTGAGGTCAGCTTGCTGCGCAAAAGTTGGACCGTGCCTGTGCTGGCGTTGGCGGCGCAACCGCAGCGGTTCTCCGGGTTGAAGGCACGTCTGGGGGCAATCACGGATCGGGCGTTGTCGACGTCTTTGCAGACGTTGGAGGCGCAAGACTGGGTGACGCGGGAGATTGATCTATCAGAACGGGTGCCGTTTCCGACCTATCAGGCGGTCAACGCCGGGGAACGGATCAATCAGGTGATTGGGCTGGCGGCTTAAAAATCAACACGGTTTCATGCGGGTCTGAGAGCTTGTCAGCCTGATCTCAATGAACGCTGCCACCTCCATAAATGTTACAACTTTGTCGCGATTTCGTGCTATAGGTGTGTATCGTTTTTAAGGGGGGAATTGTTATGTCATTGAACTACACGGGTATGCGCTACATTCGCGATAGCGCCATGCGGGAACGCTGTGCAGAACGCCTGTTGTTGATGCGGGAGCGGTTGGCGCCTTTGCGAAACCGCAAATCGGACTCAAAGCTTTTATTGGCCACCTGGAACATTCGCGACTTTGACGGCAACAAGTTCAAGTGGGGCCCAAGGTTGCCGGAAACATTCTACTATCTTGCAGAAATGATGTCCTGTTTTGACCTTATCGCTGTGCAGGAAGTGAACCGTGATCTGAAACCTTTGCAAAAGTTGGTGCGCATCCTTGGGCGTGAGTGGGACTACATTGTTACTGATGTCACCGAAGGATGGAGTGGCAATGCCGAGCGACTGGCCTTTGTCTACAATACAGAGAAGGTGTGGTTTCGGAAAATGGCAGGCGAGGTGGTCTTGCCGAAAGGGCAGTTGATCGTCACCAAAAAACTGGCGGAAACCGAAGATGGCCAGAAGATCATGGAAGAGGTGGACAATCAATTTGCGCGGACGCCCTACACCGTTGCATTCCAATCTGGGTGGTTCAAATTCAACCTGTGCACGGTCCACATCTACTACGGCAGCGCTTCTGGCGCCAAGTTGCAGCGCCGCATTGATGAAATCGCGCGGCTGATGAAGTTTTTCCGACGACGTCAGGACAAAGAAAACAGGTATGTGCGCCATCGTCCGGAAAAGGCTGAGAACTACATCTTATTGGGGGACTTCAACGTGGTGTCACCCGAGCACGAAACAATGGAAGCGTTGGAAAGCAACGGGTTTCACGTGCCAGACGAGATTGGTGGCAATGTTGTGCGGCTGGATCACGGCAAATACTATGACCAGATTGCCCTGCGTGTGGAGGACGAGCGCTTTAAGGTGCTTGGCGGCGGTGTGGTCAACATGTTTGAAGACGTTTTTCGCGACACTGAGGAAGATCGCTCCCTATGGGAGCCGTTGATTCCGGAGGATATGGAGCCGGACGAACCTTTGAAAAAGAGATACGACAAGTGGCGCACTTTCCAGATGTCAGACCATTCCCCATTGTGGATTGAGATCGACACCGAATATACCCGTCACTACTTGGACAAGTTTGCCAGCCCGGACGCTTGACTCCCCAAGAATCCCACGTATAAGCGCGGCTTCATTGGTGTTGGTGGCCCTCGCAAGAGGATGCCTGTCATGTCAGCCAAATCTGGCAAGAGGACAACGCCCTTCGAAACCTAAACGAAGGAGAACAGCCGTGACCAAACGCACGACTGCCAAATACAAAATTGATCGCCGCATGGGCGAAAACATCTGGGGCCGCCCCAAATCTCCCGTCAACCGTCGTGACTACGGCCCAGGCCAGCACGGTCAGCGCCGCAAAGGCAAGCTGTCTGACTTCGGCACACAGCTGCGCGCCAAGCAGAAGCTGAAAGGCTACTACGGCGACATGACCGAGAAAATGTTCCGCCGCATCTATGCGGAAGCGGAACGTGTTAAAGGCGACACGGGTGAAAACCTGATCGGTCTGCTGGAGCGCCGTCTGGACGCAGTTGTATACCGCGCCAAGTTTGTGCCAACCGTTTTTGCCGCCCGTCAGTTCGTGAACCACGGCCACGTGAAAGTGAACGGCAAGCGCGTCAACATCCCATCTTACCGCGTTAAAGAAGGCGACGTGATCGAGGTGCGTGACAAGTCCAAGCAGCTCGCAGTTCTGCTGGAAGCGACACAGCTGTCTGAGCGCGATGTGCCTGACTACATCGATGCGGACCACTCCAAAATGACCGCCACTTTCGTGCGCACACCGGCGCTGGGCGATGTGCCTTACCCGGTGATGATGGAGCCGAACCTGGTGGTGGAATTCTACGCGAAGAACTAATCTTCGCCGACGTCTTTCAAGAAGTTTGCAAAACCCCGCCCAAGTGGCGGGGTTTTCTTTTGCGCGGCGCAGAACTGCAGGTGTCGAGAGATGTCCAGAGTTATCCTGTGGCGCAGCAGATAATTTTGTTAACAATTTTATAGGCTTGGTTGGCGAAACGTTAAAATTGTGCCATGTTAAGACCACCTTAAGCACGGCGGCATTGGGGGCTGCTCCGTTCCAGCGGGTAAGTGCAAGAAGGAGACACACAATGGTCGCAGTCGTCGGCATTCTAGGAGAGACCACCGGGTGGTCTGGATTGAGCGCAACTCAAAACGCGATGTTGCATGCAGCTTTGTCAAAATACGCGGGGCAGTCAGCAGTTGAGCCGCCGCCACCCCCAAAGGCGGAAAAGGTTGAGCCGGTGCGTGAAACGTCGCGCAGTGCGCCAACAGCCAATGAGGCGCAGCGCCGCAATCAGATGGACAGCGCGGTAATGAGCGCCATTCGCTCTGCCGTGGCCAGCCATCAAAACTCTGAAGGTGGCGACTTTGCCAAGGTTCTCAAAGGCAAATTGGATGCGGCGGGCATTGATACCACAAAGTCGGTGGTGGACTACTACGCCTGACTTTCCGAGACTCTTCGGAGTCTGTTGATGTGTACGACCAAGGCACGAGGGCGCCTTGGTCTTTGGCGGGTCGTGTCCTAGAGATGGCAAAAGACGGCGCGGATGAAAGCTGGTTGGTTGCGCGAAGGCGCACGGGAATCGGGACCGGTCAAACTATCCCTTGAGGTTGTGTTCGCCACGAAGATGGGGCCGCTGTGCAACAGCGAGCATCTTCCGTTGGGACATTTGCGCATGCAGAAGTGATCCTGCCTTTCCAAGACCTCAAGGCATCGCTACACAGCGGGCAACGAGGGAGTGTAGTGCATGTCACGAATTGAGCCGCAACCAGGTGTTATGGACATTGAGTTGTATGTTGGCGGCAAGGCGACAGTTGATGGTGTCAAAGATGTCACCAAACTGTCCTCCAACGAAAACCCATTGGGATGCAGTGATGTCGTGAAAGACACGCATGCCAAAACGGGTCTGAACTTGCATCGTTATCCCAATACCGATCACGCCGACCTGCGCGCGGCAATTGCCGAAGTGCACGGATTGGACGCCGCGCGGATTATCTGTGGTGTCGGTAGCGACGAGGTGCTGCAGTTTATCACTCAGGCCTATGCCGGGGTTGGGGATGAGGTTGTGTATCCCGAACACGGATTCTCAATGTATCCGATCTTGGCCAAGATGGTGGGGGCCAAGCCGGTGGTCGCCGCAGAGCGCGAACGCGTCGTCGATGTGGATGCGATCTTGGCAGCCTGCACCAAAAAAACCAAAATCGTGTTTATTGCCAATCCTGCGAACCCCACGGGAACGATGATTGGCGGCAATGATCTGGCACGTCTCGCAGATGGTTTGCCCAAAGGCTGCATTCTGGTGCACGACGGTGCCTATACCGAATATGTGCAGGGATCAGATGGTGGCGCTGGGCTTGTCGAAGCACGCGACAATGTGGTGATGACCCGCACGTTCTCAAAGATCTACGGGCTTGGTGGATTGCGCGTCGGTTGGGGCTATGCTTCGCAAGAGATCATTGACGTGCTCAACCGAGTGCGCCAGCCGTTTAACCTGTCCAATATTCAGATGACGTTGGCTGAAGCGGCGGTGCGTGATCAAGAGTGGGTCGCAAAGTGCCGCACCGAGAACGCACGTATGCGGGCTTGGTTGGCCGAAGCGTTGATGGAGTTGGGGGTGCCGTCTGATACGTCCTGCACCAACTTTATTTTGGCGCGATTTGCGGATCAGGCTGAGGCTGAGGCTTGTGATGAGTATCTGAAAACCCAAGGGCTGCTTGTGCGCCGTGTGGCGGGCTATGGCTTGCCCAACTGTTTGCGTATCACGGTTGGGGATGAGCCAAGCTGTCGCCGGGTTGCGCATGCGATTGGCCAGTTCAAAGGCGGGGCGCGATGAGTGCGCCGGTCTATGACCGGGTTGCACTGATTGGTCTTGGACTGATCGCGTCGTCCATGTTTTGGGCCATGAAACGGGGGGGGCTTGCCGGTGAAGTGACCGGGTATGCCCGCTCTGAAGCCACTCGCGACACGGCCCGCCGGATCGGCCTGTGCGATCAGGTTTATGACAGCGTGATTGAGGCTGTGAAAGACGCAGACCTTGTGGTGCTGTGTGTGCCGGTTGGCGCGATGGGCGCCGTGGCGGCGGAGATTGCGCCGGCGCTCAAACCCGGTGCGACCGTGACGGATGTGGGCTCGGTTAAGCGCAGCGTGATTGACGCGGTGGCCCCACATTTGCCCGAAGGCGTTCATTTTGTGCCAGCTCACCCTTTGGCCGGAACCGAGCATTCTGGTCCAGAAAGTGGCTTTGCGGAACTTTACGACAATCGCTGGTGTTTGCTTGTGCCTGTTGAGGGCAGCAAACCTGAGGCTGTGGCGCAATTGCGGGCGCTTTGGGAAGGCATGGGCGCCAACGTGGATGAGATGGATGCGGACCATCATGATCTTGTGCTGGCCGTAACCAGCCATGCACCGCATTTGATCGCTTACACGATGGTGGGTGTTGCGGATGATTTGCGCCGCGTGACAGACAGCGAAGTGATCAAGTATTCGGCCGCTGGATTTCGAGACTTTACCCGTATTGCGGCCTCTGATCCCACCATGTGGCGCGACGTGTTTTTGACCAACAAAGACGCGACCCTTGAAATCTTGGGACGTTTCACCGAAGAATTGTTTGCACTACAGCGGGCCATACGTACCGGAGATGGTGATCAGCTGTTTGACTACTTCACCCGCACGCGGGCAATCCGGCGCGGGATCATTGAGGCGGGGCAGGACACAGCCGCGCCAAACTTTGGACGGGGGGCGCCAAAGACGTGACGCGCAGCGCAGGACTTTTGGCCTCAGTATTGGCCTTTTGCGTGATGGGAGCCTCTGCGGTACCAGCAAGCCCGCCGGACTCAAGTTTGCGTCCGGTCCTTCGCCCGCAGATTTACCCCGTGGCCTTGCCAAGTTTGGCGCCAGAGCGGTCGTTGCGGCCTGTGCTGCGCCCGGTGCAAACCAGCGCGGCCGTGGATCGTGCCGCAACTGTCACAGCGGTACCTGCGGTGGCGGCTGCACCACAGCTCGAAGCCACGCAGGCTGGATTGTTCAAAAGCAAGAAGAAAGAGCGACGCAAAGCGGGTATTGGCAAAGTGTGCCGAGATCGAAAATTGATTGGTCAGGAAATTGATCCGGTGCCGGGCAAGCTGCCGGGCTGTGGCATCTCCAAAGGCGCGATCCGGCTCTATGAGGTGGAAGGGGTCAAGCTCAGCACACCCTCCGTTATGAACTGTGATACGGCCAAGGCGTTGCAGACATGGGTCGACAAAGGAATGAACAAAGCGGTGCGCAGCTATGGTGGCGGCGCACGCGAGATCAAAGTGGCGGCACATTACGCCTGTCGCACGCGCAATCACAAGAAGGGTGCGAAGATCAGCGAGCATGGCAAAGGCAATGCGATTGATATCTCTGCTGTGACGCTCAAAAATGGCGATACAATCTCTGTGCTCAAAGATTGGAACAACGGCAAGAAGGGCCGCATTCTCAAGAAGATGCACAAAAGCGCCTGTGGGCCGTTTGGCACAGTTTTGGGTCCCAATGCGGATCGCTACCACAAAGACCACTTTCATTTTGACGTGGCGCGTCACCGCAGCGGATCTTACTGCCGGTAAGACTTTAGCGCAGCACGAGTCTGGGGGCAGGGCCGATTGGCAGCGGGCCCAGACGAGTTGCGCCACCACGAAACGTCAATGGAATGTCCAATTCGCGACCGTTGCCGGAGAGTTGAGCGACAAAGCCAAGTGCTTGCTCCAGAGTGTCCACAACGGAGGGTGATACCTTTGCCGATTGGCGCGCAACGGCCAATATCTCGCGCCAGTTGACCGCACGTATGGTGACCTCTCCGGTGGGATATCCCGAACTGTCCACAGTGACGGAGCCCGCGGCGTTGAGTTGCAAATCTCCCCAGACAATTTCTGCCAGTGTCAGGTCAAGAGTCACAGGTTGCGGTCGCGCGGTTTCGATGGCGGTTCTGTCCCAAGGCTGATCAAAGTCAGCCGTCAGGTCGGCCTTAAAGCTGGAAAAACTTCGAGGCAGATCCACTCCGTCCGGCAGGTCAAAGCCTGCGGGTGGGGTGAGATCGTCAGCGTTGAATGCGATACGGTAGCGGGTTGGGTTTTCTTCGTCACGGTGCATCGCAACGGTCACAGATTTGGCGGAGAGCTGCCAGTCGGCGCTGGACGCGATGCCAAGGTCGGTGATTGCAAGATTGGTGCGGGACAACGTGAGGTCTGTGCCTGCGTCCAACACCAAGGAGGCGCGCATGTCGCCGGAGGTGATGTCGAGTT
Source organism: Shimia sp. NS0008-38b (assembly GCF_040370365.1). Taxonomy (NCBI): domain Bacteria; kingdom Pseudomonadati; phylum Pseudomonadota; class Alphaproteobacteria; order Rhodobacterales; family Roseobacteraceae; genus Shimia; species Shimia sp. NS0008-38b. Next base: position 458,934 of record NZ_BAABWQ010000003.1, on the reverse strand, counting down.
TTTCTGTGGGTGTTGCCAAGGTTTGGGTGTCGGGCCAAACGGCGATCAGATGATTTGGGCGATAGGTCAGGGCAAACAACTGAAAGAAAGGAGCTTCCCACGCCACGCCAGTGCGTGGATCGGCGAGCGTGATGTTGGTGAAGGTGCTGTCCAGACGGCTCGGATATCCTGCAACCGAAAGCTCATCATATTCGGCGACCCAGCCGTCGTTTTGACGGGCATCAAACCAAGCGGGGAAGGCGGTGGTCACGCCCCAGTAGCCCGCCAGCCAGAAGCCTGACCACGCCATCGCGGCGATGAGAATCAGATATGCCAGTCGTTTCATGCCCCACGGCCCCTTTTGTCGCGTTTCAGATTGGTGTTTAACGGCGCAAAGCACGCAGGACCAGAGGTAGACTATGTGGGTATTTGGATACGGATCACTTTTGTGGAACCCCGGTTTTGAGGTGGCTGAACAAAGTGTGGCACGCCTTGACGGATGGCACCGGAGTTTCTGCATGCGATCGATCCATCATCGCGGCACGGTGGAACATCCCGGTTTGGTTTTGGCTCTGGATGCGGCGGACGGCGCTCACTGTCAGGGGTTGGCTCTCAAGGTGGCGGACGGGCATGAAGCGGGCACATTGGACTATTTGCGGGAACGCGAACTTGTAAGCTCTGCCTACCTTGAGCGCACATTGCCGCTGAGCCTTGCCGATGGGCGCAGCGTAGAGGCCGTGACCTACGTGATTGATCCCGATCACGTGCAATATTGTCATCTGGATTTGCTCGAACAAGCGCAGATCATTTCTACCGCAGTTGGGGGGCGAGGCCCGAACACCGAATACCTCCACAATACCGCCAGCCATCTGTTTGAACTGGGCATTGAAGACGCAGATTTACGTTGGCTGTCGCGCGAAGTGCACAATATGGCCTCTGGCTGACCGGACTGACGCGATTTAGCGGAAAATTCCTTGGCAGCGCAGAGGCATGCCAGTAGGGTGACGACAGAAAAAACAAGTGTCAGGATCCGTCCACATGGATCAGCCGGACCGTAAAATCGAGCCGCGTTTCAATAAACCCACCCGCCAGATTGTGCTTATGCTGATTGTGCTGGCGCTGGTAGGTGGTGTCGCCTATGTCGCGCTGCCTCAGGTGTTGCCGGTGTTCACCGCCAATCCAGAGCTAAACGGGTTCATTTTCTTTGTCTTTTTGGTGGGTGTCGCCGCGACCTTTGGGCAGGTGTTGTCGCTCTTCAGGTCTGTGCGTTGGATTGAAGGGTTTGCAGGGCTTCGGGTCGGTCATGATCCCCACAGCCCCCCAACTCTGTTGGCCTCTTTGGCGACATTGTTGCGCGAGCGCGGGGCGCATGGGCAGATTTCGTCAACCTCTTCCAGTTCCATTCTGGAATCCGTGGCGACACGCATTGATGAAGGGCGTGAGATCACGCGTTACATCGTCAATCTGTTGATCTTCCTTGGCCTGTTGGGCACGTTCTACGGCTTGGCCACCACTGTTCCGGCGGTCGTTGACACGATCCAAAGTCTTGATTTGGGCGAGGGCGACTCCAGCGTGGATGTCGTCGCGCGATTGATGGATGGGTTGGAAAGCCAGTTGGGCGGCATGGGCGTGGCCTTTGCATCCTCACTCTTAGGGTTGGCTGGGTCTTTGGTTGTTGGCTTGCTGGAACTGTTTGCCAGCCACGGACAAAACCGGTTTTACCGCGAGCTTGAGGAATGGCTGAGCTCGATCACACGGGTGGGCTTCACCTCTGGTGACAGCGAAGGCGGTGACGTTCAGGTTCTCGGCGCTGCGTTTGAGCATATGTCGGGGCAGCTCGATCAGCTGCGCGATACGATGGTGCAGACCGCACATGTGCGCAGCGAGAGCAGTGGCGACATGAGTGAATTGGTGGCGGCGATCCACCGGATGGCTGACCGTATGGAAACTCAGGCACCTGCAACGCAGGCGTTGTTGCGGGTTGCCGAAGGGCAAGAACAGCTTTTGGCGAGCATTCAAGAAAGCGGCGCGGCAGATGGTGGCATGGATGCGGAAAGCCGCATGCGCTTGCGCTCGATTGATGTGCAGATGCTGAGGATTTTGGAAGAGATCTCCGCAGGTCGGCAGGAAAGCATGACAGAGCTGCGTACAGAGATGGCCATGATCACGCGGCTTTTGCGTCGGAACGTCAAATTGCAAGAGGCTCAAGCCGACGGGCCAAATACCAAAGTCAATCTGAAGCAGACACCAAGGCCCAAGGGCGGACGGGAGGGCTAACATATGGCTCTGTCCCGCCGTACTGGTCAAAGGTTTCAGGCCTCAATCTGGCCCGGATTCGTGGATGCGATGACCGGGCTTTTGTTGGTGCTGATGTTTGTGCTGACAATTTTTATGATTGTGCAGTTTGTGCTGTCGGAAACCATCACTGAGAAAGACACGGAACTGGATGCGCTGCAGACCGAGGTTGCGGCCTTGGCTGATGCTCTGGGGCTGGAGCGCACGCGGGCGCAAGACTTGGAGACAGAGATTGGTGGCCTGAGCGCAACCTTGGCGGATCGGGATACGGCCTTGCGGGAACAGTCGGCCTTGATCGCTGCGCTGAGTGCCACGCGTGATGCCCAAGCGGCTGCATTGGAGGCAGCGCAAACGCAGATCACCAGCTTTGAAGCGCAAGTCGCTGGTCTTTTGGCGCAACGGGATCAAGCGGAGGCCGACATTGTCGCGCTTGAGGGTCAGCGGGACGCCTTGGAGGACGAACGCGCGACGCTCAATCTGGCGCTGGCGCAGGCCCGTGATGAAATTGACGCAGGTGTCGAAGCCGCGCGTTTGGCCGCAGCAGAGACGGAGGCGATGCAGGCGTTGATCGACAGCCTACGCACCGATGTGGCCGAGGGGCAGTTGCAGATAGACGAGTTGGCCGCCGAAGCAGATCAGTTGGATCGGGCGCTCACGGCGGAGGAACAACAGCGGATTTTGCAAGCCGCAGCAGCAGAAGAGCTGCGCAAACGGCTTGAGAACGCAGATGCGGAACTCACGGCGATGACCTTGGCGCTTGAAGCGCAGCGCAAAGAGGCTGAGGACACGTTGACACTGTTGGCGGCGGCAGAAGCCGCGCGTGAAGATTTGGATCTTAAATTGGCAGCTGCACTGGTGCAGGAACAGAGTGTTGGTGCGGATTTGGAAGAGACGGTGCTCAAGCTTGCAACTGTCGAAACTGAGCTGGAAACGCGCGAAGGCGAGTTGGCATCCATCAAAGCCCAATTGGCGGCGGCGTTGTTGGGACTTGAAGAGAACCGGCGCACGGTTGCGGAGCTGCAAGGCAAATTGGTGGACGAAGTGGCTGCGCGGGCCATTGCGGAGACACAGGTTGGCGAGCGCAGCTCTGATCTTGAGGAACTAGAGGCGCAGTTGGCTGAGGCCTTGGCTGCGAAACTGACCGCGGAAACACGCGGGGCTGAAACGGCGGCACAGGTGGATGGGTTGACCACGCAGGTCGCCAATCTCGAAGAGCAATTGGCCGCAGCAATTGTGGCGCAAACCCAGTCGGAGCAGGGCGGGTCGTCGCTGCGCGAACGGTTGGCCGCAGCACTGGCGGCCAAGCTTGCAGCAGAGCAGAGACTGCGTGACACGCTTGACGTCGAAGCAGAATTGGCTGCGGCTTTGGCAGCACAAAAGGCCGCAGAGAATGCTCAGGCAGAGTCCTTAAGTGAAGCTGAGCGGCGAGACGCTTTGCTGGCAGAGGCCAACAAAGCGTTGTCAGAGGAAGAAGCAAAGTCTGCGGAAAGCTTGCGCCAGATCGCGGCGTTGAACCAACAGATTGCGGCTTTACGCACGCAATTGGGGCAGTTGCAGACTATTTTGGATGAGTATTCTGAGAAAGATGCGGCGGCGCAGGTCCAGCTGGATGCTTTGGGATCAGATTTGAATGCAGCCCTTGCACGTGCCGCCGCAGAAGAGCGCAAACGGCGCTTGCTGGAAGAAGCAGAACGGTTGCGGCTTGAAGAAGAGAAGCGTGTGCTGGAGGCTGAGACACAGAATTTGGCACAATATCGGTCGGAGTTCTTTGGTGAGCTGCGCAACCTGCTGGGGACACAGGAAGGCGTGCGCATTGTCGGCGACCGGTTTGTGTTCTCGTCTGAGGTGTTGTTCCCGCCCGGTGGCGCGGACCTGTCTTTTGAAGGGCAGGGTGAGGTCGCCAAAGTGGCCAACATTCTGCAGAGTGTGATTGATGACATTCCAAGCAATATCGACTGGATTTTGCGCGTTGATGGCCACACGGACGATGTGCCGATCTACGGTGGAGAATTTTCTGACAACTGGGAACTTAGCCAAGCGCGGGCCCTGTCGGTTGTGCGCTATATGATCGATGTGCTTGGGCTGCCGCCAACGCGGGTGTCGGCCAATGGCTTTGGCCAATATCAGCCTGTTGACCCCGCCGACACCGCCGAAGCGCGGGCGCGCAACCGCCGTATCGAGTTGAAATTCACCGAGAAATAGTGGGGGCTACTCTATGAGGAGCTCAACACGCTGTTGATCCAAGGTGGCGCCGTCGCGTGTGATGGTGACCTCCCCGTGATAGTGCCCGACCGGCCAGCCCCCCATGGGGGTGCGCTTGCCGCCTGCGCGAAAGTACTGTGCCTGCGTTTTTGTCAGGACTTCAGTATGGGCAAACACGTGGCCCTGTGGGCCGGTGATGACCAGGGACATCTCATCGTCGGGTAAGCTGCCGAACGCGTAGCCAAAGAGCACCAAAGCCTTGGCTTGAGACGGGATTTTGTCGCGTCCAGCGATGCCGGATTTGACCGTTTCGTAGCTGGGAACGCCGACCTCAAAACCTGCGCGGATCATGCCGCCGCCGACATAGGGCATTGGGGCATCCCAAAGAGAGACATGACTGCCGGTGCAGGTGCTCGTGTCCTCTGCCGAGAAGGGATCAACCACCTCATCATTGGCGCGCACAGAAATATGAAGATGTGGGAATTGAGTGCGTCCGGAGAGGCCGATTTCTCCCAAAATCTGGCCACGTGAAACCGTGTCTCCCGTCGATACTGACACAGACCCTTGTTTCATATGGCAGTATTGTGTGACCCAGCCGTCGCCGTGATCCAGCGCAAGGCCATTGCCACAATCCTTGCCTTGCAGGCTTGGGATGTCTTCGGTGCGGATCACGCGGTCGGCCATACCGTCCCGGGTGCCAAGAACAATGCCGTCCGCCGCCGCCAGGACATTCACACCGTGATCCATCGCCGCTGTCGAGGGGAGGGCAAAATCCGTACCTTTGTGGCCGTCATAGGTCAGGGGCCCACAGGTGTGATCCACCGCATCAGGGCCTGAATCTTGGTCGACGTAGTTTTGAATAAAGCAGGTCTCGCCCAAGGCACAGTCAACAGGAAGCGAAAACGTTGGCGCGCCCGCAGCTGGGTAAGCTGCGAGCGCGCCGATCAGTGCAATACTGCGTGTCAGCATCAGTCTGCCGTGAGCAGCGGAGGCTTGTCCCCCGTGATGCGCGGGCTGTCAGGCCCGGCAAGATCAAGAATGAGCTCGCCATTTTTGACCTTCACCTTGACCACACCACCTTTGGCAAGCTTGCCAAACAACAGCTCTTCGGCGAGCGGTTTTTTGATGTACTCTTGGATGACACGGCCAAGTGGGCGGGCGCCCATCTTGTCGTCATAGCCTTTGTCCGCAAGCCACTGTGCGGCCTTTGGCGTCAGCTCGATGGTCACGTTGCGGTCCATCAGCTGGGCCTCAAGCTGCAGCACAAATTTCTCGACCACGCGCAGGATGGTGTCTTTTGGCAGTGGCTGGAAGGAGATCACAGCATCCAAGCGGTTGCGGAATTCCGGTGTAAACGTCCGCTCGATGGCGGCGGTGTCTTCGCCTTCGCGACGGTCACGGCCAAAGCCAATGGCCGATTTCGCCTGCTCCGTTGCACCCGCATTGGATGTCATGATCAGAACCACATTGCGGAAGCTGACCGTGCGGCCGTTGTGATCGGTGAGCTCGCCGTTGTCCATCACCTGCAACAGAATGTTGTAGACGTCAGGGTGAGCTTTCTCCATCTCGTCAAGCAGCAGGACACAGTGTGGATGTTGGTCGACGCCGTCTGTCAAAAGGCCGCCCTGGTCAAAACCAACATAGCCGGGAGGCGCGCCGATCAAGCGGGACACGGCGTGTTTCTCCATGTACTCAGACATGTCAAAGCGCAGCAGCTCAACACCCAGCGTATCAGCCAGTTGTTTTGCCACTTCGGTTTTGCCGACACCGGTTGGCCCCGCGAACAGGTAGTTGCCGATGGGTTTTTCAGGTTCGCGCAGACCGGCACGGGCCAGTTTGATCGCGGAACTGAGGGACACAATGGCGTCATCTTGACCAAACACCACGCGCTTGAGGGACTTTTCGAGATCCTTGAGCACTTCGGCGTCGTCTTTGGAGACGCTTTTGGGGGGAATGCGCGCGATCTTGGCGACAACCGCCTCGATCTCTTTTACACCGATGGTCTTGCGACGCTTGGAGGCGGACAAAAGATGTTGCGCGGCACCGGCTTCGTCGATCACATCGATGGCTTTGTCCGGCAGTTTGCGGTCATTGATGTAGCGTGCAGCCAGTTCAACAGCAGTCTTGATCGCATCAGCGGTGTATTTCACGCCGTGATGCTCCTCAAAATACTCTTTGAGGCCTTTGAGAATTTTGATGCTGTCGGGCACTGTTGGCTCGTTCACGTCGATCTTTTGGAAACGACGGGCCAAGGCGCGGTCTTTCTCAAAGTGCTGACGGAATTCCTTATACGTTGTGGAGCCCATGGTGCGCAGTTTGCCGCCCTGCAAAGCAGGTTTCAGCAGGTTTGATGCATCCATGGCACCGCCAGAGGTGGCACCTGCACCGATCACAGTGTGGATTTCGTCAATGAACAGAACCGCGTCTGGGTGGTCTTCCAATTCGGTTACCACAGCTTTGAGGCGTTCCTCAAAATCGCCGCGATAGCGGGTGCCCGCCAAAAGCGCGCCCATGTCCAGCGAATAGATCGTGGTTTCAGACAGAACCTCGGGGATGTCTCCCTGCACGATTTTGCGCGCAAGACCTTCGGCAATGGCCGTCTTGCCTACGCCGGGGTCGCCCACCAGAAGTGGGTTGTTTTTGCGGCGACGGCAGAGAACCTGAATGCAACGTTCCACTTCATCGGCGCGGCCAATCAGCGGATCAACGTCGCCTTGGTCCGCTTTGACGTTCAGATCCACGCAGTATTTGGCCAGCGCGCTTTCTTTGGCCTCGCCACCTTCGGCGGTGGCTTCGATACGCTGCTCTTGGTCTTCGTCAGAGCCAGACACTGATCGTGCTTCACCAAAGGCAGGGTTCTTGGCCACACCATGCGCAATGAAGTTCACGGCATCATAGCGGGTCATATCCTGTTCTTGCAGGAAGTAGGCTGCGTTGGATTCGCGTTCTGCAAAGATGGCAACCAGCACGTTGGCGCCGGTCACTTCGGTGCGGCCAGAGCTTTGAACGTGTATGGCGGCGCGTTGGATGACGCGTTGGAAAGCGGCGGTTGGCACCGCCTCGCTGCCTTCGACGTCTGTCACGAGGTTGGACAGATCATCATCGATGAATTCGATTAGGTCGCTGCGCAATTCGTCGACGTTCACGCTGCAGGCCTGCAACACACGCAGTGCATCAGGCTCTTCCAGCAACGACAGGAGCAAATGCTCTAGCGTGGCAAACTCATGTTTGCGCTGGTTGGCCTGCGCGAGCGCGGCATGAATAGCTTGTTCGAGCGTGTTAGAAAATGACGGCACGGTGTGACTGCTCCCTCCGGGGTTGGATGATGGCGGAAAGCCCGCCTCTCACCTTAGGGTCTTTGTATTAAAGTTTGGTCGATTGGCGGCGGTCTTCAAGGACTTTCTGCAAAAATTGATACGTAATTCTCACGAATCACCTTTTGGATAGGTCACGCTGTGGTGATCCGCTGCCCTTTTGAGCGTGTATTTACAGGAGATACGCGCATGTTTGGCTGCCAGATCAAAAGTTGTCCTTCCGTTTGCGTACTTCTGTGAAGACGTCGACTGGATCCGCTCCGGCCAAGCCGATGGCGGCTTGCAGGGCCGGATCGGCGCTGCGCAAGAACGGGTTGGTTTGTTTTTCCAGCCCCAAGAGCGAGGGAACTGTGGCGATATCTTTGGCGCGCAGCCCGGCGGTTTCGGCAACACGCTGGTCGACCGCGGCGTTGTCTTCGCCCAGTGAAGTGGCAAATCTGCAGTTGGATGTGGTGTATTCATGTCCAGAGCACACGGTGGTGTCCTCTGGTAGGGCGGCCAGTTTCTCTAAACTGTGAAACATCTGTGCTGGGGTGCCCTCAAACAGCCGACCACAGCCCATGGCCATCAGGCTGTCACCGGTGAACACGGCTTTGGTGTCTGGGAAATGAAAGGCGATGTGGCCCACAGTGTGGCCGGACACGTCCAAAACGGCAACCGCCTCACCACCAAAATCAAAGGTGTCACCTTCAGAGAGGGCATGATCTAGGGCGGGCAGACGGTGTTCATCTGCGACGGCACCAAAGACTTTGGCAGAATGTTCTGCAAGAATGTCAGCCAAACCCTCAACGTGATCCCAATGATGATGGGTCAGAAGCACATGGGAAAGCTGCCAGCCTCGCTTTTTCAGCTCCGCAAGAATTGGCGGTGCGTCGGGGGCGTCAATCAAGGCTGTCGCGCCGGTGTCAGCATCATGTACAAGGAATGCGTAATTGTCGGACAGGCACGGGATGGTCACGATGTGATGGGGCATGGAAATCTGTCTCTGCGTTGCTATGTTACCCCTAGATTTGCCTATCAGAGGGCCGGGTGCAATGCATCTTGATGTACAAGATCTTCGCAACTTCTATTACCGCAGCACATTGGGGCGGGCGGCGCAGAAAGCTGTGCGTGATCAGATGCTGGAACTGTGGCCTGAAGCCAAGGGGCTGACCGTGGCCGGGTTTGGGTTTGCTGTGCCGTTGTTGCGCCCTTATTTGCCCGAAGCGCGCCGTGTTGTTGGGCTGATGCCTGGACCACAAGGGGTGATGCCTTGGCCTGCGGGCATGGCAAATGTCTCTGTGCTTTGCGAAGAAACGCTGTGGCCATTGGAAACTGGGCATGTGGACCGGCTGGTGATGATGCATGGTCTGGAAACCAGCGACCGGCCCAGCGATGTGTTGCAAGAGGCGCATCGTGTTTTGGGGCCGGGGGGGCGTGCGTTGTTTGTGGTGCCGCACCGATCGGGCATGTGGTCACGCAGTGATAAAACGCCATTTGGCTTTGGCCGTCCCTATTCGGCGGGTCAGCTTGAGGCGCAGCTAAGGCAGCATGGGTTTATGCCAGAACGCCAGCGCGCGACCTTGTACCAGCCGCCCAGCCACAAACGGTTTTGGCGCAAAACGGGCGTGCTTCTGGAAGGTTTTGGCAAAACGGTATCGCCTGTGTTGGCCGGAGGTGTTTTGATTGTGGAGGCCAGTAAACGTGTGCATGCCGCAAAAGGCCCCGGCGTGCATGCACGGATTGCCAAGCCGCTGCGTGTGCTCAGCCCTAGTCCAGAAGTGACACCTGCCTAACGCCCGATTTGGTGCGCTTTTTAGAGGACCGCGTCGCGCATGATGGTGATCCGCGAGTCGATCTCCGCAATACCGACACCGTTGGTGAAGTCTTCTTCCAACAGTTTCAGGATCGGCACGTCGCCGATGAAGATTTCAGAGTAGGCAACCTCAAACCCGTTGCCATAGGTGTGATTGACGATCTGCAGGTCACCCTGCACGTCAGGTGAGACATTGATGGTGAGATGATTTCCCGTCAATTCGTCCAGAACTGCGGGCCCCTGATTGAGAGCATTCGCATGCACATTCAAAGTCAACGTGTCTGTACCTGCATTGCCTTCGACATAGTGCCCGAGGCCAAAGGTGATGGTGTCATCCCCGTCACCGCCAAATAGGGAGGTGTCGTTGTCTTGTACAAGGTCCGCAGTGATCACATCGTCACCCTCGCCACCAAATAACTGGGCCGCGCCGGTTTCATCCGTCGCAACCGTCATGGTGTCGTCACCTTCTCCCCCATAGGCAAGATGTGTGCCACCCGTGAGCGTGAGTGTATCGTCGCCATCTTTGAGTGTTGTTGCAGCGCTCTCATCAAGGGCGAGTGTATCATCATCAGCGCTGCCATCGGTGGGGGTGAGCGCATAAAGGCGATGTTCTGCATGCCCGTTTGTTGCATCGTCAAAGTGCTGACTGTCCGGATCAAAGACGCTGGTCAGTTGGACCTCGCCCGCAGAGAAGTCTGTGACCCCTTCCAACCGCATGGTGCGCATTTCCACGTTGTCGGGGTTCAGTGGGTTGGTCCAGCTAAAGTGCACGTCCGTATAGGCCCCATCTGGGTCTTCGGTGGTGGTGATGTCTGGCAGCGGCAGTTCGTCCACGTCTTGAAAATTGGCCGCCGCACCCAAGTCGACCAACAAAAGGTCTTCGTCAGGGTCAAAATCGGTGATGGTGGCAATGATTTGATTGTCGTCTGCGTCCGCCGGGCGCACGGAGATAGCGCTGTCGATGTCTAAAGCGTAGACATCCGCACCTGCTCCGCCGGTGAGAATATGGGCCACTGTATTTTCTGGCAACCCATCCAGTGGGTGCAAAAGGAACGTATCATCACCTTCACCGCCGTCCGCAGTTGCCGGGCCGTCGGTGGTGGATTGCGACGGTTTGAGGAAAAACGTGTCGTTGCCTTCGCCACCAAAACCGGCTGCGGCATCGGAGATGTGCATATAGTCGTCACCCTCTTCGCCAAAGCCCTCTGTGCTGCCGCCAAGCGCAAAGGCATCGTCGCCATCGCCGCCCAAGAGAATGCCGGAGCCACGGGAAAAAAGCCGGTCATTGCCGTCCTTGGCGTCGATGTTTTCAGCGCCACGCGCAAAAAGATCATCGTCGCCATCGGTTCCATAATTGGTTTGGCCTTGTGGATCTGAGGGACCGTCCTGTGTTTCTTCACCGTCCAGATCGTCTCTGTTTTGATCTGGGTTTGCGTCGGAGTCGGAGGAGCTGGACCCGTCATCCCCATCGGAGTTGCCCATAATGTCAACAATCGCAGTGGCTGCGCCGATCCCCAACAGTGACAAAAGTACAAGCGGTCCCATAGTGCCTCAAATCTCAGAATCAGACGGTTTTCCCCTGCGCTCATATGGACGGAATATTGATTGAGATTTCGTTGATTGCAGATTTCGACGCAAAGCGGGTCAGGAACGGCCGCCAATGGAGAAAACGCCTGCGATCTGACCGGGCGTCACCTTTGCGAAACGACGCAATATGGACACGGGAATCGCAGAAAACGAGTGTTTGATGTACATTTTTTGGTCTTGTATGAGCAGGCAAAGGGTCGCACCTGCACAAAAGCCTTAAAAATAAGGCGACTAAGGCATGAGGCCAAACCTGTAAACAATGTTGCTAGCTGAGCAAGCCTCTGCTACACCCGCGACGGATTTTAACGCCCCGTTAGTCCCGGGGCCATGAAACGCCCTCGTGTGTGGCATACAATTGTATGCAATGTGCGAGGCCAGCAAGCGGAAGGGTGGACGTGTCCGAACCAGCTTCGATCTCCTCCGGCATTGCAGAACGCTATGCCGCTGCGGTCTTTGAGATCGCACAAGAGAACAAATCGCTGACCAAATTGGAAAGCGGAGTTTCAGACCTAAATGCCGCTCTGGCTGAAAGCGCTGAATTGCGCAACTTGATCCACTCGCCGTTGGTTAGCCGCGACGAGCAGGAAGCTGCGATTGCAGCAGTTGCGGCCAAAATGGGCTTGCAGCCTGTTTTGAAAAAAACGCTGGCCCTGATGGCGCAAAAACGCCGTCTGTTTGTTTTGCCACAGCTGATTGAACAGCTGCAGGCGATGATTGCGGAGCACAAAGGTGAAGTGACGGCTGATGTCACCACTGCAAAAGCATTGACCAAGACCCAAAGCGAAAAGCTAGCGAAGTCGCTGGCCGCCCGTGTAGGCAAAGATGTCAAAATCAAAGCGACCGTTGACGAAAGCCTCGTTGGCGGTCTTGTCGTTAAAGTGGGCTCGAAGATGATCGACACGTCGATCCGCTCCAAGCTCGCGTCCCTCCAGAATGCAATGAAAGAGGTCGGATAATGGGTATCCAAGCAGCCGAAATCTCTGCGATCCTTAAGGAGCAGATTCAAAACTTTGGCCAAGAGGCTGAAGTGGCCGAGGTCGGCCGTGTGCTTTCCGTCGGTGACGGTATTGCGCGCGTCTATGGCCTAGACAACGTTCAAGCCGGTGAGATGGTTGAATTCCCAGGTGGTATTCAAGGCATGGCGCTGAACCTTGAGAGCGACAACGTTGGTGTTGTTATCTTTGGGTCTGACCGTGACATCAAAGAAGGTGACACAGTTAAGCGTACCAACTCCATCGTGGACGTTCCAACTGGTGACGGCCTTCTGGGTCGTGTTGTTGACGGTCTGGGTAACCCACTGGACGGCAAGGGCCCGATCAAGTCGGATACCCGCGGTGTTGCAGACGTTAAAGCGCCGGGCATCATCCCGCGTAAGTCTGTGCACGAGCCAATGGCGACAGGTCTGAAATCTGTGGATGCGATGATCCCGATTGGCCGTGGCCAGCGTGAGCTTATCATTGGTGACCGTCAGACTGGTAAATCCGCTGTGGCTCTGGATGCGATCCTGAACCAGAAGTCTTACAACGACGCCGCTGGCGACGACGAAGGCAAGAAGCTGTACTGCGTATACGTCGCGATTGGTCAGAAGCGCTCCACCGTTGCGCAGCTGGTTAAGAAGCTGGAAGAGTCCGGCGCGATGGAATACTCCATTGTTGTGGCAGCGACCGCATCTGAGCCTGCGCCTCTGCAGTTCCTGGCGCCTTACGCCGCGACCGCAATGGCTGAGTATTTCCGCGACAACGGCAAGCACGCGCTGATCATCTATGATGATTTGTCCAAGCAAGCTGTTGCGTATCGTCAAATGTCCTTGCTGCTGCGTCGTCCGCCCGGACGTGAAGCTTATCCTGGTGACGTTTTCTATCTCCACTCTCGTCTGCTTGAGCGTTCCGCGAAGCTGAACGAAGATTTCGGTTCTGGCTCGCTTACTGCGCTGCCGATCATCGAAACCCAAGGTGGCGACGTTTCTGCGTTTATTCCAACCAACGTGATCTCCATCACCGACGGTCAGATCTTCTTGGAAACTGAATTGTTCTACCAAGGTATCCGCCCTGCTGTGAACACCGGTCTGTCGGTTTCGCGCGTGGGTTCCTCTGCTCAAACCAAAGCGATGTCTTCGGTTGCTGGTCCCGTGAAACTGAGCCTTGCTCAGTATCGTGAAATGGCCGCATTTGCGCAGTTTGGTTCTGACCTTGATGCCGCAACTCAGCAATTGCTGAACCGTGGTGCACGTCTGACCGAGCTGATGAAACAGCCACAGTACTCACCGCTGACCAACGCTGAAATCGTCTGCGTCATCTTTGCTGGCGTGAACGGTTACTTGGACAATATCGATGTGTCCGAAGTTGGCCGCTTTGAAGAGGCTATGCTGACCCATTTGCGCACCAAAAACGCAGACTTGCTCCAGTGGATCACCGACGAAGATCCCAAGATCAAGGGTGATGCCGCGGACAAAGTTAAAGCAGCGCTGGACGCATTCGCCGCTGACTTCGCTTAAGAAAGGTCTCACAGATGCCAAATCTCAAGGACCTAAAAAACCGGATCTCGAGCGTGAAAAACACGCGTAAGATCACAAAAGCCATGCAAATGGTTGCCGCGGCGAAGCTTCGCCGCGCGCAGGAAGCTGCTGAGCAATCGCGGCCTTACACAGAACGGTTTAACGCTGTTCTGGGTGGGCTTGCGGCCTCAGTTGGCAGCTCGGATTCAGCACCGAAATTGCTTTCTGGCACCGGCAGCGATCAGACCCACCTGTTGGTGGTGATGACTGCTGAGCGGGGCTTGTGTGGCGGTTTCAATGCGAACATCGCCAAGTTGGCGCGCGCGAAAGCTGCGGAACTGAAAGCTGCAGGCAAAACCGTTAAGGTTTTGACTGTTGGCAAGAAGGGCCGTGACGCGATCAAACGCGAACTGGGAGAAGACTTTGTAGGCCACGTTGATCTCACTGAGGTCAAGCGCGTGGGTTATGATGACGCTCAGGGCATTGCCCGTGATATTCTTGTGCGTTTCGACGCAGGAGAATTTGATGTTGCGACGATCTTCTACGCGAAGTTCGTGAACGTCGTGAGCCAGACCCCAACCGCCCAGCAGATTATCCCAGCCGCGTTTGACGCGGATGCGGAAGGTGCAAGCACTCTGTATGACTACGAGCCCAGCGAAGAGGCCCTTTTGGCTGACCTGCTGCCGCGCGGAGTTGCAACACAGATTTTTGCAGCGCTGCTGGAAAATGGTGCCTCTGAACAGGGTGCCCGGATGAGCGCGATGGACAATGCGACCCGCAACGCGGGCGAGATGATCGACAAGCTGACCATTGAGTTTAACCGCTCGCGTCAGGCTGTGATCACCAACGAGCTGATTGAAATTATTTCGGGCGCTGAGGCGCTCTAAGAGACAACCGGAGACGAAACATGGCTAATGCAAAAGGCAAAGTGACCCAGGTCATCGGCGCCGTTGTAGACGTGCAATTCGAGGATGCCCTGCCAGAAATCCTCAACGCGTTGAACACGGACAACAACGGCAAGAACCTGGTTCTGGAAGTGGCTCAGCACCTGGGCGAAAACACTGTACGTACAATCGCGATGGATGCGACCGAAGGTCTCGTTCGCGGCGCGGCTGTGACGGATACAGGCGCTCCAATCTCGGTCCCAGTTGGTAACGGGACTCTGGGTCGGATCATGAACGTGATCGGCGAACCAGTGGACGAAAAAGGTCCGGTCAAATCGACCGAGACACGCGCGATTCACGGCGAAGCACCAGCGTTTGCTGATCAGTCGACAGAAACTGAAATTCTGACCACCGGCATCAAAGTCATCGACTTGCTGGCACCTTACACCAAAGGTGGTAAAATTGGTCTGTTCGGTGGTGCCGGCGTTGGTAAAACCGTTTTGATCATGGAATTGATCAACAACATTGCTAAGGTGCACTCTGGTGTATCCGTGTTCGCGGGTGTTGGTGAGCGTACTCGTGAAGGGAACGACCTGTACCACGAGATGATCGAATCCGAAGTTATCGTGCCTGACGATCTTGAGAAATCCAAGATTGCTCTGGTGTACGGCCAGATGAACGAGCCTCCCGGTGCGCGTATGCGTGTTGCTCTGTCAGGTCTGACTCTGGCGGAACAATTCCGCGACGAGTCTGGTTCGGACGTTTTGTTCTTCGTGGACAACATCTTCCGCTTTACACAGGCGGGTTCTGAGGTTTCGGCTCTGCTGGGTCGTATTCCTTCTGCGGTGGGCTACCAGCCAACACTGGCGACCGACATGGGTGCGATGCAGGAACGTATTTCCTCCACCAAATCCGGTTCGATTACTTCGGTTCAGGCCGTGTACGTACCTGCGGATGACCTTACTGACCCTGCACCTGCGACATCGTTTGCGCACTTGGATGCGACAACCGTTCTGGATCGTTCGATTTCGGAAAAAGGTATCTACCCTGCTGTGGATCCACTGGGCTCGACCTCACGTCTGCTCGACCCACTTGTGATTGGTGAAGAGCACTACACGGTTGCGACCGACGTTCAGCAAATTCTGCAGCGTTATAAGTCGCTTCAGGACATCATCGCCATTCTCGGCATGGACGAGCTTTCGGAAGAAGACAAACTGGCTGTGGCCCGTGCGCGTAAGATCGAGCGCTTCTTGTCTCAGCCGTTTGACGTTGCGAAAGTGTTCACCGGTGCAGACGGTAAACAGGTGCCTCTGGAAGACACCATCTCGTCGTTCAAAGCTGTTGTGGCTGGCGAATATGACCACCTCCCCGAAGCGGCCTTCTACATGGTTGGCGGCATCGATGAAGTGATCGCAAAAGCCGAAAAGATGGCTGCTGAAGCGGCCTAAGGAGGCCCGTAATGGCAAACGTGATGCAATTTGATCTGGTTAGCCCTGAGCGGAGCCTTGCTTCGCTTGAGGCAACCTCCGTGCAGATCCCCGGTGCTGATGGCGACTTGACCGCCATGCCGGGCCATGCGCCTTTGCTGACCTCTCTGCGCCCCGGCGTTGTGCGGGTTCAGACCGCAGATGGTGAGAAAGATTTTGTTGTGACCCGCGGTTTCGCGGAAGTCTCTTCGGACTCCATCTCAGTCATCGCGGAACACGCGCACAAAGGTGACGAAGTGACCAAAGCTGATCTTGAGGACGTCATTGCAGACGCCCGCAAGGCCGCATCGGACGCTGGTGACGAGCACAAAGACGGCGCGGAGAAGTTCCTCTCTGATCTGGAACAGCTCGCAGAGAACATGGTCTGATCCACATTTAGGATTAAGAACTGAAAGAGGCTCCGCCATCACAGGCGGGGCCTTTTGCTTTTTGCGGCGAAATTTGCCTTGAAGATGTCCAATTTGCCGATCAGATTGGGCGCAATGAAACGGATTAGAAATAGTTATGTTGGTGTGGATCAGGGAGACGAGACCCTGTTCTCGGACTTTGAAGAAGACGGCGAGATGTGGACCGGCGCCGGTACGCGCGAGCGCCGGAAGCTGATCAAGTTCTCGTCGAAGTATCGCGTGCCGCCCGCTGTACAGGTGGCTCTGTCGCTTTGGGATATGGACAATACGGCCAACATTCGCGCCGAGGTGGTTGCCGAAGAGGTCACCAACCTTGGGTTTCATTTGGTGTTCCGAACTTGGGGCGACAGCCGTGTGGCGCGTGTGCGCATGTCTTGGCTGGCAATTGGTGAGCTTGCCTTCGTGGATGATTGGGTGATTGACGACTAAAGCGTGCAAGCAATTTTTGGTGCGCGCGCTTGGTGTCGTGCTGTGACCTCAGACATTGATACGTCAAAGTCGGCCTACGTTGACTGAAACGTAGGCCGGTTGGTCTTGGGCTGCGCCCAACGTTTGTCCTATTGGGCCGGATACATCGTGGCCGAATACACGCCTTGGCCACTGGCCAGAAGGGGCGCCTGCTCAATTTCGACTGCGGGATTTGCCGCAGCATAGCCGCTTTCATCAAAGGCTTTATAGAAGGCAGCTCCTAAGTCTGGTTCTGCGTCACCTATGCCGCTTAGAATTGGTGGGGCGATGTGGTGGCGCGTGAAAAGTTGCCACTGAACAAAAGTTTGGTTGGGGTCCGCTTTTATGTGCTGCGTGACAGAGGAAGATTGGGTCAGAACGGTTGCGTTCTTAGTGGTTGAGCCTGCATTGTAGGCTGCGGTCAACTTGAGGCCGATGCCGCCGAGCAATGGGACCTTGCCAGAGGCCTCCGCGCCCAGTGTTTCGCCAAAAGTGGTGGTGGTCTCAGAGGAGGTTTGCACGCCGGTCTGGAAGGTTTGATCCTGAGAATACCCGCCAGCCGTGTTGAGGTCGACTATGATGGCCCTCCAAACGTAGTGCATCGTCACAGGGCGCAAGACAAAAAAGGTCGATCCTGTGTACTTTTCTTGCCACGCAAAATTACTCTGTGAACCCAGCTCACGGACATGATGGCCGTCACCGATGCTCCAAATGTTTGACATCAGGCTTTCGGGGGTCATCGCATCCGTCTTGATAAACGGGTAGATGATCCATGCCGCCGCGCATTGTGTTCCGTCGCTGCTGGGCCATGAAGCGCCAAGTGGGGGGGCGTTAGCGGCAAATTTGCCTGTGGGAGGCACGTCGAGAATGTAGCCGTTTAAGTCAAACGGAGTAGAACCAGTCATGAATTTTCCGATCAATTAAGTAAACTGTATAAACAGCTCTAGCTGGTTCGCGATAACTTGTATCTAAATTTAATTTTTTTGTTCTGGCTTGGATGCGGGGTCTAACGGGCGGATTTTGCGTGCAAAAAACGCCCTACCTCCGGAAAGTAGGGCGTTCTGTACACAACCAACTGTAGACCGCGCAGGATCAGCGCAAACGCGATCCAGTTTCTGGGTCGAAGAGATATAGCCGCTCTGTGGGGATCGATAAGCCCACAGTTTGTCCCTCAGAGCTGCGGTTGTCGCCGCGCTCTTCAATAATCAAACGGGTGTCGTTGGGACCAGTCAGATAACAGTAGGACACGCCGCCCAATGCTTCCGTCAGCTCGATGGTCAGCTGGTCCGCGCTTTGATCCATCTCGATGTGCTCAGGGCGCGCGCCTACCGTCACACTTGTCAGGCCTGTTGGCAATGTGATCGGGCAGTCCTGTGGGGTGGCAAAGGCAGGATGCGCCAGCTTGCCGTCAACGATGTCACATTCCAGAAAGTTCATGGCAGGGGAGCCAATGAAACCGGCCACAAATTTGTTGTCGGGATCACGGTACAGATCCAGCGGTGCCCCAACCTGTTCAATGCGCCCATCTCTTAGCACCACAATCTTGTCAGCCATGGTCATCGCTTCGACCTGATCGTGAGTCACGTAGATCATGGTGGCGCCAATTTCCTGATGCAGACGCGAAATCTCGACGCGCATTTCAACACGCAGTTCAGCATCCAAATTGGAAAGAGGTTCGTCAAACAGGAACACTTCGGGTCCACGCACAATGGCACGGCCGATGGCAACACGCTGACGTTGGCCGCCAGACAGCGCCTTGGGTTTGCGGTTGAGGTACTGGTCCAATTTGAGGATCGAAGAGGCCTTGGACACTTTTTCGTTGATTTCCGGCTTTGGAACGCCGTTCATGCGCAGGCCGAACCCCATGTTTTCCGCAACAGTCATGTGGGGGTACAGCGCATAGGTTTGAAACACCATCGCGACCCCACGTTTGGCTGGATCCATATGGGTCACATCGCGCTGGCCGATATTGATCGCGCCATCTGTGGTTTCCTCCAGACCCGCAATCATGCGCAACAGCGTGGATTTACCACAGCCAGACGGGCCAACGAACACGCAAAACTCGCCGTCTTCGATTTCCAGATCGATCCCATGGATCACCTGCGTTTCGCCGTATTTCTTGATCGCTTTATTCAGCGTTACGCCAGTCATGATGTTACCTTTTGTCTATGAGTTTCGGGGAAACGCCATGCTTGGGCCTCCCGTCCAATTTGGGCGGCGGTGTCAGTCACGCGCGGCGCCCAGGTTTCTAGTTGTTCAAGAGATGTGCGGCTGGTTGGGCCCGTCACAGAAAGCGCTCCGAGCAATTGCCCACTTGGGGTGCGAATCGGGGCTGCGATACACACGATGCCGGGCTCATGTTCTTCGCGATCAAATCCGTAGCCACGTTCGCGGATGGCCTTTAGTTCGGCGCGCAGCTCAGCCTCGGAGGCCAGTGTCGAAGGCGTGAACCGATGGAAACTCTGCTGCGCGATGGTGCGCTCCAAAGTCTCTTCGTCCAGAAATGCCAACATGGCTTTACCGACACCGGTGCAATAGGTCGGGCCCACTTTGCCGGCTTGGGAATACATCTCAACGGGTTCTCGCGCGTTACGCTTGTCCACATAAAGCACCTGTGACGCGTCGAGTTGGGCCAAGTGAACGGTTTCATCGCATGCCTTTGAAAGGTTGTCTAAAAAAGGACGTGCGATCGGGGCAAGAGAGCTTTGTGTCCAAGCCGCGTGGGCCAACCGCACAAGGCGAATGCCGAGTGTGTAGGTTTGCCGCTCCGCGTCATAGGCCAGCATGCCTTGATTGGTGAGTGTTTGCAAAAACCGATAGAGGGTCGCCTTCGGAAAATCACTGTGTTCCTGCAATTCACCAAAGCGCACAGGGCGCTTAAAGGCCGCGACCTGATCCAGCACCTTAAGTGCTTTTCCAACTGTACCGTCCCCAGACATATGGTTCCGTATCTCCTCCACTTTCCTGCGCAGGTGCAGGAATCTGTTGACAACCTAGCCGCAACCGTGTGTAGATTTCAATATGTAAAACGTGGTTTCAAATAATGAAACCGAAAATTGCATGATTTTTGGATCTCAGGGAGGACACTATGCTATCCAAAATGAAAACAACCGCAGCCGCGCTTGCGGTTTCGTCGGCGTTTGCCGTGCCTGCTTCAGCTGAACTGACAGGTGACCTGTCCATTTTCTTGGACACATCAAACCCTGCGCCACGTGCGACAATGGAAGCAATGATTGCGCGTTTTGGCGAACAACATCCAGATTTGAACATCGAAACAACGGTGATCGATCGTGAAGCTTACAAGACTCAAATCCGTAACTTCTTGACTGCCAACGCGCCGGATGTTGCCACATGGTATGCGGCCAACCGCATGCGCCCATATGTAGAGGCAGGTCTGTTTGAAGACGTTTCTGATCTCTATGCCGAGCCTGCAATCGCAGAAGGTCTGGCGTCCACCAAAGGTGCGCTGACCATCGACGACAAGCAGTGGGGCGTCGCCTATACCTACTACCAGTGGGGCGTGTACTACCGCAAAGACATCTTCGCTGAACTGGGTCTGTCTGAGCCAACCTCATGGGACGAAGAAAAAGCGAACTGTGCCAAGATCGTCGATTCTGGTCGTGCGTGCTACACCATTGGTACCAAATACCTGTGGACCGCTGGCGGTTGGTTTGACTATCTGAACATGCGCACCAACGGCTTTGATTTCCACATGGATCTGGCTGCGGGCAACGTGTCTTGGGAAGATGAGCGTGTCAAAGCGACTTTCATGAACTGGAAAGAGCTGATCGACATGGGCGGCTTCATTGCTGACCACCAGACATACAGCTGGCAGGAAGCACTGCCCTTCATGGTCAAAGGCGAAGCCGCTGCGTACCTGATGGGCAACTTTGCTGTGGCACCACTGCGTGAAGCAGGTCTGTCTGATGATCAACTGGACTTCTATCAGTTCCCGAAGATCAACCCAGAGGTTGCGCTGTCTGAAGATGCGCCAACCGATACGTTCCACATTCCTGCGAATGCGAAGAACAAAGAAGCTGCACGTGAATTCCTGCGCTTTGCCACTTCGCCAGAAGAGCAGACCATCATCAACAACGGTAAAAACCTGGGTCAGCTGCCTGTAAACGCAGCCTCCAGCGTGGATGATGATAAATTCCTGCAGCAGGGCTTTGAGATGTTGTCCACCAACTCCACCGGTGGTGTGGCCCAGTTCTGGGATCGCGACACAGGTGCAGAAATGGCCAAAGCTTCCATGGAAGGTTTCCAGGAGTTCATGGTTAAGCCTGATGAGCTGGACAAAATCCTTGCGAAACTCGAGCGCGCACGCGGCCGTATCTACAAGTGATGACATTGTGTCGGGCCTGCCAGTCGGCGGCCTGACCTTCATCTGAAAGGATGGGCGGGGGCAATCTCCGCCTTTCCACTCTCAAATCCCGGGTTACGTTATGACCGTTTCTTCTGAAGCTCCTGAGACCGAAAGCTGGTTTCACCGCAATCAACAGCGTATTGCGCCCTGGCTTTTTCTGGCGCCAGGTATTTTGTTCTTTGCGGTTTATGTAATCGCGCCGGTTTTTCAATCTTTCAATCTGTCTCTCTACGAGTGGGACGGACTTGGCGAAAAAACCTATGTAGGTATGCGCAACTACGAAGACCTTTATTGGGAATACACAGATCGAGACGCCTTTTTTATATCGTTGAAAAACAACGTTCTTTGGCTGTTTCTCTACCTTCTTGCCATCCCTGCAGGGTTGTTCATTGCGTTGTTTTTGAACCAGACCGTGCGCGGCATCCGCATCTACAAATCCTTGTTCTTCTTTCCGTTTGTGATCTCGCAGGTGGTTGTTGGATTGGTGTTCAGCTGGTTTTATGACCCGAACTTTGGATTGCTGAACAGCATTCTGGGTGTTGTCGGTTTGGGCCCAATCAACGTGCTGGGCAACGAAGACCTTGTGACCTACGGCATCGTCGCTGCTGGCCTATGGCCGCAGACCGCCTATTGCATGATCTTGTACCTTACAGGCCTGAACGCTGTGGACCCCGAGCAAATCGAAGCCGGGCGGTTGGATGGTGCCAAAGGTTGGAAGATGCTTTGGAACATCATTTTGCCGCAACTGCGCCCCGCGACGTTTATCGCATTTGTTGTGACCATCATTGGCGCGCTGCGGTCGTTTGATTTGATTTCCATCATGACGCAGGGCGGCCCGTTTGGCAGCTCGCGCGTGTTGGCTTACTACATGTTCGAAGTGGCGCTGTCGGAATATGGTTTCCGTATGGGCTATGGCGCGGCAATTGCTGTGGTGCTGTTCATGATCATGCTGTGCTTCATTGCCTACTTCTTGTGGTCGATGTATCGCGAAGAGAAGGGGCACTGAGATGTTTCCGAAACCCATTGAAAAACAATCGCAATCTGCGCAGCTTGCCTATAAATCGATGCTGCCTGTTGCGCTTCTGTTTTGGCTTGCGCCCTTGTTGGCTGTTGCGCTGTTCTCGATCAAACCTGATGCGGATTTTACCTCTGGCAACTATTGGGGCTGGCCCTCCAGTTTTGAGGGCGGCGCCAACTATGGGCAAGTCTTTTTCAATTCCGACATGCCGCGCTATCTGCTGAACTCCTTTATGATCACCATCCCGACTGTGATCGGCGCGGTTGCACTGAGTTCGATGACGGGCTTTGCACTTGGCATCTACAAGTTTCGCGCCAACCTCTGGATCTTCTTTATGTTTGTTGCGGGCAACTTTGTGCCGTTCCAGATCCTGATGGTGCCTGTGCGGGATCTGACACTTGAGTTGGGCTTGTATAACACCAAGACCGGATTGGTGCTGTTCCATGTGGCGTTCCAAACCGGTTTTTGCACCTTGTTCATGCGCAACTTTATCCGGGCTTTGCCATTTGAATTGATCGAGGCTGCGCGGGTTGAAGGTGTGAGTGAGTGGCGGATCTTTTGGTATGTTGTTTTGCCGTTGATGAAGCCCGCGTTGGCCGCCTTGTCCGTGTTGATTTTCACCTTCATCTGGAATGACTACTTTTGGGCGGTTGTGTTGACACAGGGCATTGAAAGTCAGCCGGTGACAGCGGGTATCACGTCTTTCAACGCTCAATATCGCGCGGCCTACCACTTGATGAGTGCAGGTTCGATTGTGGCGGCTTTGCCGCCGGTGGCGATGTTCTTCCTGATGCAGCGGCACTTCATTGCCGGTCTCACGCTGGGAGCGGTTAAGTGACGAAAGACGTTCAAACCTGGCGCATTGATGCGCCGGGTCAGACCTTGGTGCTTGCGTCAAGCGGCGGCATTCCCGGCGCGCTGTACTGGGGCGCTGCTTTGCCAACGTCAGTGGACGTGTCAAGCTTGGCCGCAGGCGTTGCACGCGATGTGACAGGTGGGATGATTGACGTCCTGCCGGAGCTGTCTTTGTGCCCTGAAGCTGGCAATAGTTTTCAGGGGCAGGCCGGGTTGGTGGCATACCGTGACGGTGTTGCGCTACATCCGAGGTTTTTGCTGACAGAGGCAGATGGTTTGCGGTTTGTGTGCCGCGATGCAACGGAAAAACTCACATTGACCTTCACCTTCGCGGTGGAAGGAGATGTGATTTCCGCAAAGACGACCTTGGACGCCGACGGGGTGGTCGCGCTGCACCATCTGGCTGCGCCGGTGTTGCCGGGGCCGCAATATGGCGAGGACATTCTTCACTTTACGGGCCGTTGGATTGGCGAGTTTCAATTGGAACGGAGCCCGTGGCGTGCTGGGCTGCTCATGCGCGAAGCGCGGAGCGGCCGGTCTGGACATGAACATCCGCCGATTGCCTATTTTCCCGAGCGCGGCGCGACCAACACGCAAGGAGCGGTTTTCGCCATGCATTATGGCTGGTCCGGTGGCCATGTGATGTATGCAGAAGAACTGCCCGATGGGCGGCGGCAAATCCAATGGGGCCATGCGACAGGCACACGGCCTGCGGGTGCGCATTTTGAGACATCGAAACTGTACATGTCGGTTTCGGAGGCAGGTCTCAACGGATGTGCGGTGGCGTTTCAGCGGCACTTGAGGGATCGAGTTGTGACTTGGCCTCATCCTGAGCGGCCGCGCCCCGTGCATTACAATTGCTGGGAAGCCATTTACTTTGACCACGACCTGCAGGAACTGAAGGCGATTGCGGATCGCGCGGCCACGCTGGGCGCGGAGCGGTTTGTGTTAGACGACGGTTGGTTTGGCAAACGGGACGATGACACCTCAAGCCTTGGGGATTGGGATATTGATCCGCGCAAGTGGCCGGATGGTCTGACGCCTCTGATTGATCATGTGCACTCTTTGGGCATGGTGTTCGGTCTGTGGTTTGAGCCAGAAATGGTCAACATGGACAGTGATTTGGCGCGGGCGCATCCGGAATGGGTGCTTGGCGCGGTCGATCAGATCGAGGGGCGCCAGCAGCGTGTGTTGGATCTGGCGAACCCGGAGGTGCGGGCGTATCTGTACGACAAAATCGCAGCGGTTTTGAGTACGCATGACGTTGACTACATTAAGTGGGATCATAACCGGTTGCTGCCCATTTCAGACGCGACGCAGGCCGAAGGTGTTTACGCGCTCATGGCGCAGCTGCGGGCAGATTTCCCAACAGTGGAAATCGAGAGCTGTGCATCTGGTGGTGGCCGTATTGATGCAGGCATCCTGAAACACACGCAGCGGGTTTGGTTGAGCGACAGCAATGACGCACAAGAGCGGTTGCGCATTCAGCATGATGCGGCATTGATGTTGCCGGCGGCGATCACCGGCAGCCATGTTGGGCCGCGCCATTGCCATACATCCGGGCGGGTGCATGATATCGCATTTCGGGCATGGGTGGCGGCGCAGCGCCATATGGGCTTTGAAATGGACCCACGCGAGTTGACCGAGGCAGAGGCCCAAGTTTTGACCGAGGTGACGGCTTGGTGGAAGGCCAATCGTGATTGGCGCATGGCCGCTGACATCTTACGTCTGGACAGTGCTGATCCAAGCGTACTTGCAGAGCAGCAGATGGCTGGTGATGGTACGCAGTTTGTGGTTTTTGCTGGCAAGGCTGCGACCAGCGCGCAAATTATGCCGCGTCCTCTGCGTCTGACCCGATTGGACGCAGATGCGGATTACAAAATTGAGTTGATTAACCGCAGTGAGGCACACCACTTGTCTCGCCGAGAGATGCCACTAAAGAGCGGACCTCTTACGCTGAACGGTCAATTCCTGATGCAACATGGACTCATCCTGCCGTGGTCGTTTCCAGACCGGATGTGGGTGATTGAAGGAAGACGAGTATGACTAAGAAGCGCCGTTCAGAACACTGGTATGGCAAGCTGGACAAAGATGGGTTCATTCACCGCAGCTGGATGAAGAACCAAGGTTTCCCGGATCACGCCTTTGATGGGCGTCCGATCATTGGCATCTGCAACACTTGGTCTGAATTGACACCGTGTAACTCTGGTCTGCGGACGTTGGCCGAGGGCGTGAAGCGTGGTGTGTGGGAGGCCGGTGGCTTCCCTGTGGAATTCCCGGTGATGTCATTGGGTGAGACACAGATGAAGCCCACAGCGATGTTGTTCCGCAATTTGCTGGCGATGGATGTGGAAGAGAGCATTCGGGCCTATGGTATCGATGGCGTTGTGCTTTTGGGCGGCTGTGACAAAACGACTCCGGGCCAGTTGATGGGGGCCGCCTCTGTGGATCTTCCAAGCATCGTCGTGAGTTCTGGCCCAATGCTCAACGGTAAGTTCAAAGGTCAAGACATAGGCTCCGGCACCGACGTTTGGCGGTTCTCCGAAGAGGTGCGCGCCGGTGAAATGACCCTGAAGGACTTTATGAACGCGGAAAGCGGCATGAGCCGCAGCGCGGGTGTGTGCATGACGATGGGCACGGCCTCCACCATGGCATCTTTGGTCGAGGCGATGGGCATGTCTTTGCCAACCAACGCGGCATTGCCTGCAGTGGATGCGCGCCGGATGGCCTTGGCGCATCTGACGGGCAAACGCATTGTTGAGATGGTGGATGAAGACCTGAAACCGTCCGATGTTTTGACCAAAGAAGCGTTTGAGAATGCCATTCTCGCCAACGCAGCCGTTGGGGGATCCACCAACGCGGTTGTACACTTGTTGGCTTTGGCTGGGCGAGTGGGGATCGACCTGACCCTGAAAGACTTTGAGATCGGTTCGGAAATCCCGCTTTTGGTGAACTGTATGCCGTCGGGCAAATATCTGATGGAGGACTTCTGTTACGCCGGTGGCGTACCCGCCGTGTTGAGCCAATTGAAAGAGCACGTGCGTCCTGCGAAGACGGTGCTGGGTCAAGATATCAGCGCCTACTACGATGGTGCAGAGATTTACAACGATGACGTCATCCGACCATTGGACAATCCAGTAAAGGCGGCGGCGGGCCTGCGGGTGTTGCGCGGCAACCTTGCGCCCAATGGCGCGATTGTGAAGCCTTCGGCAGCCACCGATCGTTTGCTTGAGCATGAAGGTGAGGCCTATGTTTTTGAGAATATCGAAGACCTGAAAGCCAACATCGACAAGCCTGATTTGCCAGTCACTGCAGACACTATTTTGGTGCTCAAAGGGTGCGGCCCAAAAGGTTATCCGGGCATGCCAGAAGTGGGCAATATGCCTATTCCGGGTAAGCTTGTGAAAGAGGGCGTGCGTGACATGATTCGTGTGTCTGATGCTCGGATGTCCGGCACGGCCTATGGCACAGTGATCTTGCACGTTAGTCCCGAAGCGCAGGCAGGGGGAAATCTTGGCTTGGTGAAAACAGGGGACCGTATTCGGGTTTCGGCCGAAAATGGCGTGTTGGAGTTGCTGGTTGATCAGTCAGAGCTCGATGCGCGACGCGGCGAGTGGAAACCTGATCCTGAGCACTACTCAAGAGGCTACGCCAAGCTATATTACGACCACGTTCTGCAAGCTGACAAAGGAGCCGATTTGGACTTCCTCGTTGGCAAAGACACACGTCTTGTTACACGGGAGAGCCACTGATGAGCGGCACGATTTTTCCAGATCTCAAAGGCAAATCTGTTTATATCACTGGCGGTGCCAGCGGCATTGGCGCAGCGTTGACGGATGGGTTTATGGCGCAGGGGGCAAAGGTCGCCATTGTTGGCCGCAGCCCAGCAGATGCGTTTATTGCCGAGATGGAGACCAAACATGGTGTGACACCGTTGTTCATGCAATGTGACATCTCTGATGTGCCACGACTGCGTGAAACCATTCAGCAATCTGTTGGCGAGAACGGTGGTTTGGATGTGTTGGTCAACAATGCAGCCAATGACAAGCGCCATGCCTTGGATGAGGTTGACGAAGAGTTCTTTGACTGGATGCAGGCGGTGAACCTTAAGGCTTATTTCTTTGCCTGTCAGGAAGCCGCGCGGCATATGACGGACGGTGGGTCGATGATCAATTTCAGCTCGATCAGCTATATCATGGGCAATGCAGGGTATCCGATCTACACCACCGCCAACGCAGGGATTACGGGAATGACTCGTAGTCTTGCCCGTGAGCTTGGCCCAAAAAACATTCGCGTAAATGCATTGGCACCCGGTTGGGTGCTTACGCAGAAGCAGCTTGATATGTGGGCTGATCCAGAGTCGCTGCAGGCGCATATGGACCGTCAATGCCTGAAGGAACACTTGACACCGGATGACATGATTGACCCAACCCTGTATCTGGCGTCAAACGCCAGCCGCATGATGACCGGCCAGTGTATGGCGGTTGATGGTGGCGTGGTGGTCTCGGGGTAAGTGATGACAACGCAAGCAGAATGGATCGCGGTAGACTGGGGCACCTCCAAATTGCGGGTGTGGGCCATGTCTGGCGGCGAGGTGCTGGCCACAGCGCACTCCGACAAGGGCATGTCCAAACTCGCCAAGCCAGAGTTTGAGACCGCGCTGTTGGAGCTTGTCGAGGATTGGCTTGGTGCAGGTCAAACCGATGTGATTGCCTGCGGAATGGTTGGCGCGCGCCAAGGGTGGGTCGAGGCTCCTTACTCAGAAGTGCCAGCGCCTGCATTGGCGCCCCAGCCTATTCAAGTGCCCGACACCGATGCGCGTTTGCGTGTGTTCGTCGTACCTGGTCTGAAACAGATGAAACCTGCGGATGTGATGCGGGGGGAAGAGACACAAGTTGGTGGGTTTCTGTCGCTGAAACACGATTGGGACGGGGTGCTGTGCCTGCCGGGAACGCACACCAAGTGGGTGCACGTGAGCGCGAATGAAGCAGTGAGTTTTCGCACCTTCATGACGGGCGAAGTGTTTGAGATGTTGTCCGAACAATCTGTCCTGCGGCACTCGATCAAAGACGGTTGGGATGCAGACGCTTTTGCCGCCGGTATGGATGTCACTCTGTCACGCCCAGAAACGCTTGCGGCGGAGCTGTTTTCGATCCGGGCCAGCGATTTGTTGTTGGCCACCCCTTCTGCGGAGTTGCGCGCGCGGCTTTCAGGGCTCTTGATTGGGGCCGAGTTGGCAGCATCACGTGCGTATTGGCTTGGGCAACAGATTGCGGTGATTGGGGACAGTGCATTGTCCGACGTTTACGCGACGGCCCTACGTGCGCAAGGGGCGCAGGTCGACATTGCGGATTGTGAAGAAATGACACTTGCGGGGCTCACAGCCGCGCGCAACCTTTTGGGATAAATCAATGACACGGTCGATTATTGCGATTATCCGGGGCGTGACCCCGGAGGAGGTCGAAGCGGTTGCAGCGGCAGTTCTGGAATCTGGCATCGACAAAATTGAGGTGCCGATGAATTCGCCGGACCCTCTCAAAAGCATTGGTATTTTGGCCAAAACGTTTGGTGACAAGGCGTTGGTCGGCGCTGGTACAGTTTTGAACGTGGCACAGGTTGATGCGGTGAAATCAGCAGGTGGTCAGCTGATCGTTTCGCCCAATTGCGACCCCGAAGTGATTGCACATTCAGTGGCCCAAGGGATGGAAAGCTGGCCGGGGGTCTTCACACCAACCGAGGCTTTTGCCGCTCTGAAAGCTGGTGCAACGGGGTTGAAGCTTTTCCCGGGCAATATGGCGGGGCCTGATGGCTTAAAAGCGGTGCGCGCGGTGCTACCAAAGGGCTGCCAAGTGTACGCGGTTGGGGGCGCTGGCCCTGAGAACTTCAAAGAATGGGCAGATGCGGGTGCCAACGGATTTGGCATCGGCTCGGCTATCTATAAGTCTGGTATGACTGCCGCAGAGGTGCGCTCTAAAGCAGAGGCCATCGTGGCCGCATATGATGAGGCATTGGTATGACTTTGGTTTTCGATGATCGCGTTTGTGAGCTTGGTGAGGGCCCTTTGTGGCATCCCGAACGTGAACAGTTGTTTTGGTTCGATATTCTTGGGAAGCGGATGCTGACACAGGTCGAGGGCCGCGCGCAGGAATGGCTTTTTGATGAGTTTTTTTCGGCAGCGGGCTGGGTGGATCACAACACATTGATCGTGGCATCAGAGACCGCGCTTTGGCGTATGGATTTGACATGCGGTGTGCGGGAGCATCTGGTTGATTTGGAAGCAGACAACCCTGTCACACGGTCAAACGACGGACGGGCAGACCCATGGGGCGGGTTTTGGATTGGCACCATGGGGAAAGCTGCGGAACACAAGGCAGGGGCGATCTACCGCTTTTACCAAGGTGAGATGCGTAAGGTCGTAGGGGACGTCACGATTTCCAACTCGATCTGTTTTGATAAGGTGCGCACTTGTGCCTACTACACCGATACGGCGACGGGGCAGGTGATGCGCCAAAGCCTTGATCCGCAATCCGGGTGGCCTGTGGATGATGCGAAGGTGTTCGTGGACTTGACGGCTGACGGGCTCAATCCTGATGGGGCTGTGACGGACGCAGACGGCAACGTTTGGATTGCGCAGTGGGGCGCTTCGCGTGTGGCCGCCTATTCACCCGAAGGGGTGTTTTTGAAAGCGGTCTCGGTTGGTGGGCAGCATGCGTCATGCCCCGCATTTGGCGGCCCCGATTTGAAGGATCTCTACGTGACGACCGCCCTCGAAGACGTCTCTCAAGACGTTCTGGATGAGGCGCCGGAAAATGGCATGACTTTTGTAATCAAGAACGTTGCACAGGGTGTGGCTGAACCACGAGTGATCTTATGAAGCAAGAACTGGGTGTTTGCTATTACCCCGAACACTGGCCTGAGGACATCTGGGTCAAAGATGCAGCTGATATGGTGGCTGCAGGCATTTCGTGGGTGCGGATTGGTGAATTTGCTTGGAGCCGCATGGAGGCGGTGCCTGGCATATTGACACTGGAGTGGCTGGACCGTGCGATTGACGTGCTGGGCGCTGCTGGTCTGAAGGTTGTCATGTGCACGGCCACCGCGACGCCACCCCGTTGGATGGTTGACAAGCATCCTGACATGGTCGCCGTGGATGAGAATGGGAACCCACGCAAATTTGGGTCCCGTCGACACTATTGTTTTAGCCACGCAGGGTTCCGCGAAGAAAGCGCGCGTATCACACAGATTGTGGCTGAGCGTTACGGCAAGAACCCGCATGTGGTGGCATGGCAGACGGACAACGAATATGGGTGTCACGACACCATCATCAGCTACTCCGAGCCCGCTAAAGTGGCTTTTCAGGCATGGTGCAAAGAGCGGTATGGCACCGTTGAGGCGCTGAATGACGCGTGGGGCAATATCTTTTGGTCGATGGAATACTACAGCTTTGATCAGATCGAGTTGCCAAATCTGACCGTGACTGAGCCCAATCCAGCTCATGTTCTGGCGTTTCGCCGGTTCTCCTCCGATCAGGTGGTGGCCTTCAACAAGGTGCAAACCGACATTTTGCGCCTACACACCTCGGCGCCCCTGATCCACAATTACATGGGGCGGATTCTGGAGTTTGACCATTTTGACGTGGGCAAAGATTTGGATATTGCCAGCTGGGACAGCTACCCAATTGGCTTCTTGTCGGACCGTTTAGAAGCCACAGATGAACATAAGGCGCGCTTCTTGCGTCAAGGTGATCCTGACATGCAGGCTTTCCACCACGATCTCTATCGTGCTGTGGGCAAAGGCCGTTGGTGGGTCATGGAGCAGCAGCCCGGTCCGGTGAACTGGGCGCCCTACAACCCGGCACCTTTGCCGGGTATGGTCGCGCTCTGGTCGCTGGAAGCGTTCGCGCATGGGGCTGAAGTGGTGAGCTATTTCCGCTGGCGGCAAGCGCCTTTTGCGCAAGAACAGATGCACGCGGGGCTTCAGACACCGGATGGGTTTGAAGCGCCCGGTATGGACGAGGCGCGTGCAGTTGGTGCAGTTTTGGCGTCTCTTAAAGAGCAGGACACCAAGCAGGCTGATGTGGCATTGGTGTTTGACTACGCTTCTGATTGGGCTTGGCAAACGCAACCACAAGGCGCTGGGTTTGACTATTTCCGATTGGTGTTTTCTGCGTATCGGGGGCTGCGTCGGGCGGGGTTGTCAGTGGACATCGTCAGCCCAGACACACGAGACTTCACGGGCTACAAATCCGTGTTTGCGCCGGGCGTGGCGACGGTTGATCCCGCCATGGTAGAGGCCGTTTCGGATGCGGGTGCGCTTGGGCTTTATGGGCCACGCACAGGGGCCATCACGGAAGACTTCTTTATTCCAGCGGCGGGCCGCCCAGATTTGCCGGGACTGGACGTGCGCGTGGAGCTGATTGAAAGCCTGCCACCGAACGCCAGCATGCAGGTTGCCGGAGGCGGTATGGCTGCGCATTGGCATGAACGCTTGTCTGGCGGTGCCAAAGTACGTTTGCATGTGCAAGATGGCGGGCCGGTTCTGATGGGACACGAGGATCGTTGGTATCTGGGCAGCTTCCCTGATGATGAACTCTGGGATCGGGTTGTCGCGATGGCTTGTGATCATGCCGGTGTTGCGACTTCTCCGATGCAAGAGGGGGTACGCAAACGACAATTTGGTGAGTTGGAGTTCGTCATCAACTACAACAGCTTCTCCGCGATCGTGGATGGGCACCGCGTGCCCGCCTGTGGCGTGCTTGTATTTGAAGATGATGAACCGATTGCAGCGTGTGATCTCAGTACTGACTGATCCAAACCTTTTGGGTGATTAACGGGGCGAGAGGCGTATGCTTCTCGCCCTTTTGCATGTCGCAACGTCAGTCAGAATCGCGGTTGTTTTGAATATTAGTTCGTATACGAATTAAAGGTGACGGTTAGGATCCTACCCAAAATGCCTCAACAACCTCGAATATTTTTGATGATCAACAAGGCGTATGCCGCGATCGCTCGGGCGGCAGACAAGAAGACGCAACAGGTCGCTGGCCTCTCGTCTACGCAACTTGGCGTTCTGTTGTTTTTGTCCCGCCGCGACGGCCAAACCGCTACGGAGCTAGCCAAGTCGCTGTCCGTGCGAAAGTCGAGCCTAAGCGGATTGATCGATAGAATGGAAGAACGTGGTTTGGTGCAGCGGAAAAAGGACTTGGAAGACAGGCGCGTGGTGCGAATTTATCTGCAAGCAGCCGCATTGGATTTACTGCAACGCACGATGCCAGTTGTGCGCCATATCAACAGGCAGATGTTGGCGCCATTTGATGAAGCAGAGGTGGCAATCATTGCCCGATTTCTGAGGCATGTTGCAGAGAACGCAGAAACGTTGATTGCCCAAGCAGCCCCCCCAAAGGAGTGAAGGCCATGTTGGACATCAGCACAGTTCAGGTTGAAGAGGTGGCCATTAAGACCGAAGACGGCTGGTTGTTGTCGGGCAACCTCTTTCAGGGGGGCGACCCACAGGTCGGCGTCTTGATCTCGGCCGGTACGGGCTTCCCCCGTCGTATCTACCGCCACGTGGCGGCCTATTTTGCCGCCCGCGGGGCGGCGGTGTTGACATATGATTTCCGCGGGATTGGTGACTCAAAGCCAGCAGACTTAGCTGGCTCTGGCATCGACTACCCGGATTGGGGTCGACACGACATGTCTGCGGCGTTGCATCGTTTGGCAGAGGCCGTTCCAAATGCGCCATTGACCACATTGGGCCACAGCATCGGCGGGCAGTTTGTCGGCTTTATGGAAGCCCAATCCGACGTAGAACGCCATGCCTTTGTTGGTGTCGGGAGTGGGTATTGGGGCGTTCACAAATGGCGAAACGTGCCAATAGAACTGTTCTTTTGGTGGGGCTACGGATCGTATTGTTTGGCACGTTTTGGCTTCATTCCTGCTGGTGGGCTTTGGGGGGGAGAAGCATTGCCGCCCGATGTGTTTAAGACGTGGCGGCGATGGAGTGCACGGCGCAGCTACCTTTTACCAGAGCTTGCTGACGGGCGATATCCACATCACTTTGACAAAGTAGAGGCGCCGATCAGTGCTTGGGTGTTGTCAGATGATCCCATTGCGACCGAAACCGCCTGTTCTGATACGTTGTCTCACTATCCCAATTGCCAGAAACACTTGGTTGTTCGGCGACCGTTTGATTTGGGGTCAAAGAAGGTTGGACATGACGGCGCGTTTCGCAAAGGGCATGAACCACTTTGGGAAGAGTTGTGGGATTGGCTGTCGTGTGGAATCTTGCCGACGTCCGCACAAGCAAATTAGATTGAGCAGGTATCGAGACAAAAAAGGCCGGCCGCCAATTGGGGGCCGGCCTTTGAATTCAGAGACCCTAAAATTAGACTTTCAGGTTTGGAATGATCTGTTTTTTGCGGCTCATAACACCAGGCAGCACAACGTTGTCGCCGGTCGCCTCAACATCGAAAGATTTGGCGGCAACGGATTTCACCAGATCATTTGGCACCAGCAAGGTGGCTTCTTCGTTCAAGATGTCGACAACAAACAACAACACCTGATCCACACCGTCCTCAGAGGCCACGGTGGTCATGCTTTCCATCAAAGAAGCCTTGCGGTCCAGCACAACCGATGGAGCCGTGGTTTCCAGCACGGACACGCGGAATTTGGTGCCGTCAACTTCGTATTCTTTGGAGTCCATACGCAGAAGCTCTGCATCGGAGAAAGAAGACACGTCTGACTTTGCTGCAAACATTTCAGCGGCATATCCCGGAATGTCGATGCCCAGATCCGCAGCCAGTTTTTCGGATACAGCTTTGTCGTGATCCGTGGTGGTCGGGCTGCGGAATTCCAGCGTATCGGAGAGAATGCAGGTCAGCATGGTGCCTTTGACCCAATCGGGCATGTCGATATCGCCCATCAGATCGTGCATGATGGTCGCGGTACACGCCAGCGGGCGGATGGTGATGTCGATGGGGCCTTTGGTTTCCAGGCCGCCAACCAGCTTGTGGTGGTCGATGATCGCCTGAACGTCGGCGCCGTTGATGTTGGCAGGCAGCTCTGCTGGGTTGTTGGTGTCAACAATCACAACGGCCGCATCATCCGCAACGTCTTCGATGATTGCAGGCTTCGGCAGGTCCCAGCGGTTCAGCAGCCAAGCGGCTTCCGTGTTGGGTTCACCTAGCAGTTTGGCTTCGGCTGACGCGCCTTTGACCTCGTTCAGATACCACGCCCAAATAATCGGAGAGCCGGTGGAATCAGTGTCGGGAGACTTATGGCCAAATACTTGAATTGTCATGTCGTGACGTCCTTAAAAACAACGGATAACTGTGCAGTTGCGCGCCTTATAGAAGGGGACGCACTCTTTGTCACGGGGGCGCGTGCAGCTGCGACTTCGAGGCGCGGTTTGGCCCTTGCCGCGTTGTTGATTTGATCACAAAGGTAGGCGTGTGATGGCGAAACCAGCATTTTTCAATTGTGACAGAACGCCAGCTTCCCCAGGCAAGTGAAGTGCACCCACAGCGACCAAAGACGGGGTTTGCTCTAGCGCGGGCACAAGTGTTTGAACCCATGTCGTATTGCGGCGGATCAACAGCTGGTCTTCGACCTCTTGCAACATCTCAACCACGCGGGCCGTGTCATCATAGTCAGCTGATTGTTCTATAAAATCAGCGTTATTGACCTCCCAAATGAGCTGAACCTGTTCGGTCAAATACATGTCGATCACAGCCGGGATCATCTCTGGAGCCGCAAGATCGCCTTGTAATGTTAGGCTCCAACGAAGGTCGTCGAGTTGTTGTTCCAATGGCGTGCCCGCCAAAATGTCGAGCAGGCTTTCCACGGTGTCCAAAGAATGAATGGGTAGGTCGCGGTCTTCTGCCATCTTTTCGATTTGCACATCGAGGCCTTTGGCGCCCGATTTCACGATTTCCATAGCACACGGAGGCATCATCAAGGTCATTCCGAGAAACCACGGCTGGTATTTTGCAGCCATGAAGGGGGGGAGGCCGCGGGACTTGAGCTGTTCAACTACGCCGGCCCAGAGCTTGGGGCCAAGGCGGTCGATTAGGCTGCCGCCCTCTTGGATAAGGTAGAGTTCAGGGTGTTTCACAAGATGCTGTTGAAAGGCCAATTGGTCCTCAGCCGTGAGTTCCAAAAACAGCTGTTCAGGGCGTGGGGATAGCCCGCGCACGCGGTCCACCATCGCGGCGTGTTCTGGCAGATGCACATGAAAGGTCCCGATGATGTAGGATGTGACTTCATTTTTTTCGATTTGCCAAAGCAAGCCTTCGGCAAAAGGGGTCTTTTGGGCTTTCTTGATGAGGGCAGTGCGCTCCGCTTCGGGCCGTTGTTCGAAGAGATTTGGCCCGGAGCAGTTCGCGGCCACAGAACTCGAAAAAGATATAAGAAACAGAAGACTAGTGAGTAAGCGCATGTGGGCCTCTTGGTCAAGTTGCGCCACAGTAACAACCCTGCTGACGGCGGCAAGAGCGGGTAGGCAGGTTGACCATTTGGCGCTATGACAGAATGGATGAGCAAGATCGCAGAGACAGAGCTATATGCCCCGATTAAAGCCTGGCTTGAGGCGCGGGGATTTGAGGTTAAAGCCGAAGTTGGCGCGGCAGATGTCGTTGCGGTCAAGGCTGGAGAAGACCCTGTTATCATTGAACTAAAAACTGGCTTCTCACTCACGTTGTTACAACAAGCTGTGGCGCGGCAGGCCGTGACTGATGCGGTATATGTGGCCGTGCCGCGTTGGAAAGGTCGCACGGGATGGAAAGCATTTTCCGGCAATATCGGGCTGTGCAAACGGCTTGGATTGGGGGTGCTTTCGGTGCGTCTGTCAGACGGCGCGGTTGAGGCGCATTGCGATCCACTGCCATTTAAGCCGCGCAAGTCAAAGCGGCGTAAGGCGCGGCTTTTGAAGGATTTTTCACGACTTGAGGGCGATCCGAATGTGGGCGGGACGCAGGGGGCTAAGGTTACGGTCTACCGGCAAGACGCTGAAAAATGCGCACGGTTCTTGAATGAATTCGGGGCCAGCAAAGGGCGTGATGTTGTCAAAGGCACTGGTGTGGAGAAAGCCACAACGATGATGCGTGACAATCACTATGGTTGGTTTGAGAAGGTTGAGAAGGGTGTCTATATGCTCAGTGAGGCCGGAGTGTCCGCCGTGGCCATGTTGGTGCGTTAACCGGTGTGTTGGGCCGATTGACGGCGTCGGTATTGCGTCGGTATCGCGGCTGTTTCGCGGAGGTGGGGGATCGCGCCGTTGCCCGCGTCAAAACGGTTACACCACCGGCCGTGCTTGCGCGAAATTTGGCAACGGTTTAGGGCGGATAAGACCCGTATCAGGATTTTCAAAATGCCCACCACACTCCTCGTTCTAGCCCATCCCAGCCGGAAGTCGTTTAACGGCGCATGGGCTGAAGCGTCGGCGGCGGCCTGTGAGGCCGCAGGTCACAAGGTGTTGTGGAGCGATTTGTCTGCACATCAGTTTGATGCGGTGGAGGGCGCGCGGCATTTTGGACAAGACCCGTCGGGGCAGTTTGATCCGCTCAAAGCTCATGAGGCTGCGGTGGCGGAGGGCATGTTACCGCGCGATACAGCGGCGGAGGTTGAGAAGATCAAAGCCGCTGACCTGATCATTTTCCATTTCCCGCTTTGGTGGTTTGCGCCACCAGCCGTGTTGAAAGGTTGGTTTGATCGCGTGTTGGTGCATGGCGATCTGCACAGGGTGGAGGACCGCTTTGACACTGGTCTGTGTCGTGGCAAACGCGCGCTGTTTTGTGTGACCACCGGTGCAAGTGCAGCGGAATGCGGGCCGGGTGGCAAAGAGGGTGATGTGAACATGCTGCTTTGGCCATCAGCCTACACCCTGCGGTACCTAGGGATGGACGTCTATGTGCCCGAAGTTGTGCACAGCGTGCATGGGTATTTTGCGGGGGCTGAGGAAGCGGCGTTACAGGCGCGACTAGGCCGCGTGTTGGACGGGCAGGCGGAGTTGGTTGACGGGTTGGGCAAGCGGGCCCTGCTGCCGTTCAACGCGGACAGCGATTTTGATGAGAACGGGCGTTTGAAAGCGGGGGTGAAGAGCGTGAGCGGGTTTATCACCTAGCAGGCGGCAGGTCAGCGCCTGAGCCAAGGGCGCGCATGCCCGCTTTTCAGCTGTCCAGGACATCACCCAAAGTTCTGACATCGTTTTGGGTTGGTTGGTTGCAAAAGCGCCCTCCCGTGGTGAGGGGGCGGGCGCTGTATGGATTGTGGGTCGGGGGTTTGACCTTATTGCGGGGAACTCAGTCCAAACACATTGCCCTCGGTGTCTTGGCACAGAGTGACAAATCCAAACTCGCCGATGGAGAATTTTGGACGGAGAATGTGGCCGCCAGCCTCTGTGACGCGGGCCTCCTCCACCGCGCAGTCTGTGCAATTGAAATAGACCACTGTGCCACCCGCGCCGGGGCGTGCGTATGGGGATTTGGAAATTGCACCACCTGCGCCGTATTGCGACATTTCAGTTGGGAAGGCGCGCATTTGCATCTCGCCGGTAGGGTCGCCGATGGTTTCAAGCGTGCAGCCCAGAACGGTTTGATAGAATTGGACGGCCCGGTCGAGATCGTCTGCGTAGATGTCAAACCAGCCAATGGCGTTCATTTTGGTCATGGGGAGCTCCTGTCTGTCTGTGTTTCTAGACAACAGGTAGATCAGCCGCCGCTGCGCGTATTGTAGATTTCAGACATCGAATTTTTTGCTGAATTGGCCGGGCGTGTAGCCGGTGGCTTTTTTAAAGGCGTGGATAAAATGGGATTGATCCGCGTAGGACAGAGAGGGTTCGCCGAGCAGGGATTGCTGCAGGCGGAGGATTTTCAGGAAGTCATGTGGTGTGAAGCCAGTGGTGCGCTTGAGCAAGCGCTGCAATTGTCGCGGGGAGTAGTCGACAGCGGTCGCCATATCCGCGACGGAATGGATGTCTTCCATTTGAGCAAAGATCGCTTGGGTCACCGGGTTGGGATGCAACAGGCCAAGATCCAAGAGGTGTTCAACAAAGGTGGTGAGCGTGGCCTGTTGTGCCGCATGTGGGTGGCCGATCAGCGCAGCGTTGGTGTCACGCAACGGCAATGGCCCCGTGTAGGGAGTGTTGATCAGGCCGAAAGACAGATGGCTGTGATCGCCCTGCCAGACGCCGGGCAGGAACCGGATGTTGATGAAGTGAAAGGTTTGGCCCAGAGACAGCTCCTCAGAGGACGCACGCAGGCGGGTGATGCCGGTGATGGCGGGATCACGTTGATCAAAGATCGCATAGGTGCAGGCGTCTGGGAGGGCATGGAAGCGGTAGTCTGTTGGCAACGGGGCGGTGGTGCGCAGTTCTAAAAATCTGTGCACGACGGCGCGCAAATGAGCTGGCGGTTCGGTTTCGGTGAACTGGACCTGGCCAATGGTGCGGTCTTTGCTGTTGCCTTTGGGGTTGTACATGGCAGTCATTCTATACTGAAACACAACAAGATTATCGGAGCCACGTGGGTTTTTTCCAAGTGTTTCTGGTGCGGCGTTTAATCAGATAGCGCACGCCGCCTTTTAAGTATGGAGAACGTGGAGCTGCTGCTGCCAATTGGCGCATCAATGCAAGGAGGCTAGTGCGTGGTTTACAGAGGCACAACGGTCGAATACCGACGTTCCCTGCGAAATCCTTCGTTGGGGCAAAGCTGGGCTTTGTCATCTTTGGCGAAAGGAAAATGACATGGCACGGCGTCGTGAATTTCAAGGAATATGCAACAGCTACCTTGGATTTTTTGTAAGCAGAAATAACGATTTGGATGGATACTGGGCGTTAGGTCAATACCAAAATGCTGTGCGTAAGGCCGCCTCCCACAGCATGTGGTTTGATTTTTGTGCCCCTTTTGACGCAATGGACACATCTCGATTTGCACGGGAGCAACGGGCCTATCAGCTTGTATTTCAAAGCCAGTTGGCTGTGCGTAAAATGCCGGAGGGCTGGTGCGCACAGGGCGGCGTTGCAGTCAGTTCGGTGTCGGTGCGTGAGTTGATATGCGTAGTGCTATTGATAGATGACTTGGGACAGACGTATCGCGCTTCGGCACGCGAGTTTGTGCTGCCGCATGACCCGTACAACGAGCAGCGCCGTTGCTCTTCGGGGCGCAATGATTGGTGGCCTCATAGAGATGCGGCATTGGATGAGTTTCGCGATCCGCCCGGATATCGACCAAGCGCACCGCAGGGTGGCGCGAACGGTTTTATGCGGCTGCGTCGGTGGAGCAGTTTGTTGGGGATGGCGCGACGGTAGGGCTGCGCCTGACCGCGGGTGGGGGAGAAGCCCCCGCCCATGGGGGCGGTCGGGGGCTGCCCGGCGAGGCCGGGCGTTAGGTTCAGAGAGAAAAAGGACTACTCGGCGATGCCTTTGGAGGGCTGCAGTGGATGTCTGCTGCGCGGACATAGTGACGTGAAGCATCTAAGGGAAATGAGCAAGTCGAAGACACAATATCCCTCATTGGCGCAAGTCGAGCTGAATGGTCTGACCGTCTTCTGACAATTCCGCCAGCACAACAGTTAGGTTATCTCGCCCCTGATATCTGATGCGGCCAGCCAAATCGTAGTGACCCGCATATTTGACGTCAAAGAACCCATCGAAATTTCCCGCTCTTAGCAATGGCACCCAACCCGGACTTCCCGGCGCGTGGGCAACGGCAAAGAACCATTCCCCGTTCAACGTTAGATTTGCGTCTTCTGCGTAGAGGGGCTCGGCACGGCCCAAGACACTCGAATACTTAACTTTCCAGCTTGACGCGTCATTTTGTCTATTGGCTAAAGCCATATCGGCTTCGTCTCTGCGCCAAACGATAATTGGAAGATTGCCGAGCCTAAGAACCCTTACCTCTCCGGGTTCAAAATCTCCTACGTTTATGCTTGGAGTTGCTTCTTCCATAGCTGCCAGAACATCTGCTGATGGTTGAGCGGTTCGTGCCAAAAAATATCCACCCACCATCATAGCTAAGCAAGTGGCCAACGCTGTTGTGACGTACAGAAAATTGGTTTCTTTCATAGACCAAGACTCTAGCAAACCATCCAATTTGCGCAACTCTTGTTGGTAACTAAGGGCTCAAACCGGCCATAGCGCCTTAAGCTTTCTAGTCGTCTCTCATACACCATTTACAGAAAAGGGCCGCCCGGAGGCGACCCTTTGAAATTGTCTGGCGGAGGCTTTCGTGACCTTGGCCCTTGCGGGGCCAAGGCACTGTCGCCATCACAATCCCTGACGGGAGTTGTGATTACATCATGCCGCCCATGCCGCCCATGCCGCCCATATCGGGCATGCCGCCGCCGGCTGCGCCGCCGTCTTTGGCTGGCTTGTCAGCAACCATAGCTTCGGTGGTGATCAGCAGGCCCGCGATGGAGGCTGCATCTTCCAGAGCTGTGCGTGCCACTTTGGCTGGGTCAATCACGCCGAATGCGAACATGTCACCATATTCTTCGGTCTGTGCGTTGAAGCCAAAGGTGTTGTCGTCAGATTCACGGATCTTGCCCGCAACAACCGCACCGTCAACACCCGCGTTTTCAGCGATCTGACGCAGAGGCGCTTCGATGGCTTTGCGTACGATCACGATACCAGCGTCCTGATCAGCGTTTGCGCCTTTCAGATCAGCCAGTGCTTTG
This sequence comes from Shimia sp. NS0008-38b, assembly GCF_040370365.1. NCBI lineage: Bacteria > Pseudomonadati > Pseudomonadota > Alphaproteobacteria > Rhodobacterales > Roseobacteraceae > Shimia > Shimia sp. NS0008-38b. The sequence continues at coordinate 418,138 of NZ_BAABWQ010000003.1, read as the reverse complement.
CCGGCCTGAACCAGAGCAACACCACCGCCAACAATCACGCCTTCTTGAACAGCAGCGCGGGTTGCGTTCAGAGCATCGTCAACACGATCTTTGCGCTCTTTCACTTCCACTTCGGTCATGCCGCCAACACGGATCACAGCAACACCGCCTGCCAGTTTGGCAACGCGCTCTTGCAGCTTCTCACGGTCGTAGTCAGAAGAGGTTTCTTCGATCTGTGTGCGGATCTGAGCCACACGTGCTTCGATCTCAGCTTTCTCGCCAGCACCGTCAACGATGGTTGTCTCGTCTTTGGTGATTTCGATTTTCTTGGCTGTGCCCAGCATGTCCATAGTCACGGACTCAAGCTTCATGCCCAGATCTTCGGAGATCACTTGACCACCAGTCAGGATCGCGATGTCCTGCAGCATGGCTTTGCGGCGATCGCCGAAACCAGGTGCTTTGACAGCTGCGATTTTCAGACCGCCGCGCAGTTTGTTCACAACCAGAGTTGCCAGGGCTTCGCCTTCAACATCTTCAGCAATGATCAACAGAGGCTTCTGAGACTGGATCACCTGCTCGAGCAGTGGAACCATTGGCTGCAGGGAAGACAGTTTCTTCTCGTGCAGCAGAACCAGACAGTCGTCCAGATCGGCGATCATCTTGTCAGCGTTGGTCACGAAGTAAGGGGAGAGGTAGCCGCGGTCAAACTGCATGCCTTCGACAACATCGGTTTCTGTTTCCAGACCTTTGTTCTCTTCAACAGTGATAACACCCTCGTTGCCAACTTTCTGCATCGCGTCTGCGATCTGCTGGCCGATTTCAGCTTCGCCGTTGGCGGAGATGGTGCCAACCTGCGCAACTTCGTCGCTGTCTTTTACTTCGCGAGCGGAAGCAACGATGTTTTCAACAACTTTGGACGTTGCCAGATCGATGCCGCGCTTCAGATCCATTGGGTTCAGGCCAGCTGCAACCTGCTTCAGACCTTCTTTGACGATGGCTTGTGCCAGAACAGTCGCGGTTGTTGTGCCGTCGCCTGCTTCGTCGTTGGTGCGAGAAGCAACTTCTTTCACCATCTGTGCGCCCATGTTTTCGAACTTGTCTTCCAGTTCGATCTCTTTGGCCACGGAAACACCATCTTTGGTGATGCGTGGTGCACCGAAGGATTTGTCCAGGACCACGTTGCGGCCTTTTGGACCGAGGGTCACTTTGACCGCATCGGCCAGAACGTTTACGCCGCGCAGCATTGCGTTGCGGGCATCGGTATCAAACTTGACGTCTTTTGCCATTTTGTTTGCTCCTAATTGGAATTTTTGTCGTCAGACGATCAGGCGATGATGCCCATGACGTCGGATTCTTTCATGATCAGCAGCTCTTCACCGTCAACGGTGACTTCGGTGCCGGACCATTTGCCGAACAGAACTTTGTCGCCTGCTTTGACGTCGAGCTCGACGCGCTTGCCGGCATCGTCACGCAGGCCTGCGCCTACGGATACGATTTCGCCTTCGGCTGGTTTTTCTTTTGCGCTTTCGGGGATGATCAATCCGCCAGCGGTTTTTTCGTCGCTTTCAACGCGGCGTACAAGCACACGGTCGTGCAGCGGTGTAAATGCCATCTTCGAGGTTCCTTCGCTCAAAGTTTCTCCCTACGCCCCGGTCCGAATTGTCCAAGGGGCGATTAGCACTCCTCGATGGTGAGTGCTAACGGCGAAAGAGGTAGGGGCTGTTTGGAGGGGAGTCAACGGGTGTTGCGTTAGAATTTTCAGGATCTGTGAAAGCGGCAAAGAGTTTCGTTGGTGAGAGTGCCTCGTCGCCCAGATTTTTAAGCCCCTGCAACAGATGGGTTGCGAAACGTAGACGGGGTGAATGGGGTGGTCAGCGCATGGTTGAGCAGCTCTAGGTGATCTTGTCCGTAAAACATCTCGCCCTGCAGAATGTAGGTGGGTGAGCCAAACAGGTTGAGGGATTTGGCGCGTTGGGTGTTGTCCTCAAAGACTGCTTGCGTGGCGGGTTTCATGGCCGCGTCGATCAGCGGTGCTGCATCAATACCAACTTTGAGAGCGGCGGTTGCGAGAGCGTCGGCGTCGTCCAAATCAATGTCATCGCGCCAATGGGCTTGCAGAAACGCGAAGGACAACGCGTCCAGATCAAGCCCGCGGGCATGGGCCGCGATTAACACGCCGCTTGAGAGATGTAGCGCGTTGTCATGGTGCGTTGGGCGGTGGTCGAGGACATCAAGACCTCTGAATTGAGCCCATCGCTCGATTTCCCGGCCAAAGAAGTAGTCGACATGGGCTTGTGAGCGACCAGCAAAGGACAAACCGCCCGCTTGCTCGACCACTGGGGAAAGTTCAAACGGTCTGTGGACCAGTGAGCATCCATGCGCTTGGCTGATTTCCATCAGCCGAGGGGCGCCAAGGTACGCGTAGGCGGAATGCGTGGAGTAGAAATATTCGATGGTGCGTTTGGTCATGCGCGGACGCTAACAGCGCACATCGGGAATGCAAGCGCATCAGACGGGCTGGGTGGGCCGAGCACGTGGTTCAAAGGCGTCCAGCAAGTTCACCAAGATGGCGCATGTCTGTGCCGCAACAGCCCCCGAGCACACGCAGTTGTCTGTGGGTGTGTCGCAGAGCGGCCAGTTGCGCGCCAAATTCGGTTGGGTTGCCAGCATCGAGTTCGGTGGCGTTGTCCAGCTCGGCGTGACTGCAGCGAGAGGCATTGGCGACGATGCCTTGCACCCTATGGGCCCAAGGTGCGTTTGTCAGAACATCTGCGAAATGGTCGGGATGCGCGCAGTTGATCATAAAATAGCTGGCGTACCCATTGGTGGCGGCGTCAACCGCAGTGATTGCCGCTTCCAGCGTGTCTCCTGTGGGCAGGCGCCCGTCCATTTCAACGGTGAAGGCAATGATGCAGGGCAGGCTGTGTGCTTTGGCGGCCTGAAGAATGCCGATGGCCTCGTTGGGGTAGGCGAGCGTATAGCCGGTGATAAGATCTGCTTGGGTGGTGGTCAAAGTGGCGATTTGCGTCGCGTGGTAGGCGGCCGCTTGCTCCGGGGTCATCCGATCTTGCGGAGCGTAGGCGTCTGCCCGAGGGCCTATATTGGCACTGATCAGAGTTGGGACATCGCCCAATGTGCTGCGCGCCTCCACCAAGAAGGCGATGGCGTCGCGATTGGCCTTGTCCAAATCGGCAGCACGATAGCCTATGGCATGGCCGCGATCGGCGTTTGCGACCCATGTGGTGCTCTCAAAGATCACCCCCATGTCGGTGGCTTGGGCCAGTTTGGCCAAGTCCTGAACATATGACAAAAGACGGCGCCGCCCCTCGGCGGTTTCCAAAAGTGGGAAAGACGCGAACCCGGGAAGGTCCACGCCCTGCGTGAAGATCAAATCGGTTTCCATACCTGTGTAAGTCAGGAATAGCTGAGTGCCCTCATGTGGCAACTGGCGGCGCATTTGCGGCTTTCTAAAATGAACACATGCTGCCGTTGGTACCACATTTCGTCGGAGGCCGGTGGACTAGATCGCGCTGTTAGCTGTCCTGCAGCAGAGCCTCACTCACCTCCCAGAGCCGTTCGGCGGCCTCGTCATCGGTGGCATGACCATCCACGCCAAAGAAGCGCGCGGTCGGGCTGTCGGGGTCAGTTGGCGCAGCAATGTTGCAGTCCTCACAATAGACGCCGGGTTTGCCTTCAAGCAGAGGGGAGGTGGCCGCCCAAAGCGTGGTGGCTGCGCCCTGCTCCGGCGTCTTGAAACCTTGCTTGGCCAGCTCTGACGGCGCGCCATCATCGTCCAGCCACCCAAGCGCGATCATTTCTTCTTGCGGTAAGTGACGCTGTAGAGGGGTGAAAATACCACCGGGGTGCACAGAAAAGGCCAATCCGTTTGTCACCTTCAAGCGGCGCGACAGGGCGTTGGCAAACAGGGCGTTGGCGGTTTTGGCTTGGCCGTAAGCCTGCCATTTGTCGTAGTCTGCTTCGATGTATTGGATATCCCCCCAACGCACCGGGGACATTTTATGTGCTGTGGACGAAAGCGTAACAACACGTGGCGCCTTGGCCGCAGACAGCAGGCCCATAATGGCTTGGGTCAGTGCGAAATGTCCCATGTGATTGACGCCGAACTGGCTTTCCCAACCGGGGCCGACACGGCCCATTGGACAGGCCATGATGCCAGCATTGTTGATTAACAGATCAAGGTGAGGGAGTTCAGCCGCAACGGTGTTGGCAAAGCTGGCGATGGAGGGAATGTCGGCCAGATCCATTGTGACCGCCGTGATGTCACCGGCAACATCAGCCAGCGCGGTTTCTGCTTTCTCTGCTGTGCGCACCGGGACAATGACCTTGGCACCTTTGGCGGCCAATGCACGTGTGGTTTCAAGCCCGATGCCGCTGTAGCCGCCGGTGACAATGGCGGTTTTGCCAGTGAGGTCGAGACCGGCTAGCACCTCAGCGGCGGTGGATTTGGCGTGAAATGGAGAGGCGACGGGGACTTGATCTGCTGCACTCATGTGGGGCTCCTTGGACCTGTGTTCGAGCAAAAATGGTGTGATTTTCTAAAGCTGCAATTGCAGATTGTGCCAAACTCGCGTGGGGATGCGATTTACAATGCTTGGGATCGGGCTAGGCTGGACGCACCCAAAAGGAGTGTGGCCATGCAAGTGAGCGCCAATGGCATAATGTTGGAAGTGGAAACCTATGGCCCGAAAGAGGGGGTGCCGCTGGTGTTGATCCGAGGGCTGGGGTCACAGATGGTTCACTGGCCCGTTGAATTGTATGAAGGGCTGGCGGCGCTGGGATATCGTGTGGTGTTGTTTGACAACCGCGACGTGGGATTGTCGCAACGTTGCCCAAGGGGCGGCGTGCCGAGCCGCGCAGAGGAGATCACGACGCTTGCAACCAACGGGGATGTAATGCGCGCGGCCTATACGCTGGATGATATGGCCGATGATGTGCTGGGCGTGATGGAAGCGCTGGGCATCGCGAAAGCGCATCTGTTTGGGATTTCGATGGGGGGTGCGATCACACAAATCTTGTGTCTGGATCATGCGGATCGGGTGTTGAGCGCAACAATTGTGATGACAGCGGCACGGCCGTTGGTCGCACGTGCGCAAGTGGCGGAGATGTTGCCAGCGCTTTTGGCAGAGCCTGTAGACCGGGACACATATGTCGACAATTGGGTGCGTGATGATGCCATCTATGGCAGCCCGGGATTTCCGATGAGTGAGGCAGAACTGCGTGTGCAGGCTGGTCTGGCCTATGAGCGCGGCTTTGATGCCACGGGCATCAACCGGCAAGTCTTGGCGGTGCTCACCGCCCCGGATCGCCGGGCGGGGCTGACCTCGGTTGCCGTGCCTTGTCAGGTGATACACGGCACAGATGACGCGCTGATCCCGGCAGATTTGGGAGCGGAAATTGCCGGGTTGATACCGCGATGTGACTATCATGCCATTGACGGAATGGGCCACGTGATCACCCCCAAGTTGGCACCCATGATGGTGGCGTTGGTGCAGGATTTCATCAGTCGGCGCGCAAGCTGATCGCGGGGCTTGTGTGAAGCCGGTTGCATGCCTATTTTGGATGCGACTTTGATGGAGATTTTATGGCCCGGTCATAAGGGGTGACAGAGCGCGCACCCGTTGCACAAACCAGATTGCAGACTCCGCCTGTTTGGCGGGAGTAGATCGTTTGTGCCGCTTTCTTTTTCTGTTACTTTGCGGCCGAAGCATTCTGTGCGGCCGCTCCATGAAAGTTCATATACAATGACACGGGACTATTCCCAATTTTTGCCAAACGGTGGCGCGGCTTCAGAGCAGCCCAAGCGCACTGTGTTGGATATCCTTGGCTGGCAGTCATACTTCGCGCAGCAGACGGATCTTGAGGTTTTGGCCGCGACGCCGCCGGTGCGGGTGGTGGAAGTGCACCGCAATGGCTTGCAAGTGCGCGGTGACGGTGTTGACGCGCTGGTGCCGCCGGGGCCGGATGCAACGGTGGGCGATTGGTTGCTCTACGACGCTGAGCTGCCCAGCCGCAGCGCAGTTTTGGAGCGCAAGAGCCTGTTTAAACGGCGCGCGGCAGGACATGATCGCAGCATTCAGATGATTGCGGCCAATGTGGACACAGCCTTTGTGGTCACCAGCTGCAACAACGACTTCAATGTTGCGCGGCTGGAACGGTTTCTGGCGCTGGCGTTTGAGGCCGATGTGACGCCAGTTATTTTGCTGACAAAGGCGGATTTGTGCGAAGACACAGAACCCTTTGTCATCGAAGCCCAGCGGATATCAGATCGCGTGCCTGTGGTTTTGCTCAATGCCAAAAGTGAAGAGCCTTTGGCGAAACTGGCGGACTGGTGCGCGCCGGGGCAGACAATTGCCTTTCTGGGCACCTCTGGTGTGGGGAAATCCACGCTGGTGAATGCCCTGTTTGGCAGCGAGCAAGCCGCAACCGGTGCGATCCGTGAGGAAGATGCACGGGGACGACACACCACCACGCGGCGACAGTTGCATTTCACCGATGACGGTCTGGCGGTTCTGGACACGCCGGGCATGCGGGAGTTGCAGCTGGCAGAGGCGGGTGATGGGCTGGCGGATCTTTTTGCAGATGTTGTGGAGCTGGCAGGCCAGTGTAAGTTCCGTGACTGCGCGCATGAGAGCGAGCCGGGCTGTGCGGTGCAAGCCGCGATTGCGACAGGCACATTGGACGCCGCACGCCTGGAGCGGTGGCGCAAGTTGGAAGCGGAGGAGCGGCACAACACCGCGTCGTTGGCGGAGAAGCGCGCCTATGACAAAAACTTCGGCAAAATGATCAAGACTGTGACCAAAGCGCACAAAGGCCGCAAAGGGCGGCGTTGAGCACATTCACATTTAAGTGATCCTAAGTCGGCGTGCGGAGTGATCCGTGCGCCGTTTACGCGCGTAAATATCCCACTTGACCAGCGACGGGAGGCGCGGATCACATGGTGCATAGGACAGCAGTTCTGAGGACGACACTGCGCGACCGCGCGTTGATGGTTTTACTATCAGGTGCGCTTGTCATCGGATGGGTGGCGTGCGCACGCGCAGACACAAACCCTGAGGCCGCGCCGGAAGTGCGGGGCCTGTTGGGGCAACCTCAGGCATTGGGAGCAGGTCAGTTTCGCTATCTGGGCCTCAAGGTCTACGACGCGCAGATGTTTGCGCCGCGCGGGCAGGGGTTCTCTCGAGAGGGTCTGTATGCGTTGGAAATTGAATATGCCCGCAAAATAAAGCGGGGGGTTCTGATCAAAGCGTCTCTCAACGAACTAAAGCGCATTGAAGGGCCTCAGTCTGATCATACTGATATCCTTGAAAAACTGACGGTTTGTTACCGCGATATCCGCCCCGGAGATCGCATTGTTGCTGCGCCAAAATCCAAAGATGCGCTGAATTTTTGGGTCAATGGTGCTCAAACATGCACATTGCGCCATCGTGACATTCGAGACCGCTATATGGCGATTTGGCTGAGTGAAAAAGCCAGAGATCGGCAATTTGCGCGGCAAGTCATGGCCGAACAAAATTAACCTGCTTGGGCTCCCCCAGCTGAGCGGCACCGTACCCCGTTCTTCGCGGTGCTTCTTAAAGCGGTATCATTTTGTTCAAGGCCTGGCCAATCAGGCGTCGGGGTTGGTCCTGCCGTCGTCTGAGGGCCAGCGCGCGGCTGGGAAGGCTTGCTCCTCCTAGCCGCGCGTGTCACCTAGGCCCGATGAAACTTTTGTTCTTAACCACCGTCACGATGATGGCGTTTGCGGCGAACTCTGTGCTGAACCGGGCCGCCGTGGGCACGGGAGACATGGACGCGCTGAGTTTTGGCGTTGTGCGGCTGGTGGCGGGCGCCGTGGCCTTGGCGGCGCTTGTCGTGTGGCAAAACCGTGGATTTGCTTTTGGCGGCGCTGGGCGCGGTGTGTCAGTGGCGGGGTTGCTGATCTATATTTTCGGGTTTTCGCTGGCCTACCGTGGGTTGGACGCAGGCTTGGGCGCGCTGATCCTATTTGGCGTGGTGCAGATGACCATGTTTGGCGGTGCGATCGCCGCGCGAGAAGCGGTGCCAACCGCGCGCTGGCTGGGCGCGGGCTTGGCTTTGGCCGGATTGGTCTGGCTGCTTACTCCGGGCGATGGTGCCGCGATCTCTGTCACTCATGCAGGTGCGATGGCTTTGGCTGGGTTTGGTTGGGGGCTCTACTCGTTGCAAGGGCGCAAAGAGGTGGACGCGACACAAGCCACAGCCATGAACTTTATTTTTGCCGCGCCGGTGGCCGTTGTCGTCTTCGTGCTGCTGAGTGCGGAGAGCACAATCACAGGGGCAGGTCTGGCTTTGGCGATTGTGTCCGGCGTGATCACCTCGGGTGCTGGATATGCGTTGTGGTACGCAATCCTGCCAGACCTTGGCGCAAGCCGCGCCGCGGTGGCGCAATTGACGGTGCCGGTGATCGCCATGGCGGGGGGGATGGTGTTCTTGTCAGAGCCACTGACCATGCGATTTGTAGGGGCCGCCGTCTTGGTGATCGGCGGCGTTTTGGTGTCGATGCGCAAGAGCTGAACGTTCGGTTCTGACAGGTTTAGGCTGGCTCAAAGTGCGCTTGGTTTGAGCAGCAATTCCAATGGATCATAGCGCATCTCGTTGTCCCATGCGACCTCCGGCAAGCTCAGCGGGCGGAAGTTTATGGTCGCCAATTCGGCACGGGTGAAGAAGCGCCGTTTGGAGACGATGTTTTCGGGGTCTTGCCATGTGCTGGTCAGCGCGCCGGACGTGATGGTGCAGCGGAAAAACAGATCAACTTGATGAAATTTGAGCTCAGGGTCGTGAAATTCGTTGATCAGGCAGGGGGCTCCCACAGCGACGGTGAGACCGGTCTCCTCATGCACTTCGCGGGCCAAATTGTCATGTAGGCTGCTGTGGTTTTCCACACCGCCACCGGGCGCGCACCACAGATCGCTTTGCCCTTCCGGGTAGGCGTTGACCAGCAAGAGACGGTTGTTGTGCACAATAATGGCGCGGGCGGCGAGGCGGGGTGTCGGCATGATACTGCTTTCCGCAAGGTTTGTGCTTTTGTAGACGGGCGCGACAGCCTATCTCAAGGGTATGAGACGGATTGGCCAAATTATTGCGATATTTTTTCTATTGTTGCCCGGCGTGGCGCAAGCAGAAGAACAGAACGTGTCCGCGCCGCAGGAATGTGTTGTGTTGCTGCACGGGCTTGCGCGCACGGAAAACTCGTTTGTGCTGATGCAATTGGCGCTGGAGCGCTATGGCTTCAAAGTGGTGCGGCTTGGGTATCCTTCAACCGAAGACGAGATCGCAACGCTGGCAGACACCACCTTGCCCAAGGCTGTTGCACAGTGCGGCTGGACAAAGGTTCATTTTGTGACCCATTCCATGGGGGGCATTCTGACGCGTGTGTGGTTGCAAGACCATCGCCCGCCAGAATTGGGGCGTGTGGTGATGTTAGGGCCACCCAATCAGGGCAGCGAGTTGGTCGATGAGTTCAGTTTTCTGCCCGCGTTTGAGTGGATGAGCGGCCCGGCCGGCATGCAGCTTGGCACAGATGGGTTGCCAGCGCATTTGCCACCCGTTGACTTTGAGTTGGGAGTGATCGCGGGAGACAGATCGCTGAACCCATATTACAGCAGCCTGATTGAAGGGCCCGATGACGGCAAAGTGTCCGTTGAGAGCACCAAAGTGGACGGCATGGCGGATCACATCGTATTGCCGGTGACCCATACGTTTATGATGAACAATCCACTGGTGATTTTGCAGGTGCGTGAATTTCTGACGGAGGGGGCATTTGACCACGATTTGAGCTTGATCGATGCAGAGGTTGCGTTGCGCGAAGCACAGCGTCTGGTAGAGGGTCAAGACGTGGAAGGCTCAGTGGAAAATTGATGTGGCACGCGCCGGTGTGGTTGGAGACCTTACAACAATGAGCAATGTGGTGTTCAAACCGCTGGCGCAGACGCCTCGGCCTCTGCTGATTGAGCAATTGAATGATGCGCGGGTGATCGCGCATTTGCCGCTGCTTCATGGGGTTTTTGACGATGCGGCTTTGGATCGATTTCTGGAGATCAAGGCCGCGCGTTGGGAACAGGACGGTTTGGGCCACTGGGCGTTTTGGCGTGACGGCGTGTTTTTAGGCTGGGGCGGCTTTGAAAAAGAAGATGACGTGTGGGATTTTGGCTTGGTGCTGATGCCTGACGCATTTGGCCAGGGGGCGGCAATCACGCGCCAAGCCTTGGCGTTTGCCAGAACGGAACCATGCATCGACACGGTGCAGTTTTTGCTGGCCCCAACGCGTCGTTCGATGCGCGCCTTGCAGCGCATTGGGGCACGGGAGGCCGGGGAGATCCGCCACGGCGGGCAGATCTTCCGGCGTTTCCTGCTGAACGTGGCGGATTAGTCGCCGCGTGTGATGCTGTTGACGTGGCCCATTTTGCGTCCCGGCTTGGTCTCGGCTTTGCCATAGAGATGCACGGCTGTGTCCGCTTGATTCAAGAGCGCTGGCAATCGGTCAACATCATCGCCAATCAAATTTTCCATCACAACGTCACTGTGACGCTGGCCATCTCCAAGAGGCAAACCAGTGATGGCGCGAATGTGCTGTTCGAATTGGTCCACGGTGCAGCCGTTTTGAGTCCAGTGGCCAGAATTGTGCACGCGCGGCGCAATTTCGTTCACAATCAGCCCCTCTGGCGTGACAAAGAGCTCAACCCCCATGACCCCCACATATCCGAGCTTGTTCAGAATGTTGGCGGCCAGCAGTACGGCGTCCATACGTTGGCTTGCTGTCAGGCGGGCGGGCACGGTGGTGGTGCGCAGGATGCCGTCAGCATGCACGTTTTCGCCGGGATCAAAGCAGGCGACTTGGCCGTCAAGGCCACGTGCGGCGATCACAGACACTTCGTGGGAGAAATCAACAAAGCCTTCCAGCAGCGCGGGAGCGCCCGCCATATCGGCCAAGGCTGTGTCGGCATCCTCGAGTGTTTTGAGCCGCGCCTGCCCCTTGCCGTCATAGCCAAAGCGGCGGGTCTTCAGGATCGATGGCGCTCCGATTGAGGCGACCGCCTCTGCCATGGTCTCAGCGCTGGTGACATCCGCAAAGGGTGCGGTTTTCAGCCCGAGGTCTTGTAGAAAGTGCTTTTCTGTCAGCCGGTCCTGAGAGATGCGCAAGGCATCGCGGTTGGGGTGGATTGGGCAATGAGCCTCTAGGATATCCAAAGCGGAGGTGGGGATGTTTTCAAACTCATAGGTGATCACATCCACCGCATCGGCAAAGGCGCGCAGGGCTTCTGCGTCATCATAGCTTTTTTGAAAATGATAGTTGGCCACGTGACTGGCTGGGCAATCCGCACCCGGTTCATACACACAGGTTTTGTAGCCCAAGCGGGAGGCTGCAACAGAAAGCATGCGGCCCAGTTGGCCACCGCCGAGAATGCCAATGGTGGCGCCTGGTTTGAGTGCCTCAATCATCTTGGGGCTCATCAGGGATGGAGGCCGACAGTGCATCACGCCATGCGTCAAGCCGTGTGGCCAACGCCGGATCCTGCAAGGCAAGGATGCCAGCCGCCATCAGGCCCGCGTTCGCAGCGCCCGCCGCGCCAATGGCCATGGTGGCCACAGGAAAGCCTTTGGGCATTTGTACAATTGAGTAGAGACTGTCGACGCCTGACAGCGCACGGGTCTGTACTGGTACGCCGACAACAGGGACGCGGGTTTTGGACGCCATCATGCCGGGCAGATGTGCGGCACCGCCTGCCCCTGCGATGATCACCTGCAGCCCGCGATCTGCCGCTGCCTTGCCATAAGACCACAAGCGGTCGGGCGTGCGATGGGCAGAGACGATCTTTTTCTCGTAAGAAATGCCAAGCGCGTCGAGGATGGTCGCCGCTTCTTTCATCGTGGGCCAATCGGATTGGCTGCCCATGATGATGCCAACTTGAGGTGTGTCCGTCATTTGCGCCTCTGAGATGAGAATTTGGCCTGCGTTATAGACGGTTCCCCAGTTTAAGCAATGCGGCGACGCCAGTGGGCCAAGTCCGGTGCATTACATCGCCGCCTTTGCGTATCAGTTGGGCACTATGGCGGCAGGGCTCTGTGGCAAAAACGCAAAAGCACCTTGCTGGAGGGCAAGGTGCTTTGCAAAATTGCGAGGGGTGTGGGGGCTTAAGCCGCCGCCTTTAGAACGATGCCATTGCGTTTCGCGATGAAGGCGGCGCGGCGCGCGCCGCGGGCCCAAGGCATTTGAGGGGCATCGGTTTTGGATGCGGCGACGACGGATTTGATAAAGCGGCTCTGAGTTTTCATGTCTGCTCTCCTAGAATTGATCTTGGCCTCTGCGGGCCTATTGTTTCCAACTTGAGATCAGTCTCGTGCCGAATTGGGGCGGAGATGGGGCAGGATTGGTCAGATTTTAGGAAAATAGAGAGACAGTTTTGCGTTCTTTGTAATTTGTTAAGACTTACAGGCGGATGCAGGAGATGAGGCGTCCGTAGTCGGCTTCTTTGGCATGGGTGGCGCGGCGGAAAGAGTAAAACCGGTCCGCGTCAGAATAGGTGCAATGGCGCGTCCATTCTGCCTCGCCGACACCTGCGGTGCGCAGTCGGTGCAGCCCATAAGCAGGCAAGTCAAACATCATCCGATCTCCTTCGCCCGCTGTGAAGAACCGGTTGTTGTCTGGGGTGCTTGCCACGAAGGCGTCCAAAAACTCGGGGCCAACCTCATAGGCGCTTTGGCTGATTGACGGACCAATGGTGGCACAGATGTTTTCGCGTGTGGCGCCAAGGGCCTCCATGGCTTCCACGGTGCTTTCAAGAACACCCTCAAGGGCGCCGCGCCATCCGGCATGGGCGGCACCAATCACGCCTGCCTCAGAATCAGCAAACAGCACCGGCTGACAGTCGGCGGTGAGAATCGCCAAGGCCACGCCGGGTGTTGCGGTGACAATCGCATCTGCGCGAGGGCGTGTGCCGGTGATCGGCCCAGTTGCGGTCACCACATCTGCGGAATGGATTTGATGCACGTTGGCGAGATGGGAGATGTCGACATCCATCGCCTCTGCCACACGTTTGCGGTTTATCTCAACGATTTCGGTTTGATCAGAGCTGCCAACGCCACAATTGAGCCCATGGAACACTCCGGATGACGCACCGCCACGGCGGGTAAAGAAACCGTGGTGCATAGGGGCGAGCAAATCCGAAGTCAGAATTTCGAGCGTCATGTTGGGCATCCTGGTGGGGGTGTGCCGTTTGGCGGAAACAGCGCGAGCACTTTGAACAGGTTTCCCATTTCTTCAGGGTGCGTCAAGCGGCGATGTGCGGCAATGTGGCTGTTCAGGGCTGGGCCTTCGAGACGGTTGGCAAGCGCTTGGGCGCGGGGTGTGATGCCCAGCTGTTCAAGGAACACGCCTTGGGGGGTCAGCGGAGCATGGGCACAAGGTGCCGCCTGTGCGATGGCCTCAAAGTCGACATGGGCGGTGAGGTCGCTTTCCCCCGGTGCCGCAAGTGGCGCGACGAACGCATGACTTTTGAGTGCCTGTAGCGTGTCACCTTTGGAGCGCCAGTCGCCGTAATCGATCAGCAGCGCCGCGCCGCCGTGATCGCGAATGCGCCCCCCTATTTGAGCGGCGGTGGTGATGGCTGGGGCGCAGGTTTCTACAATCATGTCTTTGACGGTGTCTGTGAGCCGGTGTTCCAGATGTGGTTGTGGCAATTCGGGCCCAAAGGCAAAGGTCAGTGCGCCCTCCCGCATGGCAATCAGGCGCTCGTGCCAGCCTTCGCCGCCCCGTTGGAATTGACGGATGGGCAGGGCGTCAAAGAACTCATTGGCAATCAGATACAGGGGCTGCTCGGGCAGGGTGTCGATGCTGTTGTGCCATGTCACGTCGGTGTTGATGGTGGCGCGCTGCATCTCGCGCAATGTTGGCGAGGCCTCGACCAAATGGACGTGGATCGCGTCGTGAAATCCGGGCACCGCACGGGTGGCGCGCAGGATGTCCGCCATCAGCGTGCCGCGTCCGGGACCAAGTTCCGCAAGCGTGCAGGGGCTGGGCGCGCCTTGGTCGAGCCACGCCTGTGCAAGCGAGAGGCCGATCAGCTCGCCAAACATCTGGCTGATTTCCGGCGCTGTGGTGAAATCGCCCTCTGCGCCAAGCGGATCGCGGGTCGTGTAGTAACCCAAAGTGGGGTGCAGCAGGCTTTCGGCCATGAAGTCGGCAACGGTCATAGGGCCGTGCGCCTCGATCCGGGCGAGCAGATGTTTGGCTAACGTCGTCATGTGCGGCGGGCGCGGACGATCAGATAGGCGCCAAGGGCGATCATCGGCAGGGACAACAGCTGTCCCATGGTGAAACCGTAGCCGTTGAGGTGCAGTGCAAGGCCCAGTGGGTTGCCGGGGGTGATGAATTGCGCATCGGGCTGGCGGAAGAATTCGACGATAAAACGTGCAAGACCGTAGCCAGCAAAGAAGGTGCCGGTGAGGGTGCCTGGAGCTTTGAGCGCGCCGCGGCGGTAGGCGAGGTAGAGCATCAGGGTGCCAAGGATCAGCCCTTCCATCAGGGCTTCGTATAGCTGAGAGGGATGACGTGCACAGAGCGCGGCGAGCTGGCCACAGTCTTGCGCCGCTTGGCCGGGGAAGATCACCCCCCATGGCACATCCGTGGGACGGCCCCAAAGCTCGGCGTTGATGAAATTGGCGATACGACCCAGAAACAGGCCAATGGGCACGCCAAGCGCCATGGCGTCGCCGACTTGCAGTTTGATCAAGTTGTGTTTGTGGCAATAGAACCAACCGGCCACAATCACGCCCATCATCCCGCCATGAAACGACATGCCGCCGTCCCAAATACGGACGATATCGAGCGGATTGGCGAGGTAGAAGGCGGGTTTGTAGAAGATTACATAGCCCAAACGGCCGCCAGCGATCACGCCTAAGATCACCCAGCTCAGCAGGTCTTCGATTTGACGCGCGGTGATTGGCGCGGTGTCATTGGGCCAAAGCGCGGCGCGGTTGACGGTGGTGACCACGATGCGCCAGCCAATAAGGATGCCAACGATATAGGCCAATGCGTACCAACGCAGCGCGAACTCCATACCAAACAGGGAGACGGAGAAGATTTCTGGCGAAACATTTGGAAACTGCATCTGGCCGCTTTCTGGCATATGGATTTGCGCCACAAGTGGCCTTGAGCGCGCGACAAAGTCAACCTTGTGTCTGCGCGCGTTGGTGCCCATATAGTCAGTCAGGATCACAATGCGGAGAGTGCAATGCAAACCCGAAACAAGTTCATGGACGACATGTCTCAGTTGATGACCAACGCCATGGGCGTGGCACAGGGCGCCAAGGATGAGGCCGACAATGCGATGAAGTCGCTGATGGACCGCTGGTTGGCGGATCGCGATTTTGTCACCCGTGAAGAATTTGATGCGGTGCGCGCGATGGCACAGAAGGCCCGCGAAGAGAATGAAGCGCTAAAAGCGCGGCTTGAAGCGTTGGAAGGCAAGTAAGCCAAACCCGCTTTGCGCGTTTGAGAGACGTGCGATTTGAGAGACGTTGGAAGGGCTGGCCGTTGGGCTGGCCTTTTTGTTTTGCGCGTATCAGAGCGTGATTGTGCCTGTGACACAGGTTTGTACCGCGCCGCCAACCCAGATGTCGGCCCCATCTTTTTGGATATGCACGCGGCCTTTTCGGCCCAACACTGTGCCTTGTGCGGCCACATAGGTATCTGGCGCGTGATCGTCGGCGATCAGCCATTGTGCGATGCCTGCGTTTAGGCTGCCGGTGACCGGGTCTTCAAAGCCGCCTGCCGAAAAGCCGCGCACTTCAAAGTCTGTATCGGATCCGGTGGCGACACCCCCGATGCGCAGGCCGTCGAGTGTGGCGTAGTCTGGGGTGATTTGCATCAGTTTGGCATGGCTTTTGAGCAAAAGTGCGGCCCAGCCGGGGCCGTTGTCGACCCAAGCGGCGGCTTGCACATCCGAAGGTGTGAGCGACAATCCGGCCAGCGCTTTGGTCAAGATGTCGGCGGGCAAGGGACCACTGCGTTTGAGCGGTGGCGCTTGAAAATACAAGCGATTTTGAGCCTGACGGATGCGGATCACTCCAATGCCGCATTCCTGTAGGATGTCATCGTTTGCGGGTGCCCCGCCGTTGGTGAGCCACGCATGGCAACTTCCCAATGTGGGATGGCCCGCAAAGGGCAATTCTTGCACCGGGGTGTAAATGCGCACTCGGTAGTCTGCTGCCGGGTTTTTCGGAGGCAACAGGAAGCTGGTTTCGCTGAGATTGGTCCAATGGGCAAGCTGCGCCATTTTCTCATCGCTCAGATCGGCGGCCTCATGCACCACAGCCAGAGGATTGCCGAGTGTTGGCGTTTCGCAAAATACATCCACCTGAGAAAACGGGAACGGTCGCTTCATTTGGTTTAAATCCTTGGACGCGCGGGAGATTGGACCACATTGCACCGGCCTTTTCAGGGTCTTTCACCGAGTGGCGAAGACTTGTGCTTACTTCACTTTAATCCACAACTTATTGCGTTATCCACAGATATTTTGCTTTACACGTCGTTAACGGCGCACCACCATATGTGGTAAGGAATGTGAAGTTATCCACAGTTCCTAGAGCAGGCACCAAACGCTAGGGGAGCTGCCATTCCCTGCGGCGTGTGAAAACAAATGAGGTGGCGCCATGGCATTATCCGAACAGTTTCTCGAAGAGGACCTACACCCTATCGACATCGTCGAGCATATCGCGGAAGTGCGCGATTGGAGCTTTGACCGCATCGCGGACGATCAGATTGCGATGGCTGTCGAAGGGCAGTGGAAAACCTATTCCATCACTTTGGCGTGGTCGGCCTATGACGAAACCCTGCGCATGGTGTGTTCCTATGAAGCCGAGCCCCCAGAAGAGCGGTTGCCGCAGCTTTATGAGACATTGAACGCCGTCAACGACGAGTGTTGGTCGGGGGCATTCACCTTTTGGGAACAGCAGAAGCTGATGATTTACCGCTACGGCCTCGTGCTCAGCGGTGGTCAGGTGGCCAGCCCGGATCAGATCGACACGATGATCAAAGGCGCGATCCAGAACGCAGAGCGCTTTTATCCGGCTTTCCAGTTGGTGGTTTGGGGTGAGCGGACTGTGAAAGATGCTATGCAAGTTGCCATTGCAGAGGCTTACGGCCGGGCGTAACACTTGCCCCCAACACAACTAAGGGGGCTTTTATGGACATGACAGCGGTGGCCGAGCGCGGCCTGGTGCTTTTGGGCTGTGGCAAGATGGGAACTGCCATGTTGCAGGGGTGGCTCGCGGATGGGCTGCCCGCAACATCCGTGTGGGTGCAGGACCCCCAGCCCAGCGATTGGGTGCAGGGCAGCGGCGTCAATGTGAATGCGGACCTTCCGGGCAAACCTGCCGTGGTTTTGATTGCAGTGAAGCCGCAGATGATGGCTGACGCCTTGCCAATATTGGCGGCGATGGGCAACGGGGACACAGTGTTTGTGTCGGTTGCCGCGGGAATTTCAATTGCGACATATGAAGACATCCTTGGCGCGCTGACACCCATTGTGCGCGCGATGCCCAACACCCCCGCCGCGGTTGGCAAAGGCATCACCGCGATTGTGGGCAATGGCCCTGCTGGCATTGCTGGGCTAGAGGCTGCGGAGGGGCTGTTACAGGCTGTAGGGCAGGTGGTCCGGCTTGAACGAGAGAGCCAAATGGATGCTGTGACCGGGCTCAGCGGATCTGGTCCTGCCTACGTGTTTCACATGATTGAATGTATGGCGGCTGCAGGGGAGGCACAGGGCCTGTCTCCTGAGCTGTCTATGGCGCTTGCCAAGGCCACGGTTGCCGGGGCAGGTGCGCTGGCGGAAACCGCTGATGACAGCCCCGCGCAATTGCGTGTGAATGTCACAAGCCCCAACGGCACCACGCAGGCCGGCTTGGAAGTTTTGATGGACACCGCCCAAGGCTTGCCTCCCTTGATGATCAAAACTGTTGGGGCGGCGGCGGATCGCAGTCGGGAGTTGGCCAATGGCTGAGATTGATTTCGACGATTTTCTGAAAGTGGATATTCGTGTCGGCACAGTTGTGCAGGCGGAACCCTACCCTGAAGCGCGCAAACCAGCGATCAAGCTTTGGGTGGATTTTGGCGATGAATTGGGAGTGCGCAAAAGCTCAGCGCAGATCACCGCGCACTACAACCCAGAGGGTTTGATCGGGAAGCAGGTCATGGCCGTGGTCAATTTTCCGCCGCGCCAGATTGGCAAATTCATGTCGGAGATACTGGTCCTTGGGTTGCCTGATGACAAAGGTGAGATCGTTTTGGCGGGCCCTGATGGGGCTGTGCCCAACGGGGGGCGCATGCATTGAAGACCCTGTTGATCACACGTCCGCTACCAGATGCAGTGCTGTCTGCGGCGCGCGCAGAATTCCATGTCACGGTGCGGTTGAACAACTTGCCCATGCAACCAGATGAGCTGCGCGACGCTTTGCGCAATTTTGATTTGGTCTTGCCGACGCTGGGGGACAAGTTTGATGCTGCGGTGTTTGCTGATGTGACCTCTCCCAAGTGTAAGCTGTTGGCGAATTTTGGTGTTGGCTACAATCACATTGATGTTGAGGCTGCCCGGCGCGCGGGGGTTGCGGTGAGCAACACGCCCGGCGCGGTGACAGATGCCACAGCGGATGTGGCCATGACCCTGATGTTGATGAGTGCGCGACGGGCGGGCGAAGGCGAGCGGTTGGCACGGTCTGGCCAGTGGAAGGGCTGGCACCCGACGCAAATGTTGGGTCTGCATGTCAGCGGAAAGACCGTTGGCATTGCCGGTATGGGACGGATTGGACAGGCGATAGCGCAACGATGCCACTATGGATTTGGCATGGACGTCAAATATTGGAACCGCTCTGAGAAGGTGTTGTCCCATCCGGCTGAACGCATTGAGGATCTTGCCGAATTGGCGGCACAGGTCGACATTTTGGTGTCTGCCGTTCCAGGAGGCGCAAGCACACATCACTTGTTTGACGCCGCGATTTTTGCCGCGATGCAGCCCCACGCCCATTTTATCAATATCGCGCGCGGAGAAGTGGTGCGGGAAGCGGCGCTGATTGCGGCGCTGCAGGATCAGCGCATCGCGGGCGCCGGGCTGGATGTGTATGAGTTTGAACCCAAAGTGCCGGACACGTTGCGCAAGTTAGACAATGTGACGTTGTTGCCGCATCTGGGCACCGCTGCTTTGGAAGTACGGACAGAAATGGGGCTGATGGCGGTCGACAATCTGGTCGCGTTTGCCACCGGCAATACTGCCCCAAATTGTCTCTAAGGCGCGCTGCCATGAACTCGGAGCATCTGTGGGCAACACCATATGCAGATCAATTGGTTTCGTCTGCTGGCAAGTCGCCCATGGCCGCTCGCCAATGGCGACGGCACAGGGAAACATACGTTTCGTTGCCACCAATTTGAACCTGAGCGCCCTCGCGAATGACGTTGCCGCTCTCGTCTTGGCGCACAACCATCGAGGCCTTTTTCCCGCAGTGACAAATGGTGCGCACTTCGCGCATTTCATCCGCGAGGGCCAACAATGCAGCGGAGCCCGGGAACAGGCGACCCTGAAAGTCGACTCGCAAGCCAAAACACATCACCGGAACACTCAGATCGTCCACGGCTTGCGCCAGCTGCCACACCTGTGATTCGCTTAAAAATTGGGCCTCATCGATGAATACGCAGGCCACAGGTCCCTGATCCAAACGGGCTTTTATGATCTCAAAGAGGGATGACGTAGCGTCAAACGTGTCCGCAGGCTCAGAGATGCCAATCCGTGAGGCAATGCGGCCGGGACCGTCTCTGTTATCAAGCCCGGCTGTGAGCAGATAAGTCTGCATGCCGCGCTCGCGGTAGTTGTGAGATGCTTGCAAAAGAACGGTCGATTTGCCGGCGTTCATGGTCGAGTATTGGAAGTAGAGCTTGGCCATGTAAGCCTCTTAAGCCGCCTTTGTAGGAAGGTGCAAGACTGCCTATGCGCCTCGGCGAAAAATTCACACAGCGGGTGATTTTGGGGAAAGCGACGGGAGGGGGACCAAAGAGAAACGCGGCCCGACCCACCTTGGCATCGCCAATGGGGATGATGAGGCCGTGCCGCGCGGCCTTTCGGCCAAACGAGGGTCAGGTGACAGTCTGAAGCTCGCCTTTCTTCGGTCCGGCCCCACCCGCCGGAAACTGATACTGCCGGAGAAAACACATCCGGTCTTTCTCAAATACCAAATTCAGGTTAATTCAGGGAATGGGAAAAAAACCGCAGCATTCCCCTACCGTGCCAAAGCAAACGGGAAATGCGGCTGATCAGACAATAGGTTGAGACAAGTACATGAGTGTGGTGCATAGCTATCTTAAGAAACATTCCGAGGCCCTCGTGAAGGACGTCGGAATCGAAGCCGCTTGTGAATTGACCGGCAAATCGAAGGCCACTTTGGGTCGGTACTACTCCAGCCATGATGAACATGCAGACCGGTTTATGCCGGTGGATGCGGTGGCCGCATTGGAAGAGGCCGCATCTTATCCACATGTGACAGCCGCATTGGCCGAGCTTCGTGGTAATTCTCTTGAAATGGAAAGCCGACGTCGCAATTCATCTGACAAGGGTGGCGTGAACGCCGACGTGATTGCGCTAAGCCAACGCTTTGCGCTGTTGATGGGCGAATACAATCAATCCATCGAGGACGGCATCATTACGATGACCGAAGCCAAACGCCTTTTGCGTGAGACAGTGGCGTTGCAACAGGTGCTGGTGGACATGAAACTGCATCTGGAAGAGGAATCCGTTTAACGCATGACCACGCTTCCCGGGCGACGACCGTTATTGGCGGCTGAACGCCATACACCGGAACTGTTGCATGGGTTTCTTGCCGATCTTGAAACCACGCAGACCTCGACTGAAGTCTGGTCACTGATTGTCGAGGTGGGGCGCACATTAAACCTGCCATTTATTGACTTCATTTGTGCTGACAATTTTGCCAATTGGAAGCGTACCTTGTTCATTCGAACCTCGTATGACAGCACGTGGCTGAATGCGGTCAATCAGAACCCGGATGTCGCCAAGTGGAGTTATTTTCGCACACATGCGGTGCATCATCTGACGCCCTTGGCCGTCGGTTTGGAGTTCATCGACGAATACCACCACATTCCCGAGGAACGTCATGCCGTCCTGCGTGAGGCGGCCCGGCGTGGGTTGAGAGCTGGTTTTTCCGTTCCATTGCGGTTGCATGCTCCGCCTCAAGCCGCCCTCATTACCTTTTCTGGAGACCACTCCAAAAGAGAGATGCATCATATAATTCAAACCCATGGATGGGTTTTGGCCACCGTTGCGATGATGGGACATCAGCGGTATCTCACCCATTTTTCGGCGGAATTTACGCAACGCAATCGGATATCTGAAAAGCAGCGCGAGCTGTTGGAAATGATTGGGGCGGGTTTGCAGGACAAAGTGATTGCTGAGCAGTTGCAAGTTTCGGTGTCCGCCGTGCGGCAACGTATGAACAGTATTCTGAGTAAAACAGGGCTGTCCAACAGAGCAGATCTGGCAGCACTCGCAATGAGTGCTGGGCTCGTACAAGACCCGCTAAATCGCACCCGAGATGACGACGGAGACGTGTTGGTTGAAATGGGTGTGCCGACAGCTGAAAAAGTCCGCTTTCGCATCCGATAGTTGCGTCTTTGATGCGCCTGCAAGTCAATTAAAAAGGGTGTCCCGGGAACCGGAACACCCTCGCGTCATAAAAAGACTAACAGGGAAATAAATGCACGGGTGTGCGTACTAACCTCTGCACGGGACAGCGCAGAGCAGAAGGGGATCAGCAAACAATCACCTCTCGAACCTGTCATCTCAGAATGCTTGGGGTAGCACCACGGTGAGACAACAGCTCCCTCCAGCAATCATATTAGTGCATAGTCAAACGCGAGTCTGGAGGTTGGGCCTTCTCATACTTCGTGAAGGCCGCTGATAATTTTGATAGTTTTTTTGATTTTAACTGTAGTTTATAACAGTCTGTGTGCGGCGGTATACCCAATCTAATCGAATCGCTGATACCAGACCGCTTCTAAAGATCACACTGAACCAAGATATGTGATGGATCAGTGGCGGCGTACGACCACGGAGCCCACCGAATATCCCGCCCCAAAGGAGCAAATGACACCAATGTTCCCGGGCGTGAGATCAGCGGAGTATTTTGAGAAGGCAATGATGGATCCTGCAGAGGACGTATTGGCATAGTCTTGCAAGATATTGGGCTGCTCGCTGGCGTCCGGCGTACGGCCAAGAACCTTCTTGCCGATAAAATCATTCATGGATTTGTTGGCTTGATGGAGCCAGAGCCGATCAAGCTGATCGGGCGCGATGCCTTCTTCTGCGATATGGGCCAGCATATGGGCGGACACCATTGGCACCACCTCTTTAAAGACTTTTCGGCCGTTTTGCATAAATTGCATGTCGCGGCGATCGTTTACGCCATCTGGGCGCGAGCGACGCAAAAAGCCGTTGTTATTGCGGATGTTGTTGGAAAACTGTGTCGCGCAGCGGGTGGATAATATTTCGAAATGGCTGCCTTGTGCGTCATCTGTACGTTCGATCACCGAAGCTGTGGCCACATCACCAAAAATGAAATGGCAGTCGCGGTCACGCCACTCCAAGTGACCCGAACAGATTTCTGGGTTCACAACGATGGCCTTACGCACGGACCCCGCACGCACCATGTCGGCAGCAGCTTGGATGCCAAAGGTGGCGGAAGAGCATGCGACGTTCATGTCAAAGGCAAATCCCTGCGCGCCAAGTTCTTTTTGAATTTCGATTGCAACAGCTGGGTAGGCGCGCTCCATGTTGGAAGCCGCACAAATCACCAGATCGATGTCAGATGCATCCACCTGAGCCTGTTCCAAGGCTGTTTGGCAGGCCTTCAGCGCCATTTCGGTCATGATCGAAGGTTCATCATCGCTGCGTTGGCGCAATTCAGGATGCATGACATCCGGGTTTAGCACGCCCTTTTTGTCCAAGACGTGTCGCTGCTCGATGCCAGACGCTTTGAAAATAAACGCACTTGAGGAGTGTTGTAATGGCTCTACGTCGCCGGCGGCGATGGCTTCGGCATTTTGTGCATTCATCTTGTCAGCGTAGGCGTTGAAGCTGGCAACCAGTTCGTCATTTGTGATGATTTGATCTGGCGTGAAGACGCCGGTGCCGGTGATGGCTGGCTTGAACATAAGAGGCCCCAAGTGGTTCTGGTGGCGGGAAGCTAGCATCCTTTTTGAGCAAAAGGTCAAGAGTTGACTTATGGTCAACTGGATCTTCCGCCTTGTTTTATTGGTGCGCGCGGCACCAACAGCTCATGCCAAGCGCTCGCCTTGTGATCGCTTCCGTTGGGTTTTTTGGCCTGTGAAAAGAGTGAGTTGCACGACTTTTGTGGGCTGCAATTCTCCGCGGGTCCAGCGTCTACTGCGCGAAAGGCGCCTCAGGATAGGTCACTTCAGCCAAGTACAGACCCTGAGGGGGGCAGACAGGGCCGCAAGCTGCGCGGTTACGTGCGTTGAGCGCAGCGGAAACATCGTCGGGGCTCCACGCTCCGGCGCCGACACGCTCCAGTGTCCCCACAAAGCTGCGGACCTGATTGTGTAGGAATGAGCGTGCACGCACATGGAAGTGGATCTCTGGACCGCCCATTGTGTCGAACCGTTCCACATCCAGTGCATCCAAGGTTTTTTGCGGGCTGGCGGCCTGACAGATGGTGCTGCGGAAGGTTGTGAAGTCGTGGTTGCCAATCAGCCGATCGGCACCTTCCTGAATGGCTGCAACATCAAGGTCATGTTTGACCTGCCAGACCAATCCGGCCTGATGCGTGGCCGGGGCGCGGCGCATCAGAATGCGAAACAGATAGCGGCGCTCTGTGGCGGAGAACCGTGCGTGCCATTCATCGGACACGCGGGCGCAGTTGAGAATGGCAACCGGGGCAGGTTTGAGTTGAAAATTCAATGCCTCAGAAAGCCGAAACGGATCCCAGTCTTTCTCCATATCGCAATGGGCAATTTGGCCCAATCCATGTACGCCGGCGTCCGTGCGGCCCGCTGCAGCGATCGTATGGGCGCGCGGCTCTAGTTTCGCCAACGCATCCTCAATCGCGCCTTGCACAGAAGGCTGATCGGCTTGGCGTTGCCAGCCTGCAAAGGGCGCGCCGTGGTATTCAACTTGAAGAGCATATCTGGGCATGTGGCTGGAGGTAGACCATCGGGCGGGGAATTTGAAGTCCCTGTGCCCACTGGAAATGGCGCCGGGGGCGGCTTAGGTTGGATGCGAAACAGGCAAAGGGACCAAAGACTTGGTCATTTCTACACTTGCGGATGGGGTTGCACGCCAGATTGAGGCTGTCACGGACAGTGTGACTGGTGTGTTTGAGCCGGTGGTGCGGCTGGGCGTGACCGGGCTGGCGCGATCGGGAAAGACGGTGTTTATCACCTCTCTGGTGGCAAATTTATTGGATCGTGGACGTATGCCACAGCTGGCGGCGGCGGCTGAAGGGCGAATAGAGGCCGCCTACTTGCAGCCGCAGCCGGATGATCTTGTGCCGAGATTTGATTTTGAGAATCATTTGGCGACGATGACGGGCGCTTCGCCGCAGTGGCCAGAGAGCACGCGGGCGATTAGTGAGCTGCGTGTGTCGTTGCGGGTGCGCCCAAACGGGTTGTTGGCCGGGCTACAAGGCGCGCGGACGGTGCACCTGGACATCGTGGACTATCCGGGCGAGTGGCTCTTGGATCTTGGTTTGATGGACAAGTCTTTTGCCACGTGGAGTGCAGAGGTTTTGGCGCGGCTTGAGGTGCGTGAGGAGGCCGCAGAGTATCTCGGTTTGGTGCGTGCGGTGGATGGCGCCGCAGAGCTGCAGGAGCCAAAGGCACAGGCGTTGGCGGCCGGGTTCACGGAGTACCTGCAGGCCGCTCGTGCAGCAGGCTATTCAGACTGCACCCCCGGGCGGTTTTTGTTGCCCGGCGATCTGGCGGGATCTCCGGTTTTGACTTTTGCGCCTCTTCTGCCAGCGGACAAATCTGCGCGCCGCTCGATGTGGCGCGTGTTTGAGAAGCGGTTTGAGGCCTATAAAGCGCAGGTGGTGAAGCCGTTTTTCCGGGATCATTTTGCACGTATCGACCGGCAGGTGGTGTTGGTGGATGTGCTGGGTGCGATCCACGCCGGACCGGCTGCGGTCGAAGATATGCGCGGCGGGTTGGCGGACACATTGGCGGCGTTTCGACCCGGACGGAACGCGTTTTTGACACGCTTGCTGATGGGCAAACGGGTGGAAAAAATCTTGTTCGCGGCCACCAAGGCGGATCATTTGCATCACAGCCAGCATCCGCAACTGACCAATATCATGCAGGCGCTCACGCGTGAGGCTGCGGATCGGGCGCAGTTTGCGGGGGCAAAGAGTGACGCGCTTTCGCTGGCAGCGCTGCGGACCACGGTTGAGGAAAGCATAATGCATGAAGGGCGCAAACTAGATTGCGTGCGTGGACAGCTTCTGGATGGTGGTCGCCAAGCGGCGTTTTACCCCGGTGATTTGCCTCAAGATCCCAGCACGTTGTTGTCGCCTGCCAAATCCGGCGAAACAGCGTGGTTGGATCAGGACTATCAGGTGATGAAATTCGCACCGGCCGCCAACACTCTGCGGCCCGGTGAGGGGCCACCACACATTCGCATGGACCGAGCGGCGCAGTTTTTGATCGGAGATGTGTTGTGAGCAACGGACCTGTTTTGATTGAGCTGGAAGATCAGCCAGCACCTGAAGTGGCACAGGCGGCGCCGGTGCCCGATCTTTTGACGCCCTCGCCAAATGGGCAGGCCATGCAGGTGGCTGCGCGGCTCGGCGCGGGCAAACCCTCGCGTCTGACACGGTGGTTTTGGTCGCTGATTGGTTTGTTTCTGAGCGCGGCTGTGTCGATGGCAGCTTGGGATTTTGCCACGGGTTTGGTGGCACGCATGCCTGTGCTTGGCTGGGTGGTGACCGCGATTGGCGCGGCGGCTCTGGCTGTGGCGGTTTTGATTGTCTTGCGAGAATTGGCGGGATTGGCGCGTTTGCGGCGGGTTGATGGTCTAAAGGCGCGCGCCGATGCAGCGGCGCAGGCGCATGATATGGCGCAGTCGCGCGATATTGTGGATCAATTGTTGCGGTTTTACCGAGGCCGTGAGGATTTGGCTTGGGGGCGAGACAGTTTGCAAAAACAGCGCGCCGAGGTGTTGGATGCGGATGCACTTATGGTGTTGGCGGAGCGTGAGCTGATGGGGCCGCTGGACAAAGCGGCGCAGTTGGAAGTTGAAGCGGCGGCTCGGCAGGTGGCAGCTGTGACGGCGTTGGTGCCATTGGCCTTGGCCGACGTTGTGGCGGCTTTGACCTCCAACATTCGCATGATCCGGCGGATTGCGGAAATTTACGGCGGTCGGGCTGGCACACTTGGCAGTTGGCGCCTGTTTCGGGCGGTGATGACCCATTTGGTGGCAACGGGTGCGGTTGCCGCCGGAGATGATCTGATCGGGACCATTGCTGGGGGTGGAGCTTTGGCCAAGCTGAGCCGCCGTTTTGGTGAGGGTATTGTCAACGGTGCGCTGACCGCGCGTGTTGGCGTCGCGGCCATGGAGGTCTGTCGCCCGCTGCCGTTTGGCGAAGGACGCCGACCTAGCGTGGCGGGGCTGGTCAAACGGGCACTGACAGGATTGTTTTCCAAAGAAAGCTAGGAGGTCATCGTGCAACACGGACATTCGCCGCAAGAGGTTCAACGTCGGATCAGCACTCCACCGGGACGAGGGTTGTTGCGTGATGTGGTCTACGGCGGCATTGACGGTTCTGTGACGACTTTTGCGATTGTTGCTGGTGTGGCAGGTGCGGGATTGTCGCCGGTGATCATCGTTGCTTTGGGCATTGCCAACGTTTTGGCGGACGGGTTTTCGATGGCGGCGGGCAATTTCCTCGGCACCAAGGCAGAGTTGGATGATGCCAAACGCCTGCGCGTCGTGGAGAAACACCATTTGCAAGAGTGGCCGGAAGGTGAGCGTCTTGAAATCCGCGAAATCCTACGCCTGAAAGGGCTTGAGGGGGATGTGCTGGAGGCCGCAACCGATGCCATTGCAGCCAACGAAGAGGCCGCGGTGCAATTGATGTTGGAAGGCGAATATGGCCTTGCAAGTGTGGACCCACATCCTCAACGCGCTGCACTGGCAACTTTTTTGGCGTTTCTGGTGGCTGGAATGGTGCCCTTGTTGCCGTTCATTTTTGGCATGCCAGACGCGTTTCGGTTGTCGGCGTACCTGACCGGAGTCACGTTTTTTGCCATTGGTACCATGAAGTCAAAGTGGTCCTTGGAGCCATGGTGGCGATCTGGACTGGAGACGTTGGCCATTGGCGGCGTCGCGGCAGGAATTGCATACGGTGTGGGCAGTTTGTTTAACGTTGGCTAAGCGTGCGTTACCTCAGAATAGGCACGCCGCCAGCGTCTTTGGTTTGTTCCACGACGCCAGCGCGCAACGAGCGCCCGATGCGATGGGCCAGTAGGGACCACGCGGCCGCTTGATCCGGTTTCAATTCCCGGCGCAATGTCATGTCAAACAGTGCCAACCATGCGTCAAACATGCCTGGGCGGACATTTCCAGCATCGCGATGAACCTTAAGCGGATTGCCGTCATAGGAGCGCTCGTGCAGGATCGCATTGGCCCAAAAATCGATAATTTTGGCTTCGTGTTTGGGCCAGTCCGTGACGTGCACGGCAAAGACGGGGCCAAGACCGGGATGTTGGCGCACCATTTCGTAGAAGCTGGCCACAACACGGGCGATGTCCTCTCGGGTGACATCAAATTTGGGGGGCAGTGTGGGCATGAGCCTCTCCTTTGTCTCCGCAAATAGGCAAAGAGGGCACGAGGAGCAAGTATCGCGGCTTTACCACAGGCAACGCGCGCCCTATAAGGCGCTTATGACGCAGATAATCGCAATCATTATTCGAATTATCAGCCCGGCGCTCTAATCCATCGAGCCGCCGGGACAAGGCGTATGGAACACCGCGCCGCCCCTTGACCATTCCCAATACGACCGCCTGAAAAGGACCGGACACATGTGTGCCGATACACCTGAATACAAAGATACGCTGAACCTTCCAAAAACCGATTTCCCCATGCGCGCAGGCCTGCCCAAGCGTGAGCCCGCGTGGCTGGAGCGGTGGGAGAAACTGGGCGTTTACGACCGTCTGCGCGAAAAGGAAGGCCGCGAGCCGTTTATTCTGCATGATGGCCCGCCCTATGCCAACGGCCACCTGCACATCGGCCACGCGCTGAACAAAACCATCAAAGACATGATCGTGCGCTCCCACCAGATGATGGGCCGTGATGCGCGCTATGTGCCGGGCTGGGATTGCCATGGCCTTCCCATCGAGTGGAAGATCGAGGAGCAGTATCGCAAAAAGGGCAAAGACAAAGACGCGGTCGACATCGTTGAATTCCGTCAGGAATGCCGCAAGTTTGCCGAGGGCTGGATCGACATCCAGCGCGAGGAATTCAAACGTCTGGGCATCACCGGCAATTGGCCAAATCCCTACATCACCATGGACTACCACGCCGAAGCTGTGATCGCGGATGAGTTCATGAAGTTCCTGATGAACGGCACGCTGTATCAGGGCTCCAAGCCTGTGATGTGGTCGCCGGTGGAGAAAACCGCACTGGCCGAGGCTGAGGTGGAGTACCACGACAAAGAGAGTTTCACGATCTGGGTGAAGTTCAAGGTGGCCAACGAGGGCTCTGATCTGAAAGACGCCCATGTGGTGATCTGGACCACGACGCCTTGGACGATCCCGTCCAACAAAGCGGTCGTGTTTGGTCAGGACATTGCCTACGGCGTCTATGAAGTGACCGGTACACCTGAGGAAAGCTGGGCCAATGTCGGCGATCGCTTCCTTTTGGCGGACAATCTGGCCGGGGACGTGATGGCACGTGCTCGTTTGGAAGACGGCATGTGGAGTCGCGTGCGTGATGTGGCCGCTGACGAGCTTGCAACATTGCAGCTGACTCACCCGCTGCACGGTGTAGAAGGCGGCAATGGCGAATGGGATGATATCCGCGATTTCCGCGCCGCGCCATTTGTGACCGACACCGAAGGCACCGGCTTTGTGCACTGTGCGCCGTCTCACGGTATGGAGGAATTTGAGCTCTACCGTGATCTCGGCATGCTGGAGAGTGTTCTGACGTACAATGTCATGGACGACGGTGGGTTCCGCAAAGACCTGCCGTTCTTCGGGGGCAAATACATCCTGAACCGCAAAGGCGGCGAAGGAGATGCCAACAAGACCATCATCGACAAACTGGTTGAGGTCGGCGGTTTGCTGGCCCGTGGCAAGATCAAACACAGCTATCCGCACAGCTGGCGTTCAAAGGCGCCGATCATCTATCGCAACACGCCACAGTGGTTTGCATCAGTAGATCGCAAGCTGGATGACGGGCAAGGTGAGATGGGCGACAGCATCCGCGAACGCGCGCTGCGCTCCATTGATGAGCTGGTCAAATGGACCCCGCAAAAGGGCCGCAACCGTCTGTATTCCATGATTGAGGATCGCCCCGATTGGGTGCTGTCGCGTCAACGGGCTTGGGGTGTGCCGCTCACTTGTTTTGTGAAAAAGGGTGCGCTGCCAACCGATGAAGGCTTTTTGCTGCGTGATCCTGAGGTGAACGCCCGTGTGAAAGCTGGCTTTGAAGAAGAAGGCGCGGATTGCTGGTACATGGAAGGCGCCAAAGAGCGGTTCCTTGGGGATGGCTATAATTCCGATGAGTGGGAGCAGGTGTTTGACGTGCTCGACGTGTGGTTTGATAGCGGCTCCACCCATGCGTTTGTGCTGCGTGATCGTGAAGATGGCGCGGCTGATGGCATTGCCGATGTCTATATGGAAGGCACCGACCAGCACCGCGGTTGGTTCCACAGCTCGCTGTTGCAGGCTTGTGGCACCAAGGGACGCGCGCCTTATCGCAATGTGGTCACGCACGGGTTCACGTTGGATGCGAAGGGCAACAAGATGTCCAAATCGCTCGGCAACACCATTGTGCCCGAAAAAGTCGTGCAGCAGTACGGTGCGGATATCCTGCGGTTGTGGGTGGCACAGACGGACTACACCGCTGATCAGCGGATTGGCCCGGAGATCCTGAAAGGTGTGGCCGACAGCTATCGCCGTTTGCGCAACACCATGCGGTTTATGCTGGGGTCTTTGTCTGAATTCAGCGAAGCGGATCGCGTGGATGTTGCGGATATGCCGGAGCTGGAGCGTTGGGTGCTGCACCGTCTGGCAGAACTCGATCACCAAGTGCGCAAAGGCTACGCGGACTTCAACTTCCAAGGCGTTGTCTCGTCGGTGTTCAACTTTGCCACCGTGGAGCTGTCTGCGTTTTATTTCGATGTGCGCAAAGACGCGCTGTATTGTGACGGGGATACCCTGAACCGTCGCGCGGCACGCACTGTGCTCGACATCTTGTTCCACCGCCTGACCACGTGGTTGGCACCCGTGATGGTGTTCACAATGGAAGAGGTCTGGCTTGAGCGGTTCCCGGGTGAGGACAGCTCTGTGCATTTGATCGACTTCCCGGAAACGCCTGCGGATTGGCTGAACGAGCCTTTGGCGGCGAAATGGGCTGGTGTCCGTGATGTCCGCCGGGTGGTGACGGCGGCGTTGGAAGTGCAGCGGACTGACAAAGTGATCGGTGCATCGCTTGAGGCGGCGCCGGTGGTACATGTGCGCGATGCGGATGTGGTTGCGGCACTGAAATCGGTGAATTTTGCCGATATTTGCATCACATCAGCTGTCGAGGTGAACAACGACCCGATGCCAGCAGAAGCGTTCCGCCTTCCGGAGATCGAAGGCGTGGGCGTTGTGTTTGAAAAAGCCGATGGTGAGAAATGTCAGCGCTGCTGGAAGATTCTGCCTGATGTAGGTCAGCATAGCCATGTTGGCGTGTGCGGACGTTGTAATGACGCGCTGGGCTAAGGCTAGTTTCACTCCAATTGATGCTTAATCAGAGGCGCCCCGCTTGCGGGGCGCCTTTGTCTTAGGCAGGGTGGGTGCATGTTCAAAAAGACCGTAGAGACCCCGACTGGCCCAATCACGCTGACCGAAAAGGACGGCGCCATCGTGCGTGCGGAATGGGAGCACGGCGGAGACGATGACACGCCGCTTTTGCGAGAAGCAGCGGCGCAGTTGCGGGCCTATTTTGAAGATGCAGACAATGGGTTTGACGTGCCATTGCGCGTTGAGGCCTCGGCGTTTCAGCAATCTGTTTGTGAGGCGATGCTGGCGATCCCATTGGGTGAAACCTTAACCTACGGTGATCTCTCAAAGGCGCTTGGCGTGCCCGCACAGGCCATTGGGCAGGGCTGTGGCGGCAACCCAATTCCAGTGATCATTCCGTGCCACCGTGTTTTGGGGGCATCGGGTTTGGGTGGGTTTTCAGGACGGGGTGGCGTGGAGACCAAAGTGTGGTTGCTCAAACATGAGCGCGCCGGTGGCTTGCTGATTTGATCAGAGCGTTTCGCGGAAGATAACTTGTTGAGCTGCGCCCGCCAACGCAAGATAAATCGATGTGGCGACCAGCCCCCAATGGGCCCAGCTTTCTGGATGAAAGTCCACCCAAGCGGCCCAACCGGCAAAGAAGGTCCAAGCCAACGCCATGGGCAAGGTGACCCAACGCCAGCGCTCTGTGCGCACTGGGTGCACAAATTTGACCGGTAGAAACATCGACGTTGCCAGCAGCGTGACAAGCGCAAGGCTGACCCAGAAGTTTGGCTCAATCGCAAAGATCACAATCACCAGCATGTTCCAGCATCCCGGAAAGCCGGAGAAGGAGTTGTCTTTTGTTTTCATGCGTGTGTCAGCGAAATACAGCGCTGAGGTAAAGGTGATGACAATGATCGCAACCCAGCCGGTCCAACCATCCATCAAACCAGATTTGAACAGCGCGAAGGCCGGAATGAACACGTAAGTCAGATAGTCGATGATCAAATCCAGTAGGACGCCATCAAACTCCGGTGCGTTTTTCTTTACGTGATAGTGGCGTGCCAGCGGTCCGTCGATACCGTCCACAATAAAGGCGACGACCAGCCACAAGAACATCAGGCTCCAATTGCCGTCCACTGCTGCAAGCATGGCGAGCATCGCAAAGACGGCACCGGTGGCGGTGAAGAGGTGGACGGAGAGAGCGCGGCTACGAAGTGTCATCCTCGTGTCATGCCGGAAACGGCGGCTGAGTGCAACGGTTGTAGCCCGGAACGTTGGCAAGTGTTTGAGGTCGGTGGCAGGTGTGTCCGGCAAGGATGCATGTCCCCCAAAACCGCAGTGATCAGCGGCGGGGTGTGAGCGAAAAGATCGCTTGCCGAATGGTTTCTGGAAGCGTTGTGTCTGCGCCCTGAGGAGCCGCGTCGAGCGCTGACGCCACGTCTTTGGTGAGGATGCCTATCGTGTTGTCTTCGTGCCAACCGTCACGCGCGAATTCGATATCGTTGAACCCTGAAGCGAGCCAGTTCTGCCCAGAGGATGTGTGGATCAGGCTAAGCAGGGCAGTCTCGTCGATGTCTGATGCATCCGCCCAGTCAAGCACAAGGCGCGTCATAGCGGTGTTTGAGGCGGCAAGCAGGTTGTTCAGAACCTTGGCCTGCATGCCGGCGCCAAACGCACCCATGTTGTGGAAATTTTTGCCCATGGCATCAAACAACGGCTGAAGTTGTGCAATGTCCTCTGGTGCGCCGCCGAGCATAAAGGACAGGCGGGCATCTTGAGCGGCGATCGCAGCACCAGACATGGGGGCGTCGAGCAGCGCGATGTGCTCAGGGACGCGTTCCCTCAGGCTTCGGACATAGCGTGGCGATAGAGTGGAAGAGATCACAACTGTTGTCAGGTTCGGCGCACAGCTGATGAGGTTTTGACCGCCAAATAGGACGTCGTCGGTTTGGGGAATGTCACGCACCACAGTAAAGAGCACGCGCAGGGAGGCCGCAAAGTCCTTCAGTGGCAAAAGGTCGGTGGACCGTATGCCAAGATCTGATGCGGATCTGACGTCAAACCCTTTGGCATCAAATCCCGCCCTTTGAAGTGCGCGCAACATAGGGGCTCCCATACGGCCGCATCCCGCAAGGCCGATGCCGTCGTTTTTGAATGCCCCGTACATGGTGATGCCTCCGTGCGATGGATGTGCACGGAGGCCATCCAGTTTTTAAGAGAAGACGCGTTTGAGCGCCGGAATGTTGCTCAGCACTAACACGTCAAAGGCAAGCACGGCCACAAGTGTGATCCCAACCAGCGGGAAAGCCACCGATACCACGGCAGCGATCAGCAATGCGCCTTTCCACAGCGGCATTTCAGACGGTGCCGGTGGGGCGGCCAGGCGCAAACTGTTGGTTGGACGGCGTTTGATCCACATGACCACGCCGGAAACACAGACAAAGATCACAGAGAGGCAAAAGACCGTGTTCAGAAGCAGATTCCAAAGTCCCATCAGACCCATGTGAAACGGAATGCTGACGGCCATCGATTTCCCTGCCAGCGAATAGTCGGCAAAGCGTACATCCGCGAGGATTTTGCCCGTGTACTGGTCGACGTGGATGGTGACGTCGCCCATCGGATCCGTGCTGTCGCTGCTCATGCTGTCGCGGTTGATGGTCCAGACACCGGTTTCACTGCCGGGGTATGCGACACGGAACCGGCCTTCAAGTCCAAGGTCGCGACCAAGGGCGGTGAGACTGTCGATGTCCACAGGGGCGCCCTCAGCGGTGCCGGCGACACCAGAGTCAGAGCCAGAAGCAGGCATTTGAGTTTGTTCCAGTGCCCAAGGCACATCATTCTGGTTGCCATGACCCATGCTGGCATGAATGTCATCAGACAGAGGGACATTGTCCCATTTTTCGGCAGGGAAGGTGGACCAAGCTTGTACAAACTTACCGCCCCAGATGCCTGCCCAAGAGAGACCCGAGATGAGGAAAACCACCAAGATTGCCGACATCCAAAAGCCCACAACCGCGTGTAGACTTTTCCACAAGGCGCGACCGCGCGCAGCGAAGTTGGGGACAAAGGCAGCGGCGGCGTTGCCGCGTGGCCACCACAGATAGAGGCCGGTTAACACAAGTACGAGGCCAAGCCCGGCTGCAATCTCGATCAGCCGATCCCCTGTGTCTCCAAGCAACAGTGAGCCGTGGATGTTGTCTGCCAAATCATAGAGCCCGGCGCGGCGGTTCCAGCTGTCCAAAACGTCACCTGTGTAGGGATCCACAGCCACCATCATTTGATTGGTGTCTGTTTTGACGCGGAACACTGTGGCCAGCGCATCTGATTTTGGACCGATATACTCGACCACCTCTCCGGGCACCGCGGATGTGGCGGCGGCGGCTTGGTCGCTGATCGTCAACGCGGTGCCAGCAGGGGTGACGGCGATCTTCTCGCCATCACGGCCGTCAAATTGTGTGAGGAACATCATCATCATACCGGTCACAGCCAGCATAATGAGGAAAGGCACCACATAGAGACCGGCATAGAAATGCCAGCGCCAGGCGGCGAAATAGAGTTTTTGGGACAGGTTTCTGGAGGTGGCATCGCCACCAATTTGGCTGTTTTGAGCCATTGTGTGAATCTCCTGATGTGCCGCAACCCGAGCTTGGCGGGGCGGTCAATTGATCTGTGTTTTGTGAAGAAAGATCAGGAGAGGATCGGAGGTCCGCGTGCGTCATAGCGACGGTGAAAGCCTGCGCTTTCGTGGGTGAACCTTTGGTGTGTCCAGCGCGCGGTTAAGCCGCTGTCCAATGGCAGTGAGAAAGGCCCGTTTAGCGCCGGTATTGCGAACGCCAAGACCGAAAACGCACAGGGGCTTCGGTCGTCATCCACCTGTTCATGCAATGGCAACGGGGCGCCCGTATCATCAACGACCACCTCGATCATGTCGCTGCCGGTACAGATCACCAATACCATTTGCCCATCAGCCAGAGCTTTGGGCATCCATCCGGTTGGGATGGTGGCGGACACAAAAATTGCCAGCAGAAGGGTGAGGGTGCTCAGCAGCCGCAAA
Organism: Shimia sp. NS0008-38b; assembly: GCF_040370365.1. NCBI lineage: Bacteria > Pseudomonadati > Pseudomonadota > Alphaproteobacteria > Rhodobacterales > Roseobacteraceae > Shimia > Shimia sp. NS0008-38b. The sequence continues at coordinate 383,066 of NZ_BAABWQ010000003.1, read as the reverse complement.
TCTATTCGAGACCTGCGATGATCGCGCGCAGGGTGCCAATGCCTTCACCTTTCTCGGAGCTGGTCAGAACCATCTCTGGGTAGGCAGCGGGGTGTGTGGCGAGTTTCTTGCGCACTTGGTCGAACACTTTCTGACGATCTTTGTCTTTCACCTTATCGGCTTTGGTCATCACAACCTGAAAGGTAACCGCAGAGCTGTCCAGCAAAGACATGATCTCTTCGTCCACATCTTTCACACCGTGGCGGCTATCGATCAAAACAAATGCACGACGCAAGTTTGCGCGGCCAGACAAGTATCGTTTGAGCAATCTCTGCCACTTCTCCACCACCGCCAGAGGTGCGTTGGCGTAGCCATAGCCGGGCAAATCGACAAGGTAGTGGCTTTCGGTCAGCGTGAAGAAGTTGATTTCTTGCGTACGGCCCGGTGTGTTGGAAGCCCGCGCCAATCGTGTGCGGCCTGTCAGCGCATTTATCAGCGTAGATTTCCCGACATTGGAACGTCCGGCAAAACAGACCTCGATCCGGTCGCCATCGGGCAGACCGTCCATGGCAACAACACCTTTGAGGAATTCGGAATTGCTGCCGTCAAACAGTTTGCGGCCGCGTTCCATTGCAAAGGCTTCGGGATCGTCAACAAATGGGAATGGAAGTTGCATCAAAGCACCTCTGCTGTGTCGCCAACGGCGATATCACCGGATTTTGTCACCACACCGTAGACACCAAAGTCCTGATGACCAAAGGCCTCGTTCAACGTGCCGATCGTGTCGGCGTCGCGTTTGCCGGTATCAGGGTTGGACGTGGTGGCCATGCAACGCGTGATACGTTCACGTATTTCGATCTCAGTGGTTCCGATCCGAAGTGTTTTGCCGAGCCAGTCGAATTCTTCCCAAGGCGCAAAACCGTCAAGCCAGATGTTGCCCCGCCAGCGCTCTGTTGACAGGGATTGCCCCATGCGGCCTTCCAGCGCGCGGTGGCTGGCGGTGGTGTGAATCGCAATTGAGGGGAAGGCGCTGTCGGTCATGCCATGTTCGCCAGCGGGCACCAATGTCACGGAGGTCGCGCGATCAGCAGGCATGATCGGGCGGACCCACTCAATAAGCTTGTCGCCTTGGGTGTTGGGATCAAGCGTCAGATCCCACAAATCGGGGTGCTGCAATGTGATCTTATTGCTGGCTTCGTCTACTTTGGCGGTGATCGCCATCAATGATGGCGCGCCGGCAGCACGCGAGAAATTGCGGCAAGACGCCCATTCTCCGCCTTCGGTTTTTGCGGCCTCATGGGCCACAGCGTAGCGGCGATCCCATGGGAACGTCTGACCTTCGACCAAAGAAATGTGACCCACGGACTCGCGTCCGTGGGCCTTAATTGGGTGCCGCCAAAGAGCTGCAACAGTGCCCATTACTTGGCGTCCTCCTCGGACTTTTTCTTCTTATTGAAGCTCGATTTTATGTTGCCAAAGACATCCGGCTTGTACCCGTGCTGTCGCATGATCGCGTACTGTTGGATGAAGGTGATCACGTTGTTGGTGATCCAGTACACCACAAGGCCAGAGGCAAAGCTGCCGAGCATGAACATGAAAACCCAAGGCATCCAAGCAAAGATCATTTGCTGTGTCGGATCGGTGGGGGCCGGGTTCAGTTTCTGCTGCAACCACATCGAGATGCCCAGCAGGATTGGCAGGATGCCAAGGCTGAGGATTTCAAAGAATCCAAGCTCTGGCACTGCAAATGGCAGCAGGCCAAACAGGTTGATGATCGAACTGGGGTCCGGCATGGAAAGGTCGGTGATCCACCCAATCCACGGGGCGTGACGCAGTTCCAGCGTGACGAAGATCACTTTGTAGAGTGAGAAGAAGATTGGGATTTGGATCAGGATCGGCAGACAGCCCGCCGCCGGATTGACCTTTTCCTTCTTGTACAGCTCCATCATGGCTTGCTGCACCTTCTGGCGATCGTCACCAGCTTCTTCTTTCAGCTTCTCCATTTTCGGCTGAAGCTCTTTCATCTTCGCCATAGAGGCATAAGATTTATAGGCCAGCGGGAAGACGATGATTTTCAGGATCACTGTCAGACCAATGATGGCCCAACCCATGTTGCCGATAAACCCGTTGAGCCAATGCAGAAGTGCAAAGATCGGCTTGGTCAGGAAGGAGAACCACCCCCAGTCGATGGATTCAACGAAGCCTTCAACACCGCCATTGTTTTGATAGGCGCGAATGGTGGCCCATTCTTTGGCACCAGCAAACAGCTGGCTTGATGCTGCCGCAGTTTCGCCCTGCGCGACGGTCAACGTGCGCATGACCGCTTCGGTTTGGTAGATGTCGCGTGTGGCGTCATATTTGGCGACTGATTTGAAGCCTGCGTCGCCGCCTGGGATCAGGGTGGCCATCCAATAGTGATCGGTGAAGCCGACCCATCCATTGGTTTCAACCTGTGTCACCTCAGCCAAGGCGCCTTCGCGCGGCTCGAAGATGTAGTCGGTCATCTTATCATATGACGTCTCGGTGAGCTCACCGTCGGCCATAGAGATCATACCTTCGTGCAGGATGAAGAAGTTCTTCAGATCCTGCGGCTCACCATAGCGCGCGAGCACGCCATAAGGCGCCAGCGACACAGTGCCCGCACCGGTGTTTTCCACAGATTGCTCCACAGAGAACATAAAATTGTCATCCACAGAAATCGTGCGGCGGAATGTCAGGCCTGCGCCATTGTCCCATGCCAGCACAACAGGGGCGGTGGTGGTGAGTGTGTCGCCACTTTCCACAGACCAAAGTGTGTTGGAGCCAGGCACTTGGTCAAGCGTCAGACCTGCGCCAGGTGCCCAGCCATACAGCGCGTAATACGCATTTGGTTCACCATTGGGCGACAGAAGCGTCACAATTGGAGAGCCATCTTCGAGCGTTTCGCGATAGTCGTTGAGCTTCAGATCGTCGATGCGACCGCCCAGCAGAGAGATCGTGCCGGAGACGCGATCTGTTGCGATGTCAACACGCGGTGCGTCGGTTGCAACGGAGGTTTCTACAGCAGAGGTTGAGGCATCCGCGGTTGACAGAGCCGGGCTCGAAGTTGCCGTTGGGGCTTCAGAGCTTGCGGTGACCTCGGGCGCGTTGGGGTCTTGAGCAACTTCGGGTGGCGGAAAAAAATAAAACCAAACCAGGATGACGCCAAAGCTGAGCGCCGTTGCGAGAATGAGGTTTTTGTTTTGATCGTCCATTGCCGCAAGCCATCTGTCGTTGAAACGTTGGGGAGGTTCAACAGAGGTGGCGACCAAAGGTCAAGGGGATTCGACCGCAAACGCGGCAAAGGCAGCAAGACGTTGCCCGCTGAGCTGGTAGAAGAGCGCGCAAAAAGGCGCAACACGGAGTAGATCAGCGCGGTTTTTGGCCAATCTGAAGAGCAGGGCCGATTTTTTCTTGATGGGCCTTCATCCACTTCAGTGTCTCGTGGAACGGCATGGGGCGGGCAATGCCAAACCCCTGAACGTGTGAGCAGCCAAGTTGCGCCAGCATTGCATGTTCCGCAGGGTTTTCAACACCTTCAGCCAGTGTTTCAAGGCCCAAACGTTCAGCCATGGTCACGATGGCGGCAATCATGCGTTGTTGATCTGGATCGCGATCGATGTTGGTGACAAACGAACGGTCGATCTTGATACGCTTCACAGGAAGGCGGCGAATGGATGAAATTGACGCATGGCCAGTGCCAAAGTCGTCCAAATCTATAGAGCAGCCCATGGCATTCACAGCTTCGACGTTGCGCACAACCATATCATCCGGTGTCCCAGCGACGACGCTTTCCAAGACTTCGATTCCCAGGCGATTTGCCTCCAATTCGGTGCGGTCAAGCTCCCATTGGATACGTTCGACCAGCGTGGGACTGCGCAGTTCTTCTCCTGCAAAATTCACACCGACCATCGGCACGGAGAACCCGGCGTCATCCCATGCGCGCACCGCATCAAGCGATTGGCGCAACATCAGATCGGCCAACTGCCCCATCTGACCAGTTTGGTGCAGCACTTCGAGGAATTGAACTGGGGCAAGGATGCCACGCTCTGGATGCTCCCAGCGCGCCAGAGCTTCAAAGCCTGTGACTTGGCCGGTGTCCGTGGAGACCTGTGGCTGAAACCAAGCGCGGATTTGGTCGCGTTGAAGCGTGCGCGCTGCTTCGCTTTGGGTTTTGCGCCGAGAAATTACTTTGCGGCCCATGTCGGTGGAGTAGGCCCGGATGTTGCTGTCACCCGTCAACTGTGCCTCACACATTGCCATATCAGCGGCCTGTATCATCGCTGTGGCGCTGGGACGATTCAGTCGGGAAGACAAGCAGAACCCAATCGAACATGTGACATAGATCGAAGCCATTTGCAGTGGAATGGGCTCCTCGATCGCGGTCTGAAAGCGTGTCGCCATCTGAATGCCGCTTTCGATATCAAAGTGCGCAATGGGATCGAGCGCGACCGAAAATGCTGCGTCGCCAGCCCGAGAAATCAAATCACCGCCGCGCAAGGCGTTTTTCAACCTGTCCGCGACATAGCGCAGAACCTCTTCTGCAGCCTGATCACCATGATTTTCGCGCAAACGGGCGAAATTATCAATTTTGATCGAGAAGCACGCTGTTGTGCGCCCATCCTCGTCGAGCGTTGCCATTTTCTCCTGCATCTGGCGTTCAAATCCAGCAGGGGTCAGCAAACCAGTCAGGCCATCCACCTCATTGCGCGCGCGCCGACGTGTGCCGGTCATAAATGAGGTGGTCATCAGGAACGGCAGAGGTAGCAAGAAGGCACACACCAAGAGTCCAACTTCGCCAAAGGCAAACCATGCACCAAGCGAAATCGCGGGAATAAGCAAAGGTACCGCGCGCCGCAACGCCGATTCCTGGCTCAAAAAAGCCCGTATCGTGGTCAGGAGCGGTTCCAATCGCGACTGCATATGAGGTGTCCCGTGCGGCATTAATCTCAGTATAGTGTCATTGAATTTGTTAAGTGACTCGTTAACGCAACTTCGGAATAGCTTCGGAGTTTTGCTCAAATTTTACAGAGTCTCGCATCAACCCGGCGAAATCGAACAACTTCGGATCCATCATATGGCTGGGGCGAATGTTGGTCAGCGCTTTGAACATCACTTGTCTACGCCCCGGACTGTTGGCTTCCCACTGATCCAAGATTTGTTTCACTTGCTGGCGCTGCAACCCATCCTGTGACCCGCAAAGATCGCAGGGAATGATCGGGTAGTTCATGGCCTTGGCGAATTTCTCGCAATCCGCCTCTGCGACATGTGCGAGGGGGCGGTACACAAACAAATCGCCTTCCTCGTTCACCAGTTTGGGCGGCATGGTTGCCAAGCGCCCGCCGTGAAACAGGTTCATAAAAAAGGTCTCAAGGATGTCATCGCGATGATGTCCCAGAACCACGGCGCTACAGCCTTCCTCGCGCGCGATGCGGTAGAGGTTGCCGCGACGCAGGCGGGAGCACAAAGCGCAATATGTCCGGCCCGCGGGCACTTTATCTTTCACTATCGAATAGGTGTCTTGGTATTCGATGCGGTGCTCGACCTGCATGTGTTCCAGAAACTCTGGCAACACAGTTGCGGGGAACCCCGGTTGGCCCTGATCCAAGTTACAGGCCAAGATATCCACAGGCAGCAATCCACGCCATTTCAATTCGTGCAGGACAGCGAGCAAAGTATAGGAATCCTTACCTCCCGAAAGGCAGACCAACCATCGGGTCCCCCGTTCGATCATGCCGTACTGCTCAATGGCCTCGCGGGTTTGACGCACGATTCTTTTACGCAACTTCTTGAAATTAGAAGAAGAAGGGGCGTTGTGAAACAGCGGGTGTATGTCGTTCAAGTCGTCTAGCATATGCCGCCTTACGCAGAGTGGTTTGCATAGGTCAATCTATCCCCAAGGATATCCACAGGATGGTGGTGCGTCGCAAGCACTGCTTTTTGATGTGTTGCATTATATCCCACTTAGAGAGCAAACGGCTGAATTTTTGTTCTGAGCGGGTGGGCGAGAGCGCAAAGAGGCCGGAAGAAAAGCAAGGGGATAGGCGTGAGCCAGACCAACGGGATGTGACGGCAAGTGGAGCGGCATGTCACCGGGAAGACCACGCACAAAAAAGCGCCCGTACCCAAAGTACGGACGCCAGACATTACAAGAGTTCAGCAGTGTTTACTGCACTTGTTCTTTGTTGCACTCCCGTGCCAGATCCAGTGCCTTTGCTGTTCCGCTCAAATCCACGGTGAATGAGAATTTTGTTTCCGGAAAGACAGTCATCGTATACGCGCGGCGAATGTCCTCAAAAACCTTTGGATTGTCGGTCAGAACATAACCACCACTGTATCCTTTGGTGATATTGCCGCGCATGCCAGTGGCCTCGCCGACATAGAGATCATCGCCAATCACCAGCGCCACACCGGATTTGTCACCCTTTTTGATGTCGGTTTTGGCCTTGGTGAAGATGCCAATGTAGCCAATGGCGCGATCATCGGTCAGCCCCATTTGAATAACATTGTCAAAATCGTCTTTGGTTTCGACAAGGCAGGATTTCTTTTCTGTGTCGACATATACGTTCCATCCCTCGATGGCGCCGTAGCCGACAAATTTATCTGCAAATGCAGCAGTTGCACCCAGAGAAAGCGACAATGTGAAGGTGAGAATATTGGAAAAACGCATAAAGAGCTCCGTCACTAAAATGATGGGGCTACGGTAGTCCTGAGGCGTGTGGCTGTCCAGAACACTCTCAGCGATAGCAAGGGATACTGCATCGCAGGGGCGCTAGGACTGATCTTCTGTTTTTGGTTCTGGAACCGGATCATATCCGCTGCTGCCGAGGGGATGGCACCGGCCGATGCGGCGCAGGGTAAGCCAGCCGCCTTTGAGCGCGCCGTGTTTCTCCAATGCTTCCAGCGCATAAGCTGAACAGGTTGGTTGATAGCGACAGTTGAAGCCAACCCACGGGCTGAAGATCAAGCGGTAGGCACGGACTGGTACCGCGACGATATGGGCAAATGGAGACATGCTGCAGATGTAGGGGCGCGTGGCAGAAATGGGAAGGGGCTTTGCTCCGCTCGCCACGCATCGCGCTCCCCAAACAAAGGCACTTTCTATCAGTTGGAATGACACAGACGCGCACACGTTATAGTTTTGTCAGCGCCAGTTGTTTTACTTCACGATGTGTTCGTCTTTTACAAACATGTTCGCCCAAGCGCGATCGACCAAGTCTGGACGCATTTGGTAGGGGATCCCCTCAAACTCACAGATTGAAATGATCTGGTCGATCAAAAATACCGGTTGGTAGTTGGCATAGGTATTGTCGATGGTTGGGTATTTTGTCTTTAGCAAATGGATCAGAGAAGCCTCATCCAGCGGTAGACCTTTCTTCTTGGCCACAAGCGCGAAGATTTTTAGGAAGTTTTCCTGACTTGGGCCATCAATTTTGATTTTGTAGAAAATCCGGCGCAAGGCGGCTTGGTCAAAGATTTCGTTGGGGTGGAAGTTTGTGGAGAAAATCACCAACGTGTCAAAAGGCACCTCAAACTTCTCGCCGGATTGTAGCGCGAGAATGTCTTTGCTTTCTTCCAATGGTACGATCCAACGGTTGACCAAAGACTGCGGTGGCTCTGCTTGGCGGCCAAGGTCGTCCACGATAAAAATACCACCGGTGGATTTGAGCTGAAGCGGGGCCTGATAGGTGCGCGCCGTTGGGTTGTAGACCAAATCCAGCATGCTCAGCGACAGTTCACCGCCGGTGATCACGGTGGGGCGGTCACATTTCACGTAGCGGCTGTCAAAGCGCGCGGTGCGTCGCAAGCTGTTCATATCCTGCTCATCGCCTTCGGCGGCGGAGTGCACAATCGGGTCGTAAACTGTGATGACTTGGCCAGCATATTCGATGGCGTGCGGCACATAGACTTTGTCACCCATGGCGTCACGAATGCCGTTGGAGATTGAAGACTTACCGTTGCCAGGGGGGCCATACATCAGGATTGAGCGGCCAGAGCCCACGGCGGGGCCCAATTGGCCCAGCAAATCGGGTGGCAAGATCAGGTGCCCCATGGCGTTCGTCAACTGATCGCGGGTGATTTGGATGTTGCGAATAGATTGGCGTTTTACCTGTTCGCGGTACACCTCCAAGGGCACAGGCATCGCGCCGAAGTATTCGGATTGCGCCAACGCATCCTGTGCACGGGATTTGCCTGCATCGGTAAGCTGATAGCCCATCTCGTTGCCGCTGTTTGCATTCAGGGTGCCGGTTGCCTCAAGCAATTTCTGCTCGCGTGCCATGTCTACAAGTTGCTGGGTCACTGCGATCGGCAGGCAGACTGCCTTGGCAATATCCGTGACCATATCGATATTTTTGCGAAAGATGGTCTTTAGCAGAATGTCCCGCATCATCACCGGAGGAAGAAGCATCTCCTCGAGCCGTTTGGGCGCGGGTGGGGCCATCACGTTGGCTGTTTGCATATTCATAAACGCAACACTCCTGATGGGGGCGCACAACGACCCCGGTCTGTTTGGAGCTGTTAGACAGTCAAAAGGTGGCGGTTTTGGGGCCGCAACGGGCCATCAGCGTGAAGCTGGAATTTACGTGCCGTAGAGGGCGCCCAAAAGCAGGTACGTACAGAGCGCGAGGCCAATACCGGTGCCCATCGGCAGGGTTATTTGATCGCCCTTGCCAACATTGATCGTGTTTTCGGACGCTTTCAGCCGCCACGCGGCCCAATCTGGTGCCAGATTGCGCAGCGGACTGTTGCGCACAAGCAAAGTGACGAGAACCGCCGCGAGCACGGAGCCAAATGTGATGAACAGCATGGAGCTCGTGTCAGCACGGTCCACAAACAAGGCAGCAACAGCGGCCATTTTTACATCACCTGCACCAACTTGGCGCAGCATCCACATCAGCAGCAGAACGGCAAACACCACCGCGTAGTTGGCAAATCGCCAGGCGAAATCAACAAATGGCAGCGTTATCAGGCCGATAGCGACAAATACAGCAAACAGCGCCCATACAGACAGGTTGCTGATTTTCTTGTGCTTCATGTCCATCCAGAAGATGTAAACGCAGAGAGGCAACGCAAAGATCAGCGACCACAGGGCGAAGGTGGCGGACACCTGCATAGGATCAGACCTTAGGAGTTTTCGAGCGCGTTGAGCGCACGCACTGCGGCTTCAAAGTGCTGCGGATGTGTTTCAACTGCGTCGCGCAGCAGAACTTTTCCGATTTCCGTGTCGCCTTGTTTGATCGCCGACAATGCCAAGGTGTGCAACAGCTGGGCACGTTCGGTTTGCACCATTGGGACCACTGGCAATGTGTACTTGCGTTGGGCGCCGCGCGCCAAAACCATGTTGTTTTTGGCCGTGAACAATGTGCTGTCTTGACGGATGGCGTCACCAAACAAACGCTCAGCCTCGGCATAGTCACCGCGGGTCAGTTTGGAATATCCCCAGTTGTTCATAACCCCGGCAGGCCGTGTTGTCAGACCAACAGCGGTTTGATAGAAACTGTCCGCGTTGCTCCATTCCTGATTGCTGTCTGCAATCATGGCCTCAAGACGGTAGCGCTTGAATGTCTCATGAGTCGGCGGGATGCCATCCAGCGTCTTCTCAGCTTCGTCCCACTGACCCGCACGTATTTGTGCATCCGCAAGATCCACAAGATCGTTGGCAGTGCTGTCGGTGTGCTTTGCCACACGTTCCCAAGCTGGCACAGCTTCCGTGTAGCGCTTTGCACGCACATAAGAAATTGCCAGTCCTCGCTGGACATCTAGCCGGTCAGGATTGCCTTTCAATGTCCGCTGAAAATACGAAACACCTTCGTTTGGATCAGCCACCGTCAACATAACGTCAGACAGGTTGGCTTCATCCAATGCGTTCACGTCCTGAATGGCGCGTTCAACGCTTTCGTCTCCTTTGTCTGCGCAGGCGGTCATTGCGACCAAGCCCACCAAACAAATTGTCCCAAACACAGGATGGCGCATGTTTGCGTCCTTTACTGCTCGTGCTCTCAATTATGGTGTCGGCCGGATGAGATAATCACTACTGCCCCGTCGCACCAACTTATATTCTTGTGGTTTTTCGTCACCATAGCCGGGATGATTCGATTTTGCGAGTGCTAAGCGCAAATTATCACGAATTGCGTCACTTTCGCCGTTGTCCAGCGCATACGCCTTCTCAAGAACCAGTTCCGCTTCGGGCAGGGCGCCTTTCTCCATCAGCACAACTCCAAGGTTGTTCCAAGTCTCTGCATGGCTGTCATCCAACTCAAGGGACTCCCGTAGGAGTTCTTCAGCTTGCCCCAACCGTCCTAGTGCCAAATTGGCGCTGCCCACGGCGGCAAGCACTTCTGGCGTGCGGCCGTGGGTGACAGCGGCACGCACAAAGGCATCCATCGCCAATTCGGTTTCGCCAGCCTCCAAAAGACGCCAGCCCACAACCAGCCCGTCAACAGCCGCCTGTGATCGGTCAACATCAGGTGCGAAAGGAGAGTCCTTGGGCGCAGAGAGGCCGCCTGTGTCGCAGGCGGCCAAAATAAGGATGCAAGTTGTCAGGGCGAAGGCCCGCACTCGTGTCATTGGTGGATCGCTTGTCGCTCGTTTTTTTGCCTCACTGGCCGAGCGAAGTGATCCCGATCACGGAGGGGCTGACCAGAATGATCAACAACGGCGGCACAGTCAGCATCATAGTGGCCAAAGTCATCTTTGTTGGCAACTTGTTTGCGGCTTCTTCGGCGCGCATGACCCGTTTGTCGCGCATCTCACCGGCATAAACCCGGAGTGCTTCCGCAATCGAGGTCCCAAAGGTGGCCGATTGGATCAGCACAGTCACAAATGAGGATACATCCTGAACGCCGCAGCGTTCCCCCATGTCTGACAGAACCTGTGATTTGTCCTTACCAGCCTTCATCTCTTGCGCGACGATGTCAAACTCGTGTGCCAGTGCAGGGTAGGAGGCATGCAATTCGTTCGCCACGCGGACAATGGACTGGTCAAGCGATTGTCCAGCTTCCACGCACACCAACATCATGTCCAAACTGTCTGGAAACCCTGCTGTGATCTCTTCTTTGCGCTCTTCAACGCGGCGGGTCACCCAATACTTGGGCAGGAAGTAGCCTGCACCACCGGGTCCCAAGGTCCACATCAGCATGTCAGACGTGGTGGATTCAGGGGTTTGTTTCACGAATATGAAGTAGCTCACGCCGACGATCAGCAACCCGACACCCAGCACCATCTGCGCCAGATAGTAAGCGCGCACCGCGTCGCGTGACGGGTACCCGGCCTGCATTAGGCGTAAGCGTACTGAGCTGAGTTCCTCTTCAGTTTGAGGCTCAAGGAAGGCTTTGTATTTGTCGAGCTTGGCGTTGGCAGCCTTGCGACGTAGTTTGTCATCTTTGCCATTTGTTTTCAGGCTCTTGCCTGACTGGCTGCGTTTGAACTTCTCAATCGGGTCATCTTTGCGTGCTGCCATGATCGCAAACAGTGTCAGCGCAAAAAAACCGCCAAGCACCAGCACTGCCATCAAAGGACCTTGCGGACCAAAGATATCGGTCAACATCAGGTTTAGGGCTTCCATAGTGGTCATCGTCGGATATCCTTAAACTTTAATGTTGGTCAGAATTTTCATCACGATGAGGTTCACACCAAGGAACATTCCCACAGCAATACAGCCGGGAATATAGAGCCAGTGGTCTTTCACCTCGTCGTAGTAGTTTGGATCCATCACATTGATGGCAATCAACGCCATGATCGGGAAGCCGGACAGGAATTTACCGGACCATTTCGCCTCTGCCGTGATGGCGCGCACTCGGCGGAACAGCCGGAAACGGGCGCGGATCACTTTGGACAGCCCTGCGAGAATTTCCGCAAGGTTACCGCCGGATTGTTGTTGGATGGTCACGGCCACAGACAAAAAGCGCAAATCTTGCATATCCAGCCGCTCCGCCATGTCTTTGAGCGCTTCACCTAGGTCACGACCATAGGCGGCTTCGTCAGCGATCATGCCAAATTCGGTGGCCAAGGGATCGTCCACTTCTTTGGAGACAATCTGGATGGCGGCGGAAAACGGGTGTCCTACACGCAGCGAGCGCACCATCAATTCAATCGCGTCCGGCAACTGTTCTTCGATCAGTGAAATCCGTTTGTTGGCTTTGAACGACACCCATGTATAGACGCCACCAACACCCATCATCACACTGATCGCCGCACGGGTCACTGTACCGGTTTGGGTGCCAACCGTCAGACCCAAGAACGCGAAAATTGTGACGGCGACCATAATCATGATCAGCTGTTGCGGGCTGAAGGCAATCGCCGCCTTTTGCGCCTTTTCGGCCAGCATCGAATACAGCGGAATGCCGCGGTTTTCGCCGTGCTGGCTCAATTCTTTGCGAAGCTGCTCTAGTACTTCTTCGCGTTTGGCACCTTTGTCGAGCATGTCCAACCGACGGTTCACGCGGTTGTTCAGGCTGATGGATTTGCCAAATACCGTCAGATACGCCCCTTCGACCAACACAAAGACGCCGACAAAAATTAGGACATAGACGATGAGTTCGGGAGAAAATGGCATGTCTGTTACCCCGCAGACGGTTCGTAAATTTCAGGCGGCAAATCGTAACCCCAGAGGCGAAACCGCTCTGAGAAGTGTGACCGCACACCTGTGGCCGTGAAGTGGCCAATGATTTTGTTTTCCGGCGTTAGGCCGGTGCGCTGAAACCGGAAGATTTCCTGCATAGAAATCACATCTCCTTCCATACCGGTGATCTCGGTGATGGAGGTCATGCGCCGGGAGCCATCCTGCAAGCGCGACGCCTGCACAATCAGGTTCACAGCTGAAGAGATTTGTGAGCGCACAGCTTTAAGTGGCATCTCAATTCCCGCCATGGCGATCATGTTTTCAAGACGGCTGATACCATCACGTGCGTTGTTGGCGTGGATCGTGGTCATAGAACCGTCGTGGCCGGTGTTCATGGCCTGCAACATGTCGATCACTTCCTCACCACGGGTCTCACCCACAATGATGCGGTCCGGACGCATCCGCAGCGCGTTTTTGAGACAGTCGCGCGGGGACACTTCACCTTTGCCCTCCACGTTGGGGGGGCGGCTTTCCATCCGGCCTACGTGAGTCTGTTGCAGTTGAAGTTCCGCAGTATCCTCAATTGTGAGGATGCGTTCTTCGTTCGCAATAAAAGCTGACAGTGCGTTGAGCGTGGTGGTTTTACCGGAGCCGGTACCACCCGACACGATCACGTTCAGCCGCGTGGCGACCGCAGCTTGCAAATAAGCCGCCATTTCTTCTGAGAACGCACCAAAACGCACCAGATCATCAATGCCCAGTTTGTCCTTTTTGAACTTACGAATTGATACCAGCGAGCCGTCCACTGCGATGGGTGACACCATGGCGTTAAAGCGTGAACCATCGGCCAAGCGCGCATCCACATAGGGGTTGGATTCATCGACACGACGGCCAACGGCTGAGACGATTTTGTCGATAATCCGCAGCAGGTGCTTTTCGTCTTTGAAGACGATGTCGCTGATCTCAAGCTTACCTTCGCGTTCCACAAAAATCTGCTTGGGGCCGTTAACCAAAATATCGTTGACGGTTTCATCCTGCAGCAGCGCTTCAAGCGGGCCCAGGCCTGTCACTTCGTCATACAGCTCTTGGAAGAGCGTGGTGCGCTCTTCTCGGTTCAGAACAATCGCTTTGTCCTGCAAGACTTCTGACGCAATGGCTGTGATTTCTGTGCGGAGCTCCCGTTCAGAGGCCTTTTCCAACGCCGCCAGGTTGAGATTGTCGAGCAGTTCACGGTGCAGCTCGAGCTTGATTTCGCCCAAGCGCTCCTTGCGGCGCCGCTCTTTGTCGCCAGTGGCCGCGATGGCGGACACTTTTGACACGGGACGACGCATGACCTTCTTCGGTTCAGGCGCAGGGGCAGAAGGTGCCGGCTTGGCCGCCTTTTGTGGCGCGGCTTTTACGGCTTTCTGTGCCACCGCTTCCGCGGGGCTGGCATCTGTTTTCTTGTAACGCGAGAACATATGGCGGGTCCCTTATTAAGCGGCTTGGTCGTCGGATTGATCCAACGCATGCAGGCTGTGTGCGAGTTTGGCGATTTCTTTGCGCAATGGGCTTTTGGCCGCTGCGACAGCGAGAGGTTGGCCATGGTCAGAGGCTTGCGGCACCTGTTTCCCACCGTCCGGTAGATGCAGATCGATCGAAATGCCGAGGCTCTCAGCCAGTCTTTTGACACGGCTTTTTCCGGACAAATCGGTAAATTTGGGCGCGCGGTTCATCACGTACCGCAACTTTTCAAACGGCAAGTCTTCGGCTTGTAGTGCACGTTTCAGGCGCATTGCGTTTTGGGCCGAGCGCATGTCGATTTCCATGGTTGCGAAATACACATGGGCCGCTTGCAGGACCACTTCGGACCACTGCACCAGCGTCGACGGCATATCGACAATCACGTAGTCATAATGTTTGCGTGCCATTTCGAGGACGCGCTCGATGTCTTCTGGTGTCACCAAATCCAGCGGAATGATGTCAGACGGCGCTGTCAACACATGCAATGTGTCTTCATAGGTCTGTAGCGCCTGCCCAAAACTCTCGCTGTCCATGCTTTCTGTGTCGGTGATCAGCTCAAAAACTGATTCCGGACGCGGCAGGTCAAGATAGGTCGAGACGGTGCCAAACTGTAAATCCAGATCCAACACACACACGCTTGGTGGTGTTTTGGTGATTGTTGCCAGTTCCCAGCCGAGGTTGGTCGCCAGCGTTGTTGCGCCGGTGCCGCCGGCCAGACCATGCACCGCGATCAGCACACCTTCACGTGACTCACCGCCAGCGGCCAATTTTACTTTGGCGTTCGGCGCGGATTCTGGGGTGGTTGCAGATTTCCGCATCTTTTCGATGGCAGCTTGCAATTCACCCGGCGGGAGAGGGTAGGGGATAAATTCGTCTGCACCGTGGCGCAACAGGTGATGCAGGGAAGCAGGCGTAACGTCCTCTGCAATCAACAAGGTGCGAATGTTGCGGTTGCGGGCTTCCGTGATGATCTCAGTCAGATCATCAAGGGAATCTTCGTCCAGATCATCGATCGCAAGCGCAATGAATTCCAGGTGTTCGGCGTCGGGTTGCTCCATGAACGGGAGTGCATCTTCTAAGCCCAGATCGCCCCATTGCTCCCCAAGTGCCTCTTCCATATCCACGATCAACAGCTCAAAATTCTGCACATCCCGGCATACGGTACATGCCAGGATCCGACTCTGATCTGTCTGCAACGCTTCGCTACTCATATTCAGCCTCTAGTTACTCTTGCGCCTAAGGCGCGTATTTTTGTGCAGAGGTGCCCACCTCGAGAAGGCGTGATCCAGAAAGGAACCAGCATCGGTCGTTTTCCGACCCAACACACTTTGCCTCAGGAATGAACATCACCCTTAACTTGGGCAACATTGGGGCCAAAAAGCCGAAATTGTGCGGTATTGTGCGACGATCTCCGGCACTCAGAAGAAGTGTTTCGTGCGCATAAAAAAAGCCGACCCTTGGGTCGGCCTTTTTTATCGCATTGAAAGAAAATGGCTTTTAGGGCGTCTATTCGCTGCCACCGCCCAGTGCTAACCCTTCGAGGCCGGTTTTTGCTTGGGCGCTGTTCACGTAGTCGCGATAGATGATCGCGGCATATTTTCCATCCAAAATATTAGGATGGCCCGAGACAAACCCGGTGACTTCAGTCACCGTGCGGCGGTTTTTGCGTTCCCGACCTTGGGTGACAATCAGCGGCTGGGTTTTGCCCAAAGAGACAACGGCTTCCAGACGATCACGCGAAATGCCCTGAGACCCCAGATAGGAGACAACAGCTTGCGCCCGGCGCAAGCCAAGCGATTTGTTGTAGCCATTGGAGCCCACGGAATCGGTGTGACCGTACACTTTGAAACGGACTTCCGGGAATTCGCGAATCCAATTGGCCTGTTGACGCAGCACTGCACGAGAGTTTTCATCCAACGTCGCGCTGTCGAAGTCGAAGTTCACCATATTGGGCACTTCTTCAGCAAACCGGTTTGCGAGGCTCAGAACATAGCTGCGGTCGCCGTTTTGAATGCCAAGATTGTTGATATTGGCTTCACCAAAGGTGCCAGAGTCCACGACTGACCCGGATTCACGCACCCAAGATGGCACGACATTACCGTCGCCATCTGAACAGGCGGAGATCAGCAGAACTGAAAGAGCGGCAAGTTTCTTGATCATCTTACGTCCCTTCCTCAATCCATCACATAGCCATAAGAGCCAGTGAAGTCATGTTTGGCAACTTCACCTTCGGCGCCGCGTTGTTTTTTAGCGTTAGAGCTGGTGTGGCCAAACAAAAACAAGTCCTGTTCGCTGGGCGGTTTTACGCGATCTGTTGGCAAGGACAGTGCTTCGCCACGTGTCGGCGTTACCAGGTGCGCTGTGATAATCACGACCAGCTCTGATTGGGAACGTTCGTAGTCCGCGCTGCGAAACAATGTGCCCAGGACTGGTACATCGCCAAGCCACGGAACCTGCGAGTTGTTGTCAAGGAAATCGTCCTGCAGCAAACCGGAAATCGCAAAACTTTCGCCGTCGCGCAATTCCACAGTTGTGGCCGTTTCGCGGCGGGTAAAGGCGGCGATGTTCAGGGAACCGTTGGTAAAGCCGTTTGCTGGGTCCAGCGCCGAAACTGCTGTGGCCAATTCGAGGTTGATCAGATCGCCATCCACAACACGTGGAATGAAATTCAGCTCGACACCAAAGGGTTTGAACTCAACGGAGATGTTGCCGTCATCCTGTGCGACGGGAATTGGATATTCGCCGCCGGCCAAGAATTTCGCTTCCTGACCAGACAATGCCGTCAGGTTCGGCTCTGCCAAGGTGCGAACCATACCTTTGGTTTCCAGCGCTTGCAGCATCAGATTGATCTCAAACGCACCGGCGTTCAAGTTGAAGAAGCCGGCGCCCCGGGTATCGGCGTTTAAGAAGCGGTTGCCATCGTCATCGGGAATTTGGTTGAAGAAACCAGTTGAGATCCGATCGGAGCCATTAGAGATTTCAAAATCTGTGGTGAGGGCCTTGGAAACGCTACGCTGCATTTCTGCAAAGCGCACTTTCAAGGTGACTTGCTGGATGCCACCAACCACCATGAGATTGGACACTCGCTCAGGTGCATAGCGTTCAGCTAGGTCCAATGCTCGATCTAGGCGCTGCGCCGAGGACACAGTACCAGAAAGTACGATGCCGTCATTGGCGGTGCGCACTTCAATGGTTTCAGTTGGTAAGATCTGCTTCAATCGTTCCTTGAATTCGGTCAGATCCGGGGCAACCCGTACTTCTACATTTGTAATGAGTTTGCCAGTGGCGTCCAACAGCGTCAGCGTCGTCATGCCGGGCGCTTTCCCCAACACGTAGATCGTGCGATCTGACAACGAAGAAATATCCGCAATCGCCGGGTTGGCAATCGAGAGCTCCGCAAAGGGAACTTCACTTTCCACCACCACCGCGCGGTTCATCGGAACCCCCAGTGTGGAAGAAGTACCACTGCGCACAACCCTTAGGCTTTCCGCAACGGAAGAGGGTGCCAGTACCGGCAAAACCCCAACGGCGACGCCCAACAGGGCCGCCCCAAACAATCGTCTCATAATCATTGTGACCTGCCTCTCGATCACGCCTCGGTTCGTGGATCTTTTGCCCACATTTCCCGACACTCTGCGCCAAATGCAGAATTATTGCAAGAATCAAAGGTTTTGAGCGCTATTTTGATCTGCGTCGATGTGTGCCTTCGGTCACATGGCGCGACGATTGCGGGTGTTTCCTTAACAAAACAAAGGCGCCCGTACCCGGACGCCTTTTTTGATAAGTGTGACATATTTTGTCTATGGGTGGCCAAAGCCAACTCAATTGGTGCAGGGGATCGGAATTTCTATCACCTGGCCGCCCTTGCGGTTCTTGATGGTGCAGACCTTGGGCTGCTCGACCTGAACGATCTTTTCCTCAACCGCTAGAGGCGCGTCCACCAACCCGAGCAGTGACTTCTGATCAACCTCGATCACCGCAGCCACTGTCTCGTCGCCCGCGCCCACCAAGGACAGGGACAAACGGCCAGAGCTTTGCGCAAAGTTCAATGCAGGAACCTCTTGGGACGCGACGGCAACCGTGACTGTGCGGGCGATACCGCGGCCTTCCATCTCTTCGTTGACGGATTGGTCAACCGCGATCAGCTTCACGTTTGGCTGGATCAGCTTTGTGAACTCGCCACGTTTGGATTTGTCATTTTCAACGCGTCCGGTCCAGTAAACATCCACACGATCACCCGGCCGCAACAGGCCTGACACACCACTGGTAACATCCACTTTGACGGTGAAGGCGCGTTCGCCAGCTTGCAGCCGCGAGGAAATCCCCGCCTCTTGGCCCGGTTCGGTGGTTTTGGCAGCAATCAACAGCTCGCCCTTTTCCATCGTACGCAGTACCACACGTTGAATATTGTTACCGTCCGGGAACAACACATCAGCGTCGGTGAACATGCCCTCGGGCATTGCCGCCTTGGGCCATTTGACCCGACGCACGTCTTTCAATTCGAGTTTTTCGCCGAACTTGATTTGGCGTGACACGATAAAGCCGTCCACCAGTTCAATGGCAGGGGCGCTGTTTGCGCGCGCCAACTCGGCCTTGCGTTCCTGTTCTTTGATGTAGTTCTGCGCCATGTAGACAGAGAATCCTGCGATCCCCAATCCAATCAGCAAAACAGCTGCAAATATAGCACGCATGGGTTCCACCTCATTTTCTACCCCGACTCACATATCGAGCCGGGCGTTGCTCATCTGACAATCTGCCGTGCAAATGTGGCAAATTGAGGGAGGCGTGTGGCTGCTTTCATGGCCAAACACGACAATTCTTGAGAGCGCAAACGACAAACGGGCGACCTGTGAAGGACGCCCGTTGGTGCGCAATGCATAACGTGCAAGCGTTACTCAGTAGCGATTGCCGAACTGCTCGCGTCAGCCGTGTTCAAAGTGATCGCAGCGGCAGTCACAGGTGCGTCAGCAACAGATTCAATGGCAGCAAATGCAGCAACGGCCAAACCAACAACACCGGCGGTCAGTACGACCCAATCTACGGTGACGGCACCAGCTTCGTCTTTGCGGAAATTTGTGATGAACGTTTTCATGGCGTTCTCCAGTACTAGGGGCGGAGGCAGACTCTCCATAAGGACGAAGGGGCACTGTATCTGCGCCCCTTCGGTCGATTCAGCCGAAATTACTCGGTTGCGATCGCAGTAGTTGTTGCGTCTGCACCGTTCAGAGCCACAGCAGCTTCAGTTGTCAGCGTGCCGGTTGTGGATTCGATTGCAGTGAAAGCTGCTACGGCCAGGCCAACAACGGCTGCAGTCAGAACAACCCAGTCAACAGTTACGGCGCCAGCTTCGTCTTTGCGGAAGTTTTTGATGAATTTGATCATTGGTAGTCTCCAAAATAGATGTGTCAGACAAACAGGGCGGCGCGATATGGGCCGCGCCCGTTCATGAGATCAGCCGAAATTACTCGGTTGCGATTGCAGTAGTTGTTGCGTCTGCACCGTTCAGAGCCACAGCAGCTTCGGTTGTCAGCGTGCCGGTTGTGGATTCGATTGCAGTGAAAGCTGCTACGGCCAGGCCAACAACGGCTGCAGTCAGAACAACCCAGTCAACAGTTACGGCGCCAGCTTCGTCTTTGCGGAAGTTTTTGATGAATTTGATCATTGGTAGTCTCCAAAATAGATGTGTCAGACAAACAGGGCGGCGCGATATGGGCCGCGCCCGTTCATGAGATCAGCCGAAATTACTCGGTTGCGATTGCAGTAGTTGTTGCGTCTGCACCGTTCAGAGCCACAGCAGCTTCGGTTGTCAGCGTGCCGGTTGTGGATTCGATTGCAGTGAAAGCTGCTACGGCCAGGCCAACAACGGCTGCGGTCAGAACAACCCAGTCAACAGTTACGGCGCCAGCTTCGTCTTTACGGAAGTTCTTGATGAACTTGATCATGATGTGTCCCTCCAAAGGATCAATGTGTTTGTGCCACCCTGTCAGACCTTTTGGCGTGTCTCTCTCGTGCCAGCCCGACTTGGTATGGATGCAATATCCTTTCGGAATGGGGCGGGAATTGGGCGCAAGTGGTTCGATTTTGGATCAAATGCAAAATGTTGGATTTTGTGGCTTAAGCCGTTGAAAATAAACATTTTAAAATGAAAAATTTTGTTAACCTTAATGCTGAGCGGGGCGTTGAGGCGGACGAATCGCAACGAATTTCTCGGGTTAGAAGGGCTAAAACTGGCCTGTTGCAGCCAAATCTGCGAAACTCTTAAAAAAATGGGTCCGAGCAGGATTACACATATGGTTGCTTTATCAATCGCAGGTCGTCTGGCGCTGTGTTGTATGTTGGGTTTCGCAGGGGCCTCGGTTGTGATGGCCGATGGTCCAAAGCCGTTCGCGGATTTCTCTGCCAAGCGCGTGACGCCGCCCAAACCTGGGCAGAGCAAGCGCATCACGGTTCAAATAGAAGCCGTGTCTCCGGATGCTGTTGACCTTGCTGAGGACAATGCAGTGGGCGCCGACGGAAACACAACAGCGCCGCTGCCAGTTGGGTGGTTTTGGAACGAGATTTCTCCGGACCTAGGCGCCAGCGGGCCGGGACGGCTTGAGCCAGCACTTCAGCGCTTGTCCAATCCGCCAGAGGGCAAGCGTTTGGCAACACCTCGACTGTCAACACTGCGCAGCATTGCGCAAGAACACGGCACGGACATTCTGATTGCGACAATCGGCAAGCAGGTGTCCCCTGCGCTGATCTTGGCGGTGATTGCGGTGGAATCCGGTGGGCAAGTGGACGCCAAGAGCGGTGCAGGCGCGCAGGGGCTGATGCAGCTTATGCCCGCGACGGCTGCGCGTTTTGGTGTGGAAGACGTGTTTGACGGGGTGGACAACATTTCCGGCGGCGCGAAATTCTTAGATTTTTTGATGGAAAAGTTTGACGGGGACCCCATTCTGGTTCTTGCCGGATACAATGCGGGCGAGAACGCGGTGACCGAACACAGTGGTGTGCCGCCTTTTGCAGAAACGCGCGCTTATGTGCCCAAAGTGTTGGCTGCGTTTCAAGTCGCTCGTGCCTTGTGCCAAACCCCGCCGGAGTTGATCTCTGATGGCTGTGTTTTTGCTCAGCCCTAAAGCACGCGCATCAGGCTTGATTGGGTCTCAGTATACAAAGGCCAAGACGCAGCCAATTTAACAGTTGGGCACGTTCACTGCGAGGCCACCCAGCGAAGTCTCTTTGTACTTCTCATGCATATCTGCCCCGGTTTGGCGCATGGTTTCAATCACCGAGTCGAGCGGAACAAAATGTTGGCCGTCCCCTCTAAGGGCAAGAGAGGCTGCGGACACCGCTTTGATGGCGCCAAGCCCATTGCGTTCTATACAGGGCACTTGCACGAGCCCTTTTACCGGATCACACGTCATGCCCAAATGGTGTTCAAGCGCGATCTCCGCAGCGTTTTCAACCTGCGCCGGGGTGCCGCCCATCACAGCGCAAAGCCCGGCTGCGGCCATCGCTGCCGCGGACCCAACTTCGGCCTGACAGCCAGCTTCGGCACCTGAGATGGAGGCGTTGAATTTGACCAACCCGCCAATCGCGGCGGCCGTCAGCAAGAACTCGTCAATCCGAGACGCTGTTGCGCCAGGGACATGATCAATCCAATAGCGGATCACCGCCGGCATCACACCTGCGGCCCCATTGGTGGGGGCGGTGACCACTTGGCCACCGGCTGCGTTCTCCTCGTTCACCGCCATGGCATAAGCACTCATCCAATCGTTGATGGTGTGCGGTGCGTTGAGGTTCATGCCACGTTCCGCCTGCAGTGCGTCATGGATGCCCTTGGCGCGGCGGCGCACATTCAAACCACCGGGCAAGGTGCCATCGGTGGTCAGTCCGCGCTCGATGCAGTCATTCATCACCTGCCACAGACGCGCACAACCACGCGACAGGCTGTCAGAGCAGCCACGGGCGATTTCATTGGCGTGCTTCATCTGCGCAATTGACTTTCCCGAGTGCTCGGCCATTTCCAGCATCTCGGCGGCGGTCTTGAAGGGGTAGGGCACCGGCGCGCCGTCATCTGTGTCTTTGCCATCAGACAGCTCAGCCTCTGTGAGGACAAAGCCGCCACCAATGGAATAGTAGGTTTCCTGCAGGATCACGTCGCCCTGCGCGTCAGTTGCCATAAGGATCATACCATTGGCATGGCCGGGTAGATTGGGGCCGAAGTCAAATTTGAGATCTTCGTGCAGATCAAACCGCAGTGCAGGCAGGCCCTCCGGGGTCACCATTTGGGAGTCGCGAATTTTTTGCAGCGCAATCTCTGCTTTGGCGTGGTCGTAGCTGTCCGGCATAAAGCCTGCGAGGCCCAAAATGGTCGCTCGGTCTGTGGCGTGACCGACGCCCGTGAAAGCCAGAGATCCATGTAATGTGGCACGCAGTCCATGGGCTTCGAAAGGGGAGCTTCGCAACAGGTCTAGGAAGCGCGCGGCGGCGACCATAGGGCCCATCGTGTGGGAAGAGGAGGGGCCGACGCCCACTTTGAACATGTCAAAGACGGAAAGAAACATGGTTAGATCGCCGATCCTTCAGGGGGGTGTGGGGGCTTTGGTTGGGTAAACGGGTGCGCAGACATACCTTCAGCAGCACAGAGCGCGGTCACGCTGGCGCGCGCCTGCAAACGGGCGGCCATATGTAAAAGGTTTGGCCACTCTGAGATAACAAACCAATCGGTGCTGTCATTGGGGTAGAGCGCCATCCAGCGCATCAATGCAGCCATATAGAGATCCAGTGCTGAGGGTGTTTTGCCGTTGCACCAGTCGTGACCAGCGCCAGCCACAGCCTCCATCAGCGTGAGCCCCTGTAGCACGTTGGCGCGGGCACCCGCAGTGAGCGCAGGCGCGGCCTCGGGGGCGTCGGGGATGTATTGCGACGGATAGAATGTCATCCGAAGATTGGCGTGCAGCGTGTTTGACACGTAAAACAGCCATTTCAGAAAGTGCGGCCGGTCCGGGCTGTCGGGGGGAGGGGCAAGCGCCTTATGGCTGTCCGCCAACCACAGCAAGATCGCTGCGGTCTCAAACATCACTCCAAAAGGTGTTTCTAAGGCGGGTATTTTGCCTGCAGGGTTAATGGCGCGAAAAGCGGCTGAGTTGTGCGCGTTTTGTTTGCGATCCACCAAGATGGTTTCATATGGCAAATGCAACTCTTCCAGCGCCAATCGAATGATCAGCGACGCGTTGTCTGGGGCATAGTGCAGGCGCAAGAGATCGGTCATGAAAAACCTGTAGCGGTCGGTAAGAAACGGAGGTGGCGCAAAAGCGACGTTTCCGATAGGAAACACGCACAATTGTGGTCGTCAAGCGTCTGTGGCGTTGCCACAGGGACTCAAAAGCGACAAAAGCGCTATGGCTGTTTGATTTTTGCACAATCGACACTCGCCCCCGGCCCGCTTCTTTCCTATAAAGTGGCAAAGCATGCAGGGAGTTGCCGCAATGTCCGGAGAATTGTCGCCCATCGACAAGGCCAAATTTGTCGCCGCCAAACGCGCCACCGACTATGTTGAGGATGGCATGCGTGTGGGGTTGGGCACCGGGTCGACCGCGGCGTGGTTTGTGCGTTGTCTCGGAGAGATGGTGCGTGATGAAGGTCTGCGCATCAAAGGCGTTCCGACCTCGACCCGAACCGCGCAACTGGCGCGCGAAGTGGGCATCGAAGTGATGAGCTTGGATGAAGCCAAATGGCTGGACGTGACAATTGACGGTGCTGATGAGTTTGACGCTGACCTCAATCTGATCAAAGGCGGGGGCGGAGCACTTTTGCAGGAAAAGATCGTGGCGACCGCCTCTGATCAAATGGTTGTGATTGCAGACGTGGGCAAAGAGGTGGAAACGCTGGGCGCGTTCCCTTTGCCGATTGAGGTGGTGCCCTATGGCTGGCAAACCACACAGGCGCTCATTGAGGAAACCCTTGTCAGCATGGATGTTCTTGGCCGTTCAAGCACCTTGCGGATGAATGGTGATGCGCCGTTTATGACCGATGAGAACAATCACATTCTGGACTTGCACCTCAACCGCATTGGCGATGCGCGTCAGTTGGCGTTGGCGATCAATCAGATGCCGGGTGTGGTTGAAAACGGCTTGTTTATTGATATCTGTGACGCGGTTGTTGTGGGCTATGGAGATGGGCGTGTCGAAGTGCGTGACATCAACGCCGGCACAATCGAAGAGGCGATGCTCGATTTCGCAGAAACAGACAATCTGTTCACGGACCTCGTGGACTAACATAAAGGCAAATCATGTCCTTTGATTATGATCTCTTTGTCATCGGCGGTGGCTCCGGTGGTGTACGGGCTGCGCGCGTCGCGGCAGCTGAAGGTGTGAAAGTCGCACTGGCCGAGGAAGACCGCTATGGCGGCACCTGTGTGATCCGCGGATGTGTCCCCAAAAAACTGATGGTCTTTGCGTCTGAGTACGCAGGCATGGTTGAGGATGCACAGGCCTATGGCTGGGACATCACCCCCGGCGCTTTCAATTGGGACGCATTCAAGGGCAAGCTGCATGCAGAGCTTGACCGTTTGGAAGGCATCTATCGCAACCTGTTGAAAAACAGCGGTGTTGAGAGCTTTGATCTGCGCGCCAAAATGGTGGATGCGCATACGGTTGAGCTCGCAGACGGTACACAGAAGACGGCGAAGCACATTCTGTTGGCCATGGGCGGGCGCCCGGTGTGGCCTGATCTGCCCGGTGCAGAATTGGGTATCAGTTCCAATGAGATTTTCCATCTTGAGAAGTTGCCTGAAAGCATCTTGATCGTTGGTGGTGGCTACATTGCCTCTGAATTTGCCGGGATCATGAACGGTCTTGGGGTCAAAACCACACAGTTTTATCGCGGCGCGCAAATCCTGCGCGGCTTTGATGATGAGGCGCGCGGCCTCGTGGCCGAAGAAATGCGCCAGCGCGGTGTGGATATCCACTGTGGTACCAATGTGCTCGAAATGCGCAAAGAGGGCGACAAGATCTGGGTGAAAGCCACCAATGGTGAGGAACGCCTGTTTGATCAGGTGATGTTTGCCACCGGTCGTGCCCCCAACACAGATGATATGGGGCTGAAAGAGATCGGCGTAACGCTTGGCCGCAAAGGAGAAGTTGTGGTTGATGACTACAGCCAGACCGGTGTGCCCTCCGTTTTTGCCGTCGGGGACGTCACCGACCGCGTGAATTTGACGCCAGTGGCTATTCGCGAAGGCATGGCCTTTGTGAACACGGTGTTTAAAGGCGAGCCAACTAAGGTGGATCATGACTTGATCCCGACAGCAATTTTTACCCAGCCAGAAATGGGCACAGTTGGGCTCAGCGAAGAAGAAGCGGCAGCGCAGGAACCTATTGAGGTTTATGCTACAAGCTTTAAACCAATGCAGCAGGCCTTTGCCGGTCGCGCCGAACGTGTTCTGATGAAGCTGATTGTCAGCAAGGCCACACGCAAAGTGCTCGGCTGTCACATCGTCGCACCGGGCGCGGGTGAGATGATCCAGCTGGCCGGCATCGCCGTAAAGATGGGCGCAACCAAAGAAGATTTCGATCGGACAGTGGCGGTACACCCGACAATGTCTGAAGAACTGGTAACCATGAAAACGCCTGTGCGCAGCCTCTGAGCTGAGTATGGGTTGATTTTTCCGGCGTAACCCTCAGGTTTAGAGGGACGCCGGAGAATAACGAGAAAGGGAAGATCCCGAATGGCAGGTAACAATGGCGGCCCCTGGGGAGGGGGCGGCAACAATCAAGGCGGCGGTGGAAATCGCGGCGGAGACAACAACGGTGGCGGGCGACGCCCCCCCGAAGGTGAAAATCCGCAGATTCCCGACATCGATGACCTGATGAAAAAGGGTCAGGATCAGCTGCGCGTCCTGATGGGCGGTCGTGGCGGTCAAGGTGGCGGTGGCCAAAATGGCAGCGGTCAAGGCGGCTCAGGTGGGCCAGGGCTGAACCGTGGCACCGTGGCGATTGGCGCGTTGGTTGCTGTTGGTCTTTGGGCCTTCTCAAGCTTCTACTCAGTTAAGACCGAAGAACGGTCCGTTGAGTTGTTCCTTGGTGAATACCTCAAAACAGGGCAGCCGGGCTTGAACTTCGCACCATGGCCGTTTGTCACTGCCGAAGTCATCCCGGTGCTTGTGGAGCAATCCGAACAAATCGGTGCTGGGTCTCGCGGCGGCGATGCGGGCTTGATGCTGACGGGTGACGAAAATATCGTCGACGTGGATTTCCAAGTTGTGTGGAACATCAACGATCCTGCGCAATATCTGTTTAACTTACGTGACCCGGAGCAAACCATTCAGGCGGTGTCTGAATCGGCAATGCGCGAAATCATCGCGCAATCCGAACTCGCTCCGATTCTGAACCGAGATCGTGAAGTTATTGCAGATCGTCTCGAAGAGCTGATTCAGCTCACATTGGACAGCTACAATTCTGGCATCAATATCGTGCGTGTGACTTTCGACGGTGCCGATCCACCCGAGTCCGTAAAAGACGCCTTCCGCGAAGTGCAATCTGCGGGTCAGGAACGTGACCGTTTGGAAAAGCAAGCTGACGCATATGCCAACCGTGTGACGGCTGGAGCGCGTGGTGAAGCTGCGCAAATCCTTGAAGAAGCCGAAGCGTATCGCGCACAGGTCGTCAACGAGGCGGAAGGTGAAGCCAGCCGCTTTACGGCTGTTTTGGAAGAATATGTCAAAGCACCGGACGTCACCCGCAAGCGCCTTTACCTTGAAACCATGGAAGAAGTTCTGGGTGGTATCGACAAAGTGATCATCGACGAACAATCCGAAGGCTCTGGTGTGGTGCCGTATCTGCCGCTCAACGAGCTGCGCAAGGGGAGCAACTGATATGAAAAAGACAACGTATCTTTTGCCGATCTTGGTGGTCGCGATTGCTGCATTTCTGTCCTCGATCTTCATCGTGGACGAGCGTGAAAAAGCACTGGTTCTTCAGTTCGGCCGCGTGGTTAACGTCAAAGAAGATCCGGGTCTGGCCTTCAAATGGCCGATCATCAACGAAGTTGTCACCTATGACGATCGCATTTTGAGCCGCGAAGTTGGTCCTTTGGAAATTACCCCATCGGACGATCGTCGACTGGTGGTTGATGCCTTTGCGCGCTACCGCATTGTAAACGTCACTCAGTTCCGTGAAGCGGTAGGGGACGGTGGTGTGGCCTTTGCTGAAACCAAACTGGACCAGATTCTGCGCTCTCAAACGCGTGCGATTTTGGGCTCGGTGAGCTCCAATGACATCCTGAGTTCGGATCGTGCCGCTTTGATGCTGCGCATTCGCAACGGGGCCATTACAGAGGCGCGTTCTCTGGGGCTGGAAGTGATTGACGTGCGGCTTAAACGCACCGATTTGCCACAGGCCAACTTGGAAGCAACCTTTGCACGGATGCGCGCAGAGCGTGAACGTGAGGCCGCTGACGAAATCGCCCGTGGTGAAGAGGCTGCACAGCGTATCCGCGCGACTGCAGATCGTACGGTTGTAGAGCTGGTGTCCAAATCCAAACGGGAGTCAGAGATCACCCGCGGTGAGGCTGATGCCCGACGCAACGCGATCTTTGCCGATGCCTTTGGCGCGGATCCTGAGTTCTTTGAATTCTACCGCTCACTGAACGCTTATCGCGGCGCGCTGCAATCTGGGAACTCCACCATGGTGTTGTCGCCGAACAGCGATTTCTTCAACTATTTCAAGGATGCAGAAGGCCGGTAATGGTTGAAACTGCACTTCTTGCTCTAGGGCTTGTCTTGATTGTAGAGGGGCTGGTGTACGCACTGGCCCCTTCTGTCGTCGAAGAATTGCTAAACATGCTGCGCGCCATTCCCGAAACGCAAAGACGGTTCTTTGGGTTGGCCGCGTTGGGTTTGGGGATTGCGGTTGTTTGGATCGCCAAATCCTTCGGCGCCTAAGCATACCAAGCAACACCAAACAAGAAAACGCCGCGAGGAACTGTCGCGGCGTTTTGCATTTTTTCAGGTATGCGTGTCTTACATTCGCTCAATGGCAATCGCCGTGCCTTCGCCGCCGCCAATGCAAATCGCGGCCACACCGCGTTTGAGCCCTCGTTTCTCGAGAGCGTTGAGTAAGGTCACCATAATCCGCGCGCCGGACGCGCCAATTGGGTGTCCCAAGGCGCAGGCCCCTCCGTTCACATTCACGATGTCACGGCTCAAACCCATTTCATGCATGAACGCCATGGGCACCACTGCAAAGGCTTCGTTCACTTCCCAAAGGTCGACGTCCTCTTTGGCCCAACCAATCTTCTTCAACAGTTTTTGCGTCGCTGGAACCGGCGCGGTTGTGAACAAACCTGGTGCTTGTGCGTGGCTTGCGTGGCCAACAATTTGAGCACGTACATTCAGACCCTGCGCGCGCGCCGCATCCTCGGACGCGACAATCAACGCGGCCGCGCCATCCGAAATTGATGAACTGTTTGCGGGGGTGACTGTGCCGTCTTTTCTAAATGCGGGTTTCAGGTGCGGGATTTTTTCCGGCCGTGCATTGCCGGGCTGCTCGTCTTCGCCAACCACCAAGTCACCCTTGCGGGTTTTGATTGTGACAGCGGCAATCTCGCCTTCAAACGCACCCGATTTCTGTGCATCCAACGCATTGGACAGCGACTTAAGCGCGTATGTGTCCTGCGCCTCTCGGGTGAATTGAAAGCTCTCAGCGCAATCCTCGGCAAAGGTCCCCATCAGGCGCCCTTTGTCGTAGGCATCTTCCAGACCATCCATAAACATATGGTCGATCACCTGTTGATGGCCAATGCGCGCACCGCCTCGCATTTTTGGCAACACATAGGGCGCATTTGTCATGCTTTCCATGCCGCCCGCCACCATCACGTCTCGGTCCCCCAGCGCCACAGCGTCATAGGCCATCATCGCGGCTTTCATGCCGGATCCGCACATTTTGTTGAGCGTGGTGGCCGGGACATCTTCACCGAGTCCGCCTTTGAAGCCTGCCTGTCTGGCAGGGGCTTGTCCTTGACCTGCGGGCAACACACAGCCCATCAGAACCTCGTCCGCAGTTGTCGCTCCCGCATTTTTAAGGGCCGCGCGAATCGCAGTACCGCCCAGCTCTGCGGCCTCCACACCGTCAAACGCTCCTTGAAATCCACCCATAGGTGTACGAGCGGCCCCCGCTATCACTACTTTTCTCATGGCTGCACTCCTCTTTCGCTACGAAATTTTATTTCTCCATGGCCATGCATGACAATCTTTGCAAGGATGTTACAGACCCTAAAGGTGGGGTAAACCATACGAGTAAGTCTATGCGCACATTGACATGCTCATAGATTGGTAACGAATAAAGGATACAGTTCATTACGGACGAAAGGTGAAGGAGACGTCATATGAATCTGTCAAGTAAGGCAGAGGGTGATGCTTTGGTGGTATCTGTTCATGAAGCGCGGATTGACGCGTCTGTCGCGATTCAATTCAAAGATCGAATGCGTGAAGAGACCGAAAGCGCCCTTGGGCGGGTCGTCCTGAACTTATCTGAAGTGGACTTTATCGATTCCAGCGGGTTGGGTGCTATCGTGGCTGCCATGAAGCAGCTGGGCGGTACAAAGCCTTTGGAGCTCGCCGGTCTGAACGAAAATGTCGATAAAGTTTTCCGATTGACGCGTATGGACACGGTATTCAGAATTCATAATTCTCTAGATGACGCAGTTGCCGTCTGACTTCCTAGGTGCACAGTAAGGGCCCTCATTAGAGTGACAAACCCGCAGGCTGACATTCACATAGAGCTTAAAGGCACACCTCAAGAGGTGAGAAATGCGCTGGAAACACTGCGGCATAAATTAACGGCGCAGGAGTTTGCGGCGTGTAACGCTGGAATTCTGGAAATTGTTTTGGCTGAGGTGCTCAACAATGTTGTGGAGCACGCATTGGCCGGACGCAGCGACGGGCAAATCATCGTCGCCTGTAATTATGCGGAACACTGTTGGTTTGTCGAAGTGCGTGACAACGGCAGTTCGATGCCGGGGTCGCAGCTTCCAGATGGGGTGATGCCCAGTCTCGACAAAGAGCTTAAAGACCTGCCTGAGGGCGGATTTGGTTGGGGTCTGGTGCGCTCTTTGGCCGAAGATATCGACTATCAGCGACACTCAACCGGCCACAATGAGTTGAGTTTCCGGGTGCCTGATTAAGCAGCCTCATCACAATACTGCGAAAAAAACCAATAGGCACGAGCCCTTAAGCTTGCAAAGCCTGTGTCCCCCCTTAAACTTCACATGTGAACGAGGGAGGTTCTATGCGCGATTTTCATTTTCCAGGCCGCTCACCTGTTATGGCGGTAAATGGTATGTGTGCCACATCCACGCCTTTGGCGGCAGAGGTTGCCGTTAACATTCTGCGTCAGGGTGGAAACGCCATGGACGCGGCCATTGCGGGCGCTGTTCTGCTTGGAATTTGTGAGCCCGCATCGACCGGCATTGGGGGAGACTGTTTTACTCTTATGTCTCCGGCAGGGAGCGATGAAGTCTTCGCATTCAACGGGTCTGGTCGGGCGCCAAAAGCGGCGAATGCCGCTGACTTACGTGCAAAAGGGCTTGCCGCTGTGCCCCTGTTTGATGTCGACGCGGTGACAGTGCCCGGCGCAATTGACGGTTTTTGTACGTTGTCTGATCAATATGGCAAGCTGGGCATTGCCGACAGTCTTGCCCCTGCCATTCACTATGCTGAGGCGGGTATCCCGGTGGGGCCGCGCTCAGCCTTTGATTGGAAACTCTGTGAGAATGTTCTTAAAGGACACGCCCGCCGCCACTATTTGACAAACGATAAGCCTCTCACCAAAGGCGATCTTTTTCGGGCACCCGGACAAGCCGAAGTGCTGCGCCGCGTTTCTGCACAGGGGCGAGACGCCTTCTATACTGGCGAAATCGCCGAGGATATGGTGACCACTCTGCGTGCGCTTGGCGGCGTGCATACAATGGAAGATTTTGATGCCACCGCGGGCAATGAAACCACGCCAATTGGCGGCACCTACAAGGGTGCCGAGCTTCTTGAGCATCCGCCAAACGGGCAGGGGGCAACGGCCATCTTGTTGCTCAATATTCTCAAGCATTTTGACATTGCGGGAATGGATCCTTTTGGAACTGAGCGGACACACATCGAGGCTGAGGCCGCAAAATTGGCCTATGACGCCCGTGACAGGCTGATTGCTGATGCAGACGCCACCACACGCACGGCGCATATGTTGTCGCCCGACACCGCAGAAAAGCTGGCGGCGTTGATTGATCCCAGGCGTGCCATGGGGGCCGTCGCGCCGCGGACCGAAGCTGTGCACAAAGACACCGTGTACCTCTCGGTGGTCGACAAAGACGGCATGTCCGTGTCGATGATTTATTCGATTTTCTACGGCTTTGGGTCGGGCATCGCCTCTGACAAATTTGGCATTCTGATGCAGAACCGAGGCGGGGGCTTCACCTTGCAGGACGGCCACCCGAACGAAATGAAAGGCGGCAAACGCCCTATGCACACCATCATACCCGGCATGGTGCGCCGGGAAGGCCGTGTTGAGATGCCGTTTGGCGTGATGGGCGGGCACTATCAACCCAACGGACACGCCCGCGTGCTCTCCAATATGGAAGATTTTGGCATGGATCCGCAAACCGCGCTGGATTCACCACGCTCTTTTGCTGAGGACGGTGATCTGAAACTTGAGCGCGGATACAGCGATGCGGTCAAACAGGAACTGACGGATATGGGGCACAACGTTGTGGTGCCGGATGCGCCCATCGGCGGGGCACAGGCGATCCGCATTCATAAAAATGGCGTTCTTGAGGGGGCCTCTGATCCGCGCAAAGACGGCGCGGCAATAGGGTATTGAGGTATGGCAATCACTCCGATCAAAGAATTGGTGCAAGCTGCCAAGACTGAAATCCGCAGTCTGGATCAAGCGGAGGCAGAGCACATGGCGGCGCAAGGAGATGCGCTTTTAGTGGACATCCGAGACCCGCGTGAATTGAAACGTGAAGGGCGCATTGAGGGCGCTTTTCACGCACCACGCGGCATGTTGGAGTTCTGGATTGCACCAGACAGCCCCTATCACAAGCCCGAGCTGGCAACAGGCAAAACCCTCATTTTGTTCTGCGCCAGCGCATGGCGTTCCGCGTTGTCTGTCAAAGCCTTGCAGGACATGGGCGTGGAAAACATCGCCGAAATGGAAGGCGGTTTCAGCACATGGAAAAAGCGCGGCGCGCCGGTGGTGCTCGATTAAACAGAAACGCCGGGTCTCTTTGGCCCGGCGCAATGCAGTGGTGGTGTGTCGGGATCAGTTCATCTGAAAGTGAAGTGGATAGGCGCCATCTTCAAACGGTCCAAACATCTCATCCAGATCTGGGTGGCTCACGGGCTCACCAGAATAGTCCGCAATCAGGTTCTGCTCGGACACATAAGCCACGTAGTAGCTTTGGTCGTTTTCCGCCAACAGGTGATAAAACGGCTGATCCTTTAGAGGACGGCTGTCTTCTGGAATGGCCTCGTACCATTCTTCCGTGTTGGAGAATTCTGGATCCACATCAAACACAACACCGCGAAACGGGTGTTTGCGATGGCGGACAACCTGACCGAGGTAATATTTTGCGCGTGTTCTAAGCATGTATTGCAGCCCCTACCTCTCAAAGTTAGACCCTGCAAGGGGGCTTTGTCCAACTTTAGGCGAATTTTAACAGGAAACAGTCTGTGAACCTTATCTTAACAGTCTTGGAAATTGTGGCCCCGGTGTTCTTGGTTGCTGGTGTTGGATTTGCCTGGGTGAAAGCGGGTTTTGAATACCGCATTCAGTTTGTCACGCGCCTTGGGGTCAATTTGGCGGTGCCCTGTTTGATCTTCACGGCGCTCATGAAAACCGATGCGGAGCTGGCGGATTTGGCGCGGCTGACCTTGG
Source organism: Shimia sp. NS0008-38b (assembly GCF_040370365.1). Classification (NCBI taxonomy): domain Bacteria; kingdom Pseudomonadati; phylum Pseudomonadota; class Alphaproteobacteria; order Rhodobacterales; family Roseobacteraceae; genus Shimia; species Shimia sp. NS0008-38b. The sequence goes on along the minus strand of NZ_BAABWQ010000003.1, from coordinate 350,096 downwards.
CGGGGGTGGCTGGATATGTCGTCATCGGCGCTTTGGGCTGGTGCCTGTTGAAGGTGCTTGGTTTGGATCTGCGCAGCTACCTAGCGCCGTTCATTTTTGGAAACACGGGCAATCTGGGTGTGCCGCTTGCGCTGTTCGCCTTTGGGCAAGCCGGGCTTGAGGCTGCGGTGGTACTCTTGGCTGTCACCGCGCTCTTGTCGTTTACGTGGGGGATTTGGCTGGTTGCGGGTGAGGGTGCCTTTGGCAAAATGCTGCAAGAGCCGATGATTTGGGCGACGTTGCTGGGGGCTGTGTTCCTTGTGACAGGGTGGAAAACGCCAGATTTTCTGACAGAGACGTTAGACTTGATTGGTCAAATGGCGATTCCATTGATGCTTTTGACACTTGGCGTCGCGGTGGCGCGGCTCACGCCGGGGCGTGTTGTGACCGCTATCTATCTCTCTGGTCTAAAGTTTTTGATCTGCGCCGCAGTGGGCTGGGCATTGGCTGGTGTATTTGGCCTGGGAGGCACGCTTTTTGGTGTTCTTGTCTTGCAAATGGCCATGCCGGTGGGGATCAGCAGCTATCTGCTCGCGGAAAAATACGAGGCGGACGCAGAGGCGGTGGCCGGTTTTGCTGTGGTCTCGACGCTTGTGTCGGTGGTTTGCTTGCCGCTGCTATTAACCTTGCTTCTGTAACCAACCAAATGTGATTTACCCTTCCGAGGTAATTCCGTTAGACTGACAAAAAAACAAAACATAGCGAGAGGCAGATGAGCAGACTTCTCTTCGCGTTGGTGATTCTTGGATTTGTGGCCGCCTGCGGTGGCAAAGACACGAGTGCGCCGCGCAATCTAGACAACGCGTGTGCGATTCTCCAAGAGAAGCCGCATTTTAAACGGGCTTTTGTGTCCACCAAACGTAAGTGGGGTGTCCCCGTGCACGTGCAGATGGCTGTGCTCTATCAAGAGAGCAAATTCATCTCTAACGCGCGCACACCCCACAAGTACGCCTTGGGCATTTTGCCGATGGGCCGCCAAAGCAGTGCATATGGCTATGCGCAGGCGTTGGATGGCACGTGGGATCAATACAAACGTGAAACGCGTAACCGTGGTGCGCGACGCGATAACATCAAGGATGCGTCTGACTTCATGGGGTGGTATTTCGCTGAATCCCGTGAACGCAACGGGGTGTCGATGCATGACGCTCGGGCGCAGTATCTAAACTATCACGAGGGACACACAGGTTATGCCCGCGGAACTTATCGCAGCAAGGCATGGTTAAACCGCGTGGCAGATGAGGTCGCAAGCCGATCGTCTCGATACCAGTCTCAGCTTAAGAGCTGTTCCCGTATTTGGTAGTCGGCCACTTCGGGATCAACAATTGAACACAAAGAGCGCTCTAAAAAGGGGCGCTTTTTTTTGCTTAGCGCTGGATTTTCGTGTCAGAGCAGCGCGTGCCAACATGGCGCTTGACTAATCCGACTAAAACAATCAGAAAAGACTCAGCCACCCAACGGGGAGCCATTGACCACACTTTCTTGGAGAGCCCCATGACCATCCAAAGCCAAATGACCGACTACGTTGCAGCCCTGCCAGTACATGATGCACAGGCATTGACAGGCGAAAACGGACTGGCCCACATTCGGTTGAACGATCAACTTTACACACTGCGCATCACCCGCGCGGGCAAATTGATCCTGACAAAATGAATGCCGCAGCAACCGCTGGTGCTCAGCGGGTGGGTTGGTTGGGTGATCTGGATGACGTTCAACGGCTGGCCGTGCGCTGGTTGCGCCATTGGGAACGTGACCCCAAGCAACAGGCAGAACTTCATAGCTTGCTGGCCTCCGGCCTCGGCGTAGAGCGTGCACGCAATGCGGTCGCAGTGTTTGGCGATCTGATGGAAATTGGTGGTCAGTACGGCCGTCGTCAGCTCTGTCGCCACGGGTGTTCTTGTCGCTGTTTGGGCGCGGATGAAGCTGTTTTTGCCCATATGGTGTCAGCCGCAGCAAATGGCGAAACCGAAGACGCCGCTTTGTTGGCAGCTCTCGTTGTGCGCCCAGATATGGCCATGTGTTTCGCCGGTTTGGCTGCGGAGTTTGGCATGGCGTTGGCGGCTGCGTCTCGGGTTTTTGCGGCACGCCCGCGGCCATCTCGCCCTGACAATCAGGGCGCAAAGAGGCGGAACCCGTCCGAGCCTCACGTATCGTTGGCATCACGACCAACATTGCATTGATCGGCCTGCACCAGCTCTCTGTGTAAGGGTACGTCTCACATCTGCTTCACGCGCAATTGTACCGACGCGAGTGTCATGACCTTGCACTCAGGACAAGGAGCGCACATTCTCTAGTCAGATGTCAGGCAAACCCTGACCCGATACGAAACACCAAAGGAGAGCCGATCGTGTTTTCTGACACACTCACGGACACACGTCCGAACACCCCGCTTTGGCGGGCAACTTGGGTTACACTGGTGGCGGCCGTGGTCGTCGTTGCACAGGCTGTTTCTGCCGACGCCCGGCCCGATAGTTTTGCGGATCTTGCGGATGAAATCAGCCCCGCAGTGGTCAATATCACCACATCCACGGTTGTGGCTGGGCGTACGGGGCCGCAAGGCATCGTGCCCGAAGGATCGCCTTTTGAGGATTTCTTCCGGGAATTCCAAGATCGCGAGGATGAAAATGGGGATCGACCACGCCGCACCTCTGCGCTGGGCTCCGGCTTTGTGATCTCTGCGGATGGCTATGTGGTCACCAACAACCATGTGATCGAAGGGGCAGATGAAATCCTGGTCGAGTTCTTTGAGGGCGGTGAATTGCCTGCCAAAGTGATCGGCACGGACAAGAACACCGACATCGCGCTGCTGAAAGTGGAAAGCGACGAACCCTTGGACTTTGTGGAATTCGGCAACAGTGACACAGCGCGAGTTGGCGATTGGGTCATGGCCATGGGCAACCCGCTTGGCCAAGGCTTTTCGGTCTCAGCGGGCATCGTGTCCCAACGTGGTCGGTCGCTGCAAGGCGCTTATGATGACTACATTCAGACCGACGCGGCCATCAACCGCGGCAACTCCGGTGGTCCATTGTTCAACATGGATGGGGATGTGATTGGTGTAAACACCGCCATCCTGTCCCCCAATGGCGGCTCCATCGGCATTGGCTTTTCCATGGCGTCCAACGTGGTGACCAAAGTGGTCGATCAGCTGCAGCAATTTGGTGAAACCCGCCGTGGCTGGCTGGGCGTGCGTATTCAGGACGTGACCGAAGATATGGTAGACGCTGTTGAAGGGCTGAAAAACGCCTCAGGCGCGATGGTCACCGATGTCCCAGAAGGACCCGCGATGGAAGCGGGTATGCAGTCTGGTGATGTCATCCTTACGTTTGACGGCACGGATGTGAAAGATGTGCGCGGGCTTGTACGCACCGTTGGCAACACCACCGTTGGCAAAGCTGTGGATGTCTTGGTGCTTCGCAATGGTGATGAAGTCACGTTGTCCGTCACCCTCGGCCGGCGTGAAGAAGCCGAAGGCGCGGTCCCTGCCAGTCAGCCAGTGCCTTCCGATGAGCCTGTGACCAAACAGATCCTCGGACTGACCTTATCCGAACTGACAGATGAGCTACGTGCTGAATTGGATCTGGATGACAAGGTGGATGGTCTGGTTGTCACCGATGTAGACGAGGCGTCGAGCGCTTTTGAAAAAGGCCTGCGTGCGGGCGATGTTCTGACCGAAGCGGGCCAGCAGACCCTCGACAACATGTCTGATCTGGAAGACCGCATCGCGGAGGCCGGTGAGGCAGGGCGCAAATCCCTTCTGCTGTTGGTGCGCCGTGCGGGTGAACCCCGCTTTGTGGCACTCAACCTCGAAGAGTAGATCATAGTTTTAAGAATGTTGAAGGGCGCCCATCGTGGCGCCCTTTTTTATGTGAAGCAGCTATATGTGAAGCAGCTAGACGGCGTCACGCGGCACCGCGATCAACCCCAATCTTCGGGCGCTTTCCAAAGACAGGATCGGACTGTCCAACCCTCCAGCTGTTTGATAGCGTCGGATGGCAGCGCGTGTGCGTGCGTCCTGAATGCCGGAGATCCCACCATAATATAGGCCTCGCACCTTAAGCGCCCGCTGCAAAGAGGCGGTGAACTCTTCGGTCCATACTTCTTCACAGGGGGTTTCAAACCACAGTTCCCGACGCTCTTTGACGATGCGTTGCTGCGTTTCAGTGCGAAAAATTCCCGGTGCCAACACGGTGCCATCTGCCAAGACCTCCGGAGGCTGCACCATGATTTGTTCGGTGACGGTTTCAAGCACAGCAGGGGTCACATTCCGTCCCCAACAGCTTCCGGGGCGCGCGTTGGGGGGCGCACCAGCGTCTTGCGCGCGCACGATCTCCGGTTCATTGAAGGCAGCAACGTAAGGGGCGTCGGCGATCGGGGCATCACAGCTCGCTACACACAGCAGCGCTAGGAGTGCCGAAAAGGCAACAGCCGGTCGTGCGGTAGAATATGTGGGCATGCTCGCGCCTCATCAGTTTTTTGTAATGTAGCGCCTTTTGCACTGCAGCGAAACTCCGACATGGCGCAGTTGATTTTGGCGCGATGATCTCAGGCCGCACAAGCACTGTTGTCTCAATACACCGCAGGTGCGGATGGTTTGCGTTGTTTTCTTACGGAAAGCGACTGTTGAAGTCGCAAAAGGGGGTGGAAGCAGAGCCCCAGCTTGACTAACTAGGAATGCGAACAGTTTCACCAAAGGAGCCAGGCATGGCCAAAATCACCTATGTCGAGCATAACGGAACCGAACATGTCGTAGAGGTCGCCACGGGGCTGACTGTCATGGAAGGCGCTCGTGACAACAATATTCCAGGTATTGAAGCCGATTGCGGCGGGGCCTGTGCCTGCTCGACCTGCCATGTTTACATTGATTCTGCCTGGGTTGAGAAACTGCCCGCCAAAGATGACATGGAAGAGGACATGCTGGATTTCGCCTTTGAACCAGACCCCGCCACCTCACGTTTGACCTGTCAGCTGAAGGTAACGGATGCATTGGACGGTCTGGTGGTCAAAATGCCTGAGAAACAAATCTGATGGTTTCGGCGGCGCGGCGTCCTCTGATGCGTTTGCTGCGCCGTAGCGCGCGCCGCGCTTGGCATGTTCTGTGCGTGGTGCTGGTGGTGCCTGGGAGCGCCGCATTGGCGGATATCAAGGCTGCCCGTTACACGAAGGAAACCACCCGATACGCCCATGGAGTGTTGGGTGATGCGGTGGAATACGGCGCGCTGGAGATCACGCTCACAAATGGTAAGCGACGTGTCCTGACGTTGCCACAAGACCGGGTGTTTGAAGACATCGCACCACGCCTCGTTGATGTGGACGGAAACGGCGATGTTGAAGTGATCGTGGTGGAAAGCAGTCAATCTGGCGGCGCGCGTCTTGCGATCTATGACGAAACGGGCCTGCGTGCAGCGACTCCGCATATCGGACAGCGCAACCGCTGGCTGGCCCCGGTTGGTGCCGCTGATCTCGACGGCGACGGCCATATGGAAATTGCCTATATTGATCGGCCGCATTTGGCCAAAACTCTGCGTGTCTGGCGTTACAAAGATGGTGCTCTGACCGAAGTGGCCAACAAGGCGGGTCTCACCAATCATCGTATTGGCGAGGACTTCATTTCTGGCGGCATTCGAGATTGTGACCAGACTGCCGGCCAAGGCCTCGAAATGATCACCGTCAACGCCAACTGGTCTCAGGTCATTGCGACATCCTTTGACGGCAAAACCCTGACCTCACGCGCCATTGGTCCCTTCAAAGGCCAAGCCAGCCTGCGTGCCGCGCTGGCCTGCAAAGCCAACTAGGCTTCTCCTTCCTGACATATCCCAGGATGAATTGGCCGCAGGCAAAGAGGGGCTGGCCCTGCCCACCTTCAAAGCAAAGACTTACCGCACAGTTCCATCACTGGCGGAATAGATATGCCGCGTGCCAATTGCACCCAATGACTGAAACAGGCTCGCGGTGTTGGACACACCAAACTTCTTCAACAATTTCCCCCGGTGCACCTCCACTGTGCGGTTGCTCATCTCCAGCTTGATGGCAATCTCTTTGCTGGTCAGCCCCTCTGCCAAAAGCGAAAACACCTCGCGCTCCCGGCGGGTCAGCGCCTGATAAGGGCGGGTGTCTGAAATATCGGCAAAACTCCACACCGCGCGCTGCAACGGGTCTTCAGGTGTGAATGTATGCCCGCGCACGCGACACCAAAACATCTCGCCGTCCTGACGCATCATCACCCGCTCATCCCAGTAAAAATTGCCATCGCGCAACTCCTGCACGCCGCGATTGCGGATGTTGGTGAATTCTTCTTGTGTGGGATACAGGATTGCGAAGGTGCTGTCTTTGAGCGCTTCGCGGGTGTAGCGAAATATCTCGGCAAAGGTGTCGTTGCAATCGCGGATCATGCGGTTTTCGGTCACCACAATGCCCACAGGCGCAAAGCTGAACGCCAGTTCCACAAAATCGCCAGTCGCAAACGCGTCTTCCACCGAAATGGTCATGTCATCTCCCCCAGTTGTGGCGGAGGATAGGGCGCTGCACAGATGGGCGCAACGCCCGCAAAACTACGTATTAAAGTGCGCGCCAGCCAATGTCGCGGCGCAAGAACCCACCCGGCCAGTCAATCGCATCGACCATGGCATACGCCCGGTCTCGTGCTTCTTGCAGGCTCGCACCCCGAGCCGTCACGTTCAGCACACGACCACCGGTGGCCGTGATCTGCCCATCTTTTGCCGTGGTGCCAGCATGAAACACCATGTTCTTGCTGTCTTGCGTCAACGCATCCAGCCCGCCAATCACGGAACCTTTTTCATACGATCCGGGATAGCCATTGGCCGCCATCACCACGGTGATCGCATGATCGTCCGCCCAGTTCACCTGTGTCTCATGCAGCCGCTCTTCTGCGGCGGCATGCATCAGATCCAGCGCCTGAGCGCCAAGCCGCATCATCAGCACCTGACACTCAGGATCGCCAAAACGTACATTGTATTCCACCAACCTTGGTTGGCCGTCTTTGATCATCAAACCCACATACAGCACGCCCTGATACGGCGTGCCGCGCTTGGCCATCTCATCGATGGTCGGCTGGACAATCTCATCCAAGGCCTTTTGTGCGATTTCGTCAGACAGCACAGGCGCAGGAGAATAGGCCCCCATTCCGCCTGTGTTTGGTCCAGTGTCGCCTTCACCCATGCGTTTGTGGTCTTGCGCTGTGCCCACGGGAAGCGCGGTTTTGCCATCGCAGAGGATAAAGAACGAGGCCTCTTCGCCCTCCATGAACTCCTCAATAACCACCTCAGCTCCGGCCCCACCAAAGGCTCCGTCAAACATATCATCCACCGCAGCCAACGCGGTCTTCTCGTCCATCGCGACAATCACACCCTTGCCCGCGGCCAGACCATCCGCCTTCACCACAATGGGCGCGCCCTGTTCACGGATGTAAGCTTTGGCGGCTTCTGCATCGGTGAAGTGACCATACCCAGCGGTTGGCGCATTGGCGGCATCACAAATTTCTTTGGTGAAGCTTTTGGAAACTTCCAGCCGCGCCGCCGCTTGTGAGGGGCCAAACACCAGAACACCTGCTTCGCGCAGCCGATCTGCCACGCCGGTCGCCAAGGGGGCCTCGGGGCCAACAATCACAAAATCAATCGCATTGGCCGCCACAAAGGTGACAACCTCCGCACCATCTTCAATGTCAAACGACGCGCATTCCGCGATCTGCTCTATGCCTGCGTTGCCCGGTGCCACAATCAGCTTGTCACATTTGGGGTTTTGCATCACCGCCCATGCGAGACTGTGCTCTCGTCCACCGCTGCCGAGAATAAGAATGTTCATGTCGTCGCCTTCCGCTTGGCCTCCGCTTTGCGGCGTTCTAAGCTGTGGCGAGCAGTCTTACAAGCGAGCCAAGATGTCTGACCTGATCGACGACCCAAGAGAAGGCGAAAACGCCCCAGAATTTAGCGTCACCGAACTGTCTGGTGCGATCAAACGCATGATCGAAGGCGAGTTCTCTCATGTGCGTATCAAAGGTGAGATTGGCCGCGTGTCGTTTCCACGTTCGGGCCACGTATATCTGGATCTCAAAGACGATCGGTCCGTGATTGCAGGTGTGATGTGGAAAGGCGTGGCTGCGCGGGTGTCCACCCGCCCAGAAGAGGGCATGGAAGTGGTCGCCACCGGGCGTTTGACCACCTTTCCCGGCCAATCCAAATATCAACTGGTGATCGAAGACCTTAAGCCGGCGGGCGTAGGGGCCCTGATGGCGATGCTGGAAAAGCGCAAAGCCATGCTTCAGGCCGAAGGGCTGTTTGAGCAGGGGCGGAAAAAACCGCTGCCGTATTTGCCAGAAATTATCGGCGTGGTGACCTCTCCCAGCGGGGCCGTGATCCGCGATATTCTGCACCGGCTGCGCGACCGCTTCCCACGCAAGGTGCTGCTTTGGCCAGTGGCTGTGCAAGGTGAGCAATGTGCGGCGCAGGTCGCCAATGCCATCGACGGCTTTAACAAAATGACCCCTGGTGGCAGCATGCCGCGCCCTGATCTGATCATCGTGGCGCGCGGTGGGGGCAGCATCGAAGACCTCTGGGGCTTTAACGAAGAAGTGGTCGCCCGCGCTGCCGCAGCTTCAGACATTCCGCTGATCTCTGCTGTGGGCCACGAAACCGACACCACGCTGATCGATTTTGTGTCGGACAAACGTGCCCCCACACCCACAGCGGCGGCTGAAATCGCTGTGCCGGTGCGCCTTGAGTTGCTGGCCTGGATTGAGGAACAGGGTGCACGTCTCACCCGGGGGCTTGAACAGGGGTTGCGCCAACGCGATCAGCGGCTGCGCGATGTGGCGCGTGCGTTGCCGCGCGCCGAAAACCTGCTGCAGACCCCGCGCCAGAGGTTGGACGCGGCCAGCGATGCGCTCCCACGTGCGCTTCAAGCTGGGGTGCAATCGCGCAAAGTTGCCTTGGCGCAGAAAAGCGGCGGGCTGAGTGACAAGACCTTATTGCGTATGATCGAAACACGCCGGCAGGCACTGGGCCGCCGCGCGGACCGCCTGACCCCCGTGGGCCTGCAGCGTGACATCGCCCGCCGCCGCGAAAAGGTCACCGATCTCAGTCGCCGCCTGTCAGATGCAGGCACCCGGCAGGTGCAAACGCTCAAAGATCGCCTCTCGTCTCTGGACCGCATGCGTGAAACGCTCAGCTACACCGCCACTCTGGAACGTGGTTACGCGGTGGTGCGTGGCGACGGCGCATTGGTCAAAACGTCACTTGAGGCCAGCGCGGCGCAAAGCTTGGAAATCGAATTTGCCGACGGCCGCCTCCCAATTGGGAAGGGCGGGGCGCCAGCGCCGCATGCGTCAGAAGTGGCGGCGTCTGAAGCGCCCACCAAGCCCACGCCAAAACCAAAGGTCAAAAAATCGCCCCCACCGGAACAGGGCAGCTTGTTTTAGACCCCGACCTCCGGGCCGAGACACAGCATCTCGTCGTCACTATCGGCCAGTTCATACAGTATCCTGCCGTCTGGCTCATTTTCAAATTTTGCGCGGAGCCCTTGCGGACTCTCGTAAAAGCTCCAGCATTGTGGGCCTGGGTGGTCTTCATAAACAAAACAGATTTGACCGGCCTGTTCGTACCAAATCCCATCCTTGCATTGGTTGCGGCCATCCAGAAAAGACCACCGCACCCGCCGATCCGGCAGGTATTCTTCCACGCCATAACGTCGTCCATCAGCCTCAAAGAACAGTGTCTTGTCTTTGGTGTAGGCTTCAAACTCAGCGGCGGACATCGCGTCTTGCGCCCAGGCTGGCGCCGCAAGCAACGACAAAATCAAGATCAACTGTTTCATGGTGCCATGCTGCCGCAACGGGGACGTGCAATCCAGTCTCATTGCTGTGATGCGCGCAGTTTTGCGACACGTGGATCCATCACCCGGCGCCACATGCGCGGCCAAAGTGCAAGACTGGCCATCAAAGGCAAAGATTGCGGCAGAACAGGCATGCCGTCCTCTAATCGCAAGGCCGGAAAATCTCGATGTGGCGTTGCGTGATGATCAGAATGACGCGGCGCGTTCAACATTAAAGCAGAGGTGTAAAGCTGTGGCGCGTTCCAGCTGTGCCCGGCAGCCACGGGCTCAGGTTTCCCCGATTCACGCACGGCCCGGCGGAGGCCGTAGTGCTGTACATAATCTGACAAGAGCAATTGCATCGTGCCATAGCTTGCCAAGGCGACATAAGCGAGCATGCCGCCAACACCTGCGAGCCACGCGGTCAGCAGTACGCATGCTGCGCCACCGACAACGTAAAGCACATAAGGATGCAGCGGTGATTTTCGTGCACCAGCCCGCGCACGCATCGCATTTTCCGCGTGCCAGCCGGCTTTGAACGACCCAATCCAGGCGCGTGGCCAAAAGTGGTAAAAACTCTCACCGTCGCGCGCACTGTTGGGATCCTTGGCTGTTGCAACCCAAATATGGTGCACCTTTGGGTGGGCCGATGTGTGGTGCCCAAACAGCAGCGTGATGTAGACCCACATGCCCAATCTGCGCGGCCAGCGCGCGCTCTTGTGGATCAGCTCATGGGCATTGGCGTTGCTGACCTGCCCAAAGAACAGCCCAAACGCGAGAAAACAGCAGAGTTTGGCGCCAAGGCTTAGTCCTGTCACTCCTGCCACCGCCGCGATCCCAATGGCCATCACAGGAAAGTGGGCCAGCCCGAGCACAACAGACAACACCAACCCGCTTGGGAACTCTTCATCGTCACCGGTTCTGACGGCGGCACCGTGCACCAGACGGTCCATCACATGGATCAGTCCGCCCATGTACAGCAGCGCCGCCACGGCCCATGCCCCGCCCAACAGCCCACCCAGCGTCAAAAGCGCGATGGGAATCGTTGTTGCGATCCAGAACCAAACCATGTCATTTCCCCTCAAAAGAGCCATTGCTCTTTAATAGTGGCGCGAAATTACCCTTTGGTTTGCATACTGCAAAGCCGCTCTGGGCGGTTATTTTTCGACTTGTGTATTTTTCTTAAGGGATTCCAGCCAAATCCCATTGACTCGGCCCCATCCATCAGTAAAAGGCGGGCTTCAAGAGAATTTCACGGGGTCACTGTACCCCGGCGCAGGAGAAGCAAAATGGCGAAGCCGACGACCATCAAGATCCGTCTGAACTCGACCGCGGACACGGGCCATTTCTACGTGACCAAGAAAAACGCACGTACCATGACCGAAAAGATGGTCGTACGCAAATACGACCCGGTGGTGCGCAAGCATGTCGAGTACAAAGAAGGCAAGATCAAGTAAGATCGCTTTCTGAGACACATGCAAAAGCCGCGCCAGACCAAGGCGCGGCTTTTTGCATTAAGAAAGACCGCGCCTGAAAAAACATAAAAAACGTTTTCTTCAGGAGGGTCCCCAATGCCCCATCCATTTTTTATCCGCCCCGCCAGCCTTGATGACCGTCAGGCCGTTTCAGATCTGTTTGCACAGTCCTACCCGGATTTGTTGCCACAGGATTACAATGCAGATGTTCTTGCGGACGCCTTGCCGCTGATTACTCAAGCCCGCACCGCTCTTTTGGCCTGCGGCACCTACTTCGTGGCGGAATGTGCTGAGACAGATGACATTGTTGGCGCAGGCGGCTGGACCGACCTCAGCCCATCCCGCGGTGTCAGCGGCACAGACCTGGGTCATGTGCGCCATGTGGCGACACGCCCGGATTGGCTGCGCCGCGGCGTTGCCCGTTCGCTGATTGATGTCTCGCTGGCTTCGGCTGAGGCCCACGGTATGCGGCAGATGAATTGTATGAGCACCTACACCGCGCGATCGTTTTATGCCTCCATGGGCTTTGAAGAGACCGCCGAGGTCGAGCTTACACTGGCGCCAGGTGTGCATTTTCCTGCGGTGCAAATGACTCGTACTCTGTCAGAGCCCTGTGCGGCCTGAAGTCACCTCAGCTGAGCAGCCAGCGCGCAAACAAAAAGGGCCGGTCTCAATGACCGGCCCTTTTGCATTCAGAAGGTGTTGGCTTACTCGCGGTTGCCAAACAGCTGCAGCAGCATCATGAACATGTTGATGAAGTCCAGATACAGGCTCAGCGCACCCATGATGGCCGCTTTGCCCAGCCACTCACTGTCGCCGCTGTGGGCGTGTGCGAGGTAGGTGTTCTTGATTTTCTGTGTGTCATACGCGGTCAGACCGGCAAAGATCAGCACACCAATGGCGGAGATCGCAAAGGTCATCGCAGAAGACGCCAAGAAGATGTTGACGACCGATGCCACGATCAGACCAATCAGACCCATCATCAGGAATGTGCCCATTGGGCCAAGATCCCGCTTTGTGGTGTAGCCGTAAAGCGACAGACCCGCAAAGGCGATGGACGTGATCAGGAAGACCTGAACAATGGAGGCGCCGGTGAAGATCAGGAAGATCGAGCTGATAGACAGGCCCATGACGCCCGCAAAGACGTAAAACAACAGCTGTGCAGCCGCGGCGGACAACCGGTTAACTGCCGCGCCCAGGCCGAAGATAAACAGCAGAGGCGCAAACATGATCACCCACTTCAACGGAGAGCCGTAGATCGCGTAACCGAAAGAGGTCAAATATGTGTCTGCGTTCAATTGTGCGGATGCGCCGGATGGGTCGGTGGTCACAGCCAAGCCGGAAATCGCCCATGCCGCAGCAAAGGTGATCAACATGCCCACGGACATTGTGCCGTAGACTTTGTTCATGTGCGCGCGCAGTCCCGCATCGATTTCTGCAGAGCGCGCGCCAACGGCGCCGCGCATTGTGTCAAATTCAGCCATCAAAGCCTCCGAGTTGTTCGTTCCCCTCCAGCGACTGTTGTCGACAGAGTGTTCCTGCTAAATATCGGTGAGCAATGAGGCGAATTCAAGGATTTCCGGTCGCGGAGCAGCGAAAATCCCGCACCGCGACATAGTTGTCTACTTTAGCCCTTCCAGTGAGCAGGGACATCCCACGAGGAACGCTTGAGCTCTGTCTGGACGTCTGCATCTGTCAGGCCAAGGTCCCTAAGGGCGTTCACGTCAAGCTGCGCCAGCTGGCGGCGCTGACGGCGCACGGACATGATCTGCAGCAGGCGCGCTACAAAAGAAGGGTTTGCGCCAGGGGCGGCGGTTGGGATGCTGATAAAAGCCATTGGGTCGCTCCTTTCATGAATGCGATTGTTTTCACGGTCTGTATCAAGTTACTTGATGTATATGGGAAAGTCGGCGTATCTTGAAAGCGAATGTTTGTGACGAACTCCATCACAGATCATGATGGATGTTCAAGATTCGTGATTTTAAAAGGGAAAACCATGCGAAACCTTGATGTAACCACGCTCAGAAGTTTTGTGGCTGTTGCCGATATGGGGGGCGTGACCAAAGCCGCAGGCTTCCTGCACCTCACGCAATCGGCGGTCTCCATGCAGCTCAAACGTCTGGAAGAGTTGATCGGGGTGGCGCTCTTGGACCGCACCGGACGCGGTATTGCATTGACCCCAGCTGGCGAACAGATGTTGGGCTACGCACGTCGCATGGTCACCCTCAATGACGAAATTATGCGGCGTTTGTCTCACGATGAATTCGAAGGGGCGATCTCACTGGGGGTGCCACATGACATCGTTTATCCCGCCATTCCGCGCGTTCTTCAGCAATTTAGCGCGGCATATCCGCGGGTGAAGGTGAACTTGATTTCATCTTATACGCTTCAATTGAAGGAGTTCTTTGAGAAAGGCGAAGTTGATTTGATCATCACCACCGAATCCAAAATACCTGATTCCGCGGAGGGTCTTTGTGCCTTGCCGCTGGTTTGGATTGGGGCGCCGGGTGGGGCCAGCTGGCGTCGTCGCCCCTTTCCGTTTGCGTCTGCCCGCCAATGTGTTTTTCGGCAGCGTGCCATTGCGGCGTTGGATCGTGCGGGTGTTGAGTGGGAATCCGTGCTGGAATCGGACTCAGACAGAACTGTTGAGGCAACAATTGCCGCGGATCTGGGTGTTGGCGAAATGATTCTCGGGACCGAACCGCCGCACCTTGAGGTGATTGAGCATGGTGGCGCTCTCCCCGAATTGGGAGAGCAGTACATTAACATGTATGGCGCCGAGAAGGTCAAAGGCGACGTGATCGACCATCTGGCCGAATTGGTCCGCAAAAGCTTCCAGCCCATGCGCCCTCAGATGGATAACCCTGTGCGGCTGGGTGTGGTCGGCTAAACCTTTAGGTGATCGACACAACCACTTTGCCGGTGGATTTTCGGCTGCGCAGCAACTCGTAAGCCTGCGCAGCGTCCTCCAGTGGCAAAATGTGGCTGACGTGCGGGTTCAGTTTTCCTTCCCCGTACCAGCCAAACAGTGTCTGCATGCTGCCAGCGATCACTTGCGGTTTAAACGCGAGATAGCCGCCCCAATACAGGCCCATCACCGTCAGGTTCTTCACCAACAGGTGATTGGCGGGAATCTGTGGAATGTCGCCTGATGCGAATCCGATTGGGAGCAATCGCGCTTCTGGACGACAGGCGCGAAACGCAGCTTTGAACTGCTCACCGCCCACAGGGTCATACACCACGTCGGCGCCGCCCAATGCTTTGACCTCTGCGCGGATGTCGGCATCTGTCGCGTCAATCAGATGATCTGCTCCCGCCGCGCGCGCCACTTCCAACTTGTCCCGACCACGCGCACAGGCGATCACATTTGCACCCATCAGTTTGCCCAACTCCACTGCAGTCAGGCCAACACCACCTGCCGCGCCCAACACGAGCAAATTCTCGCCGGGCTGCAGGCGCGCGCGGTAGTCCAGTGCAACGTGGCTGGTGCCATAGGCCACCGGAAACGCCGCAGCCTCTTCAAAACTCATGCCATCAGGCAGAGCGACCGCGCCAGCCGCGTCATAAATCCCATACTCCGCCAGCCCGCCGCTGCCGCCAAACACCAAAACCTGTGTTCCAACCGCAGGCCCATCGACGTCGGGTCCCAATGCGTCGACCACCCCGGCCACTTCCATGCCCAAGGTAAAGGGCACTGGTGGCGTGGCCTGATAAGTGCCCTTGATCATAAGCAGATCGCCAAAGTTTAACGCACAGGCCCGGATCTTGACCCGGATTTGACCGGGGCCGGGCTCTGGGACCGGTAGGTCAACCAGTGAGGGTGGTTCATCGTGGGATATGACTTGGAATGCGCGCATGACTCTCTCCTCTTAATGGGGTCGATTACACATGCCCGGCGCTGCAAGTCAAAGCGCGTGCGGTGAAAACCGCAGATTGCGACACAACGTCATCCTTAGGTCGAGCCGCCGGTCACATTCGCCGCTCTTGCAGGACACTTCTGAATTGAGCGCAGCCAAAGATGCTTAACCCGTGCATCATATTCCAACCCTTGATTACAAGGCTAAAAATGGTATGGTGAAATATCGCGAAAGGGATGCGCGATGCTTCACTTAGAACTTGTGGTGCCGCTTCTGAGCGTCTGCTGAAGATGTGGTTGCGTACTGAAAAAGAGTATTAAAGGAGACGTGTGATGACACACCCTGTGGACGTGCATGTTGGAAAGAAGATACGCCAACGCCGTTGGCTGACGGGGATGACCCAGCAGCAATTGGCGGAGCAGGTGGGGATCAAGTTCCAACAAATTCAAAAATACGAAACGGGTGCCAATAGGGTTAGCGCGTCTCGTCTCTGGGACATTTCTGACGCCCTTGACGTTCAGGTTAGCTTCTTCTTTGAAGGTCTGGAAAACCACAAAGATGGCGGCACACAATCTGTGCCCTCTGATATCATGGCTGACAAAGAAGCCTTGGATCTGGTCCGCAGCTACTACGCGATTCCAGAAAACCAACGCCGTCGGTTGTTCGAATTGGCGCGCGTTTTGAGCGACGTCGCTTGAGTCCTCTTCCGCACTGAGCTAGCCAGATGGGGCAAGCTCAGTGCGGAGATCAGACTCACATGACCAATGACCGAGATCCGTTGATTGCCGTGGCGGATGCCATGGCCAACGCGGCCCGAAACGCAATCCTTCCCCATTTTCGCAGCCGCGCACTCACCGCGGACAACAAATTGGAGGAAGGGTTCGATCCGGTCACTGTTGCTGATCGCGCCGCTGAAGAGGCCATGCGTGCAGTTTTGGCTGCTGAGCGTCCTGAGGATGCGATCCTTGGCGAAGAATACGGTGAAAAACCCGGGACCAGTGGCCTGACTTGGGTGCTGGACCCAATCGATGGAACCCGAGGTTTTATCTCTGGCACACCGACTTGGGGTGTGTTGATTGCGCTCTCGGATGCCGACGGGCCAATATTCGGAATTGTGGACCAACCCTACATTGGCGAACGGTTCAAAGGCGGTCTTGGCGTTGCTGAAATGACCGGCCCACATGGCACCAGCCCTCTGCACACCCGTGACACAGCGCGACTGTCAGATGCGATTCTGTTCACAACCTTTCCAGAGGTTGGCACCGCCAAAGAGCGGGCTTCCTTTGAACGTGTGGCCAGCACCGTGAAGCTGACCCGATACGGGATGGATTGTTATGCTTACGCTCTTCTGGCCGTGGGGCAGGTTGATCTGGTGATCGAAGCAGGCCTGAACGCCTACGATATTCAGGGTCCTATTGCTGTGATCGAAGCAGCAGGTGGGATTGTCACCAATTGGCAGGGGGGACCCGTTCATATGGGGGGACAGGTTTTGGCGGCAGCGAATGAAACCCTGCACAAGCAAGCGCTTGAGAAACTTCAACAGCTCTGACCCGCTCGTTGACGCAACCCCTTGATTGAAACCGGTCTGACAACCTATGTTGGTCCGGCACAGCGAGTCCTTTGCCCGCGTTCTGTCGCTGTGCCTTAGAAAATCGCATCCGAATCGGGCCAATCTATCGGCCTCAGGAGCGTGCAAATGCAAAAGCCCAACAGCTATCTTATAAAGTCGGCGCAGTCCGTTTTGACAATGGATGATGACCGCAACGAACACACGGTGTACGACATCTACATTCGGGACGGCGTCATCGCAGACATGGGCCCTGATTTAGAGGTCTCGGGTGCGGAAGTTGTACATGCCGAGACATGTGTGGTCACGCCTGGCTTGGTGAACACCCACCACCATCTTTATCAGACATTGACCCGTGCAGTGCCGGGCGGCCAAGACGCACTTTTGTTTGGTTGGCTCAAAACGCTCTATCCGATCTGGGCGCGTTTTGGTCCAGAGGAAATGCACATCTCCGCGCAGGTTGGTCTGGCCGAGTTGGCGCTGTCTGGCTGCACGCTTACGTCTGATCACCTGTATCTCTATCCAAACGGGGCGCGGCTGGATGACACGATCTCAGCCGCACAAACGGTTGGCATGCGGTTTCATCCGACCCGTGGCGCTATGAGCATTGGCGAAAGTGACGGTGGTCTGCCCCCGGATTCGCTTGTTGAGACGGAAGCGCACATCTTGGAAGACGCGCTGCGATTGATCGACACACATCACGACCCCAAGGTGGGCAGCATGGTCCGTGTCGGTGTTGCACCATGCTCTCCCTTTTCGGTCAGCCGCGATTTGATGCGCGAGGCCGCACTTTTGGCGCGCGACAAATCAGTCATGCTGCACACGCATTTGGCGGAAAACGAAGAGGACATCGCGTATTCCTTAGCAACCTTTGGCTGTCGGCCCGGTCAATATGCTGAGGACCTCGGCTGGGTTGGCGAAGACGTCTGGCACGCCCATTGCGTGAAATTGGATGCCTCTGAAATTGAACTTTTTGCACGTACCAAAACCGGTGTGGCGCATTGCCCCTGTTCCAATTGTCGCCTCGGCAGCGGCATTGCGCCCGTTCGCGCCATGCGGGATGCAGGAGTGCCGGTTGGCTTGGGTGTGGATGGCTCCGCCTCCAACGACGCGGGCAATATGGTGTTGGAGGCGCGCCAAGCGATGTTGTTGCAGCGTGTTGCAAATGGTGCGGATGCGATGAGCGCGCGTGAGGCGCTTGAAATTGCCACACGTGGTGGGGCGCAAGTCTTGGGGCGGGATGATTGCGGCCAGATCGCTGTGGGCATGCGGGCGGATCTTGCCCTCTGGGATGTCTCTGGCATCGAAAGCGCGGGCAGCTGGGATCCGGCGGCGCTGCTCTTGGCAGGTCCAACGTCTGTGCGTGATCTATTTGTTGAAGGCCGCCAGATTGTGCGCGACGGCCATATGACCACCATTGATCTGCAAGGCGTCATCAATCGCCAGAATCAATTGGCCAGAGGCTTGGCGCAGTAACTCAATATGTATTGAAAAAGCAAAAGGCGCGTGGAGTAAGATCCATGCGCCTTTTTGTTTGATCCAAATGGAGCGGGCGAGGCGATTCGAACGCCCGACCCTAACCTTGGCAAGGTTATGCTCTACCCCTGAGCTACGCCCGCACCGTTTGGATGGGCGTGATTTACCCATCTCGGATTTGGACTGCAAGACCCAAAACGTAGGAAAGTGTCACGAACCTCGAGAAAGTTGTTCGTCTTTGAAAATGTACGGAAATGCGAAAAGGCGCGGATAAATCCGCGCCTTGTTCACTGTCTCTGTGAAGAGATATTGGAGCGGGCGAGGCGATTCGAACGCCCGACCCTAACCTTGGCAAGGTTATGCTCTACCCCTGAGCTACGCCCGCTTCCTTGGGTGAGGCGTGGAATATAAAGACTCGCCTCAGGCTGCAAGCGGAAAATGCGCCGCTTCGCAAAAAATCTGATCTTTTTCGACGGAATCCATGGCATGGTCCGTTTTGTTCTCAACCAATCGCACACAGGGGCGCACAGACCAGTCATGGACAGACGCAGCTTTCTTTTGATCAGCTTGGCCGCGACAGCTGTCTTTTCGACAAAGGCTGCGGCACATGAGGGGCATGGCATAAGCCATATCAAATTTAGTGTGACCATCACCAAGCGTCGCGGTGACACGCTGCATATCGCGCTGACCATGTTCAATCAGGGAAGCGCGCCTGTCACGCTTGAAGGTTTGACCGTGGACGGCGCAGAGGTGCTGAAGCTTGACCGTATGGTTGTGGCGGCTGGAAGCCTGTCTGAAAGCCTTCTGTGTGTGCGCTTTCCCGGCGCTGTGCCGGGCATTTTTACGATGATGGTTGATTTTGGCGAAGACGGGCAGGGGCCCGTCACTGTCACGGTGTAACGCCACCGACACGCCTTAGAACACAGGAGAGAACCGTGACACTGGGAGACAATTTGAAGATCGGCGTTCTCGCCGTGGCCGTTGTGCTGGGCGTGGCTGCGAAAAGCGACGCACAAGGCCGCCCACCAATGCGCGCGCACACTGCAACAGAGACGCTCCCCTTGACCGTGGCAAAGGCGAACAGGTCGGCTGGACAATCTCAGGTGGACATCTCTACGCAAGGGACACGTCGGGTTGTTGTCGCAAATGGCATACCCCGCCATAAGGTTGGGCGCTTTCCCAACCCCGGCAATCCCAACCGGATCAAGGCACAATCGTATCAGTTTATGATGCCGCTCAGCCCGATCGCCGCAAACCAAGCCACCTCTGGACGCAAGCGCACGCTTTTTGGTGTTGCGCTCAACGGTGTGCCTTTTGATCCGGGGGCTGCGGAGTTCTGGCAGGGAAACCCGCGATCAGGTTGGCAATATGAGGCATTGGGAGGGGCGGTGCCGCTGGGTTTGGATGCCAATTTTGCGCATGTGCAACCCACTGGGGCCTACCATTATCACGGCTTGCCGGTTGGATTGATGCAACAGCTCGGTTGGTCGCGCTCCGAAGCCTCCCCCTTGATCGGATATGCTGCGGACGGCTTCCCGATATATGCCATCACGGCAACAGCAAACGGCCGGGTGATTGAAATGAGCAGTTCCTATCGCCTCAATCCCGGCAAGCGCCCCGGTGCGGGTCCTGGTGGAGACCATGACGGCACTTTTGTGCAGGACTATACGTACGTGAAAGGTGCTGGAGCGCTTGATGAGTGCAATGGTGCCTTTGTCAACTCAGCAGAGTATCCCGAAGGCACCTATGCCTATTTCCTGACGGACAGCTACCCGGTGATCCCGCGCTGTCACAAAGGCACACCGGATCCCAGCTTCGCCAAACGGCGTCGTTGAACAGCACACTGTTTCAGACATAGTGACAACCCGGCGCGCCCACCCGCGCGCGCACAGGGTCGAAACCGCGAAAACACCCGCGACCCAACGCGGGTGTTTTTGTTTCCAAAGCCTGATCAGCAGCCAAACCGATCTCGGTCAAATACGAAGGCGTCCGGAGCAGTGCATCGCTTAAGTGGATAAGGCACTTTTCCAGTGGCGAGTTGAAAGGGGTCTCCCGACAGTTCCGCGACAACGGTTTTGCGCGCCGTTTCCAGGGACTGGCACGCAAAACGTCCTCCGCTCTGCTTGGTGACGGGATTGTAGCTTTTGCTTGGATGGCGCCAACAGAGCGCTTTTGTGTCTCTCACGACATCTTGCTTGTATTCTTCGGGGACGCCGCGACTGTTGCCTGGATACCAAAGCCACGCTTTGCCGCCCGCGGCGATGTAATTCACCTGATAGCCATGCGCGCCAGAAAACGAGAGGTATGTTTTTCCGGGTTGCGGATACTTAGGGAACGCTATGTTCCGCGCGCTGACTTCCGCCAATGCCTCCTGCGCGCTTGTCGCCGGAGCTGTTGTTGTGGCGTTGCACGCGACTAAGGCCAATGAGCCGACAGCGGCGGCCAACAATCCCTTTATTCTCAACATGTCAAATCCACGTACCAACCCACGAAATCGGATTTTATCTTGTCTTCGATCTCGGCTAAGTTCTCCGTCGCCAAATCCGTCCGCAAAAAGGATAAGATACCACCGTTGAGCTTCGACCTGCATCCTGTCGCTTTGCGTGCGGCTTGCTCCACGTCTTGCCCTGTGAAACTTGCGCTTTGCGGGGCGATCCGGTTCACAAGAGCATAAGGCGCATCGCTGTAGTTTGGATCGTTGCCCGTTGTCGCGGAATAGCTGCCTGTGACCTTCCGAACTTGAAATTGGGTGCCGTCGATTGTGATCTGCTGCGCGTCTTTGAGGGCCGCAGTTTGGAGATCTTGGTTGAGGCTCTTGGCTTTTCGGGCGGACGCGCTTGGCGTGGGACCGCAGGCCGTGACCAATGCCACCGCCAGCAGCGGTGCGAGTGCGTACTTCATGGGAGAGTCCTTATTGTCAAAGTGAAGACGTATTGAGTGCGTAACGCCATCAGTGCAGTGACTGTGGTAAACGAAGTGTTCAGGTTGTCTCAGAAACTGCGATTGCAACAAAAAGGCGTTTAAGTGGTCTCACGTCCGTTCCCGTGGGGCGTCTCGCATCATGTCCATCAACGTCCCGCCGGGCATAGCCATACTGTCGTAGTCAAACCGCCCTTCCAAGATACCATCAAGCGCGGACTGAACCGCGCCATAGGCCACGCGCATCAGGGATCCACCCACACTGACCCGGGTCACGCCCGCTGCCGACAATTCCTCTACTGTATAAAATGGCGGCCTCAAGCCCATCACCACATTCACAGGCTTGCTCAGTTCCGAACACACCGTGCGGATCGCCGCCAAGTCGGGCAGCCCCGGTGCATAGAGCACATCAGCCCCGGCCGCTTCAAATGCCTGAAGCCGGGCAATCGTATCCGCAAGGTCAGGCCGCCCCCACAGATAGTTCTCCGCACGCGCCGTCAATAAAAAGTGCCGGCCCTGCGCCGCCTCTGCGGCCGCGCGCACGCGGTCCGCTGCCAGTTCAATGTCATGCACCCCGCCATCCGGCCCGCCGGTGGCGTCTTCTATGGATCCTCCCACCAGCCCAACCTCGGCCGCCGCCACGATTGTTTCGGCACAGATCTCAGGGGACACACCGAATCCATCCTCCAAATCCGCGGACACCGGCAGCTCTGTTGCGCCAACAATCTCGGCCGCATTGTCCAACAACATTTTTCGCGTTACCGCCGCGGCGCCGTCGCGCAATCCTGCTGACACGGCACATCCCGCACTTGTTGTGGCCAAAGCTTCAAACCCAGCCTGTGCCATCAAACGTGTGGTGCCAGCATTCCATGGGTTTGGCATCACAAAGGCCATTTCCTGCTTATGTAGCTGATGAAAAATGGAAAATTTTTCTTCTCTGGTCATGACGCTCTCCCGAAAAAAACCTGTGCCGCTTGCGGCAACCTTTCCACCAGACAGGCCATTTTTACAGTGATTTCCGCCATCCCAACCGCGATTTTTGTCACGCCATCAAATCAAGGGTGCGACACTTTTTTTTGATCTGCGTCAATTACGGAGATTGCGACCCCGGCCAGAGCCCACTAAAACGGCGGGGAACACGCGGCGTCGGCAGGATTCCGCGCGCCCTGAAACATACCAACAGGAGGCGAGGCATGGCAGACGCAGCCATTACAGGCCACGACCATCACGACGAGCGAGGATTCTTCACTCGTTGGTTCATGTCCACCAACCACAAAGACATCGGTCTTCTCTATTTGATCGTTTCGGCATTTGCCGGTCTGATCGCAGTTTTCTTCACCGTTCTGATGCGCCTTGAGCTCATGGATCCCGGTGTACAGTACATGTGTCTGGAAGGCGCGCGCTTCTTGGGCGGCGGTGACGGACCCTGTACGCCAAACGGCCACCTCTGGAACGTGCTGATCACCTACCACGGCGTCTTGATGATGTTCTTTGTGGTGATCCCGGCGTTGTTCGGTGGTTTCGGCAACTACTTTATGCCACTTCAAATCGGCGCGCCGGACATGGCGTTCCCGCGGATGAACAACCTGTCGTTCTGGCTTTATGTGGCCGGTACATCTTTGGGTGTGGCCTCCATGCTGGCGCCGGGTGGCAACGACCAGTTGGGGTCCGGTGTGGGCTGGGTTCTGTATCCACCGCTCTCCACCAACGAAGGTGGCATGTCCATGGACCTCGCCATCTTTGCGGTGCACGTCTCTGGTGCCTCCTCCATTTTGGGTGCGATCAACATGATCACCACCTTCCTGAACATGCGTGCCCCCGGCATGACCCTGTTCAAGGTGCCGCTCTTTGCATGGTCGATCTTTGTGACCGCATGGTTGATCCTTCTGGCCCTGCCAGTTCTGGCCGGCGCCATCACCATGCTGCTGACAGACCGCAACTTCGGAACCACCTTCTTTGATCCTGCAGGCGGCGGCGACCCGATCCTCTATCAGCACATCCTGTGGTTCTTCGGCCACCCGGAAGTGTACATCGTGATTCTGCCCGGATTTGGCATCATCTCCCACGTGATCGCGACCTTCTCGCGCAAACCCGTGTTTGGCTACCTGCCAATGGTTTGGGCGATCATCGCCATTGGCGCGCTGGGCTTTGTTGTTTGGGCGCACCACATGTACACCGTCGGCATGTCCCTGACCCAGCAGTCCTACTTTATGCTGGCCACCATGGTCATCGCGGTACCGACGGGCGTGAAGATCTTCTCTTGGATCGCCACCATGTGGGGCGGCTCGATTGAGTTCAAAACCCCAATGCTTTGGGCCTTTGGCTTCCTGTTCCTCTTCACCGCAGGTGGTGTGACCGGCATCGTGCTGTCTCAGGCTGCCGTGGATCGCTACTACCACGACACATATTATGTGGTGGCACACTTCCACTACGTGATGAGCCTGGGCGCCGTGTTTGCCATCTTTGCCGGTATCTATTTCTACTTCGGCAAAATGACAGGCCGCATGTACCCCGAATGGGCCGGCAAGCTGCACTTCTGGATGTTCTTCATCGGTGCCAACCTGACCTTCTTCCCACAGCACTTCTTGGGTCGTCAGGGTATGCCACGTCGCTACATCGACTATCCGGAAGCCTTCGCATATTGGAACAAGATCAGCTCCTACGGCGCGTTCCTGTCCTTTGCATCCTTCCTGTTCTTCTTCGGCATCGTCTTCTACTCGCTGTTCCGCGGCGCGAAAGTGACCGAGAACAACTACTGGAACGAATATGCGGATACTCTGGAATGGACTCTGCCGAGCCCACCACCAGAGCACACATTCGAAATCCTGCCAAAGCAGGAAGACTGGGACAAAAGCCACTCTCACTAAAGTGAGCCACTCAGTGTAAAAGATCAAAAGGCCCCGGTGCAGAACTCTGCCCGGGGCCTTCTCTTTTGGCGCAAAAACGGTGCTTCTCGCGCGCCCTCCTGTTTGTAGCTGTCTCAAATAGAGCCAAAATGTCGCCACTGGCGCAACATGGGTTTTCAAGTTGTACAGCGACCGTCATGCTTCACACATGACTGATTTTGCCAAAATCAAAGCTGGTATGGCCGGTGTTTATGAACGCAACGCGGACGCATGGGACGCGGGTCGTGATACGTCTTTGCGGGAAAAATCTTGGCTGGACCAAACGCTGGATGGCCTGACCACCCCTGCCAAAGTGCTGGATCTCGGTTGTGGCACTGGACGTCCTATTGCCGCTTACTTCGCCAGCTTGGGGCATGATGTGACCGGCGTGGATGCCAGCAGCGCCATGATCCATTTGGCGCAAAGTCACATTGAAACCGCGACATGGCATGTGATGGACATGCGTGCGCTTACGTTGGCGGACACCTTTGATGTCATTGTCAGCTGGGATGCTTTCTTTCATCTCAGCCCACAAGAACAACGCGCGACTCTTCCCAAGATCATAGCTTTGGTAAACCCGGGTGGCAGCCTGCTTTTGACGGTTGGCTATGGCGAAGGTGAGGTGACAGGCACTGTTGCGGGGCAACCCGTATATCATGGCAGCCTGTCTCAAGATGAATATCGTGCGATTTTGGACCGGGGCGGCTTCACCGACATCACCTACATACCGAATGATCCCACAGTTCTTGGGCGCTATGTGATGTTAGCGCGGTCGAAGCAGTCGGCATGAGGTTGCGTGTTGGTCTTACAACTTCGTTGGGCTCCCAATCTGTTGGCGTGATGCGCCGCCTCAAGGCCAGTGTGATCCGATCATCTTCTGAAAGACACTGAATATGCCGTACCGTTGGGACACATCCGCGTCCACAGACCAACCTGTCCTTTCGTTGCGGCCGCATCGGTCTTTACCGCGTCGGGGATTCGCGGCGATGGTTCTCTTTGCGTTCACAATGGGCACCCTTCCGCTCTACGGCTTACTTGGCACCGCGTTTCTTTGGGGGCTCTTGCCTTTTATCTTGCTGATGGTGGCTGGGCTGTGGTGGGGGCTCGAACGCTCCTACAAAGACGGTGACATCCTTGAGGAGCTGACACTGCAAGATGACACGCTGCGACTTTCACACAAACCGGCACGCGGGCAGAGCCAGCAATGGGAATGCAATATCTATTGGGTGCAAGTTCGCTCCCACGCCCACGGCGGGCCCGTACCCTATTACATAACTTTGACGGGCAACGGCCGTACGGTGGAAATCGGGCGTTTCCTCTCAGAGGAAGAACGCCAAACGCTTTACCCTGAGCTCGAAGCGTTTCTACGCGAAAATGCCGCGCCGCAGCGTTAGCGTTCAAGTGTTGCGCACATTCAGGGGTTGCCCGCGCGGTGTCGTCACGTTTGACCGGGGCTGCGTGGACGCATCATCATGGGCGCACCCACCTCCGCGAAACAGTCGCAATACCGACGTGATACCGACAAGCCAATTTTGGTCATTTAGGTGAGTCGCAAAAGTTAAGCGCGCAGAATCACATTTGCCTGTTACGCTGATCACGACAAACGCCAGATCGGGGAGGATTTCATGGCTGTATCACTTCAAGTGCTTTATCCGGTAGGAGAGGGCACCACTTTTGACCACGACTACTACAGCGCCACACATATGGCGCTTGTGGCCGAACATATGGGGGCACATATTGTGTCCGCTCAGGCCAGCAAAGGTTTGGCGGGTGGTCCGGATGTGCCACCGCCTTTTCACGCCATTGCGACAATTACCTTTACGGATCAAGCGGCTATGAATGCCGCCATGGGGGCATCAGGCCCCGTCATGGCGGACATACCCAACTTCACAAATGTGCAGCCGCAAGTTTTGATTGGTCAAATCTACAGCTGACGTGGGGCACGGGGCGTCTTTACGCCATGCCCCCTCGCACCAACCCATCGGCCAGTTGCGCGTAGGCCTTCGCCATTTCGCTGTCACCGGCGGCAATTGGGGTGCCGCCGTCCCCAGCCAAACGGGTGTCCAGATCAATCGGCAACGCGCCCAAAAGCGGAACGCCCAGCTTCTCAGCTTCCGCCGCAACGCCACCATGTCCAAAGATATGGCTCTCATGTCCACAGTTTGGACAATGGAAAAGGCTCATGTTTTCAATGAGTCCCAGCACTGGCGTCTTCAACTGATCAAACATACCAAGCGCCTTGCGCGCATCCAGTAAGGCCACGTCCTGCGGCGTGCTCACCACAATCGCGCCGGTCAGATCAGTCTTCTGGCACAGCGTCAGCTGCACATCACCCGTGCCCGGCGGTAGATCGACAATCAGCACATCCAGCTCGCCCCATTGCACCTGATTGAGCATCTGCTGCAGGGCTCCCATCAACATCGGCCCACGCCAGACAACGGGTTTGTCCTCTTCAAGCATAAACCCAATGGACATGATTGTGACGCCATGTGCCTTGAGTGGAATGATGGTTTTGCCGTCCGGAGACGCCGGGCGCTTGTTTACACCCATCATGCGGGGCTGACTGGGGCCATAGATGTCCGCATCTAGCAAGCCAACCTTGCGGCCCTGTTTTGCAAGCGCAACTGCCAAATTTGAGGACACGGTGGATTTGCCCACGCCCCCTTTTCCGGACCCCACCGCCAAAATACGGTCTACGCCTGCGACTTTCATCGGGCCTGCCTGCGGTTTTGGGTGCCCACCGATTTTCAGGCTGGGCGCTGGTTGCTTCGAAGCTGGGGCGGCCTCATGGGCTGTCAGTGCGACTTGAACCGATTCGACACCGTCCAGCGCCGCAACGGCCGCTTCAGCCGCTTTGCGCAACGGCTCCATCATCCGTGCTATATCTGCATTGGGCGCTTCAATGACAAACTGCACATTTTTTTCGCCAATTGTCAGTGCCCGCACAAAGTCTCGCGAGATGAGATCGCCTCCGTCCGGCAATGTCAGTTTCGACAAAACTGCCTGAACGTCTTCTTTTTTGACGGGCATGCTCAACTCCTATGCTGCAAGTGCACAATGACGGCACATTTCAGTTTATCATGTAGTAAAAAATTCATATTTCTTCAACCATTTCCGCATCTTGCCTAAAATTTACGCACTTTATCCTGACGTGACGTCGGGTATTCCGTTAGCGCATAACAGCTTTGCGAGACCAGCTATTGTGCAACTGCAGCATGGGGCTATATCACTAACACAAGCGAACAGACGATCTACCAAATTGAGAAATACGACATGGCATATGTAGCAAACCACGCTCCAGCAGCAACGGCTAAGGCATCCGGCCTTTCTGACTTTATGGCAAATGTTGCCGAGCGCTTCCGTCAGTACCGCGTATATCGCGATACTTTCAACGAGCTGAGCACCTTGTCTGACCGCGAGCTGGCCGACTTGGGCCTGAGCCGCTCCATGCTCCGCCGCGTGGCGATCGAAGCCAGCCGCGACGCATAAGTTTCTGGAGAACCGCTCCTCCCTCAGGTTCTCCAATTCTGCGACGATACCGCTCCTCCCTGGTGTCGTCGTAGCGAACATCGGACCAGAACGGTCCAAACGAGCTCAAGTTGCTCCTCTCCTCCTCCCTGGGGTGACTTGAACTAAGCGGCGGCACCTCTCCTCCTCCCTGGTGTCGTCGCACCTAATTCGGATCAAAAGATCCAACGGTATCAAGGGTTCTCTCTCCTCCTCCCTGAGAGCTCTTGTGACTACAGCGACGGCACCTCTCCTCCTCCCTGGTGTCGTCGCGCAGAATTTCGGACCCAACGGTCCAACGGTATCGAGCGTTCTCTTTCCTCCTCCCTGAGGGCGCTTGACACTAGAGCGGCAGTACCTCTCCTCCTCCCTGGTGCTGCCGCGCTTAAATTTCGATCCCGTGCGGATCAACGGTATCAAGGCGCTCTCTCCTCCTCCCTGAGCGTTTTGTGTGAAGCGCGGCGACATCTTTCCTCCTCCCTGATGTCGCCGCTGCTCCCTCCCAAAGATGCTTGAAGCAAAAGAAAAGGCGCTCCTAGGAGCGCCTGATGCGTGGCCAAAGATGTTAAACGTCTACGCCAGCGCGCTCGGACGGGCTTGAATTTCCTCACACCACTGCAAAGTTGCGCTATTCGTCTCCGGGACCGGCATTTTGACGATCTTGGCAAAATCACAAAACACAAACCCTGTGATGTCTGCCAAAGAGAAATGCTCTCCCGCCAACCAAGCGCTGTTTTGCAATCGGTCTTCGAGGGTTTCATAGAAAAGATTCAGTCGTTTGACGCCCCGCGCCGCGAGTGCTGGGATTTGTTCATAGTCCACTGCTCCGGGTAGGGCGCGACCCTTTAGGGCAGGGGAGGCGTTGCGCAGCGCTTCTGCGATGGCCCAACCTCCGTGAAACTCGCAGGTTGCATTCCACATGAGAACGGCCCCTTTTTCGTCCGGAGTGGTCCCCATCAAAGGTGGCTCTGGGACGCGCGCTTCCAAATACGCGGCAATCGCGATGTTTTCCGCAAGGTGTTGGCCTGCGTCGGTGACCAAGACGGGCACGGTGCCTTGTGGATTGATGTGCAGAAATTCTGGCGTTCGGTTTTCGCCGTTGCGCAGATCAACCGGCCGCGTTTCGATTTCAAGACCTTTTTCGGCGATGAACATCCGCGCGCGCCGTGGGCTGGGGGCGGTCGCGCAATCATAAAAAATCATGGGGTTCTCCTGTCTGGACCCCCACTCAATCCGCGGCTGACTTACCTGTCAACCGTGAGCTAAATCACAGATCTGCGATCAAAAAGGAATGTCGTCTGGAGCGCTGACAAATCGTGCCACAACTTTCTTTTGTCCTGCCTTTTCGAAGTCCACAGTCAGCTTGTCACCTTCAATCGCGGACACTGTTCCATAGCCAAATTTGTCGTGAAACACGCGATCACCAACAGTAAAACTGCTCACTGCTGTGAGGTCGATAGCCGCGGCCTTGCTCTCTTTTGGCTGACTCGTGCCATATTGCCCCGCGCGCGATTGCAGACGTTTCCAACCGGGCGAGTTATAACCATCCGCTTGCATGGCAGACTTTTCCAATCCGGAAGAGCCTTGGTTGCCACCAAATTCGCGGGTGCTTCCGGTGTGCCCATATAGGCCAGGAGGCGTCAGAACTTCGACGTTTTCATCGGATAACTCGTCGATGAAACGGCTCGGCATCTGATTTTGCCATTGGCCGAACACCCGGCGATTTCCCGCAAATGAAATCGTGCAAATTTCCTCGGCGCGGGTGATCCCGACATAGGCCAGTCGCCGCTCTTCTTCTAATCCCTTTAAGCCGGATTCATCCATGCTCCGCTGGGACGGGAACAGCCCATCTTCCCAGCCGGGCAGAAACACCGCTGGAAACTCAAGCCCCTTGGCCGCATGCAACGTCATGATCGAGATTTTCTGTTCCGCGTCATCACTCTCATTGTCCATGATCAGGCTGACGTGTTCCAGAAAACCCTGAAGATTATCAAAGTTTTCCAGCGCCTTGACCAGTTCCTTGAGGTTTTCCAACCGTCCTGGAGCCTCTGGCGTTTTGTCATTTTGCCACATAGCCGTGTAGCCGGACTCATCTAGAACCACTTGCGCAAGTTCAACATGACCAAGCTCCGGTTGGCCTTCCTGTAGCCGCATTGCGGTTTGCGTGACGCCGTCGTCAATGACGTCGTCGTCATCTAAGGGGACTTCAATCACTGGGGCTGATCCCTGCGCCTTCCAGCGATCCAACCCATCAAGCAAATTGCCCAGCTCCTTGGCGCCTTTACCGCCGATCCCCTTTTCTGCCAAGAGAATGCGCGCGCCTTCCACAAGGCTCACACCATTGGCGCGTGCGCAGGTTTGGATTTTCTTTTGCGCAACGTTGCCAAGGCCACGTTTGGGTGTGTTCACAATGCGCTCAAACGCCAGATCATCTTCAGAACTCACAACAAGTCGGAAGTAGGCCATGGCATCACGAATCTCCAGACGCTCATAGAATCGCGGGCCGCCAATAACTCGATAGGGCAGGCCAATGGTCAGAAACCGATCTTCAAAGGCACGCATCTGATGGCTGGCGCGTACAAGGATTGCCATGTCCTCCAGCGATTTGGGATCGTTTCCGCGCGTGCCGCGTTGCATGGCTTCGACTTCTTCGCCAACCCAACGCGCTTCTTCGTCTCCGTCCCAATGACCAATAAGGCGCACCTTGTCGCCCATATCGGCTTCGGTCCAAAGTTCTTTGCCCAGCCGGTTCTCATTGCCTCGAATGACGTTGGATGCAGCCGCAAGTATATTGCCGGTTGACCGGTAGTTCTGTTCCAGCCGGACCACATGCGCGCCGGGAAAATCCTTCTCAAATCGCAGAATGTTGCCCACTTCGGCGCCGCGCCAGCCATAGATGGATTGATCATCGTCACCTACACAGCAGATGTTCTTGTGTGCGCCGGCCAGCAGCCGCAGCCAAAGATACTGTGCCACATTGGTGTCCTGATACTCGTCCACAAGGATGTAGCGGAACCAACGTTGATAGTTGGCCAACACATCTTGGTGGTCCTGAAATATGGTCACCACATGCAGAAGCAGATCGCCAAAATCCACTGCGTTGAGCTCCCTAAGACGAGTCTGATACTGCGCATAGAGTTCGCCGCCCATGTGGTTGTACGCCCCTGCATCTGCGGCAGGGAGCTTCTTTGGAGTCAATGCACGGTTTTTCCAACCATCGATCAAAGACGCCAACTGCCTTGCTGGCCAGCGTTTGTCATCGATATTGGCTGCCGCAACCAGCTGTTTCAAAAGGCGAAGCTGATCGTCGGTGTCCAAAATTGTAAAGTTGGACTTAAGCCCAACCAACTCGGCGTGGCGCCTCAGCAGTTTCACACAAATTGCGTGAAATGTGCCAAGCCAAGGCATACCTTCAATCTGATGGCCCAACATATTGCCAACACGGTTTTTCATCTCCCGCGCCGCTTTGTTGGTAAAAGTCACCGCCAAAATTTCATTTGGTCGCGCGCGGTTTGTGTTGAGCAAATGCACGATGCGCGCTGTCAGCGCTTTGGTTTTTCCGGTGCCCGCTCCAGCAAGCATCAGCACAGGTCCATCCGGTGTCTCTACGGCTTCTCTTTGCGCTGGGTTGAGATCGTCCAAGTAAGGGCTTGGTCGCGCCATCATTGCGCGTGCCGATAGGGATGCGCCTTCAAAGGCGTCATATTCGTCAAAACTGCTCATGAGCGCTAATCTAACGCAAAGAACTGATGGGCAAAAGCCTGTGCTTCTTCTGTTCTCTCGAGAGTTGTTTGTGTTTAAGCTCCAAACCGTTCTGGACTTTTAAAGATGTACATTGGACGGTCGCTGTATGGATCTACACGCCAAATATCCCGCCGTCAGCGACCTTCGTTCTCACGCCAAGCGTAGGGTTCCAAAGTTTATTTGGGAGTACTTGGACAGCGCAACTGGGGACGAACGCACAAAAGCGCGCAACCGCGATTGTCTGGATGACATCCGCTTTGCCCCATCCATTCTTCACGGCGAAATCCAAACGGATCTGTCGACAGAGATGTTGGGACACAAATTTCCGCTTCCAATAGGCGTCGCGCCTGTTGGTATGTCAGGATTGGTGTGGCCGCATGCAGAAAAGCTGCTGGCACAAGCCGCCGCGACGGCAGGCATTCCATATTGCCTTTCGACTGTTGCCACCCAGACGCCAGAAGATTTGGCGCCAGATATTGGTGAGCATGCGTGGTTTCAGATGTATCCGCCAAGAGATGAAGACATCCGCGCGGACCTCTTAAGACGCGCTAAGGCGTCAGGGTTTTCGACGCTTGTACTCACTGTTGACGTGCCGGTCGCAAGCCGTCGAGAACGGCAGGTGAGATCAGGTCTTCAAACCCCGCCCAAATTGACGCCAAGACTGCTTGCGCAAATTGCGACATGTCCGACTTGGGCTATCGGGATGGCACAGGCTGGAATGCCGCGAATGAGGTTGATTGACGAATATGCAGGAGAGCCGAGCGCGCTAAGTTCCACAGCACATGCTGGCTATCTGCTACGAACCTCTCCAGATTGGAACTACGTTACATGGTTGCGGGACAACTGGCAGGGAAACTTTGTCGTGAAAGGCGTCATGCGAGAGGATGCTGCGGCGAAACTTGAGTCTGTTGGTGTCGACGCGATTTGGGTTTCAAATCATGCGGGGCGCCAATTTGATGCTGCACCTGCAACAATTGAGATACTTCCACAGGTGCGCGCAGCATGTGACTTGCCGATAATTATCGATAGCGGCTTTGAGACGGGCCTAGATGTTTTGCGTGCAAAAGCCTTGGGGGCGGATTTTGTGTTCTTGGGCAGAGGGTTCCACTATGCCCTTGCGGCTTTGGGCGCTCATGGTCCAGCACATCTCATAGATATTCTTGCGAAAGACATTGAGGCCAACATGGGTCAAATGGGCGCGAGAACATTGGTTGATGTTGCGGACAATCTTCTCTGAATCGTGTGCTTATGTCGCACCTGCAGAAAAATCTGCTGCAATCTCTGAGTAATTAGAGAACAAATCCTTTCACAAATCTTACATGTTTACGCAGTCCTTGGTATTGCGCGGCAAGGGCCGCCTACCTTAAGGCCTAGACACACACTCGGACAGACACCAGCAAGGGGGAGCCTGCCCATGCCCGAATTTTCAAAAATACTCATTGCCAACCGTGGCGAAATCGCGATCCGTGTGATGCGCGCTGCCAACGAGATGGGCAAGAAAACCGTGGCCGTTTTCGCAGAGGAAGACAAACTTGGCCTCCATCGCTTCAAAGCTGACGAGGCCTATCGCATCGGTGAAGGCTTGGGCCCTGTTGCCGCATATCTGAGCATTGATGAAATCATTCGTGTCGCCAAAGAGTGCGGCGCAGATGCGATTCACCCTGGGTATGGTTTGCTATCTGAGAATCCGGATTTCGTAGACGCCTGTGCTGCAAACGGGATTACGTTTATTGGTCCTAAGGCCGCGACGATGCGGGCGCTTGGTGATAAGGCATCAGCCCGTAGAGTTGCTGTGCAGGCGGGTGTTCCAGTGATCCCAGCTACGGAAGTGCTTGGTGACGATATGGATGCCATCAAAGCTGAAGCTACAGAAGTCGGCTACCCGCTGATGTTAAAGGCATCTTGGGGTGGCGGCGGACGCGGCATGCGTCCAATCTTTGGCGAAGACGAACTGGAAGAGAAGGTTCTAGAGGGCCGCCGCGAAGCAGAAGCTGCTTTTGGCAATGGCGAAGGGTATCTCGAAAAGATGATCACCCGCGCCCGCCATGTTGAAGTGCAGATACTAGGCGACACCAAGGGCAATATCTATCACCTGTATGAACGTGACTGCTCTGTTCAGCGTCGCAACCAGAAAGTGGTAGAACGTGCGCCCGCACCTTACCTATCTGAAGCTCAGCGGGAAGAAATCTGTGAATTGGGTCGCAAGATTTGCGCTCATGTGAACTATGAATGTGCTGGTACCGTTGAATTCCTAATGGATATGGAAACCGGCAAGTTTTACTTCATCGAAGTGAATCCTAGGGTTCAGGTAGAACACACTGTGACCGAAGAGGTTACAGGCATAGACATCGTTCAGGCACAAATCTTGATTTCTGAAGGCAAATCGCTGTCAGAGGCCACAGGGAAATCCAGCCAATATGACATTCGCCTGAATGGTCACGCACTACAAACTAGAGTCACCACAGAAGATCCGCAAAATAACTTTATTCCGGACTATGGAAGGATCACGGCCTATAGGTCAGCGACCGGAATGGGCATTCGTTTGGACGGCGGTACGGCCTATGCGGGCGGGGTCATCACCCGCTACTATGACTCTCTGCTCACCAAAGTCACTGCCTGGGCGCCAACCCCAGAGAAAGCCATCGCGCGTATGGACCGTGCTTTGCGTGAGTTCCGTGTGCGCGGTGTGTCAACGAACATTGCCTTTGTTGAGAACCTGCTGAAGCATCCGACGTTTTTGAACAATCAATACACAACGAAGTTTATTGATGAGACCCCGGGGCTATTTCAATTCGCCAAGCGTCGGGACCGGGGCACCAAAGTGTTGACCTATATCGCCGACATATCGGTGAACGGTCACCCTGAAACCACGGATCGGCCTTTGCCTGCTGCGGACCTCAAAGAGCCTATTCCGCCTGCCAAACATGGTGAGATATTGCCCGGCACACGCAATTTGCTGGAAGAGCAGGGTGCTCAGGCGGTGGCGGACTGGATGAAGGCCCAGAAAAAGCTTTTGTTAACTGACACCACAATGCGTGACGGTCATCAATCTCTGTTGGCCACCCGCATGCGTTCAATCGACATGATAAAAGTCGCGCCAAGCTACGCTGCGAACCTGCCGAAGCTCTTCTCTGTTGAGTGTTGGGGGGGCGCGACCTTCGACGTGGCTTATCGTTTCTTGCAAGAATGCCCTTGGCAGCGTTTGCGCGACTTGCGTGCCGCGATGCCTAGCGTAATGACGCAGATGCTTCTGCGAGCATCCAACGGCGTGGGCTACACAAACTACCCAGACAATGTTGTACAGGCCTTTGTAAAGCAAGCCGCTGCCACAGGGATCGATGTATTCCGCGTGTTTGATAGTCTGAACTGGGTAGAAAATATGCGCGTCGCCATGGATGCGGTTGTCGAGAGCGGCAAGGTTTGCGAAGGCACGATCTGCTATACAGGTGATCTTCTGGACCCCAACCGTTCTAAGTACGATATCAATTACTATGTTGAGATGGCGAAAGAACTCGAAGCGGCAGGGGCACATGTACTGGGCCTGAAAGATATGGCAGGTTTGTTGAAACCGGCCTCGGCGCGTGTGCTCGTCAAAGCTTTGAAAGAAGAAGTAGGCCTTCCGATACACTTCCACACACACGATACCTCTGGCATCGCTGGAGCGACTATTTTGGCTGCTGCTGATGCGGGGGTTGATGCCGTTGATGCGGCAATGGATGCATTCTCCGGAGGCACATCTCAACCGTGTTTGGGATCTATTGTAGAAGCGACCCGAAATACAGATCGCGATACCGGTCTGGACATCAAGGCCGTGCGCGAGATTAGTGATTATTGGGAAGGTGTTCGTGCACAATACACAGCCTTTGAAAGTGGCTTGGCTGCCCCTGCATCTGAAGTATATTTGCACGAAATGCCAGGCGGCCAGTTCACAAATCTAAAGGCCCAAGCACGCAGCCTCGGTCTTGAAGAGCGCTGGCATGAGGTCGCTCAGACCTATGCCGATGTGAACCAGATGTTTGGTGATATCGTCAAGGTAACGCCTTCATCCAAAGTTGTTGGTGACATGGCTTTGATGATGGTCAGCCAAGGACTAAGCCGCCAAGACGTTGAAGACCCGGAAAAAGAATTGGCATTCCCGGACTCAGTGGTCGATATGATGCGCGGCAGTCTCGGCCAACCGCATGGCGGATTTCCTTCTGCGATCATTGACAAGGTTCTCAAAGGAGAAAAACCTAATACGGAACGTCCAGGGAAACACCTGAAGCCCATTGATCTTGAGGCCGCGCGGGCGGAGTTGTCTGCTGAGTTGGAAGGCTTCACTGTCGATGACGAAGATCTCAATGGCTATCTAATGTACCCGAAAGTGTTCCTGGACTATATGGGCAGGCACCGGCAGTACGGTCCTGTCCGCGCCCTTCCAACGCGCACCTTTTTTTATGGCATGGAGCCGGGTGAAGAGATCACTGCTGAGATCGATCCAGGCAAAACGCTGGAAATCCGTCTTCAGGCACTTGGTGAAACGGACGAGAACGGAGAGGTCAAAGTTTTCTTCGAACTCAACGGTCAGCCACGTGTTATCCGCGTGCCAAACCGTCTGGTGAAGTCGGCTACGGCATCTCGTCCCAAGGCTGAAGTTGGCAACAACAACCACATCGGCGCGCCGATGCCGGGCGTGGTCGCTTCTGTGGCCGCCATCGCCGGTGCGGAGGTTAAAGAGGGAGACTTGCTCCTGACCATCGAAGCCATGAAAATGGAAACAGGGATCCACGCGGATCGCGATGCAGTCGTAAAGGCAGTTCACGTGACGCCCGGCGGCCAAATCGACGCCAAAGATCTTTTGGTAGAACTTGACTAAGCGCTAGGTGCTAATCGACACATAAAAAGCCCCGCATCAGTATGTCGATGTGGGGCTTTTTACATCAAAGAGAAGTTTTTAAACTTAGTCTGTTTTCTCTTCTTCTGCGGCGTCTTCAATCACAGTAGCAGGTGCTACTGAGACGAGATAAGCGACAACATCCTCGCCGCCCTTTTTCAACTTGAAAGACATTTTGGATTTTTTAGCGTAGCCATTGTCGCCAAGCCAAGCTTTGGGGTCGATGACATAAGAGGCCAATGCCTCCTCTGTCCATACGGCCTCTGCATCTTTCGCCTCTAGAAGACCCGCACCATATTTGAAATCTTCAGAGCCAATAACACGGCCTACCACACCGTAAAGATTAGGCCCTGTTCGTCCACCTTTGTACAAGACATCACCTTCGGGATTGACGATTGAATGGCATGCCTTGCATTTTTTGAACCCTTTTTCACCGGCTTCTGCGTCACCCTCTGCGAACGCTGTGGAAGCGACCAAAAATGCCACCGTGGCTACTAAAAACTTCATGGGGTTACCTCTATTGTGGGTATTGCTAGATGCGTTTCCTTCGCGAAGTCTCAGCCAAAGTGTCTGGATGTGCAAACCAATTCGAACACGATTACCCGCTGGATCCCGAACCGCGACGATCGGGCGCGGGTCAACAGTGTTCCCGAAGATGGAGGGTCTAGGTGGATTTAGAATTTGAAACGCAGACGCAAAGCAGCCTTGGTATTTTCTAAGAAATCACCATTTTGAGCATTTCCGGAAGTGTTCTGGAACAATTCAAAATTGACGGCCAGACCACGTTCCAGAGAGCGCTCCACGCCAAACCCGACAACTGACGTCGGACCAGAGGCGCGTGCCACGCTATTGGCGTCAGAGTGTAAGCTCTCGTCAAAGAGCCCATAAATGGTGGCTTGTTCGACTTCCAAGCGGATCAAATCACGAAGGCTTTGGCGTTTGGTGTTCGCAGGCGAAGCGTCGTTCGTGTCGTCTAGGTGAAAGTCGTTTGTGCTTTTGTTTTGAAAGGTAATGCGTTCAACGAAATCGTGCAATCCAATCAATAGAGAAGGCTGAGAGGGGGCATTGGTCCCTTGATCCGTCACCTGCGGTATGTTTTCCGCAAAGGCGTGTAACGGCGCCTGTGAAAGCAAGGCCGAAAGAATGACAAGTGATGCAAGTCTTTTAATGGACATTGGGCCTTCTTCCTTCGGCAGAGGCAGTTTTGGACGATCCTTTGAGAAGACTATCGAAAGGCAACTGTCCAAACGTGCCGATTAACCACAAGAATAGGGCTCCCTTGGTTAATTTTTTATTGCGGCATCAATGCCTCAACAGAACTATTGTGTAGTTGTAGGTGGTGAATGGGCCCACATTGGGGAAATTCTGCGGCAAACGGTTGGGATTCAAGCACTGGGTCCAAAGACTTTATCGAAACACTGTTTTAGAGCGACATCAACGTCCTCCAAGCAAACTGGCAAACCAAGATCGACCAATGATGTGACGCCATGTTCGGTTATTCCGCAGGGAACAATACCGCTAAAGTGTTCTAGGTCGGGTTCCACATTGATGGATATGCCGTGAAAGCTCACCCAGCGTTTCAGGCGAATTCCAATGGCCGCGATTTTGTCTTCGGCCTTTTTGCCGTCGGGGCGCCGCGGTTTGTCGTCGCGTTCGATCCAGACGCCGACACGACCAGTCTTGATTTCACCATGCACATTGAATTCTGCAAGTGTGTCGATAACCCAAACTTCGAGCTGCTCTACAAATTTACGGATGTCCCTGCCGCGCTTGTTCAGGTCGAGCATCACATAAACCACACGTTGGCCTGGTCCGTGATAAGTGTATTGCCCGCCTCGTTTAGCGTCATATACGGGAAACCGTTCGGGGGCTGTGAGGTCTTCTATTTTGGCGGAAGTGCCTGCGGTGTATAGCGGTGGATGCTCTAGCAGCCAAACACACTCTTCTGCGCGTCCTTGCGAGATTTTTTCGACACGGTTTTCCATGAACTGCAAAGCTGTTTCATAGTCGACCAAAGTGTCGCTGTGGATCCATTCGACCATGTATTTGCTCACACATCTAGATTTGTTTTACAAATAGAGTGGCAAGGATAAATCTACAACGTTAGAGAAATCTTGTGTGCAAAAATCGGACTTCACCATTTTTTGTAAGATGAAATATTTCCTCAAAAAAAAGCGGGCTCGACGCATTTTTTGACTTCACATCCTCTCTGAGCCCCTGTATCAGCCCCTCACCCATCAGGGCAAGTGCGGTCGTGGCGGAATTGGTAGACGCGCAGCGTTGAGGTCGCTGTTCTTTAACCGGAGTGGAAGTTCGAGTCTTCTCGACCGCACCATTTCACATTTTGATGTGATTTTTTAAATTCTTTATATTTTGCGTATGCTTGCTGGGTCTGGGCGAGTTTTACGATACTTTGTCGGCTTGGAAATGCTTCCGATCATCGGGCTTTCTGAATGATCTCTCTCGTGGCCTGAATAACCGAAACATCCATGTCTTCAGGGACTAAGTGCAATTTTTGCTTCGCTGAATTGTTTCACCTAAAACCGAGAAATTTGCACGAGAAGGTTCAAGCAGTTTACGCCAACTACATTACGCGTTTCAGGCCCCACACAAAGGGGCCTGGGTTCATGCGCGGGTGGGTTGCGTCTGCCTTGCGTTGGGAGCTCAACCGATGTTCGTCCATCAAAAGAGTTGAACATCTCCGATACTGTCGTCGACTTTCGGTTTGCGTGGTGTCGGTTTCTTGGTGACTTCGTCTTCCAACAGCCGCGTGTCTTTCATGAAGCGGCGCTGGATCCTTCCACCGACCGGCCAAAACCGGAGGTTTCGTCCTCGCTGCCCGCCCAGGCAACAATCGACTAGTTCAAAACCTTCGTTTTTTACAAACCAAGTTGCGAATTCAGCGTTTTTCGTCCCGATATCGATACGACTGTTGAACATCTTTGCGCCACCTAAGAGCTTAACGCGCAGTCGGTTGCGGTTCGCACCCGCTTGGATCAATCCGTTTACGAGGAGTTCCATTGCATGCACACCGTGGCTCATCGCACCCGCGGACGCCCCCTCGTTTCCGGGCAGTAGAAAATGGTTCATACCACCGACACCGGATGTTTCGTCCCACATACATGCCGCCACACAAGATCCAAGGATGGTGGTCATCACCACTTGACCATCGCTTGAGACTTGGACGTCTCCTTGCAAGAGAGGCTGAACTGTGTAGCCTTTGATGGCTTCTGCTTCACTGATACTCATGGCGGGTTCCGTTACTTCGAGTTGGCTTTTGAGCGGATGCTGCTTCGTGGCGACATTCTTGTGGGCGCTCGGTCACTTGAAATTCTTCCCGGACTTGATCAGGCAGAATCTTTGATGCTTTTCCAACCGAGAGGCGTTGGCATTTGTTTTCCAAGACTTAATTTGCATCTTTGACACTATGTATTTTGGGCTATCGGGATTGGGTCGCGATTTCTCGAACTCGTTTGGCGCGCATGCTAAATTGATGCTCCCTTTTGCATAATCTGGGAGGCCTTAGCGGAAAGATCAGCCAAATGGCGATCAGTATTATCGTGAAAGTTTTCCAGACGTGCGATGATGCCGTCCAAGCCGCTATCCACATCGCGCATACGCCCGCTTTCGACTTTGCAAAGCAGTTTCACAACATCCAAGCCGTTGATTCGGCGCCGCAAACTGCGGCAGATATCGGGAATGGATTTACCAATTGACCCAATTTCGTTGAGACGCGTACGGCTTTCTTGGCTAAGACGCGTATGATGCTCGTTCAGCAACGCTTTGCCGTCCGCCTGTGACCCGCTGACTTCAACAACGGAGGCTAGAGCTTCGCTTAGCAACTGCGACATTTGTAGAGAGGCTCTGCCCTGCGTCACAGCCAAATACATTTGAGTCAACGCACCGTTTTCGGCGTCATGCAACCGGCCGACTAGGCCATGCATTTCCTTTGCCATGGCATCGTAGTTCTGCGAGATTGTACCTAGTGCTGCGCCTGCGCCCTCCAGGCGGCCTGCCAGAATTCGTAGGTTGACGGGTTCGCCTCGAACACGAGCGAAGCCTTGTTCAATGCTATTTACCAACTCTTGCATTTCTTGGATCAATACGGCCAGATCGTCCATCAAGGTGAATGACGGGGCAAGCTCTGGGACCATAATCCCACGGTCTTTGAACTCTACGTTTATCGCGGCCATGCCATAGCTTTCGACAGTGGGAAAGCCCGCGTCTTTCAAAAGATCCGCAAAGCGTGACGCGCTTTGCTCGGGAGTGAGGCCTGCGGCCTCTTCCTTTAGGAGCTCTGCATAAATGGTCTTTGTGGTCTCAAACAGCTCTGATCCAGGTCGAATTCGCGCAGACAAATAACCAGATTCAGTCTGAGTTATGCTCGCTAAGACCCAATAGTAACCACCTGATTTGGTTCGGTTCTTTACGTAGGCACACATTGGTTTGCCCGCCTTCAGCGTGTCCCACAGTAAATAGAACACACCTTTAGGCATGTCGGAGTGTCGCACCATTTTATGAGGCGCACCGGTCAATTCTTCGCAGCTATACCCGGCAACATCTGCAAACGCTTGGCTAGCAAAACTAATAACGCCACGCTGATCCGTCGCCGAGGTCAGAATTTGCTCAGCGGGGAACCGCACTTCATTTGCTGTGGCGTCCGATCCGGTGCTAGAGATCTTGGTCATGGCATTCATTTTGACATTCCAATTTTTGGTAACTGAGTGAGTGTGACTCAGAAAAGGTTAACGGTGCCTGCATCAGGCGACATGGCTGTTGGCTTTTTGTCATCGCTGAGGCGTGACTTGAGGTAGTCGAGGCGGACACAGTTCTTTAGATCTTGCACATTCAGATCCGGCCCTGACTCTATCATCGCCGACATGTTCGAAAGCAAAACGGCGATGTCATCAAGGTGCTGAAACAAAGCATCCACGCGTTGCAGATCTCTGATCTTGCTTTGGTCTGCTCCCGACAAATCGAGTTCGCTGGTCAAGCTGTCCAAAGCGTGTGCAATGGACGCAAGATCGGCGACATCCTCTGATATTGTCGACAGAACATCTGCAGTCGTGCGAGTGGTCATTTGATCGTCTCCCTTGTGGTGCCCAATTAAAGGGGTCCCACGACCTTCTCGATGCAAGCTTTCAGTTGGGCGGTTTGAAACGGCTTCTTGATGAAGTTGTTCATACCCAGTTTGACACCTTTGTTGATGGTGTCTGGGTCGGCGCGCCCTGTGATCAAAATGAATCCAGTACGAGCGGTGGCCTTGTTGGACCGCATGCCTTCAAGCAGTTGCAGCCCATCCATGCCCGGCATGTTGAAATCCGATAGGACCAAATGCACGGGCTTCGCTGCAAGGCTACGCCAGGCGTTTGCACCGTCGTTTTCCGTACGATAATTCACGACACCCATTTCATCGAGCGCCTGAGTGATCAGACCGCGGCTTGTGGACATGTCATCCACAACCAAGATATGTAGCTTTTCTTTCAAGCTCATTGTGTATTCCCCATGTGCAAAGTTGCATTGGTGCTAGAGCTGCCAACGCGAGAGGTGTCCGTTGAAAAAACGCCTCGCCCAACCATCGTGAACAGTTCGGCATGTTCAGGTCCAATCCCTTCGGAATGACCCAGGAA
Organism: Shimia sp. NS0008-38b; assembly: GCF_040370365.1. Classification (NCBI taxonomy): domain Bacteria; kingdom Pseudomonadati; phylum Pseudomonadota; class Alphaproteobacteria; order Rhodobacterales; family Roseobacteraceae; genus Shimia; species Shimia sp. NS0008-38b. The sequence continues at coordinate 308,305 of NZ_BAABWQ010000003.1, read as the reverse complement.
AAGAAGCCCATCTTGGCAAAGTTGTTCGCCAAATCGGCCCCAAAGACGGCTTTGAGTTGGTCCATCAAAATAGATCGCAACATTGCGACACATGATGATGTCAAACTTACCTTTGAACGGCCAATCACCGTGCAAATTCAGCCGGCGAAAGCTGATCAAGTTGCGCGCCTTGTCGCATACAGAGAGGCGGTCTTTTGCACCCTCGTGAGCGACAAAGTACTTGTCGCCTTGACCGTTTGGTAAGCCCGACGAAGAGGACGCAGGATAGACGCCACGCTTGGCATTGGCCAAAATCTCCGTGTCGATGTCGGTCGCCAAGATTTTTACGTCGAGGTCGCCCGCCTCTGGGCAAGCATCCAGAACACTGAACGCCAATCCATAGGGCTCTTCGCCGCTTGAACAGCCTGCAGACCAAATTCGAACACGCTTGCCGCTACGGGCCTTTGCCATCAAGTTTGGCAGGACCTCATTTGCCAAATGCTCGAAATGATGCCCTTCACGGTTGAAGCGCGTCATATTGGTCGTATAGGCACTTACAAAACGCGTCTGTTCATCATTGCCTTGAGGCGACAACATGAAGTCGATGTAGTCACCCACAGCGTCGTAGCCAGTGGCGCGCAAGCGCTTGGAAAGCCGAGACGCAACCATCGTCCGCTTGTGCGGTTGAAGATCGATTCCCATCATCTCCCGCACCAACTCTGCAATACGGGCAAAGTCCGCGTCGCTTATTGTGCCTTCTTCAAGGTTTTTTTGCGCCATCTGTGTCATGCTGCTGTCAGAGTTTCCTGGGGCATAATCTGATGAACGTCGATCGCCCGAACGATGGTTTCTTCCAGAGTATAGACACCCCGGATAAAGGCCGTTGTTTTGGTCGACGAAACTTCAGGTGTCGGCTTCATTTCCTCTAGGTTAACGGTGATGATGTTGGAGACCGCGTCCACAAGGAAACCGACGCTCTTTTCATCGATATGAGCAATGATAATGACATGACGCGATTCAGGGATTGTCTTTCCAAGGCCAAGGCGCATGGAGAGATCGATCACTGGAAGTACAGCACCGCGTAGGTTCATCATGCCCACGACATAGTCTGGCGCATGTGGCAGCGTTGTCGTGTTGGTCCAGCCACGGATTTCCAAGACATGGCCAATGTCCAGACAGAACGCCTGTTCGCCAATTGTAAATGACACGATTTCCATGCGGTTGTCGGTCTTTTCAAGGGTTGCTTGTTCAGACATAAGAGTTCACCTCTGTGAGTTCGGACCCCTTGCGTAGTCCTGGATTGCCGTTACCTGGCGACGGGATCATTTGATCCGTATCCACGATGAGGGCGATTTTGCCGTTTCCGAGGATGGTCGCTGCCGCGATGCCGGGAATGGTTTGGTAGTTTTGTTCCAGACCTTTGATCACGACTTCTCGCTGCTCAACGATGCCGTCGACCGCCAAAGCCGACCTGCGCCCGGATTCCCCTTCAATCAAAAGCAATGATTGATTGTTGAAGTTCTTAAGTGGAGACCGGAAACCCAATGCTTCGCCAAGATCCACAATAGGGAGCATAGAGTCGTTGACTGACAGACCTCGATCACCATCACAGAAGTCGTGAATGTTTGCCTGGCCTGGTTGTAGTGTTTCTCGCAGAGCCACAGTGGGGACCACCAAAGATTCACCGGCCACTTCGATCAACATGCCTTCCATGACCGCAAGTGTGAGCGGCAACGAAATAGTAATCGTTGTGCCTTTGTTGGGTTCGGACTGCAAATTGATACGACCGCCAAGCGCTTGGATTTCAGAGCGTACGACGTCCATGCCCACTCCGCGTCCCGACAGCTGAGATATCTCGTCAGCAGTTGAAAAACCTGGTCGGAACAAGAGGTTGTCGATATCGCTGTCGGTGAGGTCATCTTCTGGACGCACCAGGCCTTTTTCTTCGGCTTTTTGGCGGACTTTGACGCGGTTCACACCGGCACCATCATCAGACAAAGAGATAACAACTCGACCAGAGCGGTGCGCAGCTTCCAATTTGATTGTGCCCATTTCCGGTTTGCCAGCGGCCAAGCGATCTTCTGCTTTCTCCAGGCCATGGTCGACAGAGTTCCGGATCATGTGCGTCAGTGGTTCCACCAAGCGCTCTGTTACGGTCTTGTCGACTTCTGTGGCTTCTCCGACCATTACAAGGCGAGAGGTCTTGCCAGCTTGACGAGAGGACTCTCGCACAATTCGGCTCATTCGCTGGAACAGCCCACGAACAGGTTGTGCACGAATCGCCATCACGCTCTCTTGAAGCACGCCTGACAGCGTTTTCAATTGACCAATGGCCTCGCTGACTGCGCTGTTGGCAGACACCGGGAGTTCGTTCATCGACTGTCGCAACATGGCTTCGCTTATGACCAGCTCTCCCACCAGGTTGATCAGACGATCAACACGATTGAGATCCACACGGATGGTGCTGTTGCGCGGTTCAGAGGACTTTTTTCCGCCGTCTCCGCCCTTGGCCTCCTGTTTGTTGGCCTTCTCAACCTTTTCGGCCTTTGGAGCTTTAGCAGGACTCTTTTGGGCTATGGGTTTGGCAACAGGTTCCGGTGCTTTCGCAGCTGGTGCGGGAGCCACGACCAGTTCAGAGGCCTCTTCTTCGGCCATCATTTCAGAGATTTCCAGCGTACATTGACCCTCAACAAACTCAAAAATCTCACGAATGGTACCTTCGTCAATGCCATCATCTGGGCGCAAGGTCAGCGTCCAAGAAATAGAGGCTGGTGCGTCCTGAAGGCTCTCAAGTGGTGCAACAGCGCTGCAATCGGCCTCGATGGTAAGGTCGCCCATTTCACCAATGGCTCGGAAAAGCAGGGCAGGATCATGCCCGCGCGCATAAAGAGCGGAGTCAGCTTCGAATTTTACCACAAATTGGCTATTGCCATCTGAAGTTTCCCCCAAAGGAGGCAAACCTGGCAAATCGGGGAGACCTGAGTCGTCTCCACCTAAGTCGAGGCCTATGTTGACTGACAAGGCAACGAAGTCATCTTCGGAGACTTCGTTGGCGTCTTCATCTTCCGCACCAGTTGTGCCATTGGCTGCCTGAGTTGTTTGTTTCAACTCCGCCAAAACGGCAGCGCCATCGGTTTCAGGAAGGTCATTGTCGTCACGCGCTGCATCCACAAGATCGTTCAGGTGATCGAAACCTGAAAACATCAATGCGGTGATCGTCGGATCCACGGCCAGTTTATCGGAACGCAGGTCATCCAGAACGTTTTCAAACGCGTGGGCAAATTTGATTAGACGGTCAAGGCCAAAAGCCCCGGCGCCACCTTTGATGGAATGCACGGAACGGAACATCGAATTGATGGTTTCCGCATCCGAGTTTTCGTTCTGGAGATCATCCAGACCGGTCGACAAAACCTCAAGAAGGTCGTCGCATTCCTCAAAGAACATGTCACGAAGATCGGACATCACTCAGTTCCTTTCAGACAACCAGACGGTTAATAATTGCGACCAGCTTTTCAGCGTCAAAAGGTTTGACGATCCAACCGGTTGCACCGGCGGTGCGTGCTCGCTGTTTCAATTCTTCGCCACTTTCTGTGGTCAGCACCAAAATAGGCAGCGACGCGCATTCTGGCCGGGCGCGAACGCCTTCAATCATGCCGAAACCATCAAGGCGGGGCATATTTATGTCTGTGATCACGAGGTCCGGATCCGCGCCGGATAATTTGTCCAGACCATCGACGCCGTCTTCTGCCAAATCGACATCAAACCCAGCATCGGTCAGAGCTGTTTGAATCATCGCACGCATAGTGCGTGAATCATCAACGGCAAGAATCTTGGTTGTCATGCGTTGCCCCTTTCAACAAGACAGTCATGGGGCAGGCCGAGCCGCTCCATACCTTTTAGGAAATCTTCGGATGGTTGCTTCAATTCAAACGGAAGGCCGCGTGCTTTCCATTCGGCGCGAGTTGCCAAAAGTAGCTCAGCACCGGCACCGCCAAGAAACTCAACATGGAGAGCATCCAGCGCCAAAGGTTGTCCACGCGACGCTTCGATGGCGAGGCGCAGTTCTGAACAATGAGCGAAATCCAGCTGCTGTGGCAGTGCGATGCAGTCTGGTTGTGGAGTTGTGTTTTCTGTATTCATGGTTTGCTTCAATACCGTTGTCGGACTGGCTGATCTGAGGCAACGTAATGCGCTAGCCATTAACACGCCGTTACTCGTCGCCTAAGCTTGGAGCGAACTGCAAAAAAACGACCAGATTCATTCGTTTTTTCGACGTCTGAAGGAGACCTAAAATCCCGTATGGTACTGAATGTTTTGATGTTTAAGTGCCGCCGTGGTCCGGCGCGGAATAAACTCAATCAACTTCTTTGTTTGGTGAAGCGACTCTTAATTTTTGGAGCTAGGAAAATCATTTCACAGTGAAGACCCCAAACTTCGGGTCTTGGAATCACTCGCTGAAAGACAGCGAGTCTCAGGTTTTTGGGCGGCAAAGTTTTGTATGGCGCCTTGCCATAGAGAGATCAGCCTTAGAACTGATGTTGCTGATCAGCCTACGGAGATGGTTTGCAAGATGTTTGAAAACGTCTCGATGCCCTGAGCGCCAGATGTGGCGTGCTTTCCAGCAAAAATCATCGTTGGGACTCCTGACACACCACGCGATGTCCAGAACCGCTCCTTTTCTCGAACAAGCGACGCAAAGGTTTGTTGCTTGAGAACCTGTTCTGCCTCGTTGGTGTCGAGCGTGAGATCTTTGCACACCTCAAGAAGCACTTCTGCATTGCTCACGTCCTGGCCATCTTCGAAGTAAGCTTTGAACAGCGCCAATTTCAGTTTATGAGTTGCGCCGCTTTCTGACGCCCAGTGCAGAAGTTGATGTGCGTCAAAGGTATTGTAGATTCTACTTTCATCTGACCAGTTGAAGGTGATGCCAAGACTTTGACCAACCTCAGTCAACTGAATGCGGGCATTCTGAGATTGTTTCGTAGTTGAACCGTATTTGCCTATGATCTGCTCTTGGAGATTTTGCCCCTCTGCAGTCATCTCCGTATTTAGCTCAAATGGATGCCAATATGGGGCGATCTCGATACCAGTCTGCTCAGACGCTGCGCGTAGTTGTTGGTATCCTACTATGCACCAGGGGCATACTACATCGGAGACAATATCTACACGCAATGGTTCTTCGGTCATGGGGCTGTGCTCCTGAAGTTGCAAAGTCGAAGCTGTGTTGCACGTGGTGATGTTTCAAGTCACGCTTGCGTGACTTCACGGTAGAACACCCAGCCAAATCCAAACTGTAAGCACAGAAGCCGCAGTGCCGATGAGCACGGTAGAGGCTGCAACCCGAAGCCCTCGGCCATACATACTCGCGAACAGATAGCCGTTTATTCCTGGTGCCATCGATGAGGTGACAACCACGGAACGCATATTTTCAGTTGAGATGTTCGAAAAAGTCCCAAAAGCGTAAGTCAAAGCAGGGTGCAGCCCCAACGACAACGCGCAACAGAACAATATTGTACGCGTATCGCCCTCTGGACGGTAGCGGTATAATACGCCTCCCATACCGAAAAGAGCGGCGGGCAAGGCCGACGAGGCCAGTAGATTGACCGCATGAATGGCAGGCTCAGGGAGGGGAACGCCGCCGATGTTCACAACGAAGCCCAGACCGATTCCCAGGATCAGTGCATTGGAGAACATGGCTTTGAGAACCTTCGGCACGATACGAATTTTTGAGGTGTGCCGGGCGCGCATGATCTCCATCGTCGCAATACCTAGACCGTAACAGAACGGGGCGTGGATTGAGATGATCGTGTAGTTTCCGGTCAAACTGTCGGCGCCGTAAGCGCGCTCCATGATCGGCAGCCCAAGCAGCAAAGAATTCGAGAAGAGACAGACAAACCCGATTGCCGTGGCATCTTCCCAGTCGCGTCCAAACAGGAATTTCGCACCCATCATGCCTGCTAAAAAACAGATCGTCGCAGCGCTGTAAAAACTGCCCATCATGGCGAGGTTGTATTCTGCGGCTAAATCTAGATTTGAGATCGCTCTGAACAGCAGCATAGGGATTGCAAAGTTCGTCGCAAATCGCATGAGGCCGTCGACATTGGTGGCCGAGAAATAGCCCCGCCAAGCAGCAAGGTAGCCAAACCCGATCAAAATAAAGACCGGCATAACGACAGAGATCAGCGTTTGCATTCGAGGTGCTCGACGTTCCTAATCTGCATCACAGATCGAAAGAAATTTTCATGCCGTCAAAGGCGGGAAGTACATTGTCTGGCGTTTCACTTTTTACTGTGTCGTAGTCCAGATCTATGTGCATGTTGGTGAGAACTGCCTGCTTGGGTGTCAGTTGACGTATCCACTGTAGGCTTTGATCTAAATGTGCATGTGTCGGATGTGGCGTGCGGCGCAGGGCGTCCACAATGAAACAATCCATCGCTTCAAGATTTGACCATGACTCCTCATAGATATTTGAAACGTCAGGCATGTAAACGACGCCGTTGACGCGAAATGCAAGAGCGTCGATGCTTCCATGATCCACCCGAATGGGGGTGAATGCAATGTCACCGCCTGGCCCGGAAATCGTGAAGTCGGAATCACCAATTGTATGCAGTTCCAGAATTGGCGGATAAGGAGAGTCCTTTGGCTGCACAAAGGCGTAGCCGAACCGAGACAGAAGATCGTTTTGCGTCGCGCCGTCTGCCCAAACAGGCACCCGTTGGCGCATGTTAAACACGACCATACGCAAATCGTCGATGCCGTGCACATGATCTGCGTGGGAATGCGTGTAAACAACAGCATCCAATGCACCTACGTTTGTCGACAAAAGCTGGTCGCGCATGTCCGGTGATGTATCGATCAGTACGGTGGTTTTTTTGCCGTCCGTGTCTTTCTCAACAAGTAGAGAGCATCGACGCCGCCGGTTCTTTGGGTTGGTTGGATCACACTCCCCCCAATGTCCCCCGATCCGAGGAACACCTCCTGAGCTGCCGCAGCCCAAAACTGTGAATGTCAACCGCGCGCTCATGCGGCGCTGACCGCCAGAGTTGCTTTGGAAAACAGACGTTGGAAATTTTGCTGCGTTTGCGCTGCGAACTCCGGATAGGTAACGCCAAACACGTCTGCGCCCACTCTTGCCGTCTTCTCTGTATATGCGGGTTCATTCCGTTTGCCGCGAAAGGGTGGTGGCGCAAGGTAGGGGGCGTCGGTTTCGACCAAAATTCGATCAAGAGGTGCTGCAGCAAATATATCGCGTACTTCTTGGGAACGTGGAAAAGCGGCAATGCCCGACATAGACAAGTAAAAGCCCAGGTCCAACATCCGTTTGGCGAGTTCTGGTCCGGAACTGTAGCAATGCATAACGCAGCCAAACCCGCCTTGCGCGTGTTCTTCGCTTAGTATGCGCGCCATATCATCGTCGGCGTCACGACTGTGAATGATCAGTGGCAGACCTGTCTGACGCGCCGCCTCGATATGGATGCGCAGCGATGCTTGTTGCACGTCTTTGCTGTCGGCCGTGTAGTGATAATCGAGCCCAGTTTCGCCAATGCCGATCATTTTGGGATGCTGGGCCATTGCGACAAGTTGCTCGACAGTTGCCATTGGCTCATCTGCAGCACTCATCGGATGTGTGCCTGCGGCGTAAAAGACAGGCGCGTGGGCCTCGGCAATTGCTCGCACGCTGGGTTCATTTCGCAACTTGGTGCAAATGGTTACCATGCGGGTCACGCCCACGTCGGCGGCGCGTGCGATAATGTCCTCAAGTTGCCCTTCAAAGTCGGGGAAATCCAAGTGACAATGGCTATCGGTGATCTCAGGGAAATTGGACAAGTCTAAGCAACCGCAGTTTGGTGGATCTTAAACACCGTATCGAGCACCAGAGAGGCAGGGTCAAGGTTCACAGACTTACCATGACGGGTTCTATCAGTGATCTCTTGTGCTGCCTTGGCCCAATCACGCGCTTTGTGCACCGACGGCGCCAATTGCATCAGTAGGTTGCCTTCTCCTGGTGCAATTTCGACTCTAGGCGGCGCACCGATCGCTCCGGTGCGCGCAAGGCGTGCCAGGAACAGGTCGAACAGGCCAAGTATCAACTCAAGTTTTGCGTCCGCTCCTTTGCCATTTAGAGCGTTCACAAAATTTAGCGCCTTGGAGCGATCCAGACCGCGAGAAGATGAAAAGAGAGATAGCAATTCGGCATACAGCGGCAGTCCGTCTTGCTGCAGATGCTTGAGCGCTTCGCCAACCGATCCTGCCGCCATTTCTGATAGGGCAGGGGAGTCGTTCGCTTCAAAGCCCGCTTGCGTAAGCGCCAATTGCATGTTGTCTGATGACAACGCATGGAGACGCAGCTCACGACACCGAGACCGGATAGTCGGGAGAAGCCGCGAGGGTTGATGAGAGATCAAAAGCATCACCGTTCGCGCAGGTGGTTCCTCCAGCATTTTGAGCAATGCATTGGCCGCATTCACGTTCATTTCGTCCGCACTGTCGACGATCACGACTCGTCTCCCCCCATCGGCCATCGACATGTGTAGATAGCTGCTGAGTTCCCGGACTTCGTTGACACGGATGTCAGCGGCAAATTTTCCGTCTTGCCGCGCCTTTTCGCGCGCACTGTCGGTACTGCCCGCAAAGCCGCGCCGCAACAGAAACACCCCCGGTTCTGACAAGGCTCTAATGCGGTGGCTAACAGGGTGATCTGGATCGACGTTTAGCGACCGGTGTACCTGAGGTTCTGGCGCAAACATACCGCCGCCATCTTCGGCAGGAAGCGTTAGTAAAAAGCGCGCAATACGCCAAGCCAGAGTGGCTTTGCCGACCCCCTTGGGGCCTGAAATCAACCATCCATGGTGTAGGCGGTTGGAATTTAAGGCCAATAAGAAATCTTGTTCCGCTTGGTCTTGCCCAAACAGTGTCTCTGTTTCTCGCGGGTGCGGAGCGCCTTCAACGCGGTCGGCCTCGTGTATTTGGTTGGCACTCACGAGGCGCTATCCTGAAGATGAGTTCGTATTGTTTCAAAGACATCGTTGCCAACGTCTTCCGTTGTGCGGCCTCCGTCGATGACTCTGAAGCGCTCGGCAAATTCTTCGGCCAGATCCAAAAAACCTCGGCGCATGCGTTTCTGAAGACCTGCGCCAAAATCCTCGAACCGTTCTTCAGAGGTTTGGCGAGATTTAGCCCGTGCCAAACCGATTACCGGATCCATGTCGATGAGGATCGTCAAATCAGGTTCGCGACCGATCATCAGCATGTGTAGCTGGTCCACCACGGTCCGCAAATCGCCGCGTGAGAGGCCTTGATACATGCGGGTGCTGTCCGCAAAGCGATCGCAAATAACAATTTTTCCCGCTGCAAGTGCTGGGAGGATCGTGCGTTCAAGGTGATCGCGCCGCGCCGCGGTGAACAGAAGGATTTCTGTTTCTGCGGACCAACGATCAGGATCACCCTCCAAGACCATGGCGCGAATTTCTTCAGCGCCAACGGATCCGCCGGGCTCACGCGTCAGAACAACCTCATGTCCCTCGGATTGGAGACGTTCTGCAAGCAACTTTGCCTGCGTGGATTTGCCCGACCCGTCGATACCTTCAAAGGTAATAAACTTTCCGACAGTCACGTGGCACCTTCGATTTGGGGAGCAAATCGCGATATCAACACAGTGGTCGCGGTGCGTAGGCGGACGAGAAAGCCACCTTCAGGCACATCTGTCTCTGCGACCAACGGAACACGCATCTGTGGCAGGTCATCCGGTGACAAAACCAACTCGGCAATTGGACTTCCTTTGGTAATCGGTGCTTGAATTGGGCCGTTAAAAACAACTTCGCCCGGGACGGTATCACGGGCCATCACAGGCAACAAAATGTCCAAGTCTTGGGCGGGTACCAGCCCAACTTGCGGTGTTTTGCCCATCCAAACGTCTGCCATGGCAACGCGTTCGCCTGCACGAACTAATTTGGTCTCCGAAAACTGACGAAAGGCCCAATTGACGATCTGTTCCGAAACCTCAGCACGTTCACGGGCACTTTCTAGGCCAGAAAAGGCAAAGATGACGCGCCGCGCGCCTTGTTTTGCGGATCCGACCAGGCCGTATCCAGCCTCAGTTGTGTGGCCTGTCTTCAAACCGTCAGCGCCGATACCGAGCTTTAACAAAGGGTTACGGTTTTGTGTGTTTTGCGGTGCGCGCCCATCAAATGCAAATTCGGTTTCGGCAAACATTGGATAGAATTCCGGAAAATCAGTGATCAGGTGGTTGGCGAGAAGTACCAAATCACGCATGCTCATGTTGTGGCCGGGGGCTGGCCACCCATTTGAGTTTGCAAAGGTTGAGTTTGTCATGCCCATCTGACGTGCGCGTAGGGTCATTTGGCGCGCGAAACCTGCCTCTGTGCCATTGGGGCTCAACGTTTCTGCAATCACAGCACAGGCATCATTGCCGGACAGAACAATGATTCCGCGCAAGAGGTCTTCGACTTTGACGCGATCGGTTGTGTCTAAGAACATGGTGGAGCCACCATAATTCATTGCATGTTGAGACACAGGGAGCGTTTCGGTCATGGACAGGCGTCCGTCTCTAACGGCCTCAAATGCCATATAAAGCGTCATCAGTTTGGACATCGACGCGGGTGGCAAAGCATCATCGGCGTTTTTGGCCATGAGCACAGTGCCCGTGGTTTGGTCCATGACAAAGGCCGCCTTGGCTTTGGTCTCAAAAGCTGAGGCCTGAAGCGTTAGTGCGGCAAAGGACAGCGCTGTGGTCAAGACGCTGAGAGCTGTTCGAAACATGGTTTCGTCTCCGTCAGTTTGTCACGGCATAGGCATCGGTAAAGCCCACGCCATGTACCGTTTTGGTCATAGACTTGAGATCAGATTTGCTTGATGCCGGACCAACAAGCACGCGCCAGAACTGTTTTTCACCCGAAGTTGTTTTCTTCACCAGTGGTGTCAGACCGGCTGATTTCATCTGCGATGCTGCACGGTTAGCATTTGCTTCTACAGAGAAAATACCGATCTGTACGTATGGTTTGGTCAATGAAGAAGAGGTCGGTTTCGGGGCCACCTCGGATTGCGCGGCGGGTGGAGCGACGCTCGCTTCGGGGGCCGGCGTTTGGCTGGCTTCTGCCGCTGCTATGGCAGCTGTTGCTGCCGCGATGGGTTCAAGTGGTGCTTCTTCGACATCGCTTGGCGAGGCTGCGAGGGTGTCGCCTGCTGCGGTTTCCACATCCGCATCTGCGGAGGATTCATCGGCGACTTCTTCACGGCGCAACGCTGTGACATTGAGGGCAACCGGTTGCCCCGCGATCATACCCAGCGCTTCGGCAGCGTCAGATGACACTTGGATACGTGGTCCAGGAATGTCGCGCTCGCGCCGAAACAAGGCGCCGATCACAAACTTTCCGTTTGCTTGGTTGCGGATAATGACCCGTTCTGGGTCAGCCACATCTGGGTGTGCGGCCCAAACACCACCAAGCGAAGGACGCCCGTCCCAGAGACCCGCCTCAGAGGCAGAAAAGACCTCTGGTGCTTCCACATCACGTTCAACAAGTTTTGTCGTTTGTCCAGCCGTTCCAGTGTCTTGTGTCTCTTGTGAGGGTTTGCTTTGGGCAAATGGATTTGTCGTGTCGTCACACGCGCTGAGCGCTGTGGATCCGACAAGCAGGATGGCCAAAAGCCTACGCCGTGAGTGTCTTGACAACACACCTGTATGATTGATCATCCTAGTCCCTCTGTATGCTCGACTGTGCCACGTTTTTCCAAAGCCAGCTGCTGCTCTTTTCGTCGCTTCGGTCTTATTTAGCGCGAAGTGTAGCGTGCGCGGTGGGGCAAGGAAAGTGCGGCGGCAAAACTGCGCAACAATTTGCGTAGGTTTTTGACTTGATCCCGCTGTCTTAGACAATTAGTGAGGCCTAGTCGGAGGAGTGGCAGAGTGGTCGAATGCACCGGTCTTGAAAACCGACGAGGGTTAACGCCCTCCGTGGGTTCGAATCCCACCTCCTCCGCCATTTTTCAAATATGGCTCTTATCCGCGTGATCCCTTTTCGCTGGCCCCTTGTGCAGCGTTAACGGTTTGGGGTGTCAATTTGGCCTGTCGGTATGACGTCGGTGTTGCGACTGTATCGCGGAGGTGCGGATTTTGGGGCGCCTGGACACAGCCAGACGCCTTAAGAAAGCTCACGTATTCTTACACGCAAGCCGTGCGCCGGGGGACTAACCCTCTATCTGTTCCAGCACGGCCATTGGGCCAAGTGCGTTGGGATCAATGCGCAGCTCGATGATGGCGGGCATTTGTGCCGCGCGGGCTTCGGCCAAAGCGGTGTGGAAGCTTGTGTCCGTCTCAACCACCGCGCCAAAGCCGCCGTAGCTTTCTGCGAGTTTGGCAAAGTTCGGGTTGAACACGGTGGTGCCGCTGGGCCGTTTGGGGAACTTCTTTTGTTGGTGCAGGCGAATGGTGCCGTACATGCCGTTGTTGGAGATCAACACAATGATATTGGCGCCGCGTTCACAGGCCACACCAAATTCCTGCATGGTCATTTGGAAACAGCCGTCCCCCGCGAGGCAGATGACTTCTTGGTGGGGACGTTCCAGTTTGGCAGCCACAGCTGCAGGCAACCCGTAGCCCATCGAGCCGCTGGTGGGGGCCAGTTGGGTGCCAAAATCGCGGTAGCGATAATAGCGGTGCAGCCAAGCCGCATAATTGCCCGCGCCATTGGTCAGAATGGCATCATCAGGCAACACGTCGTTGAGGTGGTGAATGACGTTTTCCATCTTGAGCGCGCCGGGAGTTTCGACTGGTTGTTGCCATGCCTCATAATCCGCGCGGGAGTCGGTCACGCGGCGACTTGGGGCGTGTTGATTGGTGGCGCGTGTGGCAAGGGCAAGTTGCTGTGCAAAAACACCGGCGTCGGCGGAGACCGCGTAGGTCGGGTGATAGACCCGCCCAAGTTCGTTTGCGTCTGGATGGATGTGAATCAGTTTTTGCGTCGGAATCGGCGAGGCAAGCAACGTATAGCCGCCGGTGGTCATCTCTCCCAAGCGTGCACCGAGACAGAGGATGGTATCTGCGTCCCTCACGCGCTGTGCCAGTTTGGGATTGATGCCGATGCCAACGTCCCCCACGTAGTTAGGGTGGCGGTTGTCCAGATAATCTTGACAGCGGAAGGTGGCGGCTACGGGCAGATCAAGGGTCTCGGCGAGTGCGCCCACAGCCTTTGCCGCCTCAAATGTCCAGCGTCCGCCACCAAGCAAGATCAGCGGATTTTTCGCATCTGCAAGTTGCGTGAGCACTTCGGTCACATCTTCATCCGGTGCTTTGGCAGAGGGCAGCGTTGCGGCGGGCGGAATGGGCGCATCGCAGGGTGCGGAGATCATGTCTTCTGGCAGGGCAAGCACCACAGGGCCGGGGCGCCCGGACATGGCGGTGCGATAGGCACGGGCGACATATTCAGGGATACGGTCCACGCGGTCGATTTCGGCGACCCATTTGGCGAGTGGACCAAACATCGCGCGGTAATCGACCTCTTGAAAGGCCTCGCGGTCGCGTTGATCACTGGCGACTTGGCCAATAAAGAGGATCATCGGGGTGCTGTCTTGGAACGCTACATGTACGCCTGACGACGCATTGGTCGCGCCGGGGCCGCGGGTGACAAAGGCCACACCGGGCTGACCGGTGAGCTTGCCATGGGCATCCGCCATCATGGTGGCGCCCCCTTCTTGGCGGGCGACAATGTTGTCGATGCCGGCATCATAGAGCCCGTCGAGCACGGCGAGAAAACTTTCGCCAGGGACGCTAAACACCCGTTTGATACCTTGTTGTTCCAGTGCTTGGACGAGCACCTTGCCGCCGTGTTTGATGGTGTCCACGGTGATTTCCCTCACGCTTGTTTCGCCTGGACGTTATGTGGGGATTGGGGGGAGGGCAAGGTGGGTGTGAGCGTTGCCACCACCTATGGTAGAAATAAAGAGAATGTTCATCTATTGGCACTAGCCCTTTAGGAAACCTATGAATTTCAGATGATGTGAGATGTTAGGCCGTGACCCAAATCAATGCCTTGGCGATGTTGACAGCTCTTTCTTTCCCTGGCCTTGCAGAGGCGTCTGGTTTTCAAAGCGCATTTTTAAGCCGTTGCTTGAACCCTTTGATACAGGGGGGTGAGTTTGACACTTCCGGGCTTATGGGTCCTGTCGCGTTGCCCAATATGAATATTGGCGTGAAAGGCATGGATGTCGAGCGGCGGGTTTGGCAGACCGGCGATCCGAATGTGAGTTTTGGCACAATGGTGTCCAAGGGTGTTTTCCGCGGGTGTGGGGTCACTTTGAAGGCGTTCGATGGAGCGCCTGTGCGGGTTCTTGAGGACGTTTTGGGAGCCGTTGGCCAGACCTCGGAGATTTGCCACTTTGATTTGACGTACCGCGATCTGCGTGGGTATCGGGCGGTGGTGCGGCGCGCAGGAAGCGACCTCCCAATTCTGGTGAACTTTTCTCCGGCTGAGGGACGCGATTATAGCTTGCTTGCGTGGGAGAGTGTTCCGGAGAAGGTTGATAGGGCCTGTTCGCGGTAGGGCACGTTAGAGGAAACACTTTTTCTAGTGTGCTCGCTGTTCTCTCTTGGTCCCGTAGCGCATGAGTTCGGCGCTTTCGGTCATACTTATTGAGGCGTCAGACGGTTCATGATTTTCTTGATGAAACCGTCACCGCGCAGTTTTGCTTTGGCAGCTTCAGCCAGCTGTTCCCAGTCCTCTGTGTCGCCCGGAATGTGTTTTGCGCCGCTTTTTTTACTACCGTTCGGCTCATAGAGAGTAAATCGTCTGTTCATTTCTTCATTGAAGAAAGCGACAAGAGACGGCCAGCGTTTTCCAATCAGATCACATCTGGCATTGTAAAGTTCAACTTCTCCTGTGGTTGTCAGATAAAGATGCCCTTGTGAGAACCATTCACCATTGATTGCACCGATACCCAAGTGTCCGTTGGGAATGTAGTCGGGGCGGCCGATGATGTTTTGATACCGAATACTGACGGGCTGCCCGATGCCAATCCCGGACCTGTCAACAGATCCTCCGATTTCGCCGAGTAATGAGACACCGAGAAACCTTGCTCCATTCATATGTCGAAGTAAGGCTTTGTAGGGTTCGGGAATATATCGGCCTGCAGAGTTCTCGGCGGCTTCAATTCCTGCTTCATCTAACCCTGCATACCGCCAACATAAGTGTGCTTGGGGTGCGACAGCGGGCACACGTCCGGTTGCAAATGAGCCGTTGGGGCCTTCGAAGAAGCCAAGAGGATCGAAGCGTTGCCTTATTGCGTTATCGAGTTCTTGGAGCGTTTCGGTAATTGGGTGCGCCATTGAACGAACCTGATTTGATGTGTGTCTTTTCAATTTAGGAGAATTTCGAAAAGAAAAACATCTAAAAAGTGTATTTGTGCCGCGCTGAAAACAAAAAGCTCCCGAGTGTCCTCGGGAGCTTTTGTTTTTCGCAATACCCGCAGGCTTTAGAAATGTGCGGATCTTGTGGTTGAGGGCGCCTGAAGTGGAGGCGCGAACTTGGTCAGGTCGATGCCTTCCACAGCTGCCTTGTACTCTTCCAGCGTGGGCGTGCGGCCCAAGATGGCGGAGAGCACCACAAGCGGGGTGGAGGCCAAGAGGCTTTCGCCTTTCTTGGTGGCGCTGTCGGCGACAACACGGCCTTGGAACAGGCGGGTTGAAGTGGCCAGAACGGTGTCACCTTTGGCGGCTTTTTCCTGGTTGCCCATGCAGAGGTTACAGCCCGGACGCTCGAGGTAGAGAATGTTCTCATACTCGGTGCGCGCCTTTTCCTTGGGGAAGAGATCATCAAACTCAAAGCCCGAGTATTTCTGCAAAATTTCCCAGTCGCCCTCTTCTTTGAGCTCATCAATGATGTTGTAGGTTGGCGCGGCCACAACCAGTGGGGCCTTGAATTCAACCTTGCCGTTGGCGGCCTCAAGATTTTTGAGCATCTGTGCGACGATTTTGATGTCACCTTTGTGCACCATACAGGAGCCAACAAAGCCCAGATCGATGTGCTTTTCTGCGTTGTAGTAAGACACAGGACGGATGGTGTCGTGGGTGTAGCGCTTGGATACGTCCGCGTTGTTCACATCCGGGTCAGCAATCATCGGCTCAACGATTTGATCCAGATCCACCACCACTTCGGCGAAGTATTTGGCGTTGTCATCCGGGGTCAACGCAGGTTTTTCACCGGATTTGATTTCGGCGATGCGTTTGTCGGCGATGTCGATCAGGTTCTGCAGCATGCCATTTTCATGCTCCATACCTTTGTCGATCATGATCTGGATGCGCGACTTGGCCAGCTCCAGCGAGCCCACCAGCGTTTCATCGTTGGAGATACAGACAGAGGCTTTCGCCTTCATCTCTGCGGTCCAGTCGGTGAAGGTAAAGGCTTGGTCTGCCAGCAGCGTGCCGATGTGCACCTCAATGACGCGGCCTTGGAAGACGTTGTCGCCGTGCTGTGCGAGCATCTGTTGCTGTGTGGCGTGGACCACATCGCGGAAGTCCATATGCTCGGCCATTTTGCCTTTGAAGGTGACCTTCACAGACTCTGGGATCGGCATGGAAGCCTCACCAGTTGCCAGCGCCAGCGCCACGGTACCGGAGTCCGCGCCAAAGGCCACGCCTTTGGACATGCGGGTGTGGCTGTCGCCGCCGATGATCACCGACCAGTCATCCACGGTGATGTCGTTGAGCACCTTGTGGATCACGTCGGTCATGGCGTGGTATTCGCCTTTGGGGTCACGGCCGGTGACCAGACCAAAGTCATTCATGAATTTCATCAGGCGTGGTGTGTTGGCCTGTGCTTTGAGGTCCCACACAGAGGCGGTGTGACAGCCGGACTGATAAGCGCCGTCCACAATTGGCGACACCACAGTGGCGGCCATGGCTTCGAGTTCCTGCATGGTCATCAAGCCGGTGGTGTCTTGGGAGCCAACGATGTTGACCTCAACCCGCACGTCAGACCCGGCGTGCAGTGTTTTGCCCGGCGTGGTGCCAACCGCGTTTTTGTTGAAGATTTTTTCAACGGCGGTCAGGCCTTGGCCCTCGTGGCTGATCTCTTTGGAAGGCGCAAAGACCGGCGTGGGCTCAACACCCAGCGTTTTGGCGGCAAAAGTCTGAAGCTTCTTACCAAAGACGATTGCGTAGGAGCCACCAGCCTTCATGAACTCAGCTTTTTGCGGGGTGAAGGAAGACGACACGTCCACCAGCTCTTCGCCGTCTTCGCTCAGCAGCTTTTTGTCTTTGGTGTTGATCTTCAAAACTGTGCCGGTTTCAACAGAGTATTTCTGTTCCAGCACGGGGTTTCCGTCGTTGTTGAGGATCGGGTTTCCGTCCTCATCGGTTTTGCGCACCCAGTTTTTCAGGTCCAGACCGATGCCGCCGGTCACGCCAACGGTGGTCAAGAAGATGGGGGAAATGCCATTGGTGCCCGCGACAACCGGGGCATAGTTCACAAACGGCACATAGGGGCTGGCTTGTTTGCCGGTCCAGAGTGCAACGTTGTTGACGCCTGACATACGTGAGGAGCCCACACCCATGGTGCCTTTTTCGGCGATCAGCATAACCTGCTTGGTTGGGTGCTGAAGCTTGAGCTCTTCGATGTGCTTTTGCGCCGCCTCAGAAATCATGCATTTGCCGTGCAATTCACGGTCCGCACGTGAGTGCGCTTCGGCTCCTGGAGACAACAGGTCGGTGGAAATATCACCTTCGCCTGCAATGAAGGTCACGATTTCGATCTCTTCGTCGACCTCAGGAAGTTTGGTGAAGAACTCAGCTTTTGCGTAGCTTTCCAGCAGATCTTTGGCGATTGGGTTGCCCGCGCTCAAAGCATCGGACAGGCGACTCATATCCGCATCATACAAGAATACCTGAGTCTTCAGTACCTCAGCGGCTTGCTTGGCGATGGCATCATCGTCCCCCAGCGTCAGATCGATCAACACCCGAACCGAGGGGCCACCTTTCATGTGCTTCAGCAACTCAAAGGCGTAATCTGGGCTGATTTCCGCGACAACCGACTCGCCAAGGATGATCTCTTTGAGGAAGGCCGCTTTGACACCTGCGGCACTCGTGGTTCCGGGCAAGGTATTGTAAATGAAGAACTTCAACGAGTCTTCACGATGCTCATTTGCGGTGTCTTTTATCTGCGCAATCAATTCGCCGACAAGGTCGCCAGCGTCAATCGGCTTCGGGTTCAGACCCTGCTCTTTGCGCGTTTCAATCTCTGTCAAATAATCGGTGTACAAGCTCATGGTGATCCTAGCGATTTGATGTTGGCTTAAGCATGAACGCCGAGACTCGGAAGGGGTTTCTGAGCCCGGGAAGCTAATTGTATGCGGATGTATACCAAACGCAATGGAGTTGCAAGACGTTCGCCTGTGGCGAGGTGAAGCGGGGTTGAGGCGTTGTATGCGGTGGGCATTAACCCCGTGTAAACAAGGTTGGATAGGTGCCTTATAGACCGAGATCGTTTTTGGCCCAAGTGACCATTTCCTGCAGATATGGCGTACCGCTCCCGATCGCGCGGGACGTGAGCGAAAAATTGCGGACTGCGCGATTGCCTCTCAGATGCTTAGGCCGGGCCGCAGCTCTCACGGACCACCAGGTCTCCGTGCAACAGTTCTCGATCCGTGTCAGCCTGTCTGCTCTGCAGTTGATCGAGCAGCCGCGTCATGGCCCGTTCACCAATTCTGTTACGCGGTTGGCGGATGGTGGTCAGGGCCGGTGTGATGTGGCTGGCAAAGGGAATGTCGTCAAAGCCAATCACCGAAAAGTCTTCGGGCACATTGTAGCCGCGCAGTCGGAGCGCGGAGATCACACCGATTGCGGTGTTGTCGTTAAAACAGAAAAACGCGGTGGGCAGCGTGTCTTTAATGAACAGGCGCTCTACCGCGGCACGGCCACCCTCAGACGTGCCATCGCCTTGCATGGTCCACTCTTTTAGTGGTTCTGAGTATTCTGCGAGGCCCTGTCGGTATCCGTCCTGTCGCAGCTCTGAGACCAGATCCCCCTGTGGTCCGGTGACAAAGACGATCTGGCGGTGTCCCAGAGACACAAGGTACTCGGCGGCCATTTTGGACGCGGCGACGTCATCCACCCCAACGTAGGGCACATTGTCGACCTCCATCGGGCGGGTGACGCTGACGGTGGGCGGCAAGCCGGTTGCCGGGGTGGGGTTGCCCGCGACCGGGTGGTGGCCTGTGAGCAGGATCAGACCATCAGCCATGCCGGTTGATAAAAACCTCATGTGTGCGGCCTCTAACTGAGGGTCGCCTTCGGTATTGCCGATGAGCACGCCATAACCTCGGTCGTTGGCGACCTTTTCAAGCCCGATCAGGATTCCTGGAAAATTGGGGTCCGCAATGGAAGGCGTCATCACCATGACCATTTGGGAGCGCTGCATTCGCAGGTTTTGCGCCATGGCGTTGGCGGTGTAGCCTGTCCGCGCAATCGCGGCAGTGACTTTTTTACGGGTGGTTTCGGCGACCTTCTCAGGGGATCGAATCGCCCGGCTAACAGTTGCAATTGACACCCCGGCGATCTTTGCGACGTCCTCAATGGTGGCCGGTTTTGTAGGAGGGATGCTCACTAAGTTGTGCCTGCTGTGATCTGCGTTTCGGTTTTGAAATCAAGGTGTTTTGACCGGTTATAGCGGTATTTGCGGATAGTGAAAAGGTTTACAGTGATCTATGTAAAGGTTTACATAAGTTATGAAAAGGTTTACATCCGGTTGTCGGAGGGCCTGCCTTGGTGGGCAAAAGTTAAATACTGGGAGGAGCGGCTGTGCCTGATGGTCACGCCATAAACCAATCCGTGTTGTGCGCGGATCGGGTAAGCAAATCGTTTGGGGCGGTCCCGGTGCTGTTCAGCGTCTCAATGGATGTCTGCGCCGGTGAGGTCCACGCCCTGATCGGCGAGAACGGTGCCGGAAAATCCACGTTGATGAAAACACTGGCGGGGTTTCATCCGCCAACCTCGGGCCGCATCCTATTGGATGGCGAAGAGGTGGCGTTGCCGGGCAATGGCGAAACCGAAAAACTGGGTGTGGTTCTGATCCACCAAGAGCTGAACCTTGCCGAGCAAATGACGGTAGAGGAGAATGTTTTCCTCGGTCGCGAACTCAAGCACCGTGGCGTGTTGGACCGTGCGCGGATGCAGCAAGCGGTGCAGCAATATCTGGATCAGATTGGACTGGAAATCGCACCCACTGACCGGATCAGCGATTTGTCGATTGCGCAAAAGCAGATGGTGGAGATTGTCAAAGCCATCAGCCGGGATGCGCGCATTCTGATTATGGATGAGCCCACGGCGGCGTTGACGGAAGCAGAAACCAAGCTGTTCTTTACCCAGATTAGGCGGTTGAGAGAACAGGGTGTGGGCATTGTGTTTGTGTCGCACAAACTCTCGGAAGTTAAGGCGATTGCGGACCGCGTGACGGTGTTGCGCGACGGGCAGTGGATCGGCACGCACGCAGCTGACGATCTGACAGCGGACGCCATGGCGCAGATGATGGTCGGGCGCGAGTTGTCAGACCTATATCCGCCAATCAACGAGGTGGATGTGGATGCTGACAAAGTTCTGGAAGTGCGCGGTTTGCGCGCTCCGGGCGTGGACGGTGTGTCCTTCTCTTTGCGTCGCGGCGAAGTATTGGGATTTTCCGGACTGATTGGGTCCGGCCGCACGGCGGTGTTTGAAGCTGTCTGTGGTCTGGTGCCGCGCGAGGCTGGTGACGTGCTTGTGGATGGCGACGTCGCAAATTTCAGCAGTGTCGCTGCGGCGCGGGATGCGGGTATCGTCTATCTGACAAAGGATCGCAAAGAAAAAGGGCTGTTGCTGCGCCAAAAGATGCAACCGAACCTGACGCTGTTCGCACTGCCAAAGTTTCTCAAGAAAGGCGGAATTGACCGCAAAGCGGAGGAGGCCGCGCTGGAGCGGGCCATCCGTCGGTTTGACATTCGAGCGCGCGATCCGGGCGTGGATGTGGGGGATCTGTCAGGCGGCAATCAACAGAAGCTCTTGTTGGCCAAGGTTATGGAATGCGAGCCGCGCATTGTGATCATCGACGAGCCCACGCGCGGCATTGATGTCGGCACCAAACAGCAGATCTATCACTTCATCGCTGCTATCGCCTCCGAAGGCGTGTCGGTTGTGGTGATCAGTTCGGAGATGCCGGAAATCATCGGTGTGAGCCACCGGGTGGTGGTGATGCGTGAGGGACAGGTCACCGGAGTACTGAGTGGCGATCATATCAACGAAAACGAAATCGTGCGCTTTGCCGCCGGGCTGAAGCGGGAGACCAACCATGACTGAGACGGCCATGACACCGAAACGTAAATCCATTCTAAGCAGTTTTGATCTGAAAGCTGCAGGACCGGCCATTGCACTGATCATATTGTGCATCATCGGTTACCTGCTCAACCCTGCCTTTTTGAGCGAGGGCAACATCACCAACTTGCTCACGCGGTCAGCGTTCATTGGCATCATCGCGGTGGGGGCGACCTTTGTGATCACTTCTGGCGGGATCGATCTGTCGGTGGGGTCTATGGCCGCCGTGATCGCCGGAGTGATGATCATTGTGATGAACAATGCGGTCGACACATTCGGCACCGGGGTTACCACGGTTTTGATCGGCTGCGGGTGCTCCATCATCCTTGGCCTTGGTGCCGGGTTGGTGAACGGTCTGTTGACCACCAAAGGTAAGATCGAAGCCTTTATTGTGACGCTGGGCACCATGGGGATTTACCGCTCGCTGGTGACCTACTTTGCCGACGGGGGCACCCTGTCGCTGAACTATGACATTCGCGGGGTGTATCGCCCGGTGTATTACGACAGCGTGATGGGGCTGCCCATCCCAGTGTGGGTGTTCATCGCAGTGTCGATCGCCGGATGGCTGCTGTTGAACCGCACCGCTTTTGGCCGCTATTGCACGGCGATTGGCAGCAATGAAAGTGTGGCAAAGTACTCCGCGATCAAAGTGGATCGTGTGAAAACACTGACATATGTGATCCAGGGTGTGTGCGTGTCGTTGGCCACCATCATTTATGTGCCGAGATTGGGATCCGCGTCGTCAAGCACCGGGGTGCTTTGGGAGCTGGAAGCGATTGCGGCGGTGATCATTGGCGGGACAGTTCTGAAAGGTGGATATGGACGGATTGGAGGCACCATAATTGGCGCACTGATTTTGACCACCATCGGCAATATTTTGAATTTCACCGATATGATTTCCAACTACCTCAACGGCACAATGCAAGGTGTCATCATTATTGTGGCGGTCTGGCTGCAGCGCGGAGATTGGGGCCGCAAAACCAAGTCGAATTAAAGTTTCTCGCAAGCGATTGCGCGAAAGAACCGGGGGCACCGGACAGGAGAGGTGCACCCAAATCCTAGGGAGGAAGACATGAAAAAACTGTACAAAATTGGGAGCATGACCGCCGCTGCGGTGATGGCCATGACGGGGATGGCAACCGCTGAGACCATCAAGATCGGGGTCAGCTATCCAACTCCAACGCACGCTTGGGCTGCTGGTATGAACTGGCATGCTGAACAGGCCGAAAAACGGCTTGAGGCGCTTTACCCGGATGTCGATCTTGTGTTGGTGAACTCGCCAGATCCCGCAAGTCAGGCCAGTGCGCTGGAAGACCTGGTCTCTGTTCATCAGATCGACGCCCTTGTGGTGCTGCCTTTTGAGAGTGAGCCGCTGACGGACCCGGTGCTTAACGTGAAAAATTCAGGTGCGCTGATTACCGTGGTGGACCGTGGTTTGAGCCAGCCAGGCATTGAGGACATCTATGTTGCGGGCAACAACCCGGAGCTGGGGCGTGTGTCTGCAGAATACATGAAAGGCCGCCTGAAGGATGGCGACAACATCGTGGTGCTGCGCGGGATTCCGACGCTGATCGACAACGAGCGCTTTGACGCGTTTATGGCGGAAATCGAAGGTTCCGGTATCAACGTTCTCGATCACAAACATGCCAACTGGAACCGCGATGACGGCTTTGAAGTGATGCAAGATTTCCTGTCCCGCTTCCCCGACATCGATGCAGTGTGGGCGCAGGATGATGACATCGCGATTGGCGTTGTTGCCGCGCTGAAGCAGGCTGGCCGTGATGGAGATGGAATGTTTGTTGTTGGCGGTGCTGGCATGAAAGAAACCATCAAAGCCATCATGGAGGGCAATGAACTTGTGCCGGTTGATGTGCTGTATCCACCATCCATGATCGCAACTGCGATGGATGTCACTGTGGCAGCCTTCAAATCCAATGGCCCCGTTGCTGGCCGCTACATTCTGGGTGCGACGTTGATCACACCTGAGAATGCTGCGTCCTTCTACTTCCCGGATTCGCCTTTCTAAAGCGCCATTCGGGTACCCGAGAAGAGGGCCTTCTCCCAAGGGCCCTCTTCTTTCAACAGGAGAAAGATCATGCAAACAATCAAAGGTCCCGCGCTGTTTTTGGCTCAATTTGCCAGTGACGACGCCCCATTTAACTCTTGGGACAGCATCACCAAATGGGCCGCTGATTGTGGCTATAAGGGTGTGCAAGTGCCCAGCTGGGACGGTCGTCTGTTTGACCTTGCCCGTGCCGCCAGTTCACAATCCTACTGCGAAGAACTTGTGGGCGTGGCGCGCGAGAACGGCGTTGAAATCACAGAATTGTCGACCCATCTGCAAGGGCAGCTGGTTGCGGTTCACCCCGCCTATGACGAAGCATTTGATGGCTTTGCGGCACCAGAGGTTCGTGGCAATCCGAAAGCCCGACAAGCCTGGGCGGTCGATCAGATGAAATTGGCCATCACTGCAAGCTACAACCTTGGCATTTCCCAACATGCGACATTTTCGGGCGCTTTGGCGTGGCCGTATATTTACCCGTGGCCGCAGCGGCCCGCCGGACTTGTTGAAACCGCATTTGATGAGTTGGCGCGGCGCTGGCGCCCGATCTTGGATCATGCGGATCAGATGGGCGTGGACATCTGTTATGAAATTCACCCCGGTGAGGATCTGCATGACGGGGTCACCTTTGAGATGTTCCTTGAGCGGGTGGGGAACCATCCCCGCTGCAACATGCTGTATGATCCGAGCCATTTTGTGCTGCAGTGTTTGGAATACATCGGGCATATTGACGATTACGCCGACCGGATCAAGATGTTCCATGTCAAAGATGCGGAGTTCAACCCAACCTCTAAGCAGGGGGTGTATGGCGGCTACCAGAGCTGGGTGGATCGCGCAGGGCGGTTCCGCAGCCTTGGCGATGGGCAGGTCGATTTTGGCAAAGTGTTTTCCAAGATGGCGGCCAATGATTTTGATGGCTGGGCCGTGGTCGAATGGGAATGCGCGCTGAAGCATCCAGAAGATGGTGCCCGTGAAGGGGCGGCTTTTGTGCGTGACCACATCATTCGTGTGACGGAGAAAGCGTTTGATGATTTTGCCGATGGTGGCACCGATGAAGAGGCGAACAAACGCATGCTGGGGATCACATCATGAGCGGATTTGAGCGCCCATTGCGATTGGGCATGGTTGGCGGCGGCAATGACGCGTTTATTGGCGCGGTGCACCGGATCGCAGCCCGGCTTGATGGCCAATATGAATTGGTGGCGGGGGCGTTGTCGTCGACGCCTCAGAAGGCACAGGCGTCGGGCCAAGCCTTGGGGCTGGCTCCGGACCGGACCTATGATGACTACAAGTCCATGGCGATCCGTGAGGCCCGCTTGAAAGACGGCATTGATGCCGTGGCAATTGTGACACCAAACCACATGCACTTCCCGGCTGCGCGGGAGTTTCTGAAGCGTGGCATCCATGTGATCTGCGACAAACCTTTGACGGCAACACTGCCAGAGGCACGCAAGTTTGCGAAATTGGCGGAAACGTCTGATGCCTTGATGATCCTGACTCACAATTACACAGGGTATCCGTTGATCCGGCAGGCGCAGCAGATGATTGCAGATGGCGCGCTGGGCACGCTGCGGGTGGTGCAGGTCGAATATGCCCAAGACTGGTTGACCGAAGCGCAGCCGGCGGACAACAAACAAGCGGCGTGGCGCACCGATCCGGCCCGCAGCGGTGCCGGCGGCTCGATTGGAGATATTGGCACTCACGCATTTAATCTGGCGTGTTTTGTAACGGGATTGACCCCGGAAAGCCTGTGCGCAGATTTGCAGAGCTTTGTGCCGGGCAGACAGGTGGACGACAACGCGCATATCATGCTGCGGTTTGCCGAAGGTGCCCGAGGTATGCTGTGGAGCTCACAGGTGGCACCTGGCAACGAGAATGCGCTGCGCCTGCGGGTGTATGGCGACAAAGGCGGGCTGGAATGGGCGCAGGAAGATCCCAACCAGATGCGCTTCACGGAGTTTGGCAAACCCACTCAGATCCTGACACGTGCCGGGAGCGGTGCACTGGAGATGACCGAGGGCCTGACACGGACGCCGGGGGGGCATCCGGAAGGGTACTTGGAAGGGTTTGCCAACATTTATTTGGAGGCTGCGGCGATGATCCGTGCGCATCAGGCTGGTGCGGTGGGAGATGTCGGCACGCTGTTGCCCGGTATTCAGGAAGGCATGGCCGGAATGCGGTTCATTGATGCATGTGTGCGTTCATCGCAGCGGGATGCGGCTTGGATTGGGCTTGCGTAAGATAAAGTGGGCGGCCCCTCTTGGAAGGGGCCGTGCGCCTATTTTGGTGAGGCCAATCTTTGACCTGAGATATCGAGAATAGCGCCACGTTTGGTCACAACATAGGCTGCCAAAGAATGGCCAAGCGCCATGGCGTCGGTGACGTCTTTTCCTTTTGCGATGGCTGCCAGAAAACCTGCGTTAAAGCTGTCGCCTGCGGCTGTGCTATCGACCACTTTGGGGGCTGCTAGGGCGTTTTCCAGTGGCGCCCCCGTCGCGATATTTAGCGGTCCTTTGTCGCCGCGTTTTAGGGCGCCAAACGTCACTCCATAAGACTGCAGTCTTGTAAGGGCGTCGGCCTCCGATGCGTCACCAAAAAGATCCATTTCATCATCGACAGACGGCAGCGCAATGTCGGCGCGTTGCCACATGGCGACATTTGTTGCGCGCGCGACCTCTACGGATTCCCAAAGGCGTGGGCGGTGGTTGCTGTCATAGGCCAACAGGCCGCCATTGGCGCGGAAACTGTCGATCCAGTCCAATACCTTTGCGCGGGTCTCCGGGGGCAAGATGGCCATGCTGATGCCCGAAAAGAGCACAAGATCAAATCCGTTGAGCACCTCGATGGGCACTGCGCATGGCGGTGTGAAAATCGAGCGCGCGGCAGCGGCAGAACGCCAATAACTAAAGCTGCGTTCGCCTGCGTCATCCGTTTCAATCGCATAAAGACCCGGCATTTGTCCTGCGCGCCGCTCTATGGCATTTGTTTTGATCCCATGGCCTTGGATCGTTTTAAGGATCCGATCTGAAAAAGCATCGTCGCCCAGAGCCGTGACATAAGAGGTTGAAACCTCAGTGTCTGCAAGCAGCGCATTGATGTAGTAGGCGGTGTTGAACGTGTCGCCTGCGACGCCGATACGGGCGGTGTCGCTGTCGTTGGCAATGAGCTCAATCATCACCTCGCCCACGCAGGCGATTTTGTTGATAGGGTGAGTGGGTAGGGGCATCACGTGTCTCCAAAGGTGGCATGCACTTGGTCCCAAGCGTCGGCCAAGTGAGAGGTCAGGGCCGCCTCGGCGGCGTCGGGGTCGCGCATGAGGATGGCGTCAAAGATCGCTTCGTGAGATGTTACGTTCAGTATGTTGCGCGCTGGTAGATGTCGCATCTGTTGCCACTGTGGCGCGATCCAAGAGGTGTAAGCCTTATGAAATGCGATCAAGGCCGGATTGGCGGAGACCGCAAATAGGGCGCCGTGAAAGGCGATGTCAGTTTCATAAAACAGGTCATAATCCTCAGTGGCGGCGCGGTTGGCCTCCAGTGCGGTTTTGATATTGAGAATGTCCGCTTTGGTTGCTTTTTGCGCTGCCAGCCTGACGATGCCAGCTTCAACAAAGACGCGGGTGTCAAACAGCTGCTTTGTGCCATTGGGGGCTTTCAAAAGGTGCGTGACAATGCTTTGCAGCGCCTCTGCAGCGGCATCAAAATCAGGCGCACGCACCACGGGGCGGTGACGCGGGCGCACATGTAAGAGACCCTGTGCGGCCAAACGGCCAATGGCTTCGCGCACAACGGTGCGGCTGGCGCCGAAATCTTGCATAAGTTGACGCTCTGACGGCGGCGCTTGTCCGACCTCAAGTGTGCCAGTGTGAATGGCCTGCGTCAGAGACTCCACAATCTGGTCTGCAGCGCGCTGTATGTTTGCATCCTCTGACACGTTGCTGATTGGTCCCCCATTTTCCGCGGCGATCATATATGGTCCGACCAAAACTGCAAGATATGTTGGCCTTGTTCATACGTCTGGATGTTTTTCACGTACAAAAAGTGCCTATTTTTTCCTGCGTTTGCTGCTGTTTTTGCCCGCTGCGGCGTCTTGTTGAGAAAAAAACCTCGCAGAACCTGTTGCCGAAACCGGTTTCGGGGAAAATAGTTCCAGTATGTCAGCGATTCGAAATAACTCGGAAACATTGGAGGCTCTCCCGCTACGTCGCAGTGGTGGGCGTGTGACTATCAATGATTTGGCGGCGCATTTGGGGATGTCCAAAAGCACCGTTTCCCGCGCTATGAATGGCTACACAGATATTTCCGAAACCACCCGCAAGCGCGTGGCGAGTACCGCTAAAAAATTGGGGTATCAGCCATTGAGCCATGCGCAGGCAATTCGTACAGGCCGTGTGCGTGCTTTGGCCTTGGTTTTGCAGATGGACGAGCCGGACCGGCACAACCCGTTTTTGCAAGAGTTCTTGATGGGCGCTTGTGAAACCGCCAGCGGATTTGGATGGACGTTGACGGTTTCGACAGCTTTGTCAGATGCAGATATGCAGCGGGTTCTGGAACGTTTGATCGATGAGCGAAAAGCGGACGGCTTTATCCTGCCGCGGACCGAAGTCAGCGACCCGCGTGTTGCTATGCTCAGAGAGCGCAACGTGCCGCATGTGATGTTTGGTCGGACCGAACACGGGGTGCCGCCTGCGCAGCAAAGCGGATCCTGGTATGATATTCTTGGTGAAGCGGCCATGTGCAGCGCGGTCACGCGATTGGCGGGGTTGGGTCATCAGCGCATTGGATACGTCGGTAGCACCGAGAATTTCAACTACACGCATTTGCGTCGCGAAGGCTTTAAAGCCGGGCTGAGTGCGGCGGGGTTGGCGTTTGATGCGGATCTGATGTGCCAAGGGGCGCGCACCCGTGCAGAAGGCGCAGACGCGGTGCGGGGACTGATGGCGTTGTCGACGCCGCCAACAGGAATAGTGTTTGCCACCGATATGCCAGCACTTGGCGCTTATGATGCGCTGGGCGATTTGGGATTGAGCGTGGGGCAGGATGTGTCCTTGATTGGATATGACGGGGTGCCTGAGGCGGAGTTCGCGCGCCCCGGATTGACCACATATAATGTTGATACGCGGCGTGCTGGAGCGCGATTGGCAGAACTGCTGATCCGCCAGATCCGGGGTGAGGCCCCGGAAACGCTGCGCGAAGTTTCTGAGGCGCTTTTGGTTGAGCGACACTCAGATGGCCCACCGGCCCTAAGCTCTGAAGAGCTGGCCGCAAAATTAGAAAAAATGTGAACAGAAATCAGGGAGGATTATCATGTCACGCTACACTTCTTCGAAACTTTTGATGAGCACGTCTTTGGCGTTGGCTCTGACGGCAATGTCCGTTCAGGCTGACACCATTCGGTTCTGGACAACAGAGGAACAGCCAGAGCGTCTTGCGAAACAGCAGGAAATGGCGGAACAGTTCAAAGCAGCCAGCGGCACTGAAGTTGAGGTGATCCCGGTCAGCGAAAGCGATCTGGGCACACGTGCCACAGCTGCGTTTGCGGCAGGCGATTTGCCCGATGTGATCTATCACACATTGCAGTACGCGCTGCCTTGGGCGGAAGCCGGTATTCTTGACACCGAAGCGGCCTCTGAGGTTGTAGAGGCGCTGGGCGTTGAGACATTCGCACCGGGTGCGGTGGCCATGGCCGACTTCAACGGCGAAACAGCCTCTGTTCCGGTTGATGGCTGGACACAGATGGTTGTCTATCGCAAAGACTTGTTTGACGCCGCTGGACTGGAAGCGCCAAGCAGTTTTGACAACGTGCTGGCGGCTCTTGAAGCGCTGCACAACCCGCCAGAGATGTACGGTTTTGTGGCGGCGACCAAGGTTGATGAAAACTTCATGAGCCAAGTGCTTGAGCACGTGTTCCTGGCCAATGGTGTGAGCCCTGTGGGTGCCGATGGCTTTAAGCCGCTGGACGAAGCCGCGACCACCGAAGTGCTGAACTTCTACAAAGCAATCGCCAAAGCGTCCCCTCCGGGTGAGCTGTACTGGAAACAGTCACGTGAGCTCTACTTTGCTGGTAAGGCCGCAATGATCATCTGGTCTCCGTTCATTTTGGACGAACTGGCCGGTCTGCGCGACAGTGCTCCGCCCACAATCACCGATGATCCAACCTCCAACAAATTGGCTGGTATGACAGGCATCGTGACCAACTTCTCTGGTCCGTCCAATCCTGATGGGGCTGCTTGGGGTGACGTGCGTTACTTCGGCATTACATCGGATGCAGACACCGATGCGGCGATGGACTTTGTGAAATTTGCGATGGATGACGGCTATACGCAGACGCTGTCGATTGCACCTGAGGGTAAGTTCCCAGTGCGCCGCGGTACGGCTGACGATCCAACCGCTTTCTCTGTGGCTTGGTCCAAGCTGCCAGTGGGCGTGGATCGTAAAGCGCCCTTGGGTGAGCTTTATGATCAAGCAATGATTGACGAAATCGTGGGTGGCCTGGATGTGGCCAAACGTTGGGGTGTGGCCGAAGGCCAGCTGTCCCTCGCGTCCAAGATCATCAACAGTCAGGCGATCAACCGCATTGTGCGTCAATACATCGATGATGAACTTGACGCTGCTGCGGCGGTTGCTGCGATGAACGACGAATTGTCGAAAGTCCAGTAACCCCTTCCTGCGTCTGACGCAGCGGCCTGCCTGGCGTGCAGGTGGGCCGCTGTTATCCTTTTTCTCGCAGCTTTTTCCTTGTGAGGTTCCCCTATGTCTACGGCTCTCCCGCCGACAGGCACGGGTGCACTGGCCAAACGTGAAGCACGACTGGCATGGGGGCTACTGGCTCCTACGCTGATCAGTGTTGCGTTGGTTGTGGTGTTACCCCTGTTCGCTGTCATCTGGATCAGTTTCAAACCCTTCGCTCTGCAGGACCTGCGCCCGCCTGCGCCCATCGTGCGCGAAAGCCTGCGTGGCAGCGGCGAAGATATGCGCATCGAATACCGTGTCCGAAACTCCTCTCAGGAGGAGAGCATTCAAGGGGTAACGCTTGCTGACACCTTGCCGGACGGTGTGCAGTTTCGTGAAACCCTGCCAGAGGCTTGTTCCCTAGAGGGACGAGATTTCTTCTGTGATTTTGGTGAGATGGAGGGCGGCGAGCGTGAAAGATTGCGCCTGCCAATCACGTCTGACATGGGAGAGGATGCGCTTGAGGCCGCTGTGGAAGACAGTGAGCCAGAGGTGACAGGTGGTGGCAAGAGCACATTGACCAGCCCCGAGTTGTCTTTGGAGAACTACAAACGTCTGTTTGATGGTGGTGAGTTCTGGTCCGTGTTTGGCGTGACGATGTTTTACACGGTGTTTGGCACCATTGGTGCACTGTTGATGGGGCTGTTTGCGGCGCTCTTGCTGAACAAGAGCTTTAAGGGGCAAGGCTTCATTCGCGGGCTGTACCTGTTTCCTTATGTGGCGCCGGTGATTGCGGTGGCCTTCACCTGGGTTACGTTGTTTGATCCGTTTTCAGGCTCTGCCAACGCCCTGTTGATTCAGATGGGCGTCACACAGAGTGCGATCAACTTCTTTGGTGATCGCCCGCTGGCGCTGGTGATGGTCACGGTGTTTGAAATCTGGCGGTACTTCCCGCTGTCCTTCTTGTTCATTCTCGCGCGGATGCAGAGCATCGATACGTCGATGTATGAGGCCGCCGATATGGATGGGGCGTCGCCATTCCAGAAGTTCTGGCTGCTGAGTCTGCCGCAGCTTTTGGGCATCCTGTCTGTGTTGTTTCTGCTGCGCTTCATTTGGACTTTTAACAAGTTTGACGACATTTTCCTGCTGACAGGCGGCAACGCGGGCACACGCACTTTGACCGTGAATGTGTATGAACAGGCCTTTGCGATTTCCAACATCGGGGCCGGCGCGGCCGTGGCGGTGGTCATCCTGCTGTGCCTGCTTTGCTTCTCGTTCGTTTTCTTCAAATACATCAGCCGCGAGGAGGGCTTGTGATGCGTAAAGGTTATATAACCGGCCCGATTTTGGGCGCGCTGTGGTTGGTTGTGATGGCCACGACCATCGCGATTGCCATGTCATTTGCCACCGGTGCCGCGTTTCGCCCGCAGATCCTTCTGTGCCTCATCTGGGGCGCTGTGACGGGGCTGATCTATGTGCGCTTCCCCGCGCCAGAGGCGCCGGCCCGATTGGCCGCAAGCCTGGTCATGGCGGCGGCGTTGTTCTCCCAATTTGGTCCGGTGCTGACTGGCGAGGGGGTTTCGATCTCTGCGGTTTTGGTGGCGATGTTGGCGGTGTTTGTGGGTATGCACTTTGGGCTCAAAGCGATTTTGCATGACACACCTTTTGCGGAGTTGACGCGGCATGAATATGAAGCCGCTGTGATCCGGTTCCTGACGGGGTTTGGCTACATCTTTTTCACCGCGATTGTGATTATCCCGTTTTACGTGATGGTGATGACCAGCCTGAAATCGCAGCAGGCCTTGCTGCAGAACCCGCTGGATTTCTCCATTGAACTGAGCAAAGGCACAGCACTGTTCCGCAGCTATGTTGAGCTTTTCCGGGACTTCAATTTCGGCACATATCTATGGACATCTTTCTACGTCTCGGTGCTGACGGTGTTCATCACATTGGCGTTCAGCGTGCCGGGTGCCTATGCGGTGGCGCGGTTCCGGTTCAAGGGACAGAAAGCGTTTTCACGCTCTATCCTGTTGATTTACATGGTGCCCATGATTGTTTTGGCGCTGCCGATTTACATCGCGTTTTCGATGACGGGGCTGCGCAACTCAATCACCGGGATTGTGATGATCTATCCGGTCACAACCATCCCTGTCGCGCTATACATGCTCCAGGGGTATTTCCGAGGTCTTCCAACTGAGGTTGAAGAAGCTGGGTTGATGGACGGGTTGTCGCGACTGGCAGTGATCTGGAAAATCACCCTGCCGCTGAGCCTTCCAGCGCTGGCATCGGTGTCTCTTTATGTCTTCATGATCGCGTGGAACGAATTCCTGCTCGCGTTCATGCTGCTGGATGACCCTTCTAAATTCACGCTCACCCGCGGGGTGGCGATGCTCAACTCTTCTGAGATTCCAAGGCAACACCTGATGGCAGGGGCGGTGATCGCCACGCTGCCGATTATGGCGCTGTTTTTGGGATTAGAACGCTTCATGACCAAAGGCCTGACGGCCGGGTCTGTCAAAGGATAAGACGATGACTAGTAATACCGCAATCAGTGAACAGGCACGTGAAATCCTGATCACCAATGATCGGGGCGGCTACACCGTGCCCACAGCGGGGCTTTACCCATACCAATGGAATTGGGACAGCGCCGTGGCTGCCTTGGGCTTTGCGCAGTTTGATGTGGACCGCGCATGGGTTGAGATCGAGACGCTGTTTAAAGGCCAATGGGCGGACGGTATGGTGCCGCATATCTTGTTCCACAAAAGTGATCCGGGGTATTTCCCCGGGCCGGACGTGTGGGGCTGCGAAGGACCGATCCCGTCATCAGGGATCATCCAACCCCCCATTGCTGCGACCATGGCACGGTTCGTGTGGGAACAAGACAAGGGCGTTGGACGCGAGCGATTGGCTGCGCTCTACCCCAAGATGGTAAAATGGCACAACTGGATCATGCGGTGGCGTCTGCATCGTGGCGCAGTGTGCACGACCCATCCATGGGAGACCGGGCGAGACAACGCACCGGATTGGGACAATACCATGGCGCGTATGGATGCGTCTGATGTTGGGGAATATACCCGCCGTGACACAGCGCATGTAAACAGTGACGACCGGCCAACCAAGTATGATTATGACCGCTATATCAAGCTGGTACAGATGGGGCGGCGCCTGAATTGGGATCAAGCGGCCATGTTGGCAGAAAGCCCGTTCCGGGTTGCGGATCCCACAATGACCTTCACCACTCTGCGCGCCGCGCGCGACTTGCAGGTGATTGGCGAGGCCTTGGGGGAAGACACCTCTGGCATTGCGGCCAGCATCGAGTTGTTGGTGACCGGGGCTGAGACGCTCTGGAATGAGGAACTGGGCGGGTACGACTCGCGTGATGTGCTGAGCGGAGAATGGGCCGGATGTTTGTCGAACGCGTCTTACCTATGCTGGTTTGCAGGTGTGGAAAACGCCAAGATGCTGGCACGTCTGCGTGATGTGATGACGCGGGTGCCCTATCCGGTGCCAAGCAATGACCCGAACGCGGAGAGCTTTGATGCGCGGCGTTACTGGCGTGGTCCAACTTGGGCGGTGGTCAATCTGTTGATCGGAATCGGTCTGGAGGACATGGGCCACAAAACGGAGGCCAAGGCTTTGGCTGACAAGACGGCCGGGCTCATCAAAGAGCACGGTTTTGCTGAGTATTTTGATCCAATGAACGGTAAGGCAGCAGGCGGTGGCACGTTCACCTGGACTGCGGCAGTGTGGCTGGCATGGGCAGGGAGGGACTGATGGGGAGTATCAATCTAAAAGCGGTCGAAAAGTGGTTTGGTGAAATTCAGGTCATCAAAGGCATTGATCTTGAGATTCAGGACGGTGAATTTGTGGTCTTTGTTGGCCCGTCAGGCTGCGGCAAATCGACTTTGCTGCGGATGATTGGCGGGTTGGAAGACATCAGCCGGGGCGGTCTGGAGATCGCCGGCAACGATGTCACAGATCATCCGCCGAGCAAACGTGGGCTGACCATGGTGTTTCAGTCCTATGCGCTTTATCCGCATTTGACTGTGGCCGAAAACATGGGATTTTCTCTTAAAGTGGCGGGCGTTGCCAAAGACGAGATCAGCCGACAGGTGTCGCACGCGGCAGAAATCCTGAAGTTGACCGACTATCTGGAACGCCGGCCCAAGGATCTGTCTGGTGGGCAGCGGCAACGGGTGGCGATTGGGCGCTCGATTGTGCGCGACCCCACGGCGTTTCTCTTTGACGAGCCTCTGTCCAATCTGGACGCAGCGTTGCGGGTGGAGATGCGCTATGAGATCGCAAAACTGCACCAAGACTTGAAGCGCACAATGATCTACGTGACGCACGATCAGGTTGAGGCGATGACGTTGGCGGACCGGATTGTGGTGCTGGAATATGGCCACATCGCGCAGGTGGGCACACCAAGAGAACTCTATGAAAAGCCAGGGAATCTTTTCGTGGCGCAGTTCATTGGCAGCCCGAAGATGAACATTCTGGAGTGTTCCGCGCAACCGGGTGATGACAGCTACCAGCTGGCGGTGTCCGGGAGTGGCCCATTCGGCCTGACTGGTGCGGCGGCCAAGGTTGGGGTGCGGCCTGAACATATCGAGATTTGCAACGCCGGTGCGGGGCAATGTGATGGCACGGTTGAGGTGATTGAATACCTTGGTGCTGAC
The DNA here is from genome assembly GCF_040370365.1 of Shimia sp. NS0008-38b. Taxonomy (NCBI): domain Bacteria; kingdom Pseudomonadati; phylum Pseudomonadota; class Alphaproteobacteria; order Rhodobacterales; family Roseobacteraceae; genus Shimia; species Shimia sp. NS0008-38b. The sequence continues at coordinate 273,571 of NZ_BAABWQ010000003.1, read as the reverse complement.
ACGTTTCTGATCCTTGATGTGGGACAGGAAGATAAGATCACCGTGCGGATCAGCGGCGGAAATGTGGACCAAAAAGTGGGCGACCGTGTTGGGCTTATGTTCCCGCAAGAGCTGGTGCATTTCTTTGGTGCGGATGGTCAACGGCTGTAAAGTCAAAGGTTAAGAGCGTAGGTTTTGGGCACATCTGTATCACGTCGGTAGTGCGACGGTTTTGCAGAGGTGCCCAAATTCGTTAACGCCTGCCTGCAAACGCGTCCTCAATAGGAATGGTCTGCGTAAAATTCACACGACGCGTTTTTTGCCACTAACTGGGCTGGGAAAACTGATCACAGGGTGATATGCCCCCCGCAGCCTTACATGGCTCAGAGTATTCATTCAGACGCTGGAGAGCCCGTCATGACCCGCATCAATCGCCGTCGTTTCCTCACCATCGCCGCCGCAAGCGCGGCGCTGCCTGCTGGCGTGGCCTTGGCCGCGACCGAAACCGCCACATGGAGCGGTGTTGCGTTGGGCGCCCCGGCGCAGATGAAAATAGTTGGTATGACCGATGCACAGGCTGCACCGGTTTTTGCGCAAGTCGCCGCTGAGCTAGATCGTCTGGAAGGCATCTTCTCTTTGTATCGTGACAGCGAACTGACGGCGTTGAACCGCGATGGTGTGTTGAAAGCGCCATCAGCGGAGATGCTTGAAGTCTTGGCGATTGCCGACGATCTGAACCGTGCCAGTGGCGGCGCTTTTGACGCAACTGTTCAGCCTCTTTGGTTGGCCAAGGGTGGTCAAGGCAACGTGGACGCAGCCAAAGCTTTGGTTGGCTGGGATGCGGTGGCGTTTGATGCTGATGAAGTGCGGTTTGGCACTGAAGGTATGGCACTGACATTGAACGGCGTGGCGCAGGGCTATGTGACCGACCGCGTTGTACTGATCCTGAAAGATGCCGGGCTGACCGATGTGTTGATGGACATGGGCGAAGTTGCCGCGTTGGGCCACCGCGCGGATGGTGCCGCTTGGGTTGCTGGTGTGTCCACACCCGCAGGTGAGATTGTTGAGCGGGTTCAGCTGTCTGATCGCGCGCTTGCCACCTCTGCTCCTATGGCAACTGTGCTGTCCGGCTCTGATGCGCACATCTTTGGTCCAGACGGCAATGAAGGCGCTGTCGCGCTGGCGTCGGTGTCGGCGCCAACAGCTGCCATCGCAGATGGCCTGTCCACTGCGCTGTGCCTGATGGATGTGGCGGCTGGTGCTGAGATGGTGGCGCAGTTTGCCGGGGCAAAGATTGAAGCGCTGAGCTGAGCCTAATCTAGACACACATTTCAGGCCCGATATTGGGGCTTCGGGGCGTGCTGCGTAAGAGCAGACACGCCCTTTGTTTTGGCCGTTGTGTGGGGTGCAGAGGCACCTGCGCGAGGCCGGGCAAAAAAAGCGTTTTATCTGCTGCGTTTTGGAGCGGGTTAAGGCTTTCGTTAACTATGATCGCAGTATTGGTTAACTCAACTTGAAATTCGGTCGACATGAAGAGGCTTTGCGAGATGGTCAATGCGCTAGAGATGCTTGTTAAAAACTATGGTTTTGACGGAGACAGCAGCGCCGATCTGAAACGTCTGGCAACCAAAGTTGTGCCTTGGTTGGATGCTGCGTTTGCACCATTTGAAGCGCTTGTTATCGCGCAGGCGGAACTGGGCGATGGCGTTGGCGACTTGGCGATACTGGCAGGTGTCAAGGCGGCGCAGATTCAGCATTGGCAATACTTGCTCACCGGGGCGTTGGACGCACGCTATGAGGCCTCCGCCAAGAAATTGGCACATGCCTATTTTCACCAAATGAAGCTGCCGCAGGAAGTGGTGTTGGCGGGGTATGCGCGCGCCGCGTGCCACGTGCAAACGACCTTGATGACCAAAGGGACGCCATGGGTGATGTTTGGCCGCAAGAAAGTGGCGCGTGACGTAGGGCTATTGGCGCGCGCATTTCAGTTGGACATGGGGGTGGTGATCGAGAGCCATCTTGCGTCAAAGCGGTCAGTGCAAGAAGAGATTGTTGCGGAGCTTGAATTGGCGATGGAGCGGATGGCGCAGAAGGATTTCTCAACCGATATTTTGCCCCCCGAAGAGGGCCAGTACCCTGAGACCTATGAGCGGGTGCGGTTGGCGTTTAACAGATTGCAGGGCAACATGCGCTCTGTGATCAAGGCGATCAAATATGCGACCGACGATCTGAAACTGACAGCGTTGGAAGTCAATGACGGTGCAAATGACTTGGCGCATCGGACGGAGACGCAGGCGGCGACACTGGAGCGCACCGCACGGTCCCTGTCGGAGATCAGCGAAAGTGTTCAGGATGCCTCTGCGGTGATGCAGCGCACGGACGCCATGATGCGCGAGACCCATGTGCAGGCTGAAACCGGTCAGGCGGTGATGTCTGAAACTGTGGGGAAGATGCGCGAGATTGCCGAGAGCTCGATGCGCATTTCACAAATCACCACGGTGATCGATGATATTGCCTTCCAGACCAATTTGTTGGCGCTGAACGCAGGTGTGGAGGCCGCGCGGGCCGGTGAAGCCGGACGTGGATTTGCGGTTGTGGCCTCTGAAGTGCGCGGGCTTGCCCAGCGGGCCGGTGATGCCGCCAAAGAGATCAATGAGCTGATCAAGGAATCTGGTGAGCAGGTTGAAAGTGGTGTGGCGCTGGTGGATCAAGCTGGCGGTGTGTTGGAAGATATTCTGGTTGGGGTCGAACGAGTCGCCAATCTCAGCGCGGATGTGGCGAAATCGGGCGGATCGCAATCAGAGGGTTTGACCGAAATTTCCAAAGGGATTTCCCATTTGGATGGGGTGACACAGCAAAACGCAGCAATGGTTGAGCAGACCGCCGCTGCGGTGGCCTCAATGCAGCGCGACACCAATCAGGTCTCTGAGATGGTTCAAAGCTTTGAGCTGCGCGTGTCCGGAGAAGAGGCCCCCATTGAAATGTTTGCCAGCACTCGCGCCGCCTAACCGCCCAAGCAGAACGTGTTTGATGGGGCGCCTTTGTGCGCCCTGTTGCGTTTCCGGGGGCCGTCGCACGAATATTGGAGACAAGTTTAATGAACCGCGCGTCGAAAGACGAAACAAATAACGAAAGTTGTGATGCTCAAATGACGACCATTTACCAATTTCTTTGCACAAATCGCCGTTTTTCGAGATGGCAATCCAGCGCAGAACATCGAATAAGCTGTTAATTTAGCGAAGTTTTTTTCATGTGGAGGGGTGGTTTGAAGATGCATGTTGGCGACATGAAAACGCAAGTTTTGCGCGCGCGTTAACCGGATTGGTCGAAAAACAGACCCCTTGGGCGTCCAGTAGGGGCTCGTTAAAGATTGAATTCTACCTCTGTCCTCAGAGTTTTACTTTTGAGGATCTAAGCAATGAAGATTGTAAAATGGGCAACCACAGCCGTTGCCATGACGCTGACTGCAACAGTGGCGCTGGCGGACGATATCAGCCTGAAGCTGCCAGAGCATTCCATGTCCGCATACATGCAAGCGTTGTTGACCCAGTCGCTGGAAGCCGCGGGTCACACGGCCAACATCGAGATCGCGGAAGGTGTGCCAGCGCGCCGCTTTGATGCGCAGGTGTCACAGGGCGAAGATGGTATGGTGACCTTTAAGCTGTGGCGTCGGACATTGGACAACGCGGTGATTGTGCCAGTTGACCTGACCGGTGGTCTGATTGGCAAGCGCGTGTTCTTTATTCGCCCGAGTGATCAGGCGGCTTTCTCTGAGATGGCGTCATTGGGTGACTTGCAAGGCAGCGGTATGGTCGGTGGCTTTGGCAAAGGCTGGTATGACGTGAGCGTCTGGAACGAAAACGCGCTGACGGTGAGCGAAGTGGATGGCGAATGGCGCAACATCTACAAGATGCTGGGCGCGGGCAACCGGGGCATTGACTACTTCTCTCGTGGCATCATGGAGATTGAAGCTGAGGCACCGCAACACCCAGATTTGGCCGCAGAATCCGATCTTTTGTTTGTCTACCCTGGTGACTTTCAATTGTTTATGTCCCCAGCCGAAACCGACACGGCGCCGGTGATCCAAGCGGCTTTGGAAGCGGCGGTGGACAGTGGTCTGCGCGACGCGCTTGTGCGTGAGTTCTTCCCGTCGATCTTTGATCCCAATGGCCTGAATATGGATGGCCGTACCCATATCGAACTGGCGCCTCCTGCCAGCTGATCTATCGGGTTAAGTTTCCTCCCAGCGGTGGCCTCGTGCAGAGATGTGCGGGGCCATTCTTTTGGACGCCCGCAGGCGCTCATTCGGACGCGGTCATGTCCGCAAGCAATGCATCCGCGCTTTTGGCGAGCAGCGCTGCGTCAGAGCCGCAGGCGACGAAAGTGAACCCGGCTTTGATGAGGTGGCGCGCGAATTCCACATCGCGCACCAACGTGCCGACCGGAATCCGCTTGCTAATCAGGCGCATCGCTGCCGGAAGAATTCTGGCCCAAACATCATCATGGCCAGATTGGCCCACCAATCCCATTTGCGACGCGATGTCAGAAGGGCCAAAGAAGACCCCGTCAACGCCGTCCACAGAGGCGATCGCATCAATATTGTCCAGCGCCTGAAGTGTTTCTACCTGAATGAGGACCGCGGTGGAGTCTTCGATGGTGTCGACGTAGGTTTTGTCCCGGCCAAAACTTGTGGCGCGCGTTGTGCCGCCATAGCCACGTGTTCCCTCTGGTGGGTAGCGTGTTGCGGCAACCGCGGCGGCGGCCTCTTCCGCGGTGTTCACCATCGGGAACAACAGCCCCGGTGCGCCAAGATCCATCAGGCGTTTGATCTTGACCGGGTCGTTCCAGTCCGGGCGCACGATGGCAGTGCTCTCGTAGCCTTTGATCACCTGAAGCTGTGCCTGAACATCGGTGATTTCACCGGCGCCGTGTTCCATATCAAGAAGCAGCCAATCAAACCCGGCACCGGCCACAACTTCGGTGGTCAAGGCATCACCCAAAGACACCCAAAGGCCAATTTGGGGTTTGCCTTCGCGCAATGCGGCGAGGAAGGGGTTGGTGTGCGCCATTAGATTACCGCCTTTTCGATGATTGGGGCATTGTCGCGCACACGTTCGAATGTAAACGGCGTCATGTCCAGAGTTCTGAATTCGCCAAACGTCAACCATTCGGCGGTTGCACGGCCCATCGCTGGGCTTTGTTGCAACCCATGTCCGGAAAACCCGTTGAGAAAGATAAAGTTTGTGACCTCGGGGTGGGGGCCAAGAACTGCGTTTTGATCGAGCGTGTTAAAGGCGTAGTGGCCAGCCCATTCGGCGACAACTTTGATGGCCTCAAATTGCGGAATGCGTGTGGCGATTATGGGCCAGACATGGTCTTGCCACCTATTGTGATCCATGTGGAAATCATCAAAGGCCACCGGCACGTCGATTTCGGGGCCGGCACCGGCCATGTATGTCTGTGGCCCGTCTTGGCGAAAATGCACGCCAGAAGGATCAATGGTCAACGGCAGCTCCATCGGCAGCGGCGTTTCGGCGGAGAACACCCATGTGAAGCGTTTGCGCGGCTCTACCGGCAGCGAGATACCCGCCATCGCGGATGTGCGCGCGGCGCGTGGGCCGGACGCGTTTACGACCTGTCCGCAAGATATCACCTCTCCAGTGGCAAGCGTCACGGAGGTGATTTTGTCGCCGTTTCGGGCCATGTCCACGACTTCACTGTGCACATATTCTACGCCACCCTCGCGGGCAGAACGGCGCAGCCAGTCAAACACCGCCCCGCCGTCCCAATAGCCTTCGTCTTTGGTGTTGAGTGACCCAAGCAAGATGTCCTCAAGGCTGTAGAACGGATAGCGGGCCGCGATGTCTTCAGGGGACAAGAGTTGTGTTCCCGCGCCAGCTGCAATTTGGATTTTCTGATTGTCGCGCAATCGTTGTGCGGTCGCCTCTGTGTCGGCCAGATACAGGTAGCCGAAGTTTTGGATGGTGAGGTCAGGTATGCGGGGATCCCCGCCCATGTGCTGGCGGAGGTTTTTCACAAAGTCTGCGGCAAACTGAGATATCTGCACGTTCAAGGTGTTTGAAAACTGTTGCCGCATGCAAGAATTGGTGTGGGCGGTTGAGCTGTGCGCGTAAGTTGTGTCTTTCTCAACCACCAATACCGAACCATTAAAATCCGGGTTGTTGGCGAGAAACCATGCGGTCGCAGACCCCATAATCGCACCGCCAATGATGACAACATCATAAGATGTTTGGGCCGGTATCGAGGCCATTTTGCCTGTGGTCATCAGACGTTTTCCTTGTGCCTTTGGTGTCAGTGCCGCCGGGTATTGTGACAAATTTTTCACCAAGCGCAATGGGGGTGCTCGGTTCCCGAAAGCTGTGAACGGCAACGTCAGAGAATTTCGTCGATGACCCGCGCAGATTTTGAGTCGGGGAAATGGTCGTGCATCTGTAGGGGAGAGTTGTTGGTCTTACGGTTCTGGCCATCGCAGTCTGAGATTTCGATTTGTTAGCGGAAACATTTCTGCTCCGAAACCAAACGAAACAGTTGCAATCAAACCATGGCTTCTTACACGTAAGCTCAAGTGCTGCGGGCAGGGCCAGATCGGTGTTGAGACCTGTGTGCGTGATCACGTGGTGTGGAGGCCCGAGAGATGGACAATCCGGAAACATTTTTGAGAGACCTGTTTGCGGAAGCCGTTGCGGTGGCGGACCCAATGGCGGCGCTGCCGACTGTGCTTGGTGACAGACCCACTGGGCGGCTGATCGTTGTCGGCGCAGGCAAGGCAAGCGCGCGTATGGCGGAGGCACTTGAAAGCGCTTGGGGGCCCTGTGACGGCTTGGTGATCACGCGCTACGGCTATGAGCGGCCTTGTGCGGGCATTCGGATCGCTGCGGCGGCACATCCGGTGCCGGATGCGGCCGGTGAAGCCGCCACCTTGGAGATGCTGGAGTTGCTGCGCGGGTTGGGGAAAGAAGATACGGTTGTGTGTCTGATCTCCGGCGGGGCATCGGCGCTTTTGACAGCGCCAGTGCCTGGCGTGAGCTTAGATGAATTGCAACAGATTAACGCGGATTTGCTGGCGTCTGGAGCACCAATTTCGCTGATGAATGCGCTGCGCAAACATCTGTGTCAGGCCAAAGGCGGACAGCTGGCGGCGGCGGCCTATCCGGCCAAAGTCGTTTCTTATTTGATTTCTGATGTGCCGGGCGATGATCCGGGCATGATTGGTTCCGGCCCGACTGTGGGAGAACCGAGAGACTTGGACAGCGCGTTGGCGGCTGTGGCCACATATGGCGTTGCGTTGCCCGCGCATGTTGTGGCGGCGGCGAAGGCGCATGGGGGCGTGGTTGCGCTGCAGGACAGGCGTCTGAGCACAACAGAGAACATTCTGTTTGCGTCGCCGTTGCAGTCTTTGAAGGCGGCGAAAGCTGTGGCCGAGGCCGCAGGCTGTGCGGTGGAGATTTTGGGGGATGCTCTGGAAGGCGAGGCGCGTGATGTGGCGCGGGCGCATGCTGATTTGGCAAAAGCACGTCTGGGGCAGGGGCCGGTGGTTTTATTGTCTGGCGGTGAGCTGACTGTCACCCGGCGCGGCGACGGGGTTGGCGGGCCAAATGCGGAATATGCGTTGGCGCTGGCGGCGGCTTTGGATGGGGTCGACGGTGTCTACGCGATTGCGTGCGACACCGACGGCGTGGACGGGGCAGCAGAGGTTGCAGGCGCGGTGATTGGACCAAACACGTTGCAGGTTGCGGCGACCAAGGGGGAAGATGCCGCAGGCGCTTTGGCGATCAATGACGCACACGGATTTTTTGGCCGCATTGGGGCGCAGGTTGTGCCCGGACCGACCTTGACCAATGTGAACGATTTTCGCGCCATTTTCATCAACGGGTGATTGAACCTTTTGCTGCGCGCATTGATATAGGTAGCAAGCGCGCGGCGCAGGGCCGACGCGGAACCATGCGAGGGAATTGGCATGAAGAAGGCAATCGTAACAGGGCACTCCAAAGGTCTTGGGGCTGGGCTTGTCGCCCCATTGATCGCGGCTGGGTTTGAGGTTTTGGGTGTGTCACGCAGTGCGCTGGGCACAACAGATGACAAGCTGGCGGAAGTGGCATTGGATTTGGCTGATGTAGAGGCGGTCTCTGCCTTTGCCAATGGCGAATTGGTTGCGGCGTTTTTGGCGGGAGCCACCGAGGCTGTGCTGATCAACAACGCTGGGATCGTTGATCCTGTTGCGCCGATTGGGCGGCAGGATCCGGCGCTGGTGGCGCGGGCGATTTCGGTGAACATCACCGGGCCGTTGTTGTTGAGCAATGCGTTTGTCGGTGCGACGCAAGGGGCCGCAGATCGGCGGCTAGCGCACATTTCCAGCGGTGCGGGGCGCAACCCTTACACTGGGTGGAGCGTGTATTGCGCGACCAAAGCCGCGTTGGATCACCATGCGCGTGCGATGAATGAGGACGGGGTGGACGGGCTGAAAGTGGAAAGCATCGCGCCGGGTGTGATTGACACAGGCATGCAAGAAACGATCCGTGCGACACCAGCAGAGAATTTTGCGATCCTTGATCAGTTCAAAGCGATGAAAGAAGAAGGTGCTTTGGCGCAAGCGCAGGACACGGCTGACAAGATCTGTGCCCATATCCTTGGCGCTTCCTTTGGTCAGGAGATCATCACGGACGTGCGCACGTTCTAAAGGTCTGCAACTGCGTTAGCGGTGCCCCAAGGAAGACCTTGGGGCGCTTTCTGTTTAGAAGGCCAGCGCTTTAGGTGAGGTAGTCAAGCCAAGGACTTTGTTCCGCGATCATATGATCGACAAGCGCCGGGATGCCTTTGGACTTGGTCACCACGGGGTCAACCAGCAGCGCTTGTACCACAAGATCGCGGCTTCCCGCCAAGATGGCTTCTGCGGTCATGTCGTGGATGCCGATCTGGTTGGACAACAAGCCCCGCACACCGGCAGGAATCTCCACCGCAATGCCATGCAGGCCGTTGGTGTCGATTGTTGCCGGGACTTCGACCGCGATCCAGTCGGGCAGGTTGGCGATGTATCCTTTGTTGGGAATGTTCACCGCCGCTTCTTCATAGGTTGGTGCGCCAAGCAACGCTTCCATTATCGGCACAACACGCTCTTTCAGAACCGGCTCAATCACCGGATCGGTTTTGCCCAAGAAGTTGCGGTAGTAGGTATAGAAATCCAAGATGCCCTGATGATCAGAGCAATCATGCGCCCATTGGATGTATTCGCCAAAGTGACTGTCGTAGGTGATCGGCAGTGCGCCGAACTTCTCCAAAATTTCAGCAAAAAGCCAGCGGTCGGACCATGGGCGCACGGTGTCGATCATGCTGAGGTCAATGTCCATCCAGCCTTCGGTCTCGATCGATTTCCCGGTTTTGCGGGACGCTTGCAACACCTCGGAGTAACCGGGCATTTGGGAGAAGTAGCCTTCGGCCTTGGAGCGCACGTCAGCATATGCGCTGCTGCCGTCTTTCACGTAGGTGCAGTCGGTCATGACCGAGAAGTGGTTTAATCCGCCCGCGCGATAGGAGATGTCGGCGCGGTCCACCCCGAGCAGCGGGGCAAGGTGGCGCTCCAGGCTGGCGATTTCGTGGCACATGCCCACAAAGTTGAGCTCTGGGAATTTACGGTGCACCGTGGTGCAGATGCGGCTCATCGGGTTGGAATAGTTAAACACCGTGGCGTTGGGACAGATGTCCATCACCTGTTGGCAGATGTCTAAAATTGGCGGGATGATGCGCAAGCTGTGAAACAAGCCGCCCGGGCCACCGTTTTCGCCGTAGACCTGCGCGATGCCGTATTGCTGTGGGATTTTCCAATCCATGTCCCAAAGTGCGAAACGGTCACCGACCTCAATTGAGATCACCACAAATCGCGCGCCTTTCAGGGCCGCACGCAGGTCAGTGGTTGCCGATATCGACGGTGTGAGGGTGTTTGCGACCATATAGTCTTGGGCGACTTTCAGGGTCCGTAAGGCGGCGGCCTCGTTGATATCGTGCAGCACGATGTCCGCATCAGTCAGATGCGCGCTTTGGAAAATATCTCCGAGCATACCGGTGCCAAATTGGAGGCTACCTGCCCCCACCAGAACAATTTTGGTCATGGGTTTATGTCCTTTAAGGCGCCCCAGAGGGCGTTGTGTCTTGTGGTCGTTTGAGGGATGCCGGCCGTTTGAAATGGTGGTGTGAGCCAACCTGGTCCAGCGTTGACCCGCAGAGGGCCGTTGACGTTAGCATGCGATTGGAAATGGGTTTCGGCAAGTGGTTTTTGTGGATTTGGAGACGAAACTTGTTTCGGGGGTTTTTGCTCCATTTGGGCAGAGCCGATGTCAATTTTTGTTGCTTGAAGAGCGGCTGTTTGACATAGGGGAAGGCAAATGAATGTTAGCGCTAAATATGGTGTGTCCTTTCCGGGGCATGACATATGAGTGACACGCCGAGATGACGTGAAGGAGGATTTCATGAAACGCTCTACCATCAACGAGATCATGGCCGCGGCGGATGATATGATCCGTTCTTACGGGTTTCAGCTGCCGCCGTTTGCGTATTGGACACCGGAAGAGTTTGCGGCGCGCAAGGGCGCGGCGAAGGCGTTGATCACGGCGCGTTGCGGGTGGGACATCACGGACTACGGCGCAGGGAAGTTTGACGAGATGGGCCTGTTTCTATTCACGCTGCGCAATGGGCGTTTGGCCGATCTGCAGCGGGGCGGAGGCATGTGTTATGCTGAAAAGCTCTTGATTTCGCGTCAAGATCAGCTTTCGCCGATGCACACGCATGTGATCAAAGCTGAGGACATCATCAACCGTGGTGGTGCCACAATGGTTGTGGAGCTTTATGGCTCTGACGACGATGGCAATTTTGCCGAGGATCGTGGCGGTATGGTGATGTGTGACGGCATCGCCCGCGAATTTGCTGCGGGTGAGAAACTTAAGTTTGCGCCCGGAGAAAGCCTGACTCTGATGCCGGGCGACTGGCACGCGTTTTGGGGCGAGGGCGGCGATGTATTGATTGGCGAAGTCTCTACGGTGAATGACGATGAGACCGACAATGTTTTCCGCGCGCCTATTGGGCGTTTTGCGGAGATCGACGAAGATGTGGCGCCAACACATTTGTTGGTGAGCGATTATGAAAAGTGGTTGGGGTGAGCTGAGATGATCCTGTGTTGTGGCGAAGCCCTGATTGATATGATCCCGGAGCCCACCGAAAGTGGGCGCGCGGGGTTTGTGCCCCATGTGGGCGGTGCGGTGTTTAACACAGCAGTTGGTCTTGGGCGTCTTGGGGCAGAAGTTGGGCTTCTGAGCGGTGTCTCTGAGGATCAGTTTGGGGTGCAGTTGGTGGAACGGTTGGCCGAAAGTCAGGTGGACACAACTGCACTTGTGCGCGCTGATCGCCCAACGACTATGGCCTTTGTGCATCTAAAAGACGGCCACGCCAGCTATACGTTTTATGATGAAAACACCGCTGGCCGGATGATCGCGCCGCAAGATGTGGCAGCGGTATCGGATCGGGTTACAGCGCTGTTTTTTGGCGGCATCAGCCTTGCGGTTGAACCCTGTGCGGATACCTACGCAGATGTTCTGGCACGTGAAGGTGCAAACCGTGCGGTCATGATGGACCCCAACATCCGTCCCGGCTTTATTCGCAACGAGGCGGTGTATCGCGCGCGGCTGTCAAAGATGTTTGCGCAGGCGGATGTGGTGAAAGTGTCAGATGAGGATTTGGCGTGGTTGATCCCGGATGGGGCTGATCTGGCGGATTGTGCCGCCAAGCTTATTGCGCAAGGGCCAGCACTGGTGATTGTCACGCGGGGTGGCGACGGTGCGGATGGTTATTTGGCATCCGGTGATTTGGTGACTGTGGCGGCGGAAAAGGCCGAGGTGGTGGACACGGTTGGCGCGGGGGACACGTTTAACGCGGGTGTCTTGGCCAAGCTGGATCAGCTTGGCGCCTTAACCAAAGACCGCGTGCGCAACCTGACGCCAGAGGAGGCCGAAGCCGCCTTGGCGTTTGGGGCCAAAGTGGCTGCGGTGACTGTGTCGCGTGCTGGCGCCAACCCGCCTTGGGCGCGGGAGCTTGCATAGCCCCTTGCCTTGTGTTGCGAAGGGCGGCATGTAGCGGCCACCGTTTCAGGAGGCCGCTATGACACCGCAGGACGTTGAAAACCTCTTTACCCGCCATGATGGCAGCTATGGGTTTGCCCGCTGGGGACGCCCGATTTCACCCGTGGTGTTTGGCGTGGAAGATGACACGCTAAGCACGGTTAAGGGCGCGCTTGAGGCTGTGGCCACATTGGTGGGACACCAGATGGCTGAGACCGATCCAGAACTCGGCAGCAATCTGATGATGTTTTTCTTCCGCGAGTGGGAAGAGCTTTTGGCGGTGCCGGGTCTTGAGCGTTTGATCCCGGATTTGCCGGCGCTGGTGGAGCGTTTGCAGGAGGCAGATGCCACGCAATACCGGGCGTTTCGGTTTGACAACGACGGTGCCATTCAGGCGGCCTTTGTATTTTTGCGCATGACTGATGCGATGGCCAATATATCGGCAGAAGCTTTGGCGCTCGGCGAAGCGGTGCAGACAATTGTGAGCTGGGGCCCCAAAGCCTTTGCGGGGCGCTCGCCTTTGGCTGTGGTGCCAGACAGCGGTGCCACGGTTTTGCGGCCAGAGATCGCGGCGGTGATTGCGGCTGCCTATGATCGGATGATGCCGGTTGCGGCGAATGACGCGAGCCATGCGCTGCGGCTGTTTGCGCGGTTGCGATTGGAGTGAAATGTGAGATGCATTCAAAGTCATATTCCGGCTGACGAAGACGGACCTTGGATGGATATGATCTTTGACATCACCGCGTCCACTGTCAGAGGCAACACACACACTCTTGACCCTACAGCGGACACTTAGTTTAGGAGCGCAGCGGCGCTAAACCGTTGCAATGCGGCGTGGGCTTGCCTACCCATGAGGCACGCCAACTTGGAGAGCCAACAATGCCTTACACCTTGCCGATCCGCGTCTATTACGAAGACACCGACATGGCGGGCATTGTCTATTATGCCAATTATCTGAAGTTCATTGAGCGTGGTCGCAGCGAATGGGTGCGTGAGATTGGCATGGATCAGCTGGAGATGAAGGCGGAGGGCATTGTGTTTGCCGTGCGGCGGGTGGAGGCGGACTATCTTGGCTCGGCGGTGCTGGATGATGAGCTGACTGTGGAAACCGAGGTGGCCAGTGTCACCGCGGCGCGGCTGGTGATGGAGCAAAGCGTCAAACGCGGCGAAGAAGTGTTGTTTCATGCCATGGTCACTGTTGTGTGTATGAACGAGGCAGGGCAACCGGTGCGCTTACCGGCAAATATCCGCCAAATCGTGCATTGAGCGGGCAAATTTTCGCGAGCGACGCCAATTAATTGGCTTTCCCCGTAGAAACCCGCTAAGTTTGCTCGCAAACAAGGCCCCAACAGAGGGCCGCAAAGCAGAGCAGGCAATATGGAACACGCAGCAGTCGATTTCTCGATGTGGGCGCTTTTTGCGCGCGCAACACTGACCGTCAAATTGGTGATGGTGATGCTTATCATCGCATCGTTCTGGTCTTGGTCAGTGATCGTTCAGAAACACATCATGTATCGCAAGGCGCGGCGCGAAGCCTCCCTGTTTGATCGGGCGTTTTGGTCGGGTGAACCGCTGGACAAGCTTTTTGAGGAAATTGGGTCAGAACCCAAGGGCCGTGCGGAGCGGGTTTTTGCCGCGGGTATGGTTGAATGGCAGCGCAGCCATCGACAAGATGGCGGGTTGATTGCCAATGCCACCAGCCGGATTGACCGATCCATGGATGTGGCGATCGCCAAAGAGGCGGATGGGTTGCAGCATGGCTTGCCGATCCTTGCCACGGTGGGTTCGACCGCGCCGTTTGTGGGGTTGTTCGGCACCGTTTGGGGTATCATGAACGCCTTCATTGAGATTGCAGCGCAGCAAAACACCAACCTCGCGGTGGTGGCACCGGGCATTGCGGAAGCTTTGTTGGCCACCGGGCTTGGCCTGCTTGCGGCGATCCCGGCAGTGATTTTCTACAACAAGCTGAGTGCGGACAGTGATCGGATCATATCAGGCTATGAGGCCTTTGCCGATGAGTTTGCGACAATCCTCAGCCGCCAGTTGGACGCATAGGTCATGGGGGCGGGTGTCGTAAAATCAGGCAGCGGCTGCAAGCGCCGTCGGCGTAATCGACGCGGCAGCCAGCCGATGAGCGAGATCAATGTCACGCCGTTTGTGGATGTGATGCTGGTGCTTCTGATCATCTTTATGGTGGCGGCGCCACTTTTGACGGTGGGCGTGCCGGTCGAATTGCCCAAAACCGCTGCCAATCCATTGCCCGGCGAGCAGGAAGAACCGCTGACTGTGACAATCGATGCCGCGCTTGGCATCACCATTATGACCACAGCTGTGTCCGCCGATGAATTGGTGCCAAAATTGCGCGCCGTGGCGGCCGAACGGGAGTCGCAGCGGGTGTATCTGCGCGCGGATGGGGCCATTCCCTATGAAGCTGTGGTACAGGTGATGGGGGCATTGAACGCCGGGGGCTTCACCGATGTGGGGCTTGTGACAGACGTCGGGGGACCAACGCTGGATGGGACTGCGCCTGTCGCCAACGGGACGGATAACTAGGGCGTCCGCGTGCATATTGGCCATTATATCTCGGGCGTTGCCCACACCGGCCTGATTGGCTGGGTGCTTTTGGGTGGGGTGTTTGACTCCGACCCGCCCCCCATTGAGGTGGTGGATGTGGCGATGATTTCGAGTGCGGAGTTCGACGCGCTCACCCAAGGCCAAGAGGCACCGGAAACCGCCACCGATGTGGCCTTGCCGCAGCCGCCGACGGAGACCGAGACTGCGCCGGCTTTGGCGTCTGAGCCGGATCAAGTCGTTGAGCAAAGCGTCGCACCCGTGGCCCCGCTGGCAGAGCCGGAGGAGACGCCGGATGTCACTGAGGTGACGCCGCCTGCGCCGATCGTGCCGGACGATGTGGCAGAACAGCCGCCACAATTGCCGACGCCCGAAGCAGATGCGGCTGTGGTTGTTCCGGACGCCTCTGTTCGTCCTGTGCCGCGCCCGGCGGACCGCGTGGCACCTGAACCTGTGGCACAGCCAGAACCGGATGTGACCATTGCGGATGATCTGCAAGAAGCGACGCAGCCTGACGACAGTCCCAGCGCCGTTCCGGATGAGGTAACAGAAGAGACCGCGCCCGAGGCAGCTTCCACCGAAATTGCCACTGAGCCCAAGCAGACCGAGGCGGTGAGCGCGGCCCCAACCCGGTCTCTACGCCCCCGTATCCGACCTTCGCGTCCAAGTCAGCCGACAGCGGAGGCCAGTGAGGATGCGATTGCTGCAGCATTGGCAGAGGCGGGCGCTGCGGAGAGCGCCGAAACGGCGACGGCACCCACAGGCCCGCCGCTGACCCGTGGGGAGAAAGACGGTCTGCGCGTGGCGGTCCAACAATGTTGGGTTGTTGATGTGGGCTCTCGCGCCGCAGACGTGACCGTGGTCCTTGGCTTGTCTTTGGATCGCGATGGCAAAGTGCAGGGTGCTGTGCGCCTGCTGAATTCCGAAGGTGGTGATGAAACCGCCGTACAAACCGCCTTTCAGGCCGCAAGACGGGCAGTTTTGCGCTGTCAGAAGGCCGGATATGACTTGCCAGTGGAAAAATATGACCATTGGCGGGATGTTGAGATAACCTTTAATCCAGAGAATATGAGGTCCAGATGAGCAGAATCCTTGCGACCCTGATGATTGCGATCTTGTCGGCAGCGACATGGGGACAATCCGCACTGGCCCAAAGCACGCCGCTGCGCATCGAAATTACCGATGGTGTGATTGAGCCATTGCCCTATGCGGTGCCGGATTTTGTGGCCGAAACACCGGGCTCCAATCAGGTGTCCAAGGACATCAGCCGCCTGATCGCGGAGGATCTCAACGGCACCGGCCTGTTTCGGGAGATTCCGGGAAAAGCGCATATCGCATCGATCACCCATTTTGGCAGCCCGGTTCAGTTTGCCGACTGGAAAGCGATCAACGCACAGGCGCTGATCACGGGCGGCGTGTCGGTCAGCGGCAACCAGTTGGAGGTGAAGTTCCGCGTCTATGATGTGTTCGCGGGCACTGAGCTTGGCAATGGGTTGCGGTTCAAAGGCACCACGGACGGCTGGCGGCGAATGGCGCATAAGGTGGCGGATGCGGTGTATTCGCGCATCACTGGCGAAGGCGGATATTTTGACAGCCGCGTGGTTTATGTGGCCGAAACCGGACCAAAGAACGACCGTAAGAAACGTCTGGCTGTGATGGATTACGATGGGGCGAACCTGCAGTATCTGACCGACAGCAGCGCCATTGTTCTGGCACCTCGGTTCTCGCCCAACGGAGAGCGGGTGCTGTACACCAGCTATGAAACAGGGTTTCCGCAGGTTTATGTGCTGGACGTGGGATCGGTGCAGCGCCGGGTGTTGTCCAATGAAAGTGGCACAATGAGCTTTGCTCCGCGGTTCTCGCCAGATGGCAATAGCGTGGTGATGTCGGTGACCGAAGGTGGCAACACAGACCTCTATAAGATGGATATCGGCAGTGGGAAGCGACAGCGGCTGACATCGACCCCGTCAATTGAAACTGCTCCAAGTTACAGCCCGGATGGCAGTAAGATTGTCTTTGAGAGCGACCGGTCTGGAACGCAACAGTTGTATGTGATGAACGCGGGTGGCGGCGAAGCCACACGGATCAGCTTTGGGCAAGGGCGCTATGGCACGCCGGTCTGGAGCCCGCGCGGCGATCTGATTGCTTTCACCAAACAAAACAAAGGTCGGTTTCATATCGGCGTGATGCGCGTAGATGGCAGTGAAGAACGGTTGTTGACGGCATCCTTTTTGGATGAGGGCCCGACGTGGTCACCCAATGGCCGGGTGATCATGTTTACCCGCGAAACCCGTGGCGCGGGAGGTGCGGCAGCATTGTTTTCGGTGGATGTCTCTGGGCGTAATTTGAAGCCGGTGAAAATTTCTGGCGGAGGATCTGACCCGAGTTGGTCCCCATTACAGTGATGCAAAACAACGCGGCGTTTTCTTGCGGGGGCGCATATGCTAAAAGAGCGCAAGAAAAAGATGAAAACGACACAAGAACGTTCGGATTAAGAGGCGAGGCAATTTCATGAAGACTTGGACAAAGGTGGCCCTTTTGGTGTCCGCAGTGGCGCTAAGCGCCTGTAACGATGCGAGCCGATTTGGCAGTGACAATCCCTATGGGGACGGTGTGAACAATGGAACCGATGGTTTGGGCAGCAGCGCAGATCCGTCCTCTATCGCGTATTTCCAAGAGGCGGTGGGTGATCGCGTGCTGTTCTTGGTGGATCAATCCACGCTGAGCGAAGACGGACGTCTGGTTGTGCTGGCACAGGCCAATTGGTTGTTGGCCAACACCGACTATATTGCGGTTGTGGAAGGTCACGCCGATGAGCAGGGAACGCGCGAATACAACCTCGCGCTGGGCGCACGTCGCGCAAGTGCGGTGCAAGAGTTGTTGATTGCGCAAGGTGTGGCAGGCAACCGGATCCGTACGGTGAGCTTCGGCAAAGAACGTCCGATTGAGGTCTGCTCTGAAGAAAGCTGTTATGCCCAGAACCGCCGCGCGGTGACGGTGCTGACCGCCAATGTATCGGGGTAAGCGATGATGCGGGCGCAGGTATTTGCAGGTCTGAGCGCGGTTGCGCTTATTTTGGCTCCGGTCATGAGCGCGGCGCAGTCGCGGGATGAAACGCTTGCGGATGTGCGCCAGCAGCTCTCCGTTCTATATGTCGAAATTCAGCGCCTAAAACGGGAGCTGTCGACCACAGGAGCGCCGGGCACAGTCGTGACCGGTGCATCGACGCTTGAGCGTATGGATGTGATCGAAAAACAGCTACAGGTTCTGACTGGCAAAACCGAACAGCTGCAATACCGCGTCGAACGTGTGGTCGAAGATGGCACCAACCGGATTGGTGATCTGGAGTTTCGACTGGTGGAGCTGGAAGGCGGCGATTTGTCTGCGCTCGGTGAGACAACGACATTGGGCGGCGACGTAGAAGATGTGCCATCGCTTGGCGCTGGCGAAAATGACGGCTCCGGCGACGGCGCACCAACCGAATTGGCAGTTGGTGAGGAAGCGGATTTTGCTCGGGCGATCGCCGCACTGGACAATGGCGAGTTTGTCTCCGCTGCCGATCAGTTCGCAACTTTTGTGCAGACCTACCCAGGCAGCCCGCTTGAGGCCGAAGCGCATTTGCGACGCGGCCAAGCTCTGGAAGGGCAAGCTGAGACCACCGCGGCTGCGCGGGCCTATCTTGAGGCCTATTCGGGTGCGCCTATTGCTGGCACAGCGCCAGAGGCTCTGTTCCGTCTGGGGAAATCTTTGGGCGCCTTGGGGCAGATCAATGAGGCCTGTGTCACCTTGAACGAAGTGGGCGTACGGTTTCCCGGTGCAGCTTTTGTGACCGAGGCGCAGGCCGAAATGGTCAAGTTGCAGTGCCCGTAACGCCGATTGAGGCGACGTTGTCACTTGCATTGACGGCGGCGTTGGATGGCAATTTTCCGGACTGTTTGGGGGTTGCCGTGAGCGGCGGCGGGGACAGCATGGCTTTGCTGGACATGCTCAGGCGCTGGGATCAGGTGCCTTTGGCGGTGGTCAGCGTGAATCATGGGTTGCGTGACGGGGCCGCGGGCGAGCTTGCTCTGGTTTCTGACTATGCGGCCCAGCACGGGCTTTCTCACGATATCCTAAATTGGCAGTGGGACGGCAGCGGCAACTTACAGAAGGCTGCCCGTGAGGGCCGCCGGAACATGATCGCGCAATGGGCGAAGGCGCGAAACATTACACATGTGGCGCTTGGACATACAAAAGACGATCAAGCTGAAACGTTTTTGATGCGATTGGCGCGCGGCTCCGGTGTTGAGGGGCTGGCTTGTATGGCTGGTGTCCGCGAAGATGATGACGTTTTTTGGGTGCGCCCACTCCTAAATGTGGGTCGTGACGAGTTGCGCGCCTACCTACGCGCACATGGGCTGACCTGGGCTGATGATCCGAGCAACGAGGACACACGGTTTGATCGGGTGAAAGCGCGCCAGATGATGGCGACGCTGGCGCCGCTCGGGATCACCGTGGACAGGTTGGCGCAGACCGCAGCGCATATGCGCCGAGAGCGCGAAGTTGCAACTTGGGCCACCAATACAGCGGCACAAAACTGTGTTACACTGGATGCGGGTGACGTGGTGATTTCACGGGATCGTGCGGTGAATGTACCAGAAGCCGTGCTTTTGCGCATCGTGGCCGACGGGCTCTCGCAGGTTTCAGGTGCCGTGTACCGACCTCGGTTTCGCGCCCTACAAGCCGCGATCGTTGCCATTCAGCCTGTGTCCTTGCATGGGTGTTTGATCCTGCCTTCTCAGGCGAGCTGGCGCATCACAAGGGAGTGGGCGGCGATCCAGACCCTGCGCAGTTCCGTATATGACGTATGGGACAAGCGGTGGCGCCTGATACCTCCGGCTGGCACGGAGGTGTCGAGCTTGGAAGTGGCAGCGCTCGGAGAGCTTGGTATTGCGCAACTGGACAGTTGGCGCAGTGCGGCGCGCCCTCGTCAAAGTATCTTGTCTTCGCCAGCAGTCTGGCAGGGCGATACTGTGATTGCGGCACCGTTAGCAGGTGCAAAAAACGGTTGGGAGGCGATATTGGCTTAAATTGGGTGTCATTTGGCGCGACTTGTTAGAGGGAATGCCAAATATCGCATTGATTACGGGCCAGCGATCTCTATTTAACTGTGTACGCCGACGTGATAGGTCACGGGCGTTCTGAAAGGGAGACTTGCCTTGGGCAATGCGAGAAATGTAGCCTTCTGGGTCGTGCTGTTTTTGCTGATCCTAGCCTTGTTCAATCTGTTCAGCGGAGACAGCGGTTCTCTGCAAAGCCGTGACATGAGCTATTCCGAGTTTGTGGCGTCGGTGAACAATGATCAGGTGGCCAGCGTGACGCTGGATGGCGAAAAAGTACGGTACTCTATGCGTGATGGGTCCAGCTATGTGGCAGTGATGCCCAAAGACGCTGAAGTGACCAATCTGCTGATCGACAAAGGCATTCCGGTGCGTGCCGAAAGCCAAGAAACCTCGGGGCTGCAGGCCTTTCTGATCAGTCTTCTTCCCTTCCTGCTTCTGATCGGTGTCTGGGTCTACTTCATGAACCGCATGCAAGGCGGCGGCAAAGGTGGCGCGATGGGCTTTGGCAAATCCAAAGCCAAGATGCTGACGGAAAAGCAGGGCCGTGTGACCTTTGACGACGTGGCTGGCATTGACGAGGCCAAAGAAGAGCTCGAAGAGATTGTAGAGTTCCTGCGCAATCCACAGAAGTTTTCTCGTCTCGGTGGCAAGATCCCCAAAGGCGCGCTGCTGGTGGGCCCTCCGGGCACTGGTAAGACGCTTTTGGCGCGGGCTATTGCGGGTGAGGCGGGTGTGCCTTTCTTCACCATCTCCGGGTCTGACTTTGTTGAGATGTTTGTGGGTGTGGGTGCATCGCGTGTTCGCGACATGTTTGAACAGGCAAAGAAAAACGCGCCTTGTATCGTGTTCATCGACGAAATCGACGCGGTGGGTCGCCATCGTGGTGCCGGTTACGGCGGTGGCAACGACGAACGTGAGCAGACGCTCAACCAGTTGCTGGTCGAGATGGACGGTTTTGAAGCCAACGAAGGTGTGATCATTCTTGCGGCGACCAACCGTCGCGACGTTCTCGACCCTGCGCTGCTGCGTCCGGGCCGTTTTGACCGCAACGTGACCGTGGGTAACCCTGATATCAAAGGCCGCGAGAAGATTTTGGGCGTGCATGCGCGCAAAACTCCGCTGGGTCCAGACGTCGATCTGCGGATCATCGCGCGTGGGACCCCGGGCTTCTCCGGTGCGGATTTGGCCAACCTTGTGAACGAAGCCGCGTTGATGGCGGCCCGTGTGGGTCGTCGGTTTGTCACCATGGAAGATTTTGAGTCCGCCAAAGACAAAGTGATGATGGGCGCGGAGCGCCGCTCTATGGTGCTGACACAGGACCAGAAAGAGAAGACGGCATATCACGAAGCTGGACATGCGCTGGTTGGGATCAAACTGCCAAAATGCGATCCCGTGTATAAGGCGACAATCATCCCACGCGGTGGTGCGCTGGGTATGGTGATGAGCCTGCCAGAGATGGACAAGCTTCAGATGTTCAAAGATGAGGCGCATCAACGGATTGCCATGACCATGGCAGGCAAAGCGGCTGAGATCTTTAAATATGGCGCGGAAAGCGTGTCCTCTGGACCTGTTGGCGACATTCAGCAAGCCAGCCAGTTGGCACGCTCAATGGTGATGCGCTACGGGATGTCAAACAAAGTTGGCAACATTGACTATGCGGAAGCACATCAGGGTTATGAAGGCCAGACCGGTGGCTTCTCGGTGTCGGCACATACCAAAGAGCTGATCGAAGAAGAGGTGAAAACCTTTATCGAAGATGGCTATGAGTTGGCGTATAAAATCATCTCGGAAAACGAGACAGAATTTGAGCGTCTTGCGCAGGGTTTGCTTGAGTATGAAACCCTCACAGGGGACGAAATCAAACGTGTGTTGAATGGCGAGCCGCCCAGTTCTGGTGATGACAGCGATGATGACACGGATGAGGGCAATGCCCCAAGCGTCACAGCGATCCCCAAGACCAAGCCGCGCAACAAACCAAGCGGCGATGGCGGGATGGAGCCAGAACCAACCGCTTGACGCAGGCGACAGACCAAAATCGAAAACCCCCGGAGTGTGAATACGCTTCGGGGGTTTTTTCTATGCTGTGTCGGAGATGGGCCGCCAGGCTTCGGACACGCGGGACAGAAGGCTGAGAGACACAAAAGACGATAGGAAAGCGACTGTTGTGCTGATGATGGCTTTGATGTGTTGATACGCAAGGTCAATCCCAAACGCATTGCTGAGCAAACGATGGGACCAAACGCCGCCGTAGAAATCCAGAAGGGCAAAAATCAGAGCTGTAAGCGAAGACACCCAAAGCAGCGATAGGACGTTTCTCAATGAAAATCGCAGGCTTTGGAACACATTGGCGGGGCGACCCATGGCAACCTGAGGCAGCGACAGACCGACGACCAACCAACCGAATATGACCGCTACATGGGGAAACCAATTGAGTGTCAGTGTGAGCCAGACGCCATTGGCAATGCGTTGAAACGGCTTTGGCATATTCTCGACGACTTCGTACATCCGAATGGACGTAAACAGTTGGTCGCCAATCATATTAAGGATTCCGGCGATGATCAGGAAAGGGACGAGAGCTTTGGCCACAGTCAGCCCATAGCGAGCTATGGGTTGCGACTTGAGCGATTCTGATACTCGGGATTTGCGCAAGACAAGCCTGTGCCAGGCAATTGCCAAAACCACCCCGATCACAAAGGTTGCGAGCAGTCCGGTGGTGAGCTTCACCCACAACCAGATTTCTGCGCTACCCTCCTGTGCCTCCATGTCCACCGAATTCATCCAGCTGTACAGCCCAAGATTGAGCGCAAACCAGAGCACTCCAATGGAGAAAACAAACCGCCAATTTTTGACGCAGTCGAGGGTCGCGGTGCGAATCAAACGGACGGCACCGAGGTTGGGAGTAGAACGTGTCATATTGCAATCTATTGGTGTGAGTAAAATGCGAAATTCAACATACGCGCCTGCTTGAGGCGTGCAAGAAAGTTCGGACTTTTGCCTTGGACGGCGTGGACATGACAAATGTCGAACACATTCATCAAAGAAAGTCTTTTGAATTGAGCGATATGGCGGAGTACCCATCGGTGCAAGAAAGAGGAAACGTATTATGCTCGTATTGAAAAAGACATCATTTGAAGCCGAAGTGGTCTGGTTGGGCCGTGTGGCCAATTCCAAGGAAAATCTGAGTGCGGCGCCTGTTGAGGCGCTGGATCTGGCGCTTGGTGGAGATGTTGGCGAGGCTCACTCCGGCATCACGCGGGCGTCTTGTAGCCGGGTGAGCGGGCTTTACACGCCGGGCACCGAGATCATGAATGTGCGCCAGCTTTCTGTTCTGTCCCAAGAGGAGCTGGATTTGATCGCAGCGGAGATGGGGTTGCAATCGATTGATCCGGCGTGGGTTGGGGCGTCAATTGTGCTGAAAGGCATTCCGGATTTCACCCATGTACCGCCCAATTCCCGTCTGCAAGGCTCTGATGGGGTGACCATCACCGTGGACATGGAAAACCGCCCCTGTGTTTTGCCCGGGCGGGTGATCGAAGGGGAGCATCCCGGACATGGGCCAAAGTTCAAAGCTGCTGCACAAGATAAACGCGGTGTAACGGCTTGGGTCGAGCGCGCCGGGCGTTTGTCGGTTGGGGACCGAATGCGTTTGTTTGTACCGGATCAGCCCGTTTGGGCGCTTTATGACATCGCACGCGCCCGCTGAGTCGCATGTAGGAACAAATGTCGCGCATGGTGACGCTGGGTTTCCCAAACGAAACGGCGGCAGCCAATGCCGACGCATCAAGCGTCGGAAATGTCGGAAATGCATCTCGCCGTCGCCCCTGAGGGCGTTACAAAAGGGGCGAGAGAGCCTCAACATTTACGTGACAGGGACTGACATGAGTTTCAAAACCGACATCCAAATCGCCCGCGAGGCCAAAAAACAGCCGATTCAAGAGATTGGTGCCAAGCTGGGTATCGGCAGTGACGATTTGCTGCCGTATGGCCACGACAAAGCCAAGGTGAGCCAAGAGTTCATCAATTCCGTGCAAGATCGCGACAATGGCAAGCTGATCCTTGTCACGGCGATCAACCCAACGCCAGCTGGTGAAGGCAAGACCACCACCACTGTTGGTCTTGGTGACGGCCTGAATGCGATTGGCAAAAAGGCCGCCGTGTGTATCCGTGAGGCCTCCTTGGGCCCGAACTTTGGGATGAAGGGCGGCGCCGCAGGTGGCGGTTATGCGCAGATCGTACCAATGGAAGAGATGAACCTACATTTCACAGGTGACTTTCATGCCATCACCAGCGCGCATAACCTGCTGAGCGCGATGATTGACAACCACATCTATTGGGGCAACGAGCTGGAAATCGACGAGCGCCGTGTGGCATGGCGTCGTGTTCTGGACATGAACGATCGTGCGCTGCGCGACACGGTGACCAGCCTTGGTGGGGTGGCCAACGGGTTCCCGCGTCAGACCGGGTTTGACATCACTGTGGCCTCTGAAGTTATGGCAATTCTGTGCCTATCTAACGATCTAGCCGATTTGCAGAAACGTTTGGGCGACATGATTGTGGCCTACCGTCGTGACCGCAGCCCGATCTATGCACGTGACATCAAAGCCGACGGCGCAATGACCGTTCTGCTGAAAGACGCGATGCAGCCAAACCTGGTGCAGACGCTGGAAAACAACCCGGCCTTTGTGCATGGCGGTCCCTTTGCCAACATCGCGCATGGCTGTAACTCTGTTATTGCGACAACCACGGCGCTGAAAGTTGCCGATTATGTTGTGACCGAAGCGGGCTTTGGCGCCGATTTGGGAGCCGAGAAGTTCATGAACATCAAATGCCGCAAAGCGGGGCTTGCCCCTGATGCGGTTGTGCTGGTGGCCACCATCCGCGCGATGAAAATGAACGGCGGCGTTGCGAAAGCAGACCTCGGTGCGGAGAACGTCGATGCCGTGAATGAGGGCTGCGCAAACTTGGGTCGTCACATCGGCAACCTGAAGCAATTTGGTGTGCCGGTTGTGGTTGCGATCAACCACTTTGTGACGGACACTGATGCCGAAGTTCAGGCGGTCATGGACTATGTCCAAGGCCAAGGCTCTGAGGCCATCCTGTGCCAGCACTGGGCCAAAGGGTCCGAAGGCACCAAAGAGCTGGCAACCCGGATTGCGGAAATTGCGGATGCAGGCGTGAGCCAGTTTGCACCGCTTTACAATGATGATCTGAGCCTGTTTGAGAAAATCGAACGTGTGGCAACCTCGATCTACCGCGCGGACGAAGTGCTTGCGGACAAGAAGATCCGTGACCAGCTTAAGACATGGGAAGAGGCAGGGTATGGCCATCTCCCGGTCTGTATGGCGAAGACACAATACAGCTTCTCGACCGACCCCAACCTGCGTGGGGCGCCCACAGGGCATTCGGTGCCGGTACGTGAAGTGCGTCTGAGCGCGGGGGCTGGGTTTGTTGTGGTGATCTGCGGTGAAATCATGACCATGCCGGGTCTTCCCCGTCACCCTGCTGCAGAGAGTATTCGCATCAACGACGAAGGTCTTGTTGAAGGTCTGTTCTGACGCATTGCGGTTCCGGCAAAGGCGGGGTAGGGCATGCGCAACACTTGCGAGAGGATGTCATGCTGAGCCCCGCCGACTGCCCGGATATGCCCACTTTGCGGGCACAGATCGACCTGCTGGACCAAGAGTTGGTTCAGCTGCTTGCGAAACGGGTGCGCTATATTGATCGCGCCGTTGAAATCAAAACGGAGGCTGGGTTGCCGGCCTCCATTCCTGCCCGCATCGAGGATGTGGTGGCCAAGGTGAAGACAAATGCCACGGCGGAGGGACTGGACCCTCAGATCGTTGAAACGCTTTGGCGACATCTCATTGATTGGTCGATTGCGCGGGAAGCGAAAACCATAGAATTCGAATAAGGCGGAGCCCGACATGCGCGCAGCGGTGATTGACGGAAAAGCGGTTGCGGCGGAGCTGCGGGCAGAGGTCAGGGCAGATGCGCAAAAGCTGAGCGAGCTTGGCTGGTCGCCACGTTTGGTGTCTGTCAGTGTTGGGGACAGCGCCGCCGCAGAACTCTATGTGCGCAACCAACAAAAACAGGCAGAGAGTGCGGGCGTGCAGTTTGAAGCGCGCAGTTATCCAGCGGAAACTTCACTTGAGCAGCTGATTGGCATTCTTCAGGGTTTGAACCATGATCCACGTGTGAACGGGATTATCATTCAGCGGCCTTTGCCGGATCATATCCCCGTGAAAGCTCTGCAAAAAACCGTACATCCGCTGAAAGACGTTGAGGGCATGCACCCGGCCTCAATTGGCAACATCGTGTACAACGATCTGGCGCTTGGGCCCTGTACGGCAGTGGCTGCGGTCGAGATCCTCAAAACCCTGCCGTTGCAGATGGAAGGGTTGAACGTGACCGTGATTGGGCACAGCGAGATTGTGGGCAAGCCCATTGCCTTCCTGATGATGGGTCTGGGTGCGACGGTGACGGTGTGTCACCATATGACGCGCTCTGTTGCGATGCACAGCCGGGCAGCGGATGCGGTATTTGTCGCTGTGGGCAAACCCGGTTTGGTGACAGGAGACATGATCAAGCCGGGGGCGGCGGTGATCGACATTGGCATCAATCGTGTTGAGACGCCGGATGGTGCGCGCACGGTTGGTGACGCCGATTTCGCGAGTTGCTCTGACGTGGCTGGTTGGATCACGCCCGTACCCGGTGGCGTGGGTCCTGTGACAGTGGCGACCTTGATGAAAAACGCCGTGTTGGCGACACGGATGCAGATGGACCATTATCGGGACAGCTATGCCCGGACAGATGTGTAAGGAAAACTGAGATGACAGCGCAAGTGATCGACGGAAAGGCTTTTGCCGCCACAGTTCGTGAGAAAGTGGCGGGACATGTGGCTCGTCTAAAGGAAGAGAACGGCATCACCCCGGGTTTGGCCGTGGTGCTGGTGGGAGAAGACCCTGCAAGTCAGGTTTATGTGCGCTCTAAGGGCAAGCAGACCGTTGAAGTGGGCATGAACAGCTACGAGCATAAGCTTGATGCGGACACATCAGAGGCCGATTTGCTGGCGGTGATCGACACGCTGAACAACGATCCAACCGTGCATGGTATTTTGGTGCAACTTCCGCTGCCCAAACATTTAGATGAAGACCTGGTGATCAACTCTGTTGCGCCGGAGAAAGATGTGGATGGGTTCCACATTTCCAACGTCGGCCTGTTGGGGACGGGCCAGAAGAGCATGGTGCCATGTACGCCGCTGGGCTGTTTGATGATGCTGCGTGACCACCACGGGTCGCTGTCCGGGCTGGATGCGGTTGTGATTGGGCGTTCCAACATCGTAGGCAAACCAATGGCGCAGCTTCTGTTGGGCGACAGCTGTACCGTGACCATCGCACACAGCCGCACCAAAGACTTGCCAGAGGTCGTGAAACGCGCGGATATTGTGGTGGCGGCCGTTGGCCGCCCTGAGATGGTGCCGGGCGATTGGATCAAAGAGGGTGCCACGGTGATTGACGTGGGCATCAACCGCATCGACGCGCCAGAAAAAGGCGAGGGCAAGACCCGCCTTGTCGGTGACGTGCACTATGAAAGCGCAGCCGCCGTGGCTGGCGCGATTACACCTGTTCCGGGTGGCGTTGGCCCGATGACCATTGCGTGTTTGTTGGCCAACACGGTCACAGCATGTTGTCGCGCGAATGGGTTGGCAGAGCCTGAAGGTTTGACGGCGTAAACTTGCGCAGGTTTCCGGTGAAAGGCGGTCCAGTGGGGCCGCCTTTTTGGTTTTTGCGTTACTTGGGTAAAATCGGCACCATCGTGCCGGTCATCAGAGCAATTTGGGTGCGGTTCGCGCCCATGATCGCAAAGACCTCGGCCTGCACGATTACCAGCCTGCGGCCCGGTTTGATCACTTTGCCCACCGCCTCCAGCATGTCGCCTTGTGCCGGGGCCAGCAGATGGATTTTCATTTCGCTGGTTAAGACCTCTGCCTCTTTTGGCATGATCGACAATGCGGAATATCCAGCGGCGCTGTCACCCAGGCCAAAGGTCAGGGCGGCGTGGCCATAGCCGTGTTGTTGTTGGCAAGACGGTAAGACAGGCGCGCGTATGGTCACAGACCCCTCTGTTATCTCAGTGAGTTCGGCTCCCATCGTGGCCATCATGCTTTGCTTCACAAAGCTGTCCTGAATTTTCTGTGCAAGTGTGGCGATTACGGCCATTTGGCCCTCCATGTTCAGGACACACCCTGAAAGCTGAGTATGTTGCGGTCAAGTCAGCGAGGCATAGGCAGAAGGCGCGGGGTTTGCCCGGTGACCACCGCCATGGCTTCGGGGCGCATGATGTCGTTGAGGGCCGCGTCGTCGCTGCGCAGCCCACCTGTGTAGGTGCCAAAGGACGGTAGAATGATGCGGTCGCTGTCAAATAAGAACGCGGGACGAGAGATTTTCCTTAGGCGGGTCTGGATGCGCACTTTGGGGTGATAGTGCCCCGAAATTTCGCCACTTTTGCCGTGCTCAGCGATGTGGCGAAATGTGAGGGGCGGCAGCGGTAATTCTGACAAATGTGCCCCTCCAAGGTCGATGGGGCCGGGATCGTGGTTCCCCTCAATCCACACCCAACGCCGCCCTGCTTGAAGACGGGCAATCCACAGGCGGTCGGCCTCCGGCAAGGTGCGGGCCGCTTCGACATCATCAAAGCTGTCCCCCAAACAGATCACAGTGCCCGCCGCGGTGGCGTTGAGGTCATTCTCAAGACGGATCAATGTATCGCGGGTTTCATACGGTGGCATCGCAGGACCGCCACGGCGCAGGACACGTTCGGTTTTGCCGAGGTGCAGGTCAGACACCACCAAAAGGCGTTTTGCCTCCCACCAAAGCGCGCCTGAGCCAAGCGCGGTGAGAGTACAGCCTGCCAAACTGAGGGTAACGCCGTTCATGGTACGTTCCTAGGCGGCCATGACACTTCGATCAAGCACAGAGTTGCTTCATGTGCCTAAACTTGTGCCAGACCGCTGTCTTGCATCAAATTGGCTTCCTCTTCGGCCAAAAGGCGTTCCTCTGCGCTGCCGCCTTGTACGGGGACTTTGCCGACTTCCAGCAATAACGGAGCGGCCAGTGGCGTGACGTGTGGCGCGCGCACATGATCAATGCGATCGTCGACTTGATGCATCATCGCCTCGATGCGTGCGAAATCAACGAGCCCTCGCAACGCCTCAGTGCGGGTGATCTGCATCAGCAGGTGATCCGGATCGTATTTGAGCAGGGTGTCATAGAGAATGTCAGAACTGAACGTCGCCTGACGACCAGATTTTCTCGCGCCGGGCGTGTTGCGTTCTATTAAGCCTGCAATCGTGGCTGCACCGCGAAAGGTGCGTTTCATCAAGGCGTTGCCTGCAAGCCAGCCATCTAGCCCTTCGCGCAATGTGGCCAGATCAAACAGAGGCTTCGGGTCAAGGATTTCATCCAAACCCCAAATTAGAGTGGCATAGTCAGAGGACACAAACCCCATTGGTGCGAGATCCATCTCTTCCATACGTTTGGTCAGCAAAAGGCCAAGCGTTTGCTGCGCATTGCGCCCGGCAAAGCCGTAAACACACATGTTTTGGCGCCCGTCGCGTTCAAACGTTTCGACCAGAAGGCGGTTTGGCTCTGGCAGTCGGGACATGTCGCGCTGTAGCCGCAGCCAATTGGCCGTGTGGTCGGGCAGTTCCGGCCAAGTGTCAGATTGTAGGAAACTCAGTGTGCGTTGTGACAGCTCAGTTGATGTGGAGAATTTGGTACCTGAAAACACAGCCACGCGTGGCTTGCGCGCTGCATTGCGTGAGACTTGAACGGTCATGTCGCGCAGGCCTTCGTAGCGCACGATTTGCCCGCCAATGAGGAAGGTGTCACCCGCCGTAAGCGTGGCTGCAAAAGCCTCTTCGACTTCCCCCAAGGGTTTGCCACCGCGATTGCGTTTGAGTTGAACCTTAAGCGTGTCGCTGTCTTGGATCGTCCCCGCATTCATGCGCAGACGGGCGGCGGCACGTGGGTCGCGCAACTGCCACAGCCCGTCGGAGCGCTTTTGCAGCTTTTGCCAGCGATCATAGGCCTGTAGCGCATAGCCGCCGGTGGCGCAGAAATCGAGACACGTATCAAACTCCGCACGTGTGAGTGTGGTGTAGGCTCCGACGCTTGTGACTTCGGCAAAGAGCGTGTCCGCATCAAACGGGCCAGCGGCGGCCGTCAGTAAGATATGTTGGCAGAGCACATCGTGCGGGCCGAGGGCTTGTGGATCACCATCCAGATCACCGGCTCGCACAGCCTCCAGCGCGTTCACGCACTCCACGACTTCCCAGCGATTGGCAGGCACCAAGAGGGCTTTGGATGGCGCATTGTAGCGGTGGTTGGCGCGGCCGATGCGTTGCACCAAGCGTTTGACGTTTTTCGGCGCGCCGACTTGGATGACCAGATCGACATCTCCCCAGTCAATGCCCAGATCAAGACTGCCGGTGCAGACAATCGCGCGCAAATCACCGCGCACCATGGCAGTTTCGACTTTTTCGCGTTGCTGCCGGTCCAGACTGCCGTGATGGATGCCGATGGGGAGGGAGGTCTCATTGGCGAGCCAGAGGTTGTGAAAAAAGATTTCCGCCTGTGCGCGGGTGTTGTGAAAGATCAGTGTGGTTTTGTGGGCTTTGACTTGTTCGAGTACCGCAGGGATCGCATAGGCTGCGCCGCCGCCGGACCATGGCGGGGCCTCTTCTGTACACAGCATGGCGATGTCCGGCGCAGGACCGGGATCCGCATAAAGAATGTCACAGGGATCGGGATTGCGGGCGAGAAGTTTGGCGATCTGCTCGGGGTGATCCACCGTGGCGGACAGGCCAACGCGCCGCAAGTCCGGACAAATCGTTTGCAGTCGCGCCAAGGCCAAAAACAGCTGGTCCCCGCGTTTGCTTTCTGCCAACGCATGGATTTCATCAACCACAACCCGTTTGAGACCTGCAAATATACGCGGTGAATCCTCGTATGAGGTCAAAAGTGCAAGGCTCTCTGGCGTGGTCAGCAGGATGTGGGGTGGGTCGACGCGTTGGCGTTTTTTCACGGTTTGTGAGGTGTCACCGGTGCGATCTTCAATGCGTATGTCCAGCCCGATGTTTTCGACCGGCGTGCGCAAATTGCGTTTGATGTCCGCAGCCAGAGCTTTGAGCGGCGAAACGTACAGAGTGTGTAATCCAGCGTGCGGTTTCTCTGCCAAATCGGCCAAAGTGGGCAAGAAACCCGCCAGTGTTTTGCCCCCACCGGTGGGGGCGATCAGAAGCGTACAGGGATCATTCGCGCGGGCCAACATATCGATCTGATGCGGGTGAGGCAGCCATCCTTGGCGTTCAAACCACGCACCGATGCGATCCGGCAGAGCCACATGTTTGGACACGTGTTACTCCGCCTCTGGCGCACAAAACAGATTGTAGAGCAGGGCAATCACTTGTTTGGTTTTGTCATCCGCCAATGAGTAATAAATGGTTTTACCGTCGCGGCGCGTGCTGACCAAGCCCTCTTCACGCAGGCGAGCGAGCATTTGGCTGGCAGCGGCCTGACGTACATTGAGCAGGGTTTCGAGTTCTGACACGGATTTTTCGCCAACCCCCAAATGACACAAGATCATAAGCCGACCAGAATGCGCCAGCGTCTTTAAGTAGATCGCTGCCGCTTCGGCATTTTCCGCCATCTCGGAGGCGGGGGCTGGTGAGGTGTCTAGGGTCAAAGTCAAACATCCAAGAAGCACGGGTGATGTTATATACCACCTGTTGGCCCGGGTTTCGAGATGTCTCAGGTTTTTGGCGGCGAGCCACCCTCAAAGCTGTTGCCGTTTGCATAATCACAAGGCGCATCCTGCATTTGAAGGTGCAAGCCATGACCCTCATAGGGATGGGCGCGGGCCAGGTCCTCATCGACCTCAATGCCCAATCCGGGCGCAGTGGGTGGTGTTACAAAGCCATCCTCGACTGTCAGCGTTGAAGAAATCAGCGCATCGTGGAAGTTGGTTTCGATGGTTTCGATCATCAAAAGGTTCGGAATCGAGGCCGCCAAGTGAATGTTGGCCGCCCACTCAACGGGGCCAGCATAAAGATGTGGGGCCATTTGTGCATTGAAGCATTCGGCCATCGCCGCAACTTTCTTCATTTCCCAGATGCCGCCTGCGCGGCCAAGTGCGGGCTGCAGGATTTCAGCCGCGCCTGCACGTAAAACAGTTGCGAACTCTGACTTGGTGCACATGCGCTCGCCCGTGGACACTGGAATGCGCACCTGACGGGCCACGCGCGCCATGTCTTCGATATTGTCAGGCGGGCAGGGCTCTTCGTACCAAAGCGGCGCGAATGGCTCCAAAGCCTGCCCCAAACGGATCGCGCCAGCCGTGTTAAATTGTCCGTGCGTGCCAAAGAGCAGGTCAGCCTTGTCACCGACAGCCTCGCGGATAGCGGCGCAAAACGCGACGGAAATGGAGATGTCGCTCATGGCAGGCATATGACCGCCGCGCATGGTGTAGGGACCGGCGGGATCAAATTTGATCGCGGTATAGCCCTTTTCCACCATCGCCACTGCGGATTCTGCGGCCAGTTCGGGAGAGGTCCAGAACTCAGAAATGTTGTGATGTGGTAGGGGGTAGAGGTAGGTGTAGGCCCGAAGGCGTTCGTTCATCAATCCACCAAGAAGAGCGTAGACCGGACGATCGCGATCTTTGCCCAGAATGTCCCAGCAGGCGATTTCCAAACCGGAGAAGGCGCCCATGACCGTGAGATCCGGGCGTTGGGTAAAGCCTGAAGAATAGGTGCGGCGGAACAGACGTTCTATGTTTTCAGGGTTCTCACCAAGGAAGTACCGGTCAAACACATCTCGAAGCACCGCTTTCATGGCGTCCGGTCCCACGGTGGAGGCGTAGCATTCTCCCCAACCGATGATGCCAGTGTCGGTGGTGATCTTCACTAGAATCCAATACCGCCCACCCCAGCCGGGAGCAGGGGGGGCCGTTACGATGATGTCGAGATCCGTAAGTTTCATTGCTACTTTCCTGTCTCTCTTGCGAATGCGTCCAGTTCCTGCTCGATTTCGAGAACTGCCGCCTGCGAGCTGTGGAAATAGAGGTCAGGCGCGTCAACGTCGTCCATAAACGCTTCAACTTCCAAACGTATGGGATGGCCATCAAAGCTTCCACCAACCCGCCAGCGCCTGGTGTCTTCGACAGGGGTGGTGAGCACGTTGATCCCCAGTTCTTTGGCAAAGTCTGTCGCGAACTCAAAACGCGGATTGTTGGCCACTCGCGTGAGAAACGGAATCACCTCCTCCGCACCGAAATTCATGGAGGTTTCCGCCGATATCGGCTGTGGCGCTTTGGGCGCGGATGGTTTGAACAGGTCAGTGATGAATTTTAGCAAAGCTTTCTCCGACGTCGGATGATCTCAACGATCAAACAGGATCACATTGCGCTTGGCACTGCCGGTTTTTGTGTCGGCGATGGCTTCGTTGATTTGATCCAATGACCACCGGCCTGAAATCAGCTCATCGAGTTTCAAACGCCCTTGTTGATAAAGGTCCACCATCCACGGGATGTCGCGTTTGATCACCACATCGCCCATTTTTGACCCCTGAAGACCCTGACCAACAGCGGCAAGGATCACCGGTTCATAGGTCGATGTGGCTCCCAGGTGCGGCATGCCAACCATGATGACTTTTCCGCCGGGTGCCAGATAGCGCGGGGCCTGATCATAGGCCGGAATCGCACCCACTGTGACGATCACAGCATCTGCACCGCGTCCAATCGCGCGCATGGCTTTCACAAATGGTTTTTTCTCAGTCGCCAGCACTCCATCTGTTGCCCCAAACTCTTTGGCGATGGCAAGCTTCTCTTCAGACATGTCGACCGCCACGATGCGCCGGGCACCGGCAATCCGCGCGCCTTGAATAGCGTTGAGCCCAACGCCCCCAGCACCAATCACCACCATATCCTGTCCTGCGCGGATCTCAGCGGCATTCACGACAGCACCCACGCCGGTGATCACACCACAGGCGATCAGGCTGGCAGCCTCCATGGGAATGTCTTCTGGGATTTTCACCACCTGAGACTGATCCACAACCACTTTTTCCGCAAAGGCGCCACAAGCCATGGCCTGATGCAGTTTGCCACCGTCCGAGGTTGTCAGTGGACCTGTGTCACCATCATAAGGTGTTTCACAGATCACCGGTTTTCCGCCTGAACAGCTTGGGCAAGTGCCGCAAGCACGGATAAGGGTGACCACAACCGGGTCGCCTTGGGCCAAGCCGACCACGCCTTCGCCCACCGAAGTCACACGGCCCGCTGCCTCATGTCCATACACAGCCGGCAGGCTTCCGCCCCATGCGCCATCCGCATAAGAGATGTCTGAGTGACATATGGCCACGGCATCCAGCGTGACTTCGATTTCGCCCATAGCGGGCGCGCGCAGGGTGACATTCTCGACAA
Organism: Shimia sp. NS0008-38b; assembly: GCF_040370365.1. Taxonomy (NCBI): domain Bacteria; kingdom Pseudomonadati; phylum Pseudomonadota; class Alphaproteobacteria; order Rhodobacterales; family Roseobacteraceae; genus Shimia; species Shimia sp. NS0008-38b. Next base: position 239,319 of record NZ_BAABWQ010000003.1, on the reverse strand, counting down.
CCAAAGGTTGGCCAAATGTGTGACAAACGGCTGCTTTTATAGTGCTCATGTGACTCTCTTAAATGGCTGACGTGTTCTGCAGGTGCCTTCAGTTTGGTCGGATAGAATCACACGGCCTGTCCCAAAACGGACAAAGAAAGTCGTTTTTGGACTAAGTGGCGCGACGTGAGCGCAAAAATACTAGCAATGACAGGACCATGAGGACCGCTGAGAGAAGGAATGGTGCGCCGGGTAGGTAAAGCGGTGCATGGGCGTCAGAGAAATAGGCAAAGGTTTGGGTCATCACCAGCGGGGCAAGGATATGCGCTAGGGATGTGAGTGATGCGGAGACGCCTTGGAGTTCTCCCTGTGCATCACTGGCTACCCGTCGCGACATGATACCCTGCAACGCAGGCAATCCCACAGAGGCCAATGCGGCCAAAGGGATGCCAATAAACAACAACAGTTCCGTAGAGATCAACCCTAGGTAAATCAAAGCGAAGACCTCCAAGACAAGACCGAAAACCACTGTTTTCCGGTTGCCTAGCCAGCTGATTGTGGGGGCAATTAAGGCCGCCTGAACAATCGCATAGGTCAAGCCATAGGCGGTGAGAGACAGGCCGATCATGCCTTCCTCAAACCCAAAGCGTTCTGTCACAAAGTAGGGCCAGATTGATGGGTAGACTGCTGCTGCCACCTGATACAGGAAAAACACCACCAAGAGTTTTGGCATGGACGGCAAGGTGTTCAGTGCTGCCAATGCGCCAAGCGGGTTTGCGCGGCGCAATTCAAACACTCGGCGGGTGGCCTCCGTCACGGTTTCTTTCAGAACCACCCAACCTAACAATGCGTTGCCGCCAGCCAGTACCGCCGCCGCCCAAAACGGTGCGCGGGTGCCAAACTGTGCCAGAACGCCTCCCATGGCGGGGCCCAATACAAAGCCAATGCCAATACCTGCGCCGACCAAGCCAAAGGCTTTGGCTTTGTCCTCAGGGGTGGAAATATCAGCCATATAGGCCATAGCGGTGGCATAGGTGGCGGCTGTAATCCCCGCCACGATGCGCCCAAGCACCAGCACCCAGATATTCTCAGCCAACGCCATGATAACGTAGTCTGCAGACATCACAGCCAGCGATACCAACAGCACAGGGCGTCGGCCAAAGCGATCTGATAGATTGCCCAGAAGGGGGCCGCATAAGAACTGCATGAAGGCGAAGACCGTCGCCAAAATGCCGCCCCAGACGGCTGCCGCGCCCAAATCCCCGCCGGTGACCTCCTGAATCAAATCGGGCATCACTGGAAGAATAAGCCCAATGCCCATTGCATCAATCACAACGGTGGCAAGGATCACAAAGACAGGCAGGCGATTGCGCATGAAGAGAGACGGCTCACTTTTTGTGGGCATGTGGTCAGTAAATCCTAAAGGGGTCAACTGAGAAACACTGGGTTGACTCAAACACTGCCAGACCTAGCAGTCGCGCCGAATGCCCACACCTAAGGAATACACCACCTTACCATCAAATCGGCGGTTTCTTACCGGTTACAATAGGCTTAGGGCGCGCCACCGGATTGCGTTTGCAACAGGTCCTGCGCAATCTTCAAAAGGATTTGCGCCGCATCTCCTTTTGGAGTTCGCGCCACGCCGCTCCCCGCCCAATGGGCACCAAATCCGACCTCTCCCTGCGCCTTGGCCAACGCATTCAGCGCTTTTCCGGCGTCATAGGCCACTGGGTAATCTGGCACGCGTGCGTGCAGGCTCTGACCCAAGGTGACGAATTTGTTGCGTAAACAGCGGGCCGGGCGGCCGGACACCACACGCGTCAGCACCGGCGGACCCTGTTCTGGATCGCGCAGAGCCGCGCGATATCCCGCATCCGCAGCTGATTCCGTGCAATCCAGAAAGGCGGTGCCCAATTGCGCGGCTTGCGCGCCGCTCTGTAGGGCACGCGCGGCGTCCTGTCCGTTCATTATGCCGCCGGCAGCTATGATCGGCACATCGCAGGAGGCGACCAAAAGCGACACGAGCGGAAGCGTCGCCAACTCATTGTCTTCAGCATCGGGGTCAAACATGCCGCGATGCCCGCCGGCCTCAATGCCCTGCGCCACGATCGCATCGACGCCCGCCGCCACACAAGCCTGTGCCTCTTCCAGGTTTGTCGCGCTGGCAAACACCAGATTGCCCGCAGCCTGTAGCTCTTTGATCCATTGTCCGTCTGGTAGGCCAAAATGCAGGCTCACCACGCCGGGGGCCTCTTCCAAAAGCATGTCGCACATGTCGCGATCCACCACAAAACTGCGGTAAATCTCATGCAATGCACCGGGAGTTTGGCCACCCATTTGCGCGAATGTTGGCGCCAAAGTCGCCAACCAATCCGCTTCCACATCCGGGTCGCGTCGGGCCGGGGCGTGGCAGAACAGATTGGCATTTATCGGTCCAGATGTGAGCGCACGTGCAGCCTGCAGCATTTGGCGGGCACCATCGACACCCGCTGCCCCAAGGCCAAGCGCGCCTAGTCCTCCGGCATTGGTGACCGCAGCGGCCATTTCTGGTGTTGAAACCCCTGCCATCGGGGCTTGAAAAAGTGGGTGTTTCAAACCCAAACGCGCAACGAGATCCATATGACATCCTCCGTTGTGCAAGCTAATACGTTCTACAAAAAAGAAAAGCCCGCCGAGGAAGGGCGGGCTCAACAAAATCTCATATGTTCAAACTCAGTTGATCGAGACCAGCTCAATCGCAAAAGTCAGGTCTTTGCCCGCCAGCGTGTGGTTGGCATCCAGCTTGACGATCTCTTCGGTGACCTCAACAACAGTCACCGGAACAATCTGGCCGGTTGGAGATTGCATTTGCAGTTGCAGGCCAACTTCCAGCGGAATTTCTGCCGGAATTTGCTCGCGTGGGACGTCTTGAATACCTTCGTCGTGGCGGGGCCCGTAGGCCTGATCCGCAGGGATTTCGGCGACTTTTTTCTCACCGATCTCCATGCCATCAACGGCGGTGTCAAAACCTGCGATAACCTGACCAGAGCCCAGAGTGAACTCCAGCGGGTCGCGGCCTTCAGAGCTATCAAAAACAGAGCCGTCGCTCAGCGTTCCGGTGTAGTGAATGCGAACCGTGTCGCCTGATTTTGCTGCGCTCATGAAGTGTCCCATCTGTCAGCATGTCCCGACCCATACGGCCGGCTTAAGGCGCGCAACTTATAGACCTTGGTCTTGATTGGCAAACAGGCCTTTTCGCCTCCAGCGAAACCTGCCAAGTTGTTGTCCAAACGGGAGGACACCATGGCCATAACGACCTGTATTTTTGACGCTTACGGCACGCTTTTTGACGTTGCGGCCGCCGCGCGGGAGGCCTCGGAAGAGCCCGGACGTGATGCATTTGCGGCGCGGTGGATGGAGGTTGCCAACAATTGGCGGCTGAAGCAGCTGCAATACACCTGGTTACGCGCGGTCGCGGACGCACATACCGATTTTTGGCAGGTCACGCAGGACGGTTTGGATTGGGCTTTGGAAGCCGCAGGTTTGGACGGCGATATGGAGCTTCGCGAGCGGCTTTTGGCGCTCTATTGGGAGCTGTCAGCTTATCGTGAGGTGCCGGTCATGCTTGCGACTTTGAAAGCAGCAGGCATGAATACAGCGATCCTGTCCAATGGATCGCCCGATATGTTGGACGGCGCGGTGCGGTCCGCAGGTCTTGAGATGCTGCTTGATGATGTGCTGAGTGTGCAAGACGTTGGTGTCTTTAAGCCAGCGGCGGCGGTCTATGACCTTGTGGGCAAGCGGTTTGGTTGCACCAAAGAGGAGGTGCTGTTTGTGTCCTCCAACGGGTGGGATGCGGGCTGTGCCACTGGTTATGGGTTTACCACCGCTTGGGTGAATCGCGCAGGTGAGCCGGTTGATCGCCTGCCATGGACGCCGAAGTATATCCTGTCCGATCTCACCACGATCCCTGAACATGCGAGTGCCTGATGCCCCATTTCACCAGCTCTGACGGATTGTCGCTTTACTATGATGACACGGGCGGCGAAGGGCCGGTTGTTTTGTGTCTGTCTGGTTTGACGCGCAATGCCACCGATTTTGATTATGTTCTGCCGCATCTCAAAAATGCGCGGGTGATCCGCATGGATTATCGCGGGCGTGGACAATCGGAGTGGGCCAAGGATTTCACCACTTATGCCTTGCCGCGTGAGGCGCAGGATGCTTTGGAGTTGTTGGACCACCTTCGCATCGAGAAAACCGCCATTCTTGGTACTTCACGCGGTGGGCTCATTGCGCTGACGTTGATGGACATGGCGGCGGATCGCGTAACCGGCGTCTGCTTCAACGATGTCGGCCCTGTGATCCAAACCGATGGATTGGAAGTGATCCTTGTTTTTATCGGCCGCAATCCGATCTGGAAAAGCCGCGCCGAAGCGGCAGAGGCCCTGTCCACGCGTTTGCCTGGGTTTGCAAATGTGCCCGATAGCCGCTGGTCAGAGGAAGCCGCGCATCATTTTGTTCAAACCGAGACTGGCTTGGCGATCAACTATGACCCCAAGCTGCGCAATGCGGTTTTGGCGGAATTTGACCCCAAGGCCCCGGCAGGTGATATGTGGCCGCAGTTTGAGGCCTTGAAGGGCCGTCCACTTGCGGTTTTGCGTGGGATCAACAGCGACATACTTGGCCGCGAAACTTTCCTAGAGATGCAAGCGCGTGCGCCCATGTTTGCCACCGAAGTTGCGGATCGCGCACATGTGCCCTTTCTGGATGAGCCTGAATGTCTGACGGTTCTGCAGCAATGGATCAACGTCCTTCCGTCTAAGGAGACCCTATGAATATCGATATGATCCAAGCCGCCGCATTGCGCCTGAATGGACATGCACGGCGCACGCCCATGCTGACCTCACCTTTCTTGGATGAAATCGCGGGGCGCAGGTTGTTGGTGAAGGCGGAGTGCCTGCAACACACTGGATCGTTTAAATTCCGAGGCGGCTGGTCTGCGGTGTCGGCATTGGATGCGGACACGCGCCAACACGGGATCATTGCCTATTCGTCAGGCAACCACGCTCAGGGTGTGGCGATGGCGGCTGCGGCGCATGATGCGCCTGCGGTGATTGTGATGCCCAAAAACGCACCGACGTTAAAAATTGACAACACCCGTGCCTTGGGGGCGGAAGTGGTGCTCTATGATCGCGCCGGTGGCGAAAGTCGCGAAGAGGTTGGCGGGGCCATTGCACAGGCGCGCGGGCTGACTTTGATCCGGCCTTATGACGAACCAGAGGTGATCGCGGGACAGGGCACCGTGGGGCTTGAGATCGCCGCTCAAGCCGCTGAGATGGGCATAACCTCTGGCGATGTTGTCACTTGTTGCGGGGGCGGGGGGCTGTCGTCCGGTATTGCTCTTGCGTTGGAGGCGAAAGCCCCGGATATGCGTGTTCGGACGGCGGAGCCGAAGGATTTTGACGATGTGGCCCGTTCGCTGGCGACTGGAACTGTGCAAAGCAATGCCCGAGAGAGCGGCTCTCTGTGTGACGCCATCATCACCCGGCAACCCGGTGAGTTGACGTTTCCGATCTTGTCACGGCTGGCGGGGCCGGGATTTGCGGTGACCGAGGATGACGCCCTGCGCGCCATGGCGCTGGCGTTTAAACGTCTCAAGCTGGTGGTGGAGCCGGGAGGCGCTGTATCGCTTGCAGCTGCGCTGTTTCATGGCGACGAGATCGAGGGCGAGGCCGTTGTGGCCGTCGCCACTGGCGGCAATGTGGATGCAGATGTGTTCAGCGAAGCACTGCGCAGATACGCGTAATCCCAAAACACTTAAGTCCTGCCTTCGTCAGGGCCAAATCGTGAGGTTTCGACCATGACTGAATTTACAATCGCGTCCTTCAACGTCAAAAACCTGATTGGACCGGATCAGGAGTATTACACATACCAATCTTACACACCGGAAGAATACGCGTGGAAAGAGGATTGGACCGCCAGCCAGCTGTTTTCGATGGATGCTGATATTGTTGGGTTTCAGGAGATTTTCGAGGAACGCGTGCTGCGTGATGTGGTGGCTGAGGCCGACCGAATTGGCGAGGAATCCAACCAGGCGGTGATCCCGGACAAATCCAAGCGCTATCACCGCAAAGCGATTTTTCGCAAACTTGGTTACACCCCTTATGGTGCAAACGGGTTGTTTGTTGCCCCAAATATCAATGATACTGGCGCGCCGGGGCACCGCCGACCCGGTTTGGCGATCCTGTCGCGGTTTGGGTTTGCGGAGCCTCCTGAGGTTATTCAAGAGTTGGAGGTGCCGATCGAAATTCCGTTTCAGGGGTTGGATGGGGATCACTCTGGTGCTTTTGTGTTGCGTCGGACATCGCGGCCCATCTTGAAGGCGCGCATCCCGGTCAGAGATCAGGTGATCACTGTTTTTAACTGTCACCTGAAATCCAAATTGGGAGAGTTTCCGCGCAACCCAAATGCCGATTTTGCAGCCGAAGCTGATCTGACCAACTATGACCCAATGGGCCGCGCTATGGGGGCGATCCGCGCCAGTCTGCGCCGCATGGCGGAGGCGTGGGTGCTGCGCCGGGCCATCGTGGAAGAGCTGAATTTGGGGCGTCCGGTCATGGTGATGGGAGATTTCAACGACGGTGAGCATGCGGTCAGCAGCGAAATTATCTCGGGCGAAGTGCCGTTTCGCAACTATAGCTGGATGTTGCGGCACAATGCCAAACACGCCAACGACCGTTACAAACGCGAAGAAAACGACGCCATTCAAGAGGCTGTGGCGGCTGTGAAGTTGACTTCAGCTGAGGCGCTCTTCACTCGCAAGTCCCTGCGCGACATGGTGTACACCACCGCGTTTGGTGGGGTTTACGAGAGCATCGACCAGATTTATCTGTCGCGACATTTCCATCCGGACAACGCCGAGCGTCTGGGCGATATGGAGTACTTCAGCGTGCTCAACGATCATCTTACCGATGGCAGTCACGCCGAAGCACCTTACAATAAACTGGCATCTGATCACGGACAGATCGTGGCCCATATGCGCCTGAAGGACTGAAAACATGGCCTTTGCCACACTCAACGGCATCCAAGTGCACTATCGTGACGAAGGCGACCTCGATGGCGCGCCTGTGGTGTTCTTAAACTCGTTGGGCACCACGCTGCATGTGTGGGACCCGATCCTGCCGCATCTGCCAAAGGGCTTGCGCATCATACGTGCTGACATGCGCGGTCATGGCGACACAGAGGTGACTGCTGCGCCGTACTCTATGGGACAGTTGGTGCGTGATACAGAATCCCTGTTGATGCACCTGACGGTTAAAGACGCACTGGTGGTGGGGCTGTCGATCGGCGGCATGATCGCGCAAGGGCTGGCGGTAAAGCGTCTGGATCTGGTGCGTGCCTTTGTGTTGTCCAATACAGCGGCCAAAATCGGGTCACCAAAGATGTGGGATGACCGCATAATGGTCGCACAGACCGAAGGCTTGGACGCCCTGACCGAGAGCACAATGACCCGCTGGTTCAGTCGGGATTTTCTCGCGCGGCCAGAACTTCCACATTGGAGGGCCATGTTTGAGAGCACTTCAGTGGACGGATATGCGGGCTGTTGTGCTGCCATCAAGGGCACGGATTTCTACACACCCACTGCCAGTCTGAGATTGCCTACATTGGGCATTGCGGGAACAGAGGATGGCGCGACGCCGCCGGATTTGGTGCGCGAAACTGTGGAGTTGATACCGGGGGCACGGATGGAATTGCTGCGTCGTACGGGGCATCTTCCCTGTGTGGAAAAGCCCACGGAGTATGGCGCGTTGCTGACTGATTTTATGAAAGAGATTGGACATGTCTGACATTCTGTTGGTGCATGGATCGTGTCACGGCGCGTGGTGTTGGCGCGATTTGATCCCAGCGCTCACTTCACTAGGGCATCAAGTGCGCAGCATTGATTTGCCGTCTCATGGAGATGACCTCACACCCGTGACCGAGGTCACACTGGATGGCTGTGCCCAAGCCGTTGTGGCCGCGCTGAGGGAAAACACAGTGGTGTTGGGCCACAGTTGGGGAGGCTACCCGATCACCCGCGCCGCTGATATGGCGCCGGGCCGGATTGCTCGGTTGATCTACCTTTGTGCTTATGTGCCGTGGGATGGGTTTTCGCTCGCGGACATGCGCCGCGCGGCGCCGCGTCAACCTTTGATGCATGCGGTGGTCAAGAGTGCAGACGGAGCAAGCTACACCGTTGATCCCGCCAAAACACGCGCGGCGTTTTATCACGACTGCCCGGAAGGTACCGAAGATTTCGCCAATGCGCATCTGTCACCGCAGTCGATCGCGGCCCAGAACACCAAAATCACCCTGAAAGACGGTCATAAGACATGCCCGAAAAGCTACATTCGGTGCTTGGATGATCAGACGATCCCGCCTGAATTTCAGGTCACAATGACACAGGACTGGCCAGTGTCTGATGTGTATGAGATGAACACCAGCCACTCGCCGTTTTTTGCGGACCCTGTGGGGCTTGCTGAACTTGTGGATCGTATAGTGAAAGACCCGACATGACTGCCTCTGTATTTGACAGCCCGATGTTCACCAAACTGTTTCCGGTGGGAGAAGCCGGGCGTCTGTTCACCCACAGTACCGAAATCCGGGCCGCTCTGCTGGTGCTGGGTACATTGGCAAAAGTCCAAGGCACGCGCGGCGATATTCCAGAGGACAGCGCGTTTTTCATTCATCGCAGCGCGATTGAGGTTCAGGTGGATCCGGCGGGGTTGGCTGATGGGGTTGCGCACGACGGGATCTATGTGCCGGCCTTGGTGGCTGCGTTTGCCAAAGCGATGGAGGCGTCGATGCACAGCAAGTTTTTGATGCAGGCGACATCGCCGCAAGACATCGCTGATACGGCTCTGATGCTGCGCTTGAGGCAGCTTTTGTCACAGGCGGAAACGGATCTGACAGCGCTTCAAGGTCGGATGGTCGTGGAGCCCCAATTGGCCGCCCTGCAAACGGTGAAAGGCACCGCGTTGCATGTGGCGTTTGTGGATGATGTGGCAACGGGTGAGGCGATAGCTGAGGCTTTGAAGCTGGGCACACCTGCCTCAGCGCCTGCTTCCGTTCTCGCGATTTCAAGCTGTTTGGCGACGGTGGCTGAGGCGGTTGTGGTGGATACGCCCACTGCGCAGGCGCTGTGTCACAGTGTATTGGCCAGCAATGAATTGTTGCACCAACGCGATGGTGAGGCGGATGCTAGAATGACCGAGCAATTGTGTTTGCCCCACATCGCGCTGGGCACTCTGTCGCTGCTACAAATGGCGATCCAGGGGTAAGAGGTCGCTTTCAGAGACCCGGCACAAAGAAGGCCCGCGCTGATCAATCAGTGCGGGCCTTCTTTGTGTGCGAAGCCAAATAAGTTAGAGCTGACTTTAGAGGTTGTCGGGCTGTGGCATACCCAAAACGTGATAGCCACCATCCACCCGCAGGATTTCACCACTGGTGCAGGCGCCCGCATCAGAGGCCAAATACACGGCAGTGCCGCCAACGGCCTCCAACGTGGCATTGCTGCGCAACGGCGCGTTTTGGTCGGTATGCTTGAACGTTTTGCGCGCACCGCCAATGGCCGCGCCCGCCAGTGTTTTCATTGGTCCGGGTGAGATCGCATTCACGCGAATGCCGTCAGGGCCAAGGTCATTGGCAAGGTAGCGTGTGGCGCTTTCCAAGGCGGCTTTGGCCACGCCCATCACGTTGTAGTAGGGCGTCACACGGTTGGAGCCCTGATAGGTCAGCGTCAGGATGGTGCCACCGTTTTCTGCCATCATCGGGTGTGCGCGTCGCGCCACCTCGATCAGCGAATAACAGGAAATATCGAGCGAGTTTTTGAAGTTGGCACGTGTCGTGTCCACGAAACGGCCGGTCAGCTCGTTTTTGTCGGAGTAGGCAATGGCATGTACAACAAAGTCGATGGTGGGCCATTTAGATGAAAGCTGTTCAAAGGCGGCATCCAGAGAGGCATCGTCGGTCACATCCACGTCCACCAAGAAATCGCTGCCCAATTGCTCTGCAAGAGGAGCCACGCGTTTGCCAAAGGCGTCACCCTGATAGGTAAACGCCAGCTCAGCACCAGCCTCTGACATGGCTTTGGCAATGCCCCAAGCAATCGAACGGTCGTTGGCCACGCCCATGACGAGGCCGCGTTTGCCTTTAAGTAAATCGGACATCAAATTTCTTAGCCTTTATATTTGCTGAGAACCATAGAACCATTGGTGCCACCAAAGCCAAAGCTGTTGGTCATAACACTGTCCAGTCCTGCGTTTTCAACATATGCGGTGGCGACTTCACCCGGCTCAATACCGGTGGCCAGCGTGTCTACGTTAATGGATGGGGTGATAAAATCCTGGTCCAGCATCAGCAGGCAGAAGATTGCCTCCAATGCACCTGCGGCGCCCTGTGCATGGCCGGTCATGGATTTCGTCGATGAAATTGGGGGCACGTGTCCGGCGCCAAACACACGGCGCGCGGCTTCCACTTCGCCGACATCGCCCACGGGTGTCGAGGTGCCGTGCGCGTTGATGTAGCTCACCTTGCGGCCCTCAGGCAGCGTGGACAGCGCCAGACGCATTGCGCGCTCGCCACCTTCACCGGAAGGAGCCACCATGTCGTGGCCGTCAGAGGTGGCCGCAAAACCGGTGACTTCGGCGTAAATCTTGGCGCCACGTGCCAAAGCGTGGTCGAGATCTTCGAGCACAACAATGCCGCCGCCACCAGAGATCACAAAGCCGTCGCGGTTTTCGTCAAACGCGCGGGAGGCTTTTTCAGGGGTGTCGTTGTATTTGCTGCTCATCGCGCCCATGGCGTCAAACAGACAGGACAATGTCCAATCAAGCTCCTCGCCGCCGCCCGCAAACATGATGTCTTGTTTGCCCATCATGATCTGCTCAGAGGCGTTGCCGATGCAATGCAGGGAGGTCGAGCAGGCCGAGGTGATCGAGTAATTGATACCCTTGATTTTAAAGGCAGTGGCGAGGTTCGCCGAAATTGTCGAGCTCATGCATTTTGGCACAGCAAAGGGCCCGATGCGTTTGGTCGCCCCGGTTTTTGCGACGGTTTGATGCGCAACCAACATGGAAGAGGTCGATGGGCCGCCAGAGCCCGCCACCAGACCGGTGCGTTCGTTGACCACCTGCTCCTCAGACAGCCCTGCATCAGAAATGGCCTGCTGCATGGCGATATGCGCATAAGCAGCCCCCGGACCCATAAAGCGCAGCGTGCGCTTATCCACGTGCTCTTTGGGGTCGATGTCTATGTGGCCAGCAATCTGGCTGCGAAAGCCATGTTCAGCCATTTCTGCACTGGCGGAAATGCCGGATTTGCCCGCTTTGAGTGATGCGGTGACTTCTTCGGCATTGGTGCCAATTGAGGACACGATACCCAGTCCGGTGACAACGACGCGACGCATGTGCGCTCTCCCATAGTTTGTTGAGCACTATGTAGGGGATTTAGGGGGCAGGGTGCAAGGTGGGCTGAAAGCTTCGGGCGGTTTAGCGATTAGCAAGAACTGGCCACGCTACGGCTGAAGCGTTCTCCGGATGGCAAATAGGTTTCGAGAATGATCTGCCCGCCTGCTGCGAAATATGCACGGCTGTTCTGTTCGCCGCAGTAATTGTTCTTGAGATACTCTTTTAGACTGGCCTCGTAGCTCCGTTTGCCGATGGGAAATCCGTATTCGTCCAAATCTTTGATCATATTCTGAGGCACATCCCATCTGACAAACGTTTTGCTTCCGTGTGCTTTGATGTCGCGCAGCACCGCTCCGCCGCCCATGTTGCGACCGGTATTCAGGTCGCCGATTTGTTCAAGGGACTTTGGGAAATAGCACAGGATGTCACCTTTGCAGGATTCGTGAAGCGCCAATGACTCCGCTCGGCTGGGCATAACCCAAGCCTTGTTTGTCGGTTTGCTGGTCGGTGTGTCGTTGCAGGCGGCTACCGGCCCAACGAGGCAAAGAGTGGCAAAAAAACGGTGCATGTGCACTCCCTCATAAATTGTGGGGGCTATGTAGGGGATTTAGGGGACAGGGTGCAAGTTGGGGGATTGGAGCGCCGCCGTTAGAGGCATATGAATTAGGTAACGTAGCCTATGCACGCCTGCCCAACGGGCGTACGGGTGCCGGAGCGTCGCGGTAGTTTCGAGTTTGGTGCGTGGCGATTATATAATTTGTTCTGGCATAATATGTCTAACATTGGGACAGCGCGCTGTTGCTGAACAACTTGCCAGAAGGCAGGTAGAGGTGAAATTCGATCTGGTTGCCACTGTTGATGTACTCTTCGAAAACGTCGCCATCACAGAAGTCCGCTCGCATGAGATCGAGAATGTCTTCTTCGAATTTGCGGGCTTCATTTTGGGTCGCCCAGATAAGACCAAGTTCTTCGGTTGTGTCGACTTCAAAAATTGTCCGGTTCCCAACGATTCTGCCACCGCGTAGTATCACCCCTTCATCAAGACTTGTTCCGGCGTTTTTTGGAACCTCGCGGCCAAAATCCTCGGAACAACGCAAGATGCTTCTTCCTTGCAACCATTGTAGATTTCATAAGCTTCGGCGTCTGTAAGATTGACCATCGGACTTGGATTGATCAGATCGCAGGCGGAGATGAAAGAGAATAACGCGAGTGCGACCAATGGGCGGAAGTGCAAGGTAGTATCTCCGTTCGAGCTGTGTGCTGCTTATGTTTGCTTTTGCTGGTTTATACTATCGCTATGATTGTGAGTGGTAATAGCAACCAAACGGCATTGTGCGTTCAATACAACAAAAAAGAGGCCCGTAGGCCTCTTTGGAAAACTCAAAACCGCGTCGACTTACTCAGCCGCCAGTCCCACACGCATGTCTTTCACGGCGTAAATCTCCTCACCGTCTGCGTGCACGGTGCCGTTGGCAACACCCAGTTTCAGTTTGCGGTCGATGATGCGGGTGAAATCCACGTGGTAGGTCAGCATTTTGCGGTCCGGTTTGACCATGCCCTTGAGCTTCACTTCGCCAACACCCATCGCCATGCCTTTGCCCGGCATGCCGCGCCAGCCGAGGTTGAAGCCGGTCAGTTGCCACAGCCCATCAAGCCCCAGACAGCCGGGCATAATTGGGTTTCCGGGGAAGTGGCATTCGAAAAACCAGAGGTCCGGAGTGATGTCGAATTCCGCCACAACATGGCCTTTGCCAAACTCGCCGCCATCCGCGGAAATGTCTGTGATACGGTCCATCATCAACATTGGCGGCATTGGCAATTGCGCGTTGCCGGGACCAAACAGCTCACCACGGGCGCATTTAATCAAGTCGTCTTTGTCAAAGCTCGTGGGGTGGTTGGCCATTCTGGAGGTCCCTTGTCTTAAGTGCGTCAGTTACGCTCCCTCTAGCACCTGCGTGTGTCGTCCTGCAAGGCGGCTGTGGCGTTTGAGCTGGTGTCCAAAATAGACTGAAACTCCTTTTCAATTGAAATCCCCCTCTAAAATGCGCTACATCCAGAGCCGATACACAGGAATGACTGCATGAGCACCGAGGCACTTCGCACTGGCACCCATTGGCTCGCATCGGGCGGTTTGCGCCCGACACGGCAGCGCGTCGCACTGGCCGCTTTGCTGGTGGGCGATGGCCAAGATCGGCATGTAACCGCCGAAAGCTTGTTTGCGTCGGTTCAAACCGCTGGCGAAAGCGTGTCTTTGGCCACCGTTTACAACACGCTGCGGGCGTTTTGCGATGCCGGGTTGATGCAGGAAATCACGGTGGATGGTGCCAAGAGCTATTTTGACACGAACACTGGGGATCACCCACACTTCTTTTGGGAGGATGATCGGGTGCTAACGGACGCTCCGGCCGAAGAGTTGGAAATCTCGCGCTTGCCGAATGCGCCTGAGGGCGCTGAAATCTCCAAGATCGACGTGGTCATTCGCCTGCGCCGCACATAAGCGACGCCGGGTCCTTTTCATTCGACATTATTGTTCTGCCTGCGCGCCTGTGACACCATGGATGCAAAGTGGGGAGATGTTTTATGAAAGCAGTGACTTGGCGGGCGTTTGGTCCCGCCCAAGACGTTTTGAGTGTCGAAGATTTGCCAACACCCCAGCCACAGGCGGGAGAGGTCTTGGTCAAGATTGCGTTCTCTGGTGTGAACCCGTCAGATGCCAAGGCGCGCAGCGGGGCCAGACCGGGCGTGACCAAGCCGCCGTTTGAAATGATTGTTCCCCATAGTGATGGCGCTGGCGTTATTGAGGCTGTGGGCGAGTCTGTTGACCCTGCGCGCATTGGCGAAAGGGTTTGGATTTGGAACGGACAATGGCAACGCCCTTTAGGCACATGTGCAGACTATGTTGCGTTGCCAGCGGCACAGGCTGTGACATTGCCAAATGACGTGTCATTTGAAGAGGGCGCGGTGATGGGTATTCCCGGACTTACCGCTGCGCATACTGTGTTTGGCGGAGATGACGTGACTGGACAGACCGTTTTGGTGTCCGGCGGCGGCGGTGCTGTTGGGTATTTGGCCGTACAGTTGGCCGTTTGGGGCGGGGCGCATGTGATCGCCACATGTGGTGCGCGCGATGTCGAACGGGTTAAGGCGGCAGGTGCCCGCCATGTTTTTGACTACGCCAGTCCAACACTGTCCAGCGATATTCTTACTGCAACAGGGGGCACTGGTGTGAACCGGGCGGTTGAGGTTGAGCTGGGCGCTAATTTGGCGCTGTTGGCGGAGGTCATGGCACCACTTGGCACGATTGCAGCCTATGGATCGGCCAAAGACATGTCGCCGGAACTGCCGTTTGGTCCGATGCTGTTTAAGGCACTGAAGATCGACATCTCCTTGATTTACATTTTGCCTAAGGTTGCGCGTGACGCGGCAATTGCACGTTTGCATGCCGCGCTAGCAGATGGCGCACTCTCGATGGAGCCGCCCAATGTTTTTGGTTTTGAAGAGACCGCAGCCGCACATGAATGTGTGGAGGCAGGTGGTCGAAAAGGTGCGGTTCTTGTTGCGTTTTGAAATCAGCCCCGGATTGTCCGGCAGCGGTCATCAAACGGTGGCGCAAGCTTGGCAACCCAACCTTGAACAAGGAATTGATCCTCTTCAAAGCTGTAGGTCAGAACCTGACCATCGATAAGTGCAATCGCATGTGGCGCGCGGCCATAGGGGTCAAACAATTGGGACACTGATCTTCGTAGGTCGAGCAACGAGACGCATGCGGCATCTTGGCGTGTTCCTGCTTTGTCGATTTGCCGTTGTGCAGCAAACTGTGTGGCGCTGATGGTCAAAATCAGAGCTAGTACGCCAAAAACGGGAAAGAGTGCGACGCGAAACAAGACGCGTTGAAAGATGGCGAGCTTTTGAGTGGCAAAGCCCCACACTCCGCACAGAAGCACTAGGGTGATTGCGGAAACACCCAAAAGGTTGGATTGGCTGAGGGACGAAAGTACGACGTTACCCCAAATCATCGCCACCAAGGGCGGAAATGGCACAACATACAGCCAGTGCACGATTGGCACATAGCACGCCAGAAACACAAAGATCACCGAGGACTGCAACATCGCCACGTGAAGTTTGTTTTGATGCGTGAGGTTCTCTTGCGAAATCGTCCTTGCGAGGCTCCAAATAATGGCACCCCACCATCCTGAAACAAGAAAAATTGCGAGGAAACCAACCAGGAAAACCATTGAGACGTCAGCTCAGAACCACTGTCCGGGCTCCATCAGGCCTAGATCAAGCAGCTGTCTTGAATGCCATTCAAACGGAACAGAGTTGTGCCAGCTGAATTCTTGGATATCGAACGTGGAGCCAGGATTGGATTTCAGCGCTTTGGCTGTGCGAAATGAGACCACGGCGGCGGTCAGATTGTTATGCCATGGGCAGGCGTAGGTGTTGTATTCTTGGTTATCAAACGTGAAGTCTTCAAGCAGAGACAAGTTTTCTTGTGTGCGAAAAATCGAGATGCGGTCGATTTTGCGCTTCGTGGTTGGGATATGCTCTTCAAAACGCCAGCGCAGACCGCCAAAAAAATCCAACTGCCGGTCTTTTGGGTGGTTGTGGTTGTCTGCATCGGGGCGGGCCAGCGCGTAATAGCCTGAGCGGTCAAGCAAAGGGGCGTCCAGAGAAACGGCATTGGGGTGGGTGTTCAAGTCAGAGGCATACAAATCTATCACGTAGGTGAGCATCGCGTCGCGACGCTCTTCTGTGTGAAAGGCCAGCATCTCCGCGATGCTGCGAGTCTCACAAAACGGAAAGAACAGATATTCGGCATTGAAACAATAATAGACCCATAGGTCCGGGGCGGCCTTGCTGATGGCATTGACGGTATCGAGCATGGCTTGCCCGCGGGGTGAGGGCATGTCGATGCGCGGGCAAAGCGCTTGCAGTTCCTCGGTCAATTCGAATTCGCGCGGCATAAAGGCGATCACGGATTTGAAGCCAAGTGTCAGATGGTGATGCAATGTGCTGTCAATTTCGACATCATCTTCGACAAAGACCAGCGCAAGCGGTCCTTTTGCAAAATGCTCTTTGCCATCGCGCAAAAAATGCGCCAATGAATCGTACGTCATGCACTGCCCCGCATGTGGTTTTTGCCTTTATGCGCTTCAAAATCGGTCAAAATCCACTGCATTGCAAGCACCCCCCTTTTTGATGTAGGGAAGCGCCCTGAAACCGCGACAGGATATGTCTTATGGCCGACAACACGACCGCTGACAAAAAGAAGCTCTTCATCAAGACCTACGGGTGCCAGATGAACGTCTATGACAGCGAGCGCATGGCCGAAGCCATGGGCGGCGCGGGATATGAGACCACTGACACGCCGGATGATGCAGATATGATCCTGCTGAACACCTGTCACATTCGAGAAAAGGCTGCTGAAAAAGTCTATTCCGAGCTGGGTCGGTTCAAAGGATTGAAGGCGGACAATCCGGACCTGAAAATTGGTGTGGCTGGCTGTGTGGCTCAGGCCGAAGGCAAGGAAATCATGCGGCGCCAGCCTTTGGTCGATTTGGTTGTTGGGCCTCAGGCCTATCATCGCTTGCCGGAGATGGAAGCCAAGACGCAGCAAGGCGTCAAAGCGCTGGACACGGATTTTCCCGAAGAGGACAAGTTCGAAAAGCTAAAAGGCCGCTCCAAAGCCAAACGCGCGCCAACTGCTTTTCTGACGGTGCAGGAGGGCTGCGATAAGTTCTGCGCGTTCTGTGTCGTGCCCTACACTAGGGGTGCCGAGGTCAGCCGCCCAGTAGACCGTGTGTTGACCGAGGCGCGCGATCTTGTGGAGCGCGGTGTGCGGGAAATCACCTTGCTTGGTCAGAATGTGAATGCCTACCACGGGGCGCACAACAGCGGAGATATGACGCTTGCTGGCTTGATCTGGGAACTCAACAAAGTTGACGGCCTCGAGCGCATTCGGTTCACCACCAGTCATCCCAATGACATGATGGACGATCTGATCGAGGCGCATGGCAGCTGTGACAAACTGATGCCCTATCTGCATCTGCCCGTGCAGTCTGGTTCCAACAAAATTCTCAAACGTATGAACCGCAACCATGACCGGGAAAGCTACATCAAATTGATTGAGCGCATTCGTGCGGCGCGGCCTGATATTTTGTTGTCTGGCGACTTCATCGTTGGTTTTCCTGAAGAAACAGAGCAGGATTTTCAGGACACCATGGATTTGATCGAAGAGGTCAAATATGGGCAGGCTTTCAGTTTCAAATACTCCACCCGTCCCGGCACTCCTGCGGCAGAGCGCCCCTTGGTGGATGATGCTGAGGCCAGCGAACGGCTGTATCGCTTGCAAGCTTTGATTGCTCAACAACAGCGCGCCATTCAAGACAGCATGGTCGGACGCAACGTGAATGTGCTCTTTGAGAAGCCTGGGCGTCTTGAGGGGCAGATGGTTGGCAAGTCGGAATACTTGCATGCGGTGCATGTGGCTGATGCCAATGCAAAAATCGGCGAGATCAAACGTGTGAGAATCGTGGAAAGCGAGCGTAATTCTCTGGGTGGGGTTCTGGTGTCGGATTGATCCCGAGTCGGAAACAATAACTGCTCATATGAAAGCATTGAGAACGGCGTCCTGCATCAAGTAGGGCGCCGTTGCCACATTTTGGTCATATTTTCTCGTCTGAGGTCAGTGAATTAAGGATTTCTTCTTCACATAAGGCCCAATTCGGTTCATCTTGAACGGATAGTGAAAGCCTTGATTTAGAACGTGTTTCAACTAAGCGGGTTTTCGGGGGATATGGAGAGGTAGTCGCTGTGGCGAAGAATTCCAAGAACAAGGCGCGGGCTGCGCTGGGGGGCGTGGCGGCTGCCTGTGTTGCGCTTCTGAGCGTTGTTGAGCCCGCAATGGCGCAAAACCAGCGCACCATTCTGGGACAACGGTATGTACCGACCGTTTGGGTTGACCCGGATGGATGTGAGCATTGGGTGATGGACGACGGTGTGGAAGGATATATGACACCACACGTCAATCGTCAGGGCATACCAGTATGTCGGCGTGGTAACGTATGTGGCGTGATGAACGCGGATCAGTTTTTTGCGACTGACCGGTACAACATCAATACGGCCAACCGCCAAAAATTGGCGGAGTTCTTTCAGAGCTCCACGGCCTCGGCATTTATCATTGCGGGACATACTGACAGCCGCGCCAGCGATGAATACAACATGCGCTTGAGCTATAACCGCGCGAATTCTGTGGCAAAAGTTGCCCGTGGCACTGGCGCACGGGTTGTGGATGTACGTGGCTATGGTGAACGCGTGCCGCGTGCGTCTAACGGCACAGCTGCTGGCATGGCGGACAACCGTCGTGTCGAAATCATCTGTCTGCGCTGAGGAGGGCTGGATATGAAACTTATCAAAGGCGTTTTGCTTTTGTCTCTGGCCACTGCCGTGTCCGGTTGCATCACCAACAAAGTTGACAAAACTGTAGACAACGCGCGTGACAGCGGCCACCTGAGCAATTTGACAGCAGGCATCTGGGTTGATCCCAACGGCTGTGACCATTGGATTATTGATGATGGTGTTGAAGGCTACTTGTCTCAGCGCTTGGATCCATATGGCAAACCAGTCTGCTCTGGTGCAGCCCCTCCCGGTGTGGCCACGGGGCCGTTCAAATCGGGCTCGGGTTTCGCCGATTCGATCTGATCGCATAGAAAATATTGTAAATCGCCGCCGACAAATGTCTGGCGGCGATTTTGCGTTTGCTGCGGAAAAACAGGGCCTAACGCGAAATTAAGTGGCCCGTCATGGAAAATTCATTTGTCACCGCTTGCGCCTGTGCACGCAACTTGGCACCATTGGGTCAGACCTTTCGCCACAGGAGACGTGATTGCCCAACGGCACAACCACCGCACCGCCCGCCACCTCTGCAGCTCAGCCCACCGCTGTTGAATTTCCAGACAATCGCTTGTTGATTGAGCTTTGTGGTGAATACGACCGCAACCTTGCAGATATTGAACAAAAGGTCGGGGTGCAGATCCTGCGACGTGGCAATTTGCTCGATATCCACGGCGACGCGACCGCACAGGCCGAAGCCGCTGAGATCCTGAACGCGCTCTACACCCGGCTGGAAAGCGGCAAATCTGTTGAAACGGGTGACATTGATCGAGAAGTGCGCATGGGGGGCTCTGAAGTTGATACCGGTGTTCGCGACGGCGATCAGATCGAGATGTTCAAAGGCGGGCCGGTTGAAATCAAAACCCGCAAAAAACTGGTCGAGCCGCGCACAGATGCGCAAAAAGCCTATGTGTTGTCGCTGTTTAACAACGAGCTGGCCTTTGGAATTGGCCCGGCTGGCACCGGCAAAACCTATCTGGCGGTGGCGGTGGGCGTGTCCATGTTCATCTCCGGCCAAGTGGACCGCATTATCTTATCGCGGCCCGCTGTGGAAGCCGGCGAGAAACTTGGCTATTTGCCCGGCGATATGAAGGACAAAGTCGACCCTTATATGCAGCCGCTTTACGATGCGTTGAATGATTTTTTGCCCGCCAAACAGCTGGGCAAGCTTATCGAAGAAAAGAAAATCGAAATCGCGCCTTTGGCCTTTATGCGCGGGCGTACCTTAGCGAATGCCTTTGTTGTGCTTGATGAGGCTCAAAACGCAACAACCATGCAGATGAAGATGTTCCTCACGCGTTTGGGCGAGGGATCACGCATGGTGATCACGGGTGACCGAAGCCAGATAGACTTGCCCCGTGGTGTGCCATCGGGGTTGAAAGACGCGGAACGTCTCCTGTCCCATATTCCCAATATCAGCTTCAATTACTTCACCGCAGATGACGTAGTGCGTCATCCTCTGGTGGCTGCGATCATCAAAGCCTACGATGCGGATGCTATACGTGCGCTGCAGAACAAAGAAAAATAGACTTGGCACTCCATGACCAAAGGTATCCACGAGGGCGTGGGGGCTATCAGCCCTCACGCGGCGCACGTTAAATGTTGACCGAAACGCTCATCGAAGACGATCGTTGGCGTGTCCTAGAGTTTGAAACGCTAGCCGAAACGGCCGCAACAACCACTCTCCTGCACCTGAACCTAAGGCCTGCTGACTTCGAAATCGCGGTTCTGGCCTGTGATGATGCGAAGATTGCGGTTTTAAACGCAGATTTTCGCGACAAAGAAAATGCCACCAATGTGCTGAGCTGGCCCAGTGAGGAGCGGGGCGTAGACATCGACGGCGAAGTACCCGATCCACCAGAACCAGCATTTCCAAGCATACCTGAAGAACTGGGTGACATCGCGATTTCCTATGATACTTGTGCTCGGGAGGCGGCGGATGCGGTGAAACCTATCACCGATCACGTCATCCATTTGATGGTTCACGGAACGTTACATCTTTTGGGTTACGACCATATCCGTGACAAAGATGCCACTTTGATGGAGGCGCTTGAGGTGGCCATACTTGGCAAAATGGGTCTATCGGACCCATATGACGTGAACTGACGGGGTAGTCCCGGAAAATAAATTGTGGAAAGGGCCAATGGGCGACACAACAGACGGGTCTTCTAACGCAGCGCTTCGCGCGCAGCCGACAGGCCAAACATCACCGACAAAAGGCTGGTTTGCCCGCCTCTTTGGTATGACGGAGCCCCCAGCAGCCGAGGCGCATAGCGCGGCAACGCCTAAGGTCCCCCCCCATCAAGCACATGGTATGGTCAACTTACGACGCATGCGCGTTGAAGATGTGGCTGTTCCTAAGGCAGATATTGTGTCGGTGCCTTCTACGATCAGCAAACCCGAATTGGTGCAGCTGTTTCGCGACAGCGGCCTGACCCGCTTGCCGGTCTATGAAAATACTCTGGATACGCCGGTTGGCTTTGTTCATTTGAAAGATTTCGCCCTGCGTTATGGGTTTAATGGCAATGGCAACGGCGACTTTGACGTCACCAAAGAACTCCGTGATTTGTTGTTTGTGCCCCCATCAATGGCGATTGGCGTTTTGCTGACCAAGATGCAGACCGAGCGGCGTCATATGGCGTTGGTGATCGATGAATATGGTGGTGTCGACGGGTTGCTGACCATCGAGGACCTGATCGAACAAGTCATCGGGGACATCGAAGACGAACATGACGTCGAAGAGGCCGATTTGTTTATCGAAGAAAAACCCGGCTGCTATCTGGCGTTGGCCAAAACTCCGCTGGAAGACTTTGAGGCCGCCATAGGCCGCTCCCTCAGTCATCACGCGGAAGTTGACCGGGAAGAGATTGATACGCTGGGCGGGTTGGTCTTCATGCTGAGCGGTCATGTGCCCGCGCGTGGTGAAGTGGTCGAGAGCCCGGATGGGGTCGAGTTTGAAGTTGTGGATGCTGATCCGCGCCGGATCAAACGCCTGCGCGTGTTTATGCCCAGCCCCTCGGTTGTAGTGCAAGATGGCTGACGCCGTGATGCGAGGCAGAGGGCGATGGGGTCGTCTGCGTCCGGTGGCGCTGGCAATTGGATTGGGCGGTGTGGCTGGCTTGGGTCATCCGCCCTTTGATCTTTGGCCTCTGACACTTGTGGCTTTTGCGGGTGCATTTGCGCTGCTTATGCAGACGGCTGGATGGCGCGCGGCGTTTTGGTTGGGGCTGAGTTTTGGCACCGGCTATTTCGCCGTTTCGTTAAACTGGATTGTGGAACCCTTTTTTGTTGATCCGCTGCGCCACGCTTGGATGGCGCCGTTTGCAATTGTGTTTTTGTCTGTTGGGTTAAGTTTGTTTTGGGCAGCCGCCTTCGCCTTGGGAAAATTGCTCAGCCCATCAGCGTGGCCTGTTGTGCTGACCATGACTGGTGCGGAGCTTGTGCGGGCCTACATCCTGACCGGCTTTCCCTGGGCGATGCCCGCTTACGTTTTGGTGGATCGCATGGTGGGGCAGGTGGCTTCCTTTGTGGGGTCACATGGGCTGAACCTTCTATTTCTGTCGGCGGCGCTGATATTGGCGCATTTCATCACCCAACGGGGCCGCAAACGTGGGGCTTTTGCCGTGGCAAGTGTGGTGGCGCTGTTGGTGCTTGGCTGGCCGATGTCAGCCCCAAACTCCACGGCCAGCATACCTGATGTGCGCCCGATTGTGCGTTTGATCCAACCAAATGCACCGCAACATCAGAAATGGGATCGCGAATACGTTGGTATCTTTTTTGAGCGCCTTGTGCGCTTCACGTCGGCAGGTGAGGCACGGCCTGACTTGATTGTTTGGCCGGAGACTGCGGTTCCGGTTTTGCTGAACTACGCTGATGAGTCCCTCGAGATCATAGCGAAATCCGCCCGAGGCGTGCCGGTTGTCTTGGGGCTCAATCGGTTTGAAGGCAATCGACTTTATAACGCGGCCGTTTTGTTGGACAGCGCCGGAAGTGTTTCGGCAATTTACGACAAGCATCACCTAGTGCCGTTTGGTGAGTATATACCGCTTGGAGATCTATTGAGTTGGTTTGGTGTCACCGGTATGGCCAGCCGAGATGGAGATGGATTTTCAGCAGGTCCAGGTCCGACGGTGATGGACCTTGGTGTGCTGGGCAAAGCGCTGTTGCTGATTTGTTATGAGGCGGTTTTTCCGCAAGACGTGCGGGCCGCGCCGGAGCGCCCCGAGTTCATTCTTCACCTGACCAACGACGCGTGGTTTGGAAACTTCTCTGGGCCCTTTCAGCATTTGTCCCAAGCCCGGATGCGCGCGATTGAAAACGGCTTACCGGTCCTGCGCGCAGCCAACACCGGGGTCAGCGCTGCGATCGACGCGCACGGACGGGTGCTGGCAGCATTGGACCTAAACACAGAAGGGTACTTGGACGTACCCCTCCCAGAGGCGCGCCCCGCAACACTTTATACACAAAGCGGTGATAAGCCCGTCGCAGCTATTGTTGTGCTGCTGCTTCTGTTGACAGGGTGGCGCAAGGGGGGGCGAATGAGATTGACCCCATCCTGACGGTTGCGTAAGGCAAAGAGGACTTTGTCGCCACAACGGCTTCCTGACGTGGCGATCTACTTCAATGGAGCATTTCATGACACGACAGAACTACACGTTTACCTCCGAAAGCGTATCGGAGGGCCATCCTGATAAGGTCTGTGACCGTATCTCAGATGCTGTGCTTGATGCGTTCTTGGCCGAAGAGCCAGAAGCGCGCGTTGCAGCAGAAACCTTTGCCACCACTGACCGTGTGGTGATCGGGGGCGAAGTGGGCCTGTCTGATCAGGACAAGCTGCATGACTACATGGGCCGCATTGATGAAATAGCGCGCGCATGCATTAAAGACATCGGGTATGAGCAGGATAAGTTTCACCACGAGACGGTGGAGATCACCAACTTGTTGCACGAGCAGTCTGCGCATATCGCCCAAGGGGTTGATGCCGCAGACAACAAAGACGAGGGCGCGGGTGATCAGGGCATTATGTTCGGATACGCGACCACAGAAACCGACGCGCTGATGCCAGCGCCGATCCAGTATGCACATGCGATCCTGCGTCGCTTGGCGGAAGTGCGTAAGTCGGGCCAGGAGCCAACGCTGGGTCCAGACGCCAAATCGCAGCTTTCGGTTGTCTATCAGGACGGCAAGCCGGTAGGGGTGAGCTCGATTGTTTTGTCCACTCAGCACTTGGACGAAAACATGACCAGCGACGATGTTCGCGCTGTGGTTGAACCTTATATCCTTGAAACCTTGCCCAGTGGCTGGATCACCGAGTCCACCGCCTGGCATGTAAATCCAACCGGCAAGTTCGTAATCGGCGGCCCCGACGGCGACGCAGGTTTGACTGGTCGCAAGATCATCGTGGACACTTATGGCGGTGCAGCACCGCATGGCGGCGGCGCTTTCTCGGGCAAAGATCCCACAAAAGTGGATCGCTCTGCGGCTTACGCGGCGCGTTATTTGGCCAAGAACGTTGTCGCAGCGGGCATGGCAGAACGCTGTACGATTCAGTTGTCTTACGCGATTGGTGTGCCTGAGCCGCTGTCGATCTATGCGGATACATATGGGACTGGCGATGTTGCTCCTGCTGAGATCGAAAAAGCGATCCGCAATGTGATGAGCCTGACTCCGCGCGGCATTCGCGAGAAACTGCAACTGAACAAGCCGATATACCAACGCACTGCTGCCTATGGCCACTTTGGCCGGACGCCGGATGCAGATGGTGGCTTTAGCTGGGAACGTACGGATCTCGTTGAGGATCTGAAGAAAGCCATCTAAGCAAAATTGTTTAGCCTTAGACAGAAGCCCGCTGGTGATCCCGGCGGGCTTTTTTGTTCGACGTTCTGACCTTACGGAAGTCTTTGGTTTGCATCGGGTTTTGTGCGACCTTCGCCTTGGGAAAAGGGAGGAGTACGCAATGCTGATTGATGTGGCTTTGCCGCTGTCACTGGCGATTATCATGTTTTCACTTGGTTTTGGCCTGACGTTTGCCGATTTTGGTAGGGTGTTGACCATCCCAAGGGCGGTGATCACAGGGATGGCGATGCAAGTTCTGGCGGTGCCTGCCGTGGCGTTCGTTTTGGTTAGTTTCACAAACCTGCCGCCGGCAATGGCCTTCGGTGTGATGCTCCTGTCTTTCTGCCCCGGTGGGGTGACGTCAAACATACTTACGAAACTGGCAGGCGGCACAGTGGCATTGTCCATCACACTCACTGCTGTGGTGAGCCTCTTCTCGGTTGTTACGGTGCCCGTGCTTGTGGGGTGGGCTGCAACGACGTTTTTGGGCAGCGCTGCGCCTGAGATAAACGTCACCGCCATAGGTATGAGCATGTTTGTCATAACGGCCGTACCGGTCACTCTGGGGGTTTTGTTGCGATTTATCGCGCCTGATTTTGCGGACAAACAAGAAAGTCGTGTTTCGATGGCGGCCTTGGTCCTTTTTGTGGTGATCGTGGCTGCGGCTCTGGCCACCAACTGGACGATGTTTGTGACACATATTGCTGGTTTGGGGCCGATCCTCATCGGGCTCAATGCTGTGTTGTTGATATTGGGGGTGGTTGTGGCGCGTGTTTTAGGGCTTTCGGGACCGGACGGGTTATGTATCTCGGTCGAAATGGGCGTGCAGAATGCCACTTTGGGCATTGCCGTCGCGGGCCTTATTGCCCAAACCGGAGGCATTCCGGACTACGCTATTCCCGCTGCTGTGTACGGCATCACGATGTATGTTGTCACCATTCCAGGCATGTTCGTTTTGCGGATGATCTTTGGCAAAACTTGACCTTTGGCGCGGCTTTGGGCAAAGGCGGGGCCGCATATAAGGATCACTCTGTCATGTCTGACGACAAAAACCCAACCCACCATCCTTCTGGTGCGCCTTGGCGCAACTTCTATGGACGTTTCAAAGGCAAAGGCATGCGCCCCAGCCAAGAAGCATATCTGGATGAAGATTTGGCAGCGTTGTCACCCGGCAAAGTAGGGTGGGAGGAAAATCCTGAACGCGACAACATCGACCTGAAGGCATTGTTTGGAGACAAAGACGTCTGGCTGGAAATTGGTTTTGGCGGCGGAGAGCATATGGTGCATCAGGCTTCGCAAAACCCTGATGTGGGCATGATCGGCTGCGAGCCTTATATCAATGGTGTCGCGATGCTGTTGGGTAAGATCCGGCAGGCAGGGACGGATAATATCCGTGTTCACCCCGGCGACGCACGTGACATGTTTGATGTGCTGCCGGATGAAAGTCTCAGCCGCGCGTTTTTGCTCTACCCTGATCCTTGGCCGAAAAAGCGCCACCATCGCCGCCGTTTTGTGACCGCAGATCACCTCGAACCTCTGTCGCGCAAGCTTAAGCCGGGCGCAATTTTTCGGGTCGCAACGGATATTGAGGACTATGTGCGCCAGACGTTAGAGCAGGTCCCACGTCAAGGGTTTGAGTGGCTCGCAGAAAAACCCTCCGATTGGCGCGAGCCTTGGGAGGATTGGATTTCAACACGATATGAGCAAAAGGCATTTCGTGAAGGGCGCACGCCGCACTATCTGACGTTTAGGAAGGTTTAGGCTGCACTGGGTCGTTGAGAAACAACACGATCCGGGCTTTTACAATCCAGGCCAACCCAAAAGCCCAGAGAGCTGCGGCCTCAACGTAGTAGGTAAAATTCCAGTGGTTCCAGGCCGAAAACAAAGGCGCACTGCGCAAAGCCTCTGAAACCGTGTTGGCCGCCAAAAGCGCGCAGCTCGCAAAAACAACAAGTGCACAGAGGCCATAGAGATTGTTTCTCCAGTATTTGGAACGTAACAGCTCGCCGTCTGGTTGGTGGATCGAAGGGACAATGCGTCGCAACGGGCGCCAGCAATAGAACCCCAAAAACAGGAAGACCGTTGCCGCCCCAACTGCATGAAGCAGGGCAGAGTGATCAAAAAGGCGCAAAAGATCATCGCCACTTTGGGCGGAAATACTGGGTGGGGTTTGATTGTTGACCATTACAAAGACGCGAGACATGCTCTGTGCGGTCTCGTCACACCCCGTGCCCGCTGTTGGAAAAATCGCGAGTAGAATAGCTCCAATGCCCGCGATGTTGGACCACGTGTTCTCTCCTCTGCTCCCGCCTCTATAGGCCATCAAGAATGCGCCAATAAAGAAGAGCATGCCGACAAAGATCGGCCCTGCATAGGGATCAAAATAGAAATGGCTAATGCTGTCTCTTGCGCAGTTCTCGGTCACGTCTGCCACTTTGGAAACAGCAACTGGTAACAAAAAGCTCACAGCGCCGACCAGAAACGCGAGCCGCTTTTGATCGACCGATTGTTCGAGCCCAAAAGACACGGCGTGTGCCTTGAGTGCTCTAGAAAGAGCTCTGCGAATCGCCGCGAGATGTGTCGGCACGTTTAGCCCGGTCGCGGGCTGTACAATCGCAGCGGTTGGTAGACCTCCTTGTCCCAGAAGGCCCAAAACCTCCGCGAGCTCGCTGGATGCCTTTTTGAGAGTGGGGTCGGATTTACTTGGATCTAACAAACTTTCGTCCGGTTGAAAGCGCCTTGTCGTTCCGTTTGCCAAAAGGTCAAAGAGCCACACCTGTCAATCTCCCTATTCCACCGGCGGTTATGATGTCCGTAAATTTCCCGTTAAACGATAGAAGGTGCAGGCGTGTTTGGATAGAATTTTTGGCATTGAGCCTATGACCATGGACGCGCTTCAGTTGTTGCGCTAACAGCAGGGCTGAACGCAAGAAGGATAACGCACCTATGTCCGGACACGGCACTCCGATCCCGATGACCTCTTCCCCCTGCGGCTCGCTCTCTGGCGAGGCGCATGTGCCCGGCGACAAATCGATCAGCCACCGCAGCCTCATTCTGGGCGCGATGGCGGTGGGCGAAACCAAGATCAGTGGCCTTTTGGAAGGTGAAGATGTGCTCGACACCGGCAAGGCTATGGCGGCGTTTGGTGCCGAGGTGATCAACCATGGTGGCGGCAATTGGTCGGTGCACGGCGTGGGTGTCGGCGGGTTCGCGGAGCCAGACAACGTGATCGATTGCGGCAATTCCGGCACCGGTGTGCGCCTGATCATGGGCGCAATGGCAACCAGCGACATCACAGTGACTTTCACAGGGGACGCAAGTCTCAATGGACGTCCGATGGCCCGAGTGACCGATCCGATTGCTCTGTTTGGAGCGCAAGCGGTTGGTCGCTCAGGTGGCCGTTTGCCGATGACCATAGTGGGTGCAAAAGATCCTCTCCCGGTGCGCTATGAGGTGCCGATGCCCTCCGCGCAGGTGAAATCCGCGGTGTTGCTTGCCGGTCTGAATGCGCCGGGTCAAACCATTGTGATCGAAAAAGAGGCCACACGCGACCATACCGAGCGCATGCTCACAGGTTTTGGGGCTGACATTTCTGTTGAGGAAACGAACGAAGGTCGGGTGATTACCTTGACCGGTCAGCCAGAGCTAAAACCGCAAACCATTGTGGTGCCCCGTGATCCCAGTTCGGCAGCGTTTCCGGTGTGCGCGGCTATCATCACACCGGGTTCTGATGTGTTGGTGCCCAACATCGGGCTGAACCCCACACGTGCAGGTTTGTTCACGGCGCTCAAAGAAATGGGCGCGGACCTGACATATGAAAACCAGCGCGAAGAGGGCGGCGAGCCCGTGGCCGATCTGAGGGCGAAGTTTTCGCCGGGTCTCAAGGGTATCGAGGTTGACCCAGCCCGTGCCGCTAGCATGATTGATGAATATCCTGTTCTGTCGGTGGTTGCGGCCTTTGCTCAGGGTGACACTGTCATGAAGGGCGTGAAAGAGCTGCGCGTGAAGGAAAGTGACCGAATTGATGCCATGGCCACAGGTCTGCGTGCCAATGGTGTTGACGTGGACGAAGGCCCGGATTGGTGGGTCGTGAAAGGTCTTGGTCATGGCAACGTACCCGGTGGTGCAACCTGTGAAAGCCATTTGGACCATCGCATTGCCATGAGCTTCATGGTGCTGGGGATGGCCACTCAGAAACCAGTCAGCGTGGATGATGGCAGTCCAATCGCAACATCTTTCCCAATCTTTGAACCCCTCATGGCCGGTTTAGGCGCAAACGTGACGCGGGATTGATCGCAGAGGGCTTTCAAAGCTTTTTGTTGATTTTGCGAGTGCCATGGTCATGATCACCTCCACCACATTCGGTTGGGGGGACACAGAGAGGGTCCAAATGCAGAGAGCGTTCTGGTGTAGCTTTGTGGCGGCTGGCGGGGTTTACCTACTGATGCTCTTTTGGTCGCTGCCAGTGATCAGCGCATCGGCAGGCGGGCTTGTGCCATTTGACATGCGTCCGACGGGGTATTCCGTACAAGATGCACGTCAGTTTCTCGCGGCACTAAGTGAAGAGGGGCGCGATTTTTATCTGTCGGTGCAGCTTCGGCTCGACCTGCTCTACCCGGCTTTGCTTGGGATGATGTTGGTGATTGGTTTTCAGCGTGTGTTTGGCACACCTTGGTCCACCGTTTTCTCTGTGGTGGCCTTGATCATGGTGTCGGCGGACTACTTGGAGAACTACATGATCTCCATAATGCTGCATGGCGGTGCCAGCGGTATCAATGACAGTGTTGTTGCTTTGGCAAGCTTTTGGACAACGTGCAAATCGGTCTCTGCAACTGTGGCTTTTTGTGCACTGTTGCTTGGCGCGATGGGAAAGGCCCGCCGTCGGTGGGTGTAGACACACGCAAGACTTGCGTTAAACAGAGCTGCTGGGTACAGCGACAGATAGACCATTCCATTGGTCGCCGCGGAAGACACAGGACGGAACATGCGTTTCACAATTGCGATTGATGGGCCCGCGGCTGCAGGCAAAGGCACGATATCCAAATCAGTGGCTGAGCATTTTGGATTTGCCCATTTGGACACAGGATTGTTGTACCGGGCGGTTGGCGCACGGACATTGGACGGCACCAACCCGGTTGAAGCGGCCAAAGCACTTGTGGCTGAGGATTTGCAGGCCGATACATTGCGTACTCCGGAAGTGGCCCAAGCGGCGAGCCGAGTGGCCGTCATCGCTGAGGTGCGCGCTGCACTTGTGGATTTTCAGCGTGCATTTGCGCGTCGGGCAGGGGGGGCTGTGCTTGATGGGCGCGACATTGGTACAGTGATTTGTCCAAATGCTGAGGCCAAGCTGTTCATCACTGCCAGCGCTGAGATCCGCGCTGCGCGACGTTTTCAAGAGCTTTCCGACAAAGGTGTCGAGATCACGTTGGACGCTGTGTTGGCTGACGTTCTGGAGCGCGATGCGCGTGACACGGAACGCAAAGAGGCACCGCTCAAGCCTGCCGAAAGTGCAATTGTGATTGATACGACGGATCTGAGCATTGACGATGCGTTGTCCGCTGCTGTCGCAGCGATTGTCAAACTACATCCAGACGCGCACTTAGCGCTTTAAGCTGTCTTGGCTTCGGGATTTTCGACATCGTAGTCTGCGCGCGCAGCGTCGATGTTCGGCAAATTGTTCAAAGCCCAATAGCCAAGCACGCTCAAAGGTTCGTGAAACGAACGCCCCAAATCAGTCAAAGAGTACTCCACCTTGGGTGGGATCGTTGGGTAATAGGTGCGGCTGACCAACCCGTCACGTTCCAACTCCCGCAGTTTGAGTGCTAGCATGCGTTGTGAAATGCCTAAGTGGCGTTTGAGGGCGTTGAACCGCAGCACATCGTAGGTTGCCAGTGAGATCACAATCAACACACACCAGCGATCCCCGACGCGTCCCAGCACCTCGTTGATGCGAGAGCAGTCCGGGCATTGCGGCAGAGCTTTGGGCGCTGTCATAGTGGTTCCTTCCGTGTAACCAGGTCTCAAAATAGTGCCTTCTTGTGGCCAAATCTGGTTCCTCTTATATCGTCAGTACCAAAATTAAACCACCCTTCAGGCGACTTCTGAAAGCCCCGAGGGACAAGAGGTAAGGCCGACATGACCACGCTTAAAGACCTGATGAACTGGCGCTATGCCACCAAGAAAATGGACCCGAGCAAAACTGTCTCTGAGGACAAAGTGGAGGCCATCCTTGATGCAATCCGCATGGCTCCAACGTCCAGCGGTACTCAGCCGTTTGAAGTGTTTGTGGTGACAAATGATGAGATGCGTGCCAAAATTCGTGAAGTTGGTTGGGATCAGAGCCAGATCACTGAAAGCAGTCACTTGTTGGTGTTTGCGGCGTGGGACAACTACACGGCAGAACGCATTGATGCTGTGCGTGCGCACATGGAAGAGCTGCGGGGCGAAAACCCGATGCTTACCGAATATTACGAAAAATTGAAGTCCATCTACCTGCCACGCGACACGCAGGTCAATCACGACCATGCGGCCCGTCAGGGTTACATTGCGTTGGGTTTTGCCATGCTGGCGGCAGCAGAGCTTGGCGTGGACACATGCCCTATGGAAGGATTTGATCCAGAGGCCGTGGACGAGATCATGGGCCTGAAGGAGCTGGGGCTGCGCTCTGTCACACTCCTTCCGCTTGGATACCGCCAAGAAGGCGCTGATTGGTTGTTACCCATGCAGAAGGTCCGAAAATCGCGCGATACTTTGGTCAAGTCCATCAGCTAACCTCCTATTTTGCGCGGCCGGCACACCTGTTGTCAGCGCTGGCCGCGCAGTTTCGGGCACAGGGTCCTCGCCCAAAGTTTCCCGGTTGCCATTGTTTCAATTTGATATGTAATACTATATCAAATTTCTGATTTGGCAGAGACTCATGAGCAGAAACCTGAACAGCAGCTTGCGTGGCCGGCGCCGGCACGGAAACAGCATGACCGCCTATGATGCGCTCCCGCCCGAGTTGCGCAAGTGGTTGCACACGGCGGCGTTGCCATGGAGCCCGGCGTCTGCACGAGGGGTTTGGCGCAAAGCGGGTGGACATAAAGACCCCAACGCGGCGATCGAACGCCTTAAGATGATTGAGCAGGCGACGCTGCGCCGTGACCAGATGCATGTCGGAATCGACTTGCCCACATAAGCGATTATCGCTATAGAGCGCCCTGTCTATAAGGCGCAAATGCCATAAAACAACAAGACGAGCAGGGTCGGACGCACCGGCCCTCTTTGTTTTTTGTGTGTTTTCTTGTTGTTGGCGCGCCCTTGACCAACCTGTTCTGCCAGAATGGCGGGGCGCTAACCCAGACCGGCGGAGACAACCGCACGGCCAGAAAAAATGTTTGTAAAGGAAATGACGCCACATGGCTGATACAACTATGGAGGAATTCGAAGCCCTCCTTAATGAAAGCTTCGAAATGGACACACCGAACGAGGGTTCGGTTGTCAAAGGCAAAGTCATCGCAATTGAAGCGGGCCAAGCCATCATCGACGTTGGCTACAAAATGGAAGGCCGCGTTGATCTTAAAGAATTCGCAAATCCTGGTGAAGCTGCTGAAATCGCTGTTGGCGACGAAGTAGAAGTCTTCCTGCGCTCGGCTGAAAACGCCCGTGGCGAAGCGGTTATCTCCCGTGAGATGGCGCGCCGCGAAGAAGCATGGGATCGCCTCGAGAAAGCATACGCAGACGAAGAGCGCGTTGAAGGCGCAATCTTTGGTCGCGTCAAAGGCGGCTTCACAGTTGACCTCGGCGGCGCCGTGGCCTTCTTGCCTGGTTCTCAGGTTGACGTGCGCCCAGTGCGTGACGCTGGCCCACTGATGGGTCTGAAGCAGCCGTTCCAGGTTCTGAAAATGGACCGTCGTCGTGGCAACATCGTTGTATCGCGTCGTGCGATCCTCGAAGAGTCCCGCGCAGAACAGCGTGCCGAAGTTATCGGCAACCTGACCGAAGGCCAAGCGGTCGACGGTGTGGTCAAGAACATCACCGAATACGGTGCGTTTGTTGAC
Source organism: Shimia sp. NS0008-38b (assembly GCF_040370365.1). Classification (NCBI taxonomy): domain Bacteria; kingdom Pseudomonadati; phylum Pseudomonadota; class Alphaproteobacteria; order Rhodobacterales; family Roseobacteraceae; genus Shimia; species Shimia sp. NS0008-38b. Next base: position 206,648 of record NZ_BAABWQ010000003.1, on the reverse strand, counting down.
CTCGGCGGTGTTGACGGCTTGCTGCACGTCACGGACATGGCATGGCGCCGTGTGAACCACCCATCTGAGATCCTGACAATTGGCGAAACCGTCAAAGTTCAGGTCATCAAGATCAACAAAGAAACCCACCGCATCAGCTTGGGCATGAAACAGCTGCAGGAAGATCCATGGGATCTGGTTGCTGGCAAGTACCCACTGTCTTCTGTGCACAAAGGCCGCGTGACCAACATCACCGATTACGGTGCATTTGTTGAGCTGGAGCCGGGTGTTGAAGGTCTGGTTCACGTGTCTGAGATGTCTTGGACCAAAAAGAACGTACACCCCGGCAAGATCGTTTCCACCTCGCAAGAAGTGGACGTCATGGTGCTGGAAATCGACGGCTCCAAGCGTCGCGTTTCCTTGGGTCTCAAGCAGACTCAGCGCAACCCATGGGAAGTGTTTGCAGAAACACACCCAGAGGGCACCGAGGTCGAAGGCGAAGTCAAGAACATCACCGAATTTGGTCTGTTCATCGGCCTGCCTGGCGAGATCGACGGCATGGTTCACCTCTCCGACTTGTCCTGGGACGAGCGCGGCGAAGAAGCGATCCAGAGCTACCACAAGAACGACGTTGTTCAGGCGGTTGTCTCCGAAGTTGACGTCGAAAAAGAGCGTATCTCTCTTTCGATCAAAGCACTCGGCGGCGACAAATTCGCAGATGCAGTTGGCGGCGTGAAGCGCGGCTCTATCGTGACCTGTGAAGTGACAGCGATCGAAGATGGCGGCATCGAAGTGGCTTATGAAGGCATGAAATCCTTCATCCGTCGCTCCGACCTGTCTCGCGACCGTGCAGACCAGCGTCCAGAGCGCTTCAATGTTGGTGACAAGCTTGATGTGCGCGTGACCAACATCGACAGCAAGACTCGTCGTCTGGGTCTGTCGATCAAAGCACGCGAGATTGCAGAAGAGAAAGAAGCCGTCGAACAGTATGGGTCTTCCGACTCCGGCGCGTCTCTTGGCGATATCCTCGGCGCAGCGCTGAAAACAGGCGACGAATAAGGTCAATCGACCTTTTATCGCTTACAGAATTGGAGAACCCCGCCAGTGATGGTGGGGTTTTTCTTTTGGAACGAGGCGGTGATTTGGGTAAGCTCAAGGGCGCGTTGACTTACATCTTTTGGCAGATATGAAGAACATCGACAGCTTATATTCAGAGCCAGAGCTTGTGCAGATTTATGATGCAATCAATGCGGGGCGCGCTGATTTCGATTTTTACCTGTCACAATTGCCTAGCACCCCCTGTACCATCTTGGATGTCGGTTGTGGCACCGGGCTTTTTGCAGTTGAACTGGCCACACTTGGCCACTCAGTCACCGGGTTGGATCCGGCGGTGGAAATGCTGGCTGTTGCCAGAACACGCCGAGCTGCGCATCAGGTAATATGGCACACCGGCGTGCTTTCAGATTTTGCAGTGACACAGCGGTTTGAAGTGATTGTCATGACCGGCCACGCCTTTCAATGCCTGCTGACAGTTGCGGATATGGATGCATTCTTTCATAGCGCCTTGGCGCTGTTGGCGCCCGGCGGTGTGTTGTTGTTTGAGAGCCGCAACCCAAACACCAAGGCCTGGCAGCAATGGACACCGGCCCATGCAGAGCCTCCTGTTGTTCTGGAGGATGGCCGCGCGGTGCAGCTCACACATGAGGTGATCAAGCAAGATGGCCCTTATGTAACGTTTGAGGAACGGTACACGTTCCTGCCCGGGGGCGGGCAAAAACGGTCCACGTCAACATTGCGGTTTTCGAGCAAAACGGAGATTTTGGCGATGGCGGATGCTGCGGGTTTTGGTGTGACGGCGCTTTGGGGGGACTGGTCTGGCGCAGCGTTTGACGAATACTCCAGTCCAGAGATGATTTTTTCTCTCAACCCAAGATGACCTGAGAAACGCGTGCCTTTGTTCTTGTCTTGGCCGTACGCGTCCCCGCCCTCAACCTGCTTTGCCGTAAAGTTGTTTTGCTTGAGCTGTAAGCGCACGCAAGGCCGCCCGATATGGGGCCGGACCAAAGCTGATACGAGACACACCTAGCTCTGCCAACGGAGCGGTATCCGCAGAAATATCCAAACACATCACATTCACGGGCAAAGCGCTGGCGTCACAGACTTGGGTGATCATCTTTGGATCGCTTAGTCCGGGAACAAAAAAGCCACTGGCTCCGGCGTCGGCATAGGCTTTGCCACGTGTGATAGCTTCTTGCAAATGGGTGCCGTGCGCCTCCGGTGCCGATTGTAAAAAGAGATCGGTTCGGGCATTTATGAAGAGGGGCAGGCCCGCATCATCTGCTGCGGCGCGGATCGCTTGGATGCGGTCGGATTGCGTCTCTACGCTGTGCACCCCTTCGCCTGTGACCACGCGGTCCTCAAAGTTGATGCCGATGACACCGGCTTGCAGAACTTGGGCTACGTTGGCACGCAATGCATCTGGTGCCACCGCGTACCCGCCTTCAAAATCTAGCGATACAGGCACATCACAGGTTGAGGTGATACGTGTAGCGATGCTCAAAAGCGTATCCAGTGGTAAGGCTTCGCCATCTGCATAGCCTTGGGCCGCAGCAACCGACCAGCTTCCGGTGGCAAGGGCAGGCGCGCCGCCTTTCTCAATTGCTGCGCCGCTGCCAGCATCCCAACAATTGTAGAGCACCAACGGCGTGCCGGGTGTGTGAAGATCGGCAAAGATGCGGGCGCGGTCAGCTTGAGTCATGAGCTAGTCCTTTGGTGTATTGGCGTTCGATTTCAATGAGTTTTTGCTTGCGCCAGAGACCGCCACCGTAGCCAGTCAGAGCGCCATCTGCGCCCAACACACGGTGACAGGGCACCAGCAAGGCAATTTGATTGGCCGCATTGGCTCTAGCCACTGCACGTGTGGCTGCGGGACGGCCCATGGCTTGGGCCAGCTCGGAATAGGTGCGAGTTTCTCCGGCGGGGATGTCGCACAGCGCGTGCCAAACGTCCTTGGTGAACGGCGTGCCATGGAAAGCCAGGGGGGTGTGAAACTTGGCGCTTTTTCCCGCGAAGAACATGCGCAGTTCAGCTTCGACTTGATCGGTGGGGGCGTACCGACCTAACCCAAGATCACCCTTGGCAAAGTCTCGGAGGCGGGACAGCTCACGGGGCAGGGCTTTGCGCTCAACAAATTCCAGAAGGTGCAGATGGGACGCGCTGGACACCGCGATCAAGTCGCCCAGAGGTGAGGTGATCCAGTCAGCGCACAATAGTCCGCCTTGGTGTAAATCGGCAGGGGCACATCCGAGAAGGCGCGCAAAGGCTGCGCGAAACGCAGAAGGGCTTTCAAAACTGGCGCTGTGCTGGGCATCAATCACCTTTTCACCGGAACTGAGGGCTTCAAAACCTTCACGCAATCGCCGTTGTCGTGCCATCTCCAGAAACGTCATGCCAAACTGGCGTTTGAAAGACCGACGTACGGTGGAGAGATCAAAGCCCATCTGTGCCACGTGACGTTCAGACCAACGGATGTCGGGGCGTTCGTCTAGGGCACTTAGAAGTGCGGCTATGGCGGGGTCGGACTCTGCGGCTGGCGCCATTGGATGGCAGCGTTTGCAGGCGCGATAACCAGCTTCGATGCATTCCCCGATAGAGGCAAAGAACGTGCAATTCTCCGACTTTGGTTTGCGGGCCGGACAGGTCAGGCGACAGAACACACCAGTGGAAGACACACAGACATATGCGCGGCCGTCGTAGGCTGGGTCGCGGGCCAAAAGCGCGGCATAAAGTGTGTCATGGGAAGGCAGATCAAACAACATGGGGGCACCCTAACAGGCGCCTTTGGCTGTGCAGCCGGAAATCAGGCGTGTATTCAGAAAAGTGAACGCAGACAGCTGGCTGCCGTTTGTGCCGCTGACAAAATGGATGAAAGGGCCCTCATGATAAAGATCAACCGACTCGACCACTTGGTGCTGACGGTGGCCAGTATTGACGCCACAGTGGCGTTTTATCGGGATGTCTTGGGGTTTGGTGTTGTGGCCTTTGGAGATGGGCGTTTGGCGTTATCCTTTGGGGAGCAAAAAATCAATTTGCATGAGGCTGGGAGAGAGTTTGAACCCAAAGCCGATAGGCCCACACCGGGCTCTGCGGACCTTTGCCTCATTGCAACAACACCATTGGATGCGGTGGTTGTACATCTCCAGCAGAAGGGAGTGACAATTGAAGAGGGCCCAATTACACGCACTGGTGCGATGGGACCCATTCAATTTGTCTACTTTCGCGACCCGGATCGAAATTTGATCGAAGTGTGTAACTACGACTAAACGCCAAAAGGCCGAGCATGCACTCGGCCTTTTGTTTGTTTGTGAAGAGAAGCGGCTTACCGGCCACGAATGCGCGGATCAAGCGCATCACGCAGACCATCGCCGAGGTAGTTCACCGACAGCACGGTCAACGAGATTGCCAGACCGGGCCAGAAGACACGCTCTGGATAGTCTTGCAGATACTGTACTGCGTCATTCAGCAAACGGCCCCAGGTTGGGAAATCCGGTGGGAAGCCAAGGCCTAGGAACGACAGCGCGCTTTCTGTGATGATCGCGTTTGCGATGCCAAGCGTGGCGGACACCATGATTGGGGACAGCACGTTGGGCAGGATGTGCCGCGTGATCATGTTCGTGTTCGATGTGCCAATGGACCGTGCTGCCAGAACAAACTCACGTTCTTTCAGCGCCAACACATCGCCCCTTACGATCCGTGCCGTAGGCATCCAGGATGTGACGCCAATCGCAACCACGATCAGGATGAATATCCCGCGCTCCGGCCCCACAGCGGAGGACAAAGGTTCGCGAAACAGCATCATCATCACCAACAGTAGCGGCAGGATCGGCAGCGCCAGAAACAGGTCGGTCAACCGCATCAGTGGGCCATCCAACTTTTTGAAGTACCCAGCGACAATGCCAACAAAGCTGCCTAAACCTAGCGCCAGCAACATGGCGGTCAGGCCCACGGCAATCGACGTTTGCCCACCTGCCATCATACGTGCAAGTAGGTCGCGGCCCAATTGGTCGGTGCCAAACGGGTGTGCGAAACTTGGGCCTTGGTTGCGGGCTCGGATGTCGATGTAGGTCGCATCATAAGGCCACAACCATGGGCCTATAAACACGCCAAACACGATGAACAAAAAGATGATCCCACCGAGCAGCGCACCTTTGTGGGCTTTGAACTGATGCCAGACGTCTACCCATTGGGACCGCTGCGGTGTGGTCGGTTCGGTGTTGGTGGTATCAGTCATAGCGGATCCTCGGATCAAGAATGCCATAAAGCACGTCTGCGATCAGGTTGAAGAAGACAATCAAAATAGCGAACATAAAGGTCAGCGTCTGCACGGTGGGCAGATCGTTGGCCTGAATGGCACCAATCAATTGTCCGCCAATGCCGTTCACTGAGAACACTTGTTCGGTGATGATCGCGCCGCCAAAGATGGCTGGCAGCCCCAGAGCAATCACAGTGACAACCGGAATCATCGAGTTGCGCAGCACATGCACCAGCACAACCACCCGCTCGCTCAGGCCTTTGGCGCGCGCCGTGCGCACATAGTCCTGATTGAGGTTGTCCAGCATCGAGGCGCGCATGTAGCGGCTGATCTGCGCCGTGGTCTGCATGGCAAGCACCATCACTGGCATAATCATCTGACGCAGCTGATAGACAAAGCTGTCCCAATCCACCACCTCATGGGTGGTGTCATAGATAAATGGGAACCAACCTAGGTTCACCGAGAACAACACAATCACCAGCGGGCCGGTGAAGAAAGGCGGAATGGAATAGCCGATCATGGTGATGAACGTACCAGCCTGATCAAACAGCGAATACTGTTTGTAGGCCGAATAAATCCCGATCGGCAGGGCGATCAGGATGCCCACGATGTAGGACATGCCGACGACCCATAGGGTCTGTGGCAGGCGCTCGACAACCACGTCCATCACGGGGCCGCGGTGCTGCCAGCTGATGATACGCAGCTTTCCTTCAGAGAAGGTCGTGCCAAACATGTGGTCAAATAGGACCTGAGGTTCCACCCAGAAGAACTGCACCAACCACTTGTAGAAGCGGATGTAGCCAGGTTCGCCGAGGCCCAGAGCCTGGCGCATCTTTTCTTTGACTTCCGGCGGAACGGTGAGCGGGACTTGAGCCATCGGATCGCCCGGCGCGAGCTCGAGCAGGAGGAAGATGACAAGCGAGATAAAGAGGAGCGTCGGGATCGCAAGGATCAGACGTCGTATTGTGAAGGTCAGCATCTAAGGCGCCTTTTGCGTCTGTTTTTTTTGTTGAGCCGCGCGCAGTGACCTGACTGCGGGGCTAGAAAGAATTGGGGCGGCCCCCTGAAGGCCCGCCCCGCAATGTGTGATTACTTCACACGATGCCAATCAGCAACATTCCACAGCTCGGAGTCCCAAGTGTTCAGAACAACGCCGCCGAGAGAGCTCGCGTGTGCGGACACACGGCCACGGTGCACCAATGGCACGATGGTGAAGCTTTCGTTGGTCAACATGTCGTTCATCTTCTTCGCGATCTCGCCGCGTTTCTCGATGTCACCGGTGCGGGCCAGCTCGTCGATCAGAGCGTCATATGCTGGATCGCAGAAACGGTTGATGTTCTCACCCTGCCACTGGCTGTCCGGCTTCGGCTCACCACCACAGCGATACGCTGCGAGGTACTGCTGAGGATCGGTGCCGTTGAAGGTGTTGGCATACATTTCCACGTCTGCGTAGAACTTCTGGAAAGTGTCAGGAGAACCTGGGTCACCACCGAAGAATACGGATGCAGACAGGTTGCGCAGTTCGGTTTCAACACCGATTTCGCTCCACCACTGTTTGATCAGCGCTTGGAAATCCTGACGCACAGCGTTTGTGGACGTCTGGTACTGAAGGGACAGTTTCACGCCGTCTTTTGCGCGGATACCGTCGCCACCTTTAACCCAACCAGCTTCGTCCAGCAGGGCGTTCGCACCGGCGATGTCCTGTGTGAAACAGTCGGTGTTGCCAGATGCGTAGTTCACAGGAACAGGCACCAGATCACAGGTCACTTTACCTGCTTTGCCGTAACCGATCTCCACCAGCAGTTCGCGGTCAATCGCCATCGACAGTGCTTTGCGCACGTTGATGTCAGACAGGAACGGGTGTGGATGTGCAACAGTCGCGCGCTCACCTTCTGGTAGGTCAGAAGATGGGTTGGTCATGTTCATTTCGATACGCTCAACCAAAGGACCAAAGCCAGCAATCGCAACGCCTTTGCCGCCTTCTTCCATTTTGGCAATCACATCGGGTGCCAGCTGCAGGTTCCAAGCGTAGTCAAATTCGCCTGTTTCCAGAACCGCACGACCAGCACCGGTTGCGTCTCCGCCCCCTTTGAAAGTCACGGTTGCAAATGCAGGCTTGGCCGCATCACGGAAGTTTGGGTTGGCTTCGTACTGAATCACGTCGTTGGTTTTGAATTCAGTTACGACAAACGGGCCGGTGCCGATTGGGCCAAAGTTCTCAGTTGTACACTCAGGTGCAGCAGCACCGATGCAGTTCTCAAACTGAGCTTTCTGGATGATCGGAGACTGACCACCCACGAAAGGACCGTATGGGTTTGGCTTTGGCTGATTGAACGTCACCTTAACGGTTTTCTCGTCCAGAGCTTCGATGCTTTCAACGCCGTCAAAGAATGCAGCCTGCGCACAGCCCCCTTCAGGGTGCATACAGTACTCACCGGTGAAAACGACGTCAGCAGAGGTCACTGCAGTGCCATCAGACCACATCATGCCATCAGCGATGGTCCACGTGATCGAGGTGAGGTCCTCAGATACGCCGCCATTGGCAACGGTTGGGATCTCTGTCGCCAGATACGGAACCATCTTGCCGGTTTCGTCATAGCGGGCCAGTGGCTCAATTGTCAGAGACGCGGCTTCGATGTCCTTGGTCCCGCCGGAAAGGTAGGGGTTCAGGATCGATGGCGCTTGCCAATAGATGATGTTCACATGGCCGTCTGCGCCACGTTCTGCCATGGCCGCTGGGGCCATCACAAACGCAGCAGCTGCGCCGAGCATAAGAGATTTTGCTTTCATGTCTCACTCCAAGTTGGGCACGAATATCGTGCGTAAGGGCGGATTGGTTCCGTCCAGTTTTTTTTGTCATACAAAAGGAGCCGGCGGCGAATCTATCACAGCCTGTGCACAAAAAAGCGCCGTACTCCCCTCCGACTGTGGGCATCACAGACCAGCCGGTAAAAAATTGCAAGGGTTCGTTTGTTTTTAGCTGTCGCGTCGTTGAGGAACGACGTTCCCATCGGTTTGACCTGATGGAACGTCGTCTGTAGCGTCGGCGCTTAGGGGAAAACAAAAAGACTAGGGGAGTTACCCATATGCTGGACAACGCAATCGCCTCCATCGAGAATCTGCGCGTCGAGTTCCAAACCAAAGACGGGCCTGTGGTGGGCGTCGAGGACGTGTCCTTTAAGGTCAATCCCGGTGAAACGGTATGTATTGTTGGCGAATCCGGATCTGGGAAATCTGTTTCTAGCCTGTCCTTGATGCGCTTGGTTGAGTTTGGCGGCGGCGATATCGCCGATGGACGCTTGTTGTTTGATCGCAAAGATCAGGAGGACGTCGACCTCTCAAAAGCCAGCCAAGATATGATGCGAACGATTCGTGGCAACGAGATTGGCATGATCTTTCAGGAGCCGATGACGGCCCTCAATCCTGTGTTCACAGTGGGCCGTCAGCTCACTGAGGGGCTGCGGTTGCACAAAAAACTATCAAAAGCCGCTGCAGAAGCCCGCGCATTAGAACTTTTACGGGAAGTGCGTATTCCAGAACCAGAGCGCCGTCTGAAGCAATATCCCCATGAGCTGTCTGGCGGTATGCGCCAGCGTGTTGTGATCGCGATGGCCATGGCCTGTGAGCCACGCCTGCTAATTGCAGATGAGCCGACAACCGCCTTGGATGTGACCATTCAGGCAGAAATTCTGGCGCTTATGGACCGTTTGAAACGTGAGACCGGCACTGCGGTGATGTTCATCACCCACGATATGGCGGTTGTAGCGCAGATGGCGGATCGCGTGGTGGTGATGTTCCGCGGCAATAAAGTCGAAGAGGGCACTGTCGAAGAGATCTTTGAGAATCCCACACATGACTACACCAAAGCCCTTCTGGCTGCGGTACCCAAACTGGGTGAGATGACGGGCACAGACGTGCCAAGCCCCATGAAGCTGTTTGGCGACAACACACACAGCACCGATCCGATTCCGGGCACCGACGAAGTGATCCTTGAAGTGAGCAACCTTGTGACACGTTTCCCGGTCAAAGGCGGCTTGATGCGCCGCACTGTGGCCAATGTGCATGCGGTTGAAGATCTGTCCTTTACGGTCAACAAAGGTCAGACATTGTCGCTGGTGGGTGAGTCCGGTTGTGGCAAATCCACTGCGGGGCGCTCTTTGCTGCGCTTGGTAGAGCCAACATCTGGGCAGGTACGCTTTGATGGCCAAGATATCTTGTCTCTTAACCCGCGTGATATGCACAAAGCGCGTCAAGACATGCAGATGATTTTTCAAGATCCCTTTGCATCTTTGAATCCGCAGATGATGTTGCAGGATCAAGTGGCAGAACCGATGCGCAACTATGGCACCCATTCCGGTGACGCATTGCAAAAGCGCGTAGAGATGTTGTTTGACCGCGTGGAGTTGCCTCGCAGCTTCATGAGGCGCTTCCCTCATGAGATGTCAGGTGGCCAACGCCAGCGGATCGCAATCGCCCGCGCGCTGGCACTGAACCCGAAATTGATCGTCTCTGACGAAGCGGTTTCCGCCCTTGATGTTTCGGTGCAGGCACAAGTTTTGAACTTGATGATGGAATTGCAGGCAGAGTTGGGAATTTCTTTTGTGTTCATCAGCCACGATATGGCTGTTGTGGAGCGTGTGAGCCACCACGTTGGGGTGATGTACCTTGGTCGAATCGTTGAAATTGGCCCACGCCGCGCAGTGTTTGAGAACCCACAGCACCCCTACACACAAGCCTTGATGAAAGCGGTGCCAATTGCGGACCCGCGTCGTCGTAAGTCTGAGAAAGACCTTAACTTCAAACCAATCCCGTCGCCGATTCACCCGGCGAATTATGAAGCAGCCCCGTCGGAGTACAAAGAGGTTGGACCCGGCCACAAAGTTCTGATCACCGACAGTGGGTATTGATCTGATGACCGAAAAGCTGAGCCCAAGGGCGATTTTGGACAAATTGGTATCTTTTCCGACGGTTAGTCATGACACCAACTTGCCACTGATTGAATGGGTACAGGCCTATCTTGCAGGCCACGGCATCACCGCGCGTCAGCACCCACATGAAACCGACCCGGCTAAGGCCGCGCTCTTTGCGCATGTGGGGCCTGACATTGAAGGCGCGGTTGTGCTGTCAGGGCATACCGATGTCGTGCCAGTTGCGGGGCAACCATGGTCCACCGATCCGTTCACGGTGGTGGAGAAAGACGGAAAGCTCTTTGGGCGTGGTACCTGCGACATGAAAGGGTTTGACGCTTTGGCCATCTGGGCTTTGGTTGAGGGCCACTACGCTGGGTTATCGCGGCCACTACAGCTGGCTTTGTCTTACGACGAGGAAATCGGCTGCACGGGTGCGGCCCCTTTGATTGTCAGTATGAACAAATATCTGCCAAAAGGATCCGCCGTGATTGTGGGCGAACCCTCGATGATGGGGGCTGTGACCGGCCACAAAGGGGGCACTGGCTTCAAAGTGCATGTGCGTGGCTTTGAGGTGCACAGCTCGCTGATGCACACCGGAGTGAACGCGATCATGTATGGGGCCAAGTTGATTGACTGGGCCAACGAGATGAATATCGAAAACCGAGCCAATGACCCAACCGCGATTGCGGCGACCTTTGAGCCGCCTTGGACAACCGTGCATGTGGGCACGATCGAGGGCGGCACCGCACACAACATCACCGCACTGGATTGCCACTTTGGCCTCGATTTTCGGTTCGTTCCCGGGGAATCACGCGCCGATTGGGTGGCGCGCGCCAAAGCGAAAGCCGCAGACATCGAAGCGGAAATGCAGGCTGTCGTGCCAGAAACCTACATCGACATGCAGGAATTCTTCTCTGTTCCGCCACTGACGCCCGAAGAGGACGGCGCGGCCGAATCCCTCGTGCGTCGCCTGACGGGAGACAACGCCAGCCGCGTGGTCAGCTACGGCACAGAGGGCGGCCATTTTCAGGAAGCAGGGTACTCCACGGTGATCTGCGGCCCAGGCGACATCGCCCAAGCCCATCAACCTGATGAGTTTTTGACGGTGGCTCAGTTCGACGCCGGCCATGACTTTATGCAGAAGTTGCTGGCGGCCTGTACCTAGCACCTTACCAATGGGTATAGAAATTGATCAAAAACTCCGATGAATGAGCGGCGAATGTACGGTTAATACCCTTCAAATTTTAACCAAGACCTCAAAAACCCGCATTTGTTGGGGTTTGAGGGCTTGGCCTGTCACAAACCTGTTGCTAACTTTGCTCCCGTATCGTGTTGCAGGAGCCTCATGCGTCATACTCTACCCATAGCACCGCAGTTTTATGTCACTGCCCCTCAACCCTGTCCGTATCTGGACGGGCGGATGGAGCGTAAACTGTTTACCGCGCTTCAGGGCGACAACGCCACGACGCTCAACGATGCGCTGTCAGGGCAGGGGTTTCGCCGCTCACAAAACGTGCTGTATCGTCCGTCCTGCACCGACTGCAACGCCTGTATGTCGGCCCGCATCGACGTTTCCAAATTCACACTCACCAAAAGCCAGCGTCGCGCTGTGCGCCGCAACACCCATCTGACGCGCAGGGCAACCTCACCTTGGGCGACCGAAGAACAGTACGACCTGTTTCGGAAGTATTTGGGCGCGCGCCACGCGGATGGCGGCATGGCGGATATGGATGTGTTTGAATTTGCTGCGATGATTGAGGAAACGCCGATCCGCAGCCGCGTGGTGGAATACACAGACAAAGACAGTGAGCAGTTGATTGGTGTGTGTCTGACGGACATGCTCGAAGATGGGCTGAGCATGGTTTATTCTTTCTATGAGCCTGAGCACAGCCGCACCTCTCTTGGCACTTACCTTATTCTGGATCACATCGAAATCGCACGTGAAGCTGGCTTGCCCTATGTCTACCTCGGCTATTGGGTGCCGGGCAGCGCTAAGATGAGTTACAAAGCCAAGTTTTCCGGACTTGAGGTGTTTTTTGCCGGTGAGTGGCGCGAGATGCGCAATCCGGAAGAGTTTGCTGAAGAACGCCATCCTCTGTCCACGCCGCCGATTGCCGAACAGGTCGCCAACATCTCCTTACCAGACATGCGCGCCACCAAATTCTAATATGGCCCGTCATTTGCATGCTGTTGCGCTGGTGGTGCCGGACTATGATGTGGCACTGGACTTTTTTGTGGGACAACTTGGCTTTGTTTTGCGCGAAGATCTTCGGTTGTCGGATGAAAAACGTTGGGTGGTGATTGCGCCTGACGCAGATTGTGTTTCCAATATTTTGCTGGCAAAGGCCAAAGGCGGGCGCCAGGAGGCCGCAGTGGGTGATCAATTTGGCGGCCGCGTTGGCTTGTTTCTACATACCGATGCCTTTGACGCAGAGTATGACCGGATGGTTGCGCTGGGCGTGCAGTTTGAGGAAACACCCCGCGTAGAAGACTACGGAAAAGTCGCGGTTTGGAGAGACCCCTTCGGCAACCGTTGGGACCTCTTGCAGCTCACGGCAACGCGCGACAGGTGACGGAAAGTGCCGTTCCAACACACATGGAAAACCCGCTCTTTACGCAGGATGTCTGTGCCATTTGTCCGGAGCGACCTTAGGCTTTGATCGCGGTCAAAACGACCAGTTTAAGGACGTACTTTGTTCGGATAGTTCCCATAGCCTGTTTGCCATATCGCGGTTTAGGGCCACTTTCTCGACAGGCCTTGCATCGATTGGGCCCACCATCTCAAATCGCGTTGGGCCGTGATACATTTCGGGGTGCAGCCCATCTTGTGTCGCACATAAAACTTCCGGCCAAGAGCCTTTTTCGGCGGATTGTGCAAATGGGGACATCAGTTTCCACATGATTTTTGTGGCAAAGCTGGTTTGGCCACCGATCAAATTCGTACGTGACGCGCCGGGATGGCAGACTTGAATCTGCACGGATTTGTTTGCCGCTCGGGCCCGACGTTGTAGCTCGTACGCAAAAACCATTTGCGCCAACTTGCTCTGGGCATAGGCGTTCCAGGCGGAGTACTTCGTATCAAAGTTCAGGTCTTCAAACTGAATTCTCTTCAACCCCATTTTGTAGGCATTGCTGCCGACGACCACAACGCGTCCTGCTGACCGCTCGATCCTGTTAAACAACAGGCCACACAAGAGAAAATGGCCAAAGTGGTTCACACCAATTTGACTTTCAAAACCATCCACGGTGATGGTTTGGTCTGCGACTTGTGCAATGGCTGCGTTGCAGATGAGGGCATCGATGTTGTGCGCTGTCTCCAAAACTTCAGCCGCCGCATCTCTCACGGATTGTAACACCGCCAAATCCATACGCACAAAGCTCACAGGGACAGCTCTGCCAAATTCTTGTTGCAGCTTTTTGATAGCGGCCGCGGACTTCTCAGCGCTTCGGTTCATCATCACCACGCTTGCGTCCTTGGATAGGAGCAGGCGTGTGGCCTCAAAACCTGCACCGGCGTTTGCGCCTGTGATGACATATGTTTTGCCTTTCAGAGAGCCGATTTGATCGGGCGTCCAACCTTTGGCGCCAAACTGTGTCTGTTTCATGCGAGATCTCCTAAGTATGCACGTTCGTTCTGTTCTTGGGTCGAACTGACATCTAGGTCTCAGGAAGGTTCTAAAATAGATGAAATACTCGCAAATACATGCCTATTTGTATCGTTGTGTTTGAGTTGCGACCGCTTGATGATATGATCAACTTATGAGCAAGCAAAGTATCAAGTGCCTTCTTGAGCACGCCCTGTCCCAAGATGGTGTCGTGGAAACTGGTGTGGCGGGCGTACAGTTGTTTCGGGTGAGTGATCCGGTGCGATGCGCTCCGGCTGTGTATGAACCGAGCGTTGTAGCCATTGTCAGCGGTACCAAAGAGGCGATTTTGGACGGCAACAGCTACGTCTATGGCAGTGATCAATACATGTGTTGTTCCATGTCGATGCCTGTGGAAGCAGGAACGCCTGCCGCCTCTTCTGACAACCCGTTGTTGGGCGTGATCGTTTCCCTCGAAACAAAAGTAATGACCGAGTTGGCGATCGAAATGGAAAGCGCGGCGGGTGCCATTCGGCGCCCCCAAAGCGGGCCCCTCCCGCAGGGAATCGCGCTTTCGCAGTGGGACGATGCCTTTACGGAGGCGTTGCTAAGGTTGCTGCAATTGGGCGATAGCGCGACAGATACCGCTGTGCTTGGCGAAGGGCGACTGCGGGAACTCTATTATGCTGTGTTGAAGGGAGAGGCGGGCGCCTCTGCGCGGCGCGCATTTGGCGTTGGCAACGAAATCGCACGCGCCATTGAGTTTCTATCTTCGCACGTCAATGAACCGATCACGATTGAAGACATGGCTGCGCATACCGGGATGAGTCGGGCGGTGTTTCACCGTAAATTTAAACAGGCAACGACCATGTCGCCGATTCAGTTTGTAAAAGCCATGCGCCTCAACAATGCCGCTATGAAGATTGCAGCAGGTATGACGGTCAACGACGCTGCTATCGATGTGGGCTACATCAGCGCGTCGCAGTTCAGCCGAGAGTTTAAACGCATGTACGGCCAATCTCCAAGACAATGGGGGTATGCCAATCAGCCAGCGGGCCCACAGCTGAACTGACAAACGGCCCGGGTCGAATTTCACGTAGCTTCGTTCCGCAAAAATGGCTGTTCTCTATACAAACGCACGCACAAAAAAGACGCGGCGCCCGAAGGCACCGCGTTCACACAATCGGCCAAAGCCGGGATGTGTTTATTCTTCAGCTGCTGCTTCTTCGCCTTCAGCGGCTTCGCTGTCCTCATCATCACCAGCAGACCGCAGGCCAGACGGCGCGGAGAGGTTGGCAATCACAAAGTCACGATCGATGGTTGGCTTTGCACCTTCAGGCAGATCGATCTGGCTGATGGTGATGGTGTCGCCGATGTCTTTACCGGTCAGATCCACAACCAGACGCTCAGGAATGTCACCTGCGGTCACGTTCAGCTCAACTTCAGGGCGCACGATGGTCAGCACGCCGCCTTTTTTGATGCCGGGTGCCTCGTCTTCGTTCTCAAAATCAACGTGGATGAACAGGCTGATTTTGGATGTGCGACGCAGGCGCAGCAAGTCGATGTGGGTAGGCAGATCTTTGATGATGTCGCGCTGAACGCCACGGCAGATCACACGTACATCTTCCTGGCCTTCAACTTTCAGGTTGAAAAGGGTCGACAGGAAGCGGCCGTCTTTCAGCTTCTTCAGCAGAACGTTGAAAGGGATTTGGATCGACACTGGGTCGGCGTCGCCACCGTAAACAACACCAGGTACGTATCCGTCGCGACGCGCTTGACGAGCGGCGCCCTTGCCTGTCCCCGTGCGTGCTTCGGCAATAAGATCAGGAATTTGACCAGCCATTTTGAATTCTCCATATGCATAGGCGGGGATCCTCCAAGGCTGTATCCCCGCGTGAAGCCGCGCCTATAGCGCGATTTGGTAAGAAAGCAAAGGGAATTCGCACCTATTGGCTGCGAAAATCGCGCAAAACTCCATCTGCCTGCATGACCCTGTCATAAAGCGCAAAATCAGCAGGGCGGGCGGCCCGAAAAGCGGCCTCAACCTCTGGAGACAAAACCGCGTCCACCGCCGGGGAAACGTTCTTCCAGCGCGGCTTGATGTCCTCCTCAAAACGATTGGACAAAAAGGCCTGCAATAGATCCTGACGTTCATAAGCAAAGAGATGATGCAGCGGTACAACGCCAACACCCAGAGACAAAAACGATGCTTGTGAGCCTATGCCTGCGGGCTTGGAGGGGGCCTCACTTATGGCATCCAGAATATAGTCGTCAAAGCTGATACCGCCGTGACAGGCAGGGTTGGTCAATTCCATCCGGGCCGGACTGCGGTACCTGTACCAGCTGCGGGCGTGATCGACAGGGTCGCGCATCACCGCCATACGCTCTGGGATCACCCCATATGTCTTTTTAAGAAAAGGAGCGAGCTTGGCGTGATACTTGCCCACCGTCATATGTTTCACGCTTTTGGAGAACACGACGTCCGCCTTGCGACGCAAAGTGGTCTCGTAGGCGGTGGACCCAGTTTTCGGAACCGCCAAAAACGCGAGATTCTGCTTAAAAAAGACCAACATATGCCTGATACCTTTTGCCCGGCCTGTTTATGGCGTGCCGGGCAAGAGCTTGTCAAAGTGAATTGGCTACGGGTCAGGTTTGCCAGTGCCCTTCGAAGTTTTCTGGCACCATAAGAACGTCCCGGTCCAGTTCCGCAACGGTGCGGCGTCCGCACAAGGCCATCGAAATATCCAGCTCTTTGTGGATCACTTCCAATGCTTTGGTGACGCCTGCTTCGCCCATTGCGCCAAGGCCATAAACAAACGCACGCCCGATGTAGGTGCCCGTTGCCCCCATTGCGATGGCTTTCAGTACGTCTTGCCCTGACCGTATGCCACTGTCCAAATGCACTTCGACCTGATCCCCGACCGCCTCTAGGATGGAAGGCAAGGCCCGGATGGAGCTCTGTGCGCCGTCCAGCTGGCGTCCGCCATGATTGGACACAATGATGGCATCCGCGCCGACCTTCAGCGCCATGCGTGCGTCATCGGAGTCCAAAATCCCCTTCAGGATTACCTTTCCGCCCCATTGTTCTTTGATCTTGGCAATTTTGTCCCAATCCAGACTCGGATCAAAGCTTTGAGCGGTCCATGCGCCCAAGTCTGCGGTGTCGGTCACGCCTGAGACATGGCCAACAATGTTGCCAAAGTTGCGCCGTTTGGCGCCGAGCATTCCGATGCCCCAACGCCATTTGGTCATCAGGTTGGCAATCGTCGATGGTGTGAGTTTGGGCGGGGCGGACAGGCCGTTTTTAAGGTCCTTATGCCGCTGGCCCAGAATTTGCAGGTCCAATGTGATCACCAAAGCCGAACAATTGGCGTCTTTGGCACGCTGGATCAGCCGGTCGACAAAATCTTGGTCTGTCATCGTATACAGCTGAAACCAGAAGGGTTTGGTGGTGGCCTCGGCGACCTCTTCAATGGAGTTGATTGACATGGTCGAGAGCGTGAAGGGCACACCAAACGCTTCCGCCGCACGCGCCGCTTTGATCTCGCCATCTGCACATTGCATACCGGTCAGACCAACTGGAGCCAGTGCCACGGGCATCGCCACGTCCTCACCAATCATCTGGCTTGCGGTGGAGCGGCCGGTCATGTCGACAGCCACACGTTGACGCAGGTAAATCTCCTCGAAATCAGAGGTGTTTTCGCGGAACGTCTTTTCTGTCCAGCTGCCGGATTCTGCATAGTCATAGAACATGCGCGGTGCGCGCTTTTTATGAAGACGCTTCAGGTCCTCGATACAGGTGATGACAGCCATGGCTTCACGGAACTCCTCATTTTGGTAAGGCTTCCTTACCAATGATGGCAAATTGGCGCAAACGATTTGTGTGGTTAAGGCATTGTTTATCCTTTGTGCCTATTCTGTTCCTATTGTGATTGTTATTAGTACTGCGAGGTTCGCATGAAGGGCGTTGTTTTTGTCGAATTGGTCCGCATGGCCGAATCCGTAATGGGTGAGGATGCTGTTGATGAAATTTTGGATTCAGCTGATTTGGAAAGTGACGGCGCCTTTAGCTCCGTGGGAAACTACCCGTGTTCCGAATTGCTCACGCTTGTTGATGCCATCGGGGAACGATTGAACGCGCCGGTTGAGGCGCTTCATGAAAAATTTGGCAATTGGATGTTTGGCCGCTTTGTTGAGGGCTACCCCATCTTTTTTGAAGGCAAGACTGACGGCTTTGGCATGCTTGAGTCCATTGAAAACGAAGTGCATGTCGAAGTGCGCAAACTCTATCCCGATGTGGAACTGCCC
Source organism: Shimia sp. NS0008-38b (assembly GCF_040370365.1). NCBI lineage: Bacteria > Pseudomonadati > Pseudomonadota > Alphaproteobacteria > Rhodobacterales > Roseobacteraceae > Shimia > Shimia sp. NS0008-38b. The sequence continues at coordinate 188,556 of NZ_BAABWQ010000003.1, read as the reverse complement.
ACTTTCGCCACGGAGCGGATCGGCACAGATACGTTGAAAATGGTCTATTCAAGTGAGCGACCACTTCATCACTTTTGCCGAGGCATGGTTGAGTCCTGTATGGCGCATTTTGAACAAGAGTTCACGTTGCAGATGACTGAACGACCTGATGACACGCGGTTTTGTGCAGAGTTTCTCATTACAAAGGCCGCTTAATGTTTCTTGGCCAGCAAATTGCGCCGTCAACCGGGGAGGTCTCCCGACGGCGGTATGCACGGGAACGGAAAGCCCGGGAGGAAGCCGAGAGCCTGCTTGAGGCTAAGAGCCGTGAACTTTTTGAGTCCAACCAACGCTTGCAGAGGCTCCTTGGATCCCTTGAGACCGCTGTCAAAGAGCGCACCAAGGAGCTCGAAGAGGCACGTTCCGCGGCAGAAGCTGCAAACGAGGCCAAGTCGATCTTTCTGGCGTCAATCAGCCATGAAATCCGAACGCCGCTGAACGGCATCTTGGGGATGGCACAGGCATTGGAAGACAGTGGTTTGTTGCGCGAGCAGCGCAAGCTGGTGGAGTTGCTCAGAGACAGCGGCAACCTGTTGCTGTCGTTGATCAATGATGTGTTAGATCTGTCCAAAATCGAAGCGGGCAAGCTTGATTTTGAGTATATTCCCTATGCGCTGACCGATCTGGTAGAGAGTATGCAGCAGCAATTTGGATTTCGTGCCCGCGAAAAGGGGCTCGATTTTGAGGTGCATTTCTCAGACAGGGCGAAATCTGTTGTTCGGACTGACCCTGTCCGGCTTCAGCAGGTGGTGGGCAATTTGCTGTCCAACGCAATCAAATTCACCACGTCTGGCTGTGTCCGGCTGAAAGTTGATTTGCTGCCGCGATCAGATGGGAGAGCCAGAGTTGTCTTGACGGTGTCAGACACCGGCCCTGGCATTCCCAAAGAGCAACAGGCGCACTTGTTTCAGCGCTTCAGTCAAGCCAACAGCAGCATCACCCGCCAACACGGTGGCACAGGTCTGGGGTTGGCGATCTCGCGCCAAATCTGTGAGTTGCAAGGGGGCACGGTGACCTTGCGAAGTGATGTCGGACAAGGCGCTGCATTTGCGGCCAGTCTGACTGTGGATGTGCTCGCCGACAAAGATACGACGCTGCAGGCTGATGCCGTTGGCACCACGCAGCCTTCTCTCAAAGGGCTCAAAGTGCTGGCTGCGGAGGACAATAAAACAAATCAAATTGTCCTGCGTCACATGCTGAAGAAATTTGATCTGTCCTTGACCATTGTGAGTGATGGCGCGGAAGCGGTGCAAGAATGGGAGAAAGGCGAATTCGACCTCATCTTGATGGACATCAATATGCCGGGCATGGATGGCATAGAAGCGACGCGTCAAATCCGGCAGTGCGAATACCGGAACATGAGCGATCCCATTCCGATTTTGGCGGTCAGCGCCAACGCCATGGTCCATCAAGTTGCCGGCTATATGAGCGAAGGTATGAGTGGCCATGTGCCCAAGCCCATCAGCCGCGACACGCTCGCGACAGCCATGCAATCTGCCTTGAGAACCAGAGGGGTGCTGCCCTAAACGCCCCTCAATTTTGCTTGGGGCGCGGCTCAATGCTCCGAAGGGTGCGATCAGGCCCTGTGCGCGCCGTCCGACAAGGTCTTCACAAAAGCGAGCACCTCATCCACAGATTTACCGGCACCAATCTGGCCAACGATCGCAGAGCCCACCACCGCGCCGTCTGCCACAGATGCGATGTTCTGCGCTTTTTCTGGCGTGTTGATGCCAAAGCCCACGATGACCGGTAGATCGGTGCTGGCTTTGATGCGCTCCACTTCCGGACCCACATCTGTCGCTTCGGCCTCAGCCGCGCCGGTGATGCCGGTGATGGAAACATAATAGACAAAGCCGGAAGTGTTCTGCAGAACAGTAGGCAGGCGCTTGTCGTCAGTGGTGGGGGTGGCAAGACGGATAAAGTTCAAACCCGCTGCCTGCGCTGGAATGCACAGCTCGCTGTCTTCTTCAGGTGGCAGGTCCACCACAATCAAGCCGTCAATGCCAGCGGTCTGAGCGTCGATCAGAAACTTATCAACACCGCGCGAATAGATCGGGTTGTAGTAGCCCATAAGCACAATTGGTGTGGTGGTGTCGACGCGGCGAAACTCTGTGGCAAGATCAAGCGTGTCCTCCAAAGTCATGCCTTTGTCGAGCGCACGCTGACCTGCCAGCTGAATGGTGGGCCCATCTGCCATCGGATCGGTGAAAGGCAATCCCAACTCGATGATGTCCACACCAGCTGCGGGCAAACCTTTTACAATCTCAAGCGAGGTGTCGTAGTCGGGATCTCCGGCCATCACATAGGCAACAAAGGCTTTTTTACCTGCGGCGTTGAGTTCGGCGAATTTGGCGTCGATACGGGTCATCGGCGGGTCCTTGTACTTTGATCCCTTTCATGTGCCGGAAGGCGCTGGGGAAATCAATCCCACGCGGCGCTGTGAAGTGGATCCCCTCAAAAATTGTAGTGGTAGCGCAAGGCCAATGTGTTCACACCCGGGTTGCGCGTAGAAATGCCCGCATTTGATTTGTGATCAAACGCGAGAGAAATCGCGGAGGTCTCCGTCACCCGGAATCCCAAGCCCAGAAGGCTTCGAAACTCCAATGTGTTGCCAAGATCGTTTAGAGGGTTCCCCTCCAAATATACGCCCGGCATAAAGCTGAGCTCTGCAAACCAGCGATCCGTAAAATCATAAAGGTTGGTGATCCCCACCCCCACAAACGTGTTGTCTTCATCATCAAAAGACGCAATGGCGGAGAGCGAAACCGAAAGCCGCCCGACCTCTCGAAAGGGTTTGCCAACGTATTCAATGCTGAAGGATTGCGCATCAAGCGCACTGCCTTCTGAAAAATCTGAATACCCAATGCCAAAGATAAGCTGTTGCGCAGAGATCGGTGTGCAAAACAAGGTCAGCGAAATAAGTGTGGCCAGAAACTTCATGTCGTGATGGTCCAAAGTAGCGATGTTGAGGCTGCAGGATTTGGGGGCAGAAAGAAGTATTAAAACCCCTCTGGTTTGGTGAATTACGCCTTCGTGATCGAGGATGCTGTTTTCGTGATGTGTTGACTTACGAAGAGGGTCAGTTTGCGCTGCTAAGCCGATGTCGTGCCCGGCTTGGCGGTTGCCTCAGAGCCCTTTGGGGGTCTTCTTCCATTGGGGAATAAGGCCTATGAACCAAACACACTGCTTGCACCGCGATCCAACTCTGCCTATGAGCGGCACAAACATCTGACAGGAGTCCGGACATGGGTTTCAAAATGGGTATTGTTGGTTTGCCAAACGTCGGCAAATCCACGCTCTTCAATGCGTTGACCAAAACAGCTGCCGCTCAGGCGGCAAACTTCCCGTTCTGCACCATCGAGCCCAACGTGGGTGAGGTTGGTGTGCCAGACGCACGTCTGGACAAGCTGGCTGCAATTGCACAGTCCAAACAGATCATTCCGACCCGTATGACCTTTGTGGACATCGCGGGTCTTGTGAAGGGCGCCTCTCAGGGCGAGGGCTTGGGCAACCAGTTTTTGGCCAACATTCGCGAAACCGATGCGATTGCCCATGTGCTGCGCTGCTTTGAAGATGGCGATGTAACCCACGTAGATGGCCGCGTTGATCCTGTGGCAGATGCGGAAACCATTGAGACGGAACTGATGCTTGCAGATATCGACAGCATCGAGAAGCGTCTTCAGGGTTTGGTCCGCAAAGTCCGCGGCGGCGACAAAGAAGCAGTCCAGCAGGAGCGTCTGCTCAAAGAGGCGCTGGCCGTGTTGGAAGACGGCAAGCCTGCACGTGTGGTTGAGGTTGATGAAGACGACAGCAAAGCTTGGAAAATGTTGCAGCTGCTGAGTACCAAGCCCGTCTTGTATGTGTGCAACGTTGGCGAAGCTGAGTCTGCTGATGGCAATGCGCATTCTGCAAAGGTTGCCGAAATGGCGGCGGCTCAGGGCAACAGCCATGTGATTATCTCTGCGCAGATCGAAGAAGAGATCAGTCAGCTAGAAGATGACGAAGCGATCATGTTCTTAGAGGAAATGGGTTTGGAAGAGGCCGGTCTCGATCGCCTGATCCGTGCAGGCTACGAGTTGCTGCATTTGGAAACCTATTTCACCGTTGGCCCAAAAGAGGCGCGGGCTTGGACAATCCGTCAGGGCACCATGGCGCCGCAAGCGGCGGGTGTGATCCATGGAGACTTTGAAAAGGGCTTCATTCGGGCCGAAACCATTGCCTATGAGGACTATATCGCCTGCAATGGCGAAAGTGGCGCCAAAGAAGCGGGCAAGATGCGTGCAGAAGGCAAAGGCTATGAAGTGCAAGATGGCGATGTCATGCACTTTCTGTTCAACACATAGTCCCCGTTTGATTTCAGAAAATCGAAAAGCGCCTGACAGTTTACCTGTTGGGCGTTTTTTGTTGTCTGCCAACGACATGTCCCAAATAAATGTATCGGCGGAAATGAGCGCACTCATTGGTTGTGATCAAGAAATGACTCTCTTCTAGGTCATATGCCCCAAAAACACGCACAGTTGAGGTGGGTTGCCCGGAATTTTGCCCAAAAAAGTCGCTTACTGCGCCATATCCGCCCAAAAAATAGCCGAATGCACGAATTCTTAATCCTTTTCCGTGCGTGAGTTTGCTTCTGAGCAAGGCATGTCAAAGGGTTGGAGCGCCTACCACGGGACGGGATGTCTGGGAAACCGGTGGGTGTGTGACGACCGACGAATTGGACCTCGAAACGGCCGCCACACGATTTGCAACATGAAGTTGCGGGTTTAGGTAATGGAACCTCGCGTCTGGGCGCAAGCGTTTCTATGGCCTCCCCGCCAGGAGAAAAGAATGACCTTTCTGAAATCCACGCTCGCAGGATCTTTGGTTTTTGCCTCGCTCGCCGGCGCTGCCATGGCTGACGACGACACCATTAAAGTTGGCGTGCTGCACTCGCTGTCCGGCACAATGGCCATCTCTGAGACCACGCTGAAAGACACCATGCTGATGCTCATCGATCAGCAGAACGCCAAAGGTGGTCTGCTGGGCAAACAACTGGAAGCGGTTGTTGTTGATCCAGCGTCTGACTGGCCCCTGTTTGCTGAGAAAGCACGTGAGCTTCTGACCGTACACGAAGTTGACGTGATCTTCGGCAACTGGACATCTGTGTCCCGTAAGTCCGTGCTGCCAGTGATCGAAGAACTGAACGGCCTGCTGTTCTACCCTGTTCAGTACGAAGGTGAAGAAAGCTCCAAGAACGTATTCTACACCGGTGCGGCGCCGAACCAACAAGCGATCCCAGCGACTGACTATTTCTTGGACGAACTGGGTGTCGAGAAATTCGCTCTGTTGGGCACCGACTATGTGTACCCACGGACCACCAACAACATCCTTGAGTCCTACCTGAAGGGCAAAGGCATCGCGGACGAAGATATCTTCGTAAACTACACGCCATTTGGACACTCTGACTGGTCCAAGATCGTAGCAGACGTTGTTGCACTCGGCGCTGACGGCAAAAAAGTTGGTGTGATCTCCACAATCAACGGTGACGCAAACATCGGCTTCTACAAAGAGCTGGCCGCGGCTGGCATTTCTGCAGACGACATTCCAGTTGTGGCATTCTCGGTGGGCGAAGAAGAGCTTGCTGGTCTGGACACATCCAACCTCGTTGGCCACTTGGCTGCTTGGAACTACTTCCAGTCTGCAGATGCTGACGTGAACGCAGAGTTTGTGGAAACATGGAAAGCCACCATGGGCGACGAGCGCGTGACCAACGATCCAATGGAAGCCCACTTCATCGGCTTCAACATGTGGGTGAACGCGGCAACCGAAGCAGGCTCTACTGAAGTTGATGCGGTTCGCGCAGAAATGTATGGTCAGGAGTATCCAAACTTGACCGGTGGTACCGCTGTCATGCTGCCAAACCACCACTTGGCGAAGCCGGTTCTGATCGGCGAGATCCAGGCCGACGGTCAGTTTGATATCATCTCCCAGACCACCGAAGTTCCCGGCGATGCATGGACAGACTTCCTGCCAGAATCTGCTGTTCTGATGTCGGATTGGAAAGACTTGGATTGTGGTATGTACAACACCGAAACCAAAACCTGCGTACAGACTCTGTCAAACTACTAATTCTTAGTAGAGACCATTTTGGGGGCCGCTTCATAGGCGGCCCCATTCAAACACGCTCGGACTTCCTCACATGAGACAGATCTTTTTGGCCAGCCTTGCCTTCTTGGTGGCTTGCCTGATTTCGCCCGGCACGACGTTGGCCCAAGACGCCAACATCCAACCGATACTCCAAGAACATCAGGCGCTGATCGTGAAAAGCTCGCGCAAGACCATTGGTCCGGCGATTGATGCCGTCGCAAGTTCAGGGCTGCCGCAAGCGCAAAACGTGCTGCAAGTCTGGGCCGCAAAGAACATGTGGCAGCGCACAGAAGACGGGCTGTTCTTCATTGGCGAAAAAATTGATAGCAAAACCTATGCGCTCACCGATTTTGATACCGGTGATGCCATTGGTGAGTTTGCCAAAAGCGATCTGAAACAGATCAAACCCAACAGCGGCATCCGCGCCCTGATTGGCACCGCCTTGGTGCAGTTCCAGCTGAGTGATCCCAATGCCGACAATCGCCGTGCTGCACTGTTGTCGATTGAACGCGATCCCGAACCCGAATTGTTGATCCCGCTGCGCGCCTCGATCACAGGGGAACCGGACGCGGTGCTTAAGGCACAGAAACAGCGGCTCGAGCGCCTTCTGACCATTGGCTATGACGCGGATGATACCGCGCGTATTGCCGCCATCACCGATATGTCCGGTGATCTGGGTGTGGATGTGCGCGCCACGCTAAATCCGCTTTTGACCACCACACGTCAGGTGGCCCCTTCTGAGGTGCCCGAAGATGTGAATGTGGCCACTTTTTTGGAGCCCGGGCAGGAAGATTTTGGTCGCCTCACCGCATATGACATGCTTGCCGAAAATGGCCTCGCGCCCGCGCGTCTGTCGAGCAATGACATCCGCCTCTCTTTGGGTGAAAACATAGAAGGGGGCCGCGTTGGTGGCCTGCCAGTGGCACAGCTCAACACAGAAGCGACCCGGCTTACGGCCTACAACACGCTGGCGGCAGAGGGCAAAGTGCCTGCCAATGTGACCGAAGCAGACATTGATGCCGCGCTGGGCGCGCATGTGTTCTTTGATGCGTATTCGGAGCCCTCCGCGGCCGTAACAGATGCCGCCAAACAAGCCCTCAAAGACATCGAATTGAAGGTGGGCCTGAACCAAACACTTGATCTGACACTTGATGCACTCTCGTTGGCGTCGATCTATTTCCTTGCGGCCATTGGTCTTGCCATCACCTTTGGTGTGATGGGGGTAATCAATATGGCACATGGTGAGTTTATCATGATGGGTGCCTACACTGGTTATGTGGTGCAGCAACTCATCCCGGATCACACGGTGTCAATCATTGTGGCAATCCCCACAGCCTTTGCTGTGACCTTTGCTGCAGGTGTCGCCATGGAGCGCTTGGTGATCCGCTGGTTGCAAGCGCGTCCGCTGGAAACCCTGCTGGCGACCTTCGGTATCTCTATCGCACTGCAACAGCTGGCGAAAAATATCTTTGGCACACAGGCGCGCCCGCTGACCGCACCGGGGTGGCTGGATGGCGCATGGGTGATGAACGATGTGGTGTCGATCAGCTATATTCGCATCGCGATCTTCATTCTCGCACTAATTTTCCTCGGTGTTTTCCTCTACATCATGAAGCGCACGCGGCTGGGTCTTGAAACCCGCGCCGTGACGCAAAACCCTCGCATGGCAGCCTCCATGGGCATCAACCCGGACAAAGTGAACATGCTGACCTTTGGTCTCGGCTCCGGCATTGCTGGGATTGCGGGGGTCGCCATTGGCCTGTTTGCCAAAGTGACCTCGGAACTGGGCAGCGACTATATCGTGCAAAGCTTTATGACCGTGGTTGTTGGCGGGGTTGGCAACATCTGGGGCACCTTGGCGGGGGCTGCGATGATTGGCTTCCTGCAAAAAGGCATCGAATGGATGAACCCATCCAATACGTTGGCGGCGCAGACCTATATGATCATCTTCATCATCATCTTCATCCAATTTAGGCCACGGGGCATTATCGCCCTCAAAGGCCGCGCGGCGGGGGATTGAGCCATGCAGCGTAGTTTTATTGCCAAAAATCCATCGGTCTTGATCTTCCTTGCCGTGTTGGCACTGTTCACTTTGTTGGTCACTGTGATGTCTGAAGGTTTCGGCGTCGGCGGCATTTCCACCAGCTTCATCAAGACTTTGGGCAAAACGCTTTGCCTTTGCCTGATTGCTTTGGCGATGGATCTGATCTGGGGCTACACAGGCATTCTCAGCCTTGGCCATTTCGCCTTCTTTGGGCTTGGCGGTTACATGATCGGCATGTGGCTCATGTATGAGCGCACCCGTTTGATCGTGGTTGAAAGCCTGTCTGGCGCGGAAATTCCGCCCACAGACGGTGAAGTCATCGACGCGATCGGCAATCAGATTTTTGGTGTGGTTGGAAGCAGCGAGTTCCCTGTCGTCTGGGCCTTCGCAGACAGCCTCACGCTCCAACTCATCCTGGTGCTCTTGGTGCCCGGCGTGTTGGCGTTGGTCTTCGGATGGCTTGCCTTTCGCAGCCGTGTGACCGGCGTGTACCTGTCCATCCTGACCCAAGCCATGACACTCGCACTGGCGCTGTATCTTTTCCAAAACGACAGCGGATTGCGCGGGAACAACGGGTTGTCTGGCTTGCAAAACCTGCCGGGCGTGACAGCCAACCAAGATCACGTATCGCTCTGGTTCTTCTGGGCTTCTGCTGCGGCACTGGCCGCAGGCTACGTGCTTTGCGCGTGGTTGGTCAGCGGCAAGTTCGGCTCTGTCATTCGCGGCATTCGCGACAATGAGGCGCGCGCCCGCTTTCTTGGGTATTCGGTGGAGACCTATAAGCTGGTGATCTTCACTTTGACGGCCTGCATCGCCGCCATCGCGGGTGCGCTATACTATCCGCAAGCGGGCATCATCAACCCAGCCGAAATCGCGCCCATCGCATCTATCTACCTCGCGGTATGGGTCGCCATCGGTGGGCGCGGGCGGCTCTATGGGGCAGTGATCGGCGCGGCCTTTGTCAGCTTGCTGTCCACGTGGTTCACCGGCGGGCAAGCCCCTGACATCAACCTCGGCTTTTACACCATCAAATGGGTCGACTGGTGGTTGGTGCTTCTGGGGCTGTCCTTTGTGCTGGTCACACTCTTTGCTCCCAAAGGCATCGGCGGCCTGATTGACCTCTACACTGACCGTCGGGCACCCAATCGTCACGGTACAGACCTTGGGCCGGATGACGGTGCCTTGCGTGAACAGGAGGCAAGCCAATGAAAACGCTTCTCGAAGTCTCTGGCGTCTCGGTTACCTTTGATGGGTTTCGTGCCATCAACAACCTCTCGTTCCAAATTGGCGAAGCCGAAATGCGCGCGGTGATTGGTCCCAACGGGGCAGGCAAAACCACATTTATGGACATTGTCACCGGCAAAACCCGTCCCGATGAGGGGCGTGTGATCTGGGGGGAAGCCTCGGTGAACCTGCTGAAAATGAATGAGGCAAAGATCGCGCAGTCTGGCATTGGCCGTAAATTTCAGAAACCCACTGTGTTTGAGGATCAGTCAGTGCAGGCCAACCTGCTGATGGCGCTCAAAAAGCCGCGGGGTTGGTTTTCGGTGTTGATGTATCGCCCCAGCGACGAAGACCTTGAGAAGGTGGATGACCTTGCGGACCAAATCGGCCTGCGTGATCAGCTGCAACGCACCTCAGGAGAGCTGAGCCACGGTCAGAAACAATGGCTGGAAATCGGCATGCTTCTCGCGCAAGAGCCGCGCCTTTTGCTCGTGGACGAACCCGCCGCCGGCATGACCCCGGCAGAGCGAGAGCACACCACCGACATTTTGGTTGAAGCCGCCAAAACCCGCGCGGTGGTGGTGGTGGAGCACGACATGGAATTTGTGCGGCGCCTCAATTGCAAAGTCACCGTGCTGCACGAAGGCGCAGTGTTGGCCGAAGGCAGCCTTGATCACGTGACGTCTGATCAAAACGTCATCGACGTCTATCTGGAGCGTTAAGATGCTAAAACTAGATGATATTACGCTGCACTATGGCCACTCTCAGATCCTAAATGGCATCTCAATGGAGGCCCAGAAAGGCGAAGTCACCTGTGTCATGGGCACCAATGGTGTTGGAAAAACCAGCTTGATCAAAGCGATCTCTGGCACCCATGCGCGCTCAGGTGGCACTCTTGCGCTGGATGGGGAAACACTGCCCGCGTTGACCGCACAGGCTTTGGCCCACAAAGGCGTGGCTTATGTGCCTCAGGGTCGGGAGATTTTCCCATTGCTGACCGTTCGTGAAAACATGGAAACCGGTTTTAACTGCCTGCCCAAAGGCGAGCGCGCTGTACCGGAGCAGATGTTTGAACTCTTCCCTGTGCTGAAAGAAATGCAAAACCGGCGTGGTGGCGATTTGTCGGGTGGGCAGCAGCAGCAACTTGCCATCGCTCGGGCGTTGATCACCAAGCCGAAACTCCTGTTGCTCGATGAGCCCACAGAAGGCATTCAGCCCAACATCATCCAGCAAATCGGGGAGGTCATCAAATTGCTCCGAGATCAAGGCAATATGGCGATTGTGCTTGTGGAGCAGTACTTTGATTTTGCCTACGGGCTGGCTGATCGCTTTGTTGTCCTGCGCCGAGGTTCCGTTTTGCTAGAGGGCACGAAGGCGGAAATCGACCGCGATGAGTTGCTCAACAGCGTCTCTGTGTAGCGTTCAATTCGATCAAAAACGCTGAAGGCCGTACAAGGCGTCACCGATATATGCGCGCGCAAAATGCGTGTCGCCCCATTTGCGGCCCTGGCAGATCGATTGCGCTATGAAGTCCTCATAGGTGTCGATCTCGTCAAACCGTGCGGCATTGTTTTTCAGCTGCGGACAGGTGATTTCGAACGTCTCCGCAGAGGCGACTGCTGCGACAACTGCCAGCCGAGCAGCGACCAATAACATTTTGCGATAAGCTTCGAAAATCTTAGATGTCTCAGCGTTTCAACGACAAACCCCACCGCCAAAAGGCGATGGGGCATCGTTCTTTAGGTGACTGGTGTTTATACCGTGCCGCCTAGGCTGCCTTCCAGCGCAACCAGTTCCTGACCACCTGCCATCATGTCCTGCAGCTCATCAGGGGTGATCTGGCCACGTTGTGAGGTGCCGAGCGTCTGCCCGCGGTTGAGCACTGTGAAGCGATCCCCCACAGCAAGGGCATGGCGCACGTTGTGGGTGATGAACACCACCGCAATGCCTTGCTTGCGCACCTTATCGATGGTCGCCAGAACATTGGCCGTTTGGCGCACACCCAACGCTGATGTTGGCTCATCTAGGATCAGCACTTTGGCGCCAAAATGCACGGCCCTTGCAATCGCAACTGTCTGGCGTTCGCCGCCCGATAGAGTGCCCACCGCCTGATCAGGACCCCGAAGGTTGATCCCCATTTTGCGCATTTCTTCCATGGTGACCTGATTGGCATAGTCATGGTCGAAAAATTGCATTGGGCCTACTTTTTTCACCGGTTCGTTGCCCATGAAAAAGTTGCGGCTGACTGACATCAGCGGGATCATGGCAAGGTGTTGGTGCACCGTGGCAATCCCCGCCGAAATGGCATCTCGGGGATCGGAGAAATGCATCTCTTTTCCCTCAAATAGGATCTCTCCTTTGGTGGGTTTATGCACGCCAGACATGGTCTTGATAAAGGTAGATTTGCCTGCACCATTGTCGCCCAGCAGACAGTGACATTCGCCAGGAAACACATCAACAGACACGCCGGCGAGCGCAATCACACGACCAAAGTGTTTCTCGATGTTTTTCATTTGGATGAGAGGTGCGTGTTCAGAAGTCATATCAACGCTCCCCCGTGATGATGCGACGGATATAAGTGTTCAGGATCACGGCAAACAATAGGATGATGCCAAGGAACACCCGGAACAGCGAGCTCTCGACGCCAGCAAAGAACAAGCCTTGTTGCACCACACCAAAGATCAGTGCACCAAGCGCGGCGCCAATCACCGAGCCGTAACCGCCCGTCAGTAGCGCGCCGCCAATCACCACGGCGATGATGGCCTCAAACTCTTTGAGCAATCCACGATCTGATCCCGCACCGCCAAACTCCATCACCTGACAGGTGGCGAACACCGTGGCGCAGAATGCGGTGAACATGAACATCAAGATCTTTACTTTGTTAACCGGCACACCCGAATTTCGGGCCGCCTCAGCATCGCCTCCGGCAGCGAAGATCCAATTCCCAAAGCGGGTTTTTGTCAGGATGATATGCCCAACAATCACGAGCGCGATGGCCCAGACGATCAACATGGGTATCCCGTCGACCACCGGCTGTCCTTTTCTGGTGCCGCGTTCAAATACCGCGATGATGTCGTTGTCACCAAGCCACTGAAAGAAGCCTTTGAAAATGGTTCCGCCAAACAGTGAGGCCAACCAATCACCTTGAGCTGCATCCGCGACGCCGCCAATGATGGTTTTGCGCTCGAGTGTTTGTGGCAGGTAGATTGCGAAGCCGCGCAGGATGAACAAAAACGCCAAGGTCACGATGAAACTTGGCAAGCCAGTGCGCACCACGATAAATCCGTTGAGTGCGCCAATCGCCAAAGCAATGGCAAACGTCAGGATGATCGCCAACCAGACCGGCCAGCCAAGTGTGACGCTGAAAATGGCGATCAACATGCCCGCAAACCCGATCATCGAGCCCACCGACAGATCAAATTCGCCTGCAATCATGAGCAGGCAAGCGCCCACCGCGATGATCATAAACTGCGCCGAAATCTGGCTCCAGTTCATGATGCCTTGGCTGTTGAACATGCCGCTGTCAAAGGCGAACAAAAGGAAAAAAGTGAACACGGTTACGGTTCCGACGATCCCGCCCAGCTCGGGGCGGATCAACGCTTTGCGGAAACTGGAAATTTCCTTAACGCGTTCATCGGAATTGGCCGTGGGTTGCGTCGCGCTTGTCATGCGACATCTCCCGTTTGGTTTGAATTGTGGGGTTTGGTAGGGTAGGGGCAAAGGGCGCCGCTCTTAGGCGCCCTTTGCGAATTGGGTATCGCTTAGCGGTATTCGCCTGCGAATTCCTCGACTTTTTCCAACCCGTCCGCGGTCACGAAACCAGGGCCGGAGTTGATATTGTTGCCTGGCAGTACGCCGTAACGGTGGTAGTTGGTCAGTACGACAACTGGGAGATACGCCTGCAGGAACGGCTGTTGGTCGATACCCCAGTTGATTACGCCAGCTTTGATGCCTTTGACGATCTCTTCGCCGAGGTCAAATGTGCCGAAGTAGATGTCGCCGGCCATGCCGTTTTCATCCAAAGCCAGCAGAGTTGGATCTGCCGATGTTGGACCAAGCGTCAGAACCGCATCCGTATCTGGATTTGCGTTCAGGTAAGCCAGAACACGGTTTTTGATCTCAGCCGGGTCTTGCCCACTGTCGATCATCTGATTGCCCAGATCTACACCCAGACCATCCGCGAAACCTTGGCAACGCTCTGTGGAGGACGGTGAAGAGATATAGTGGTTCACACATAGGAAGCTGCCAACGCCGTCGCCTTTGGCGCGCAGACCAGCAGCGTGACCTGCGTCATACTCTGGCTGACCGACATACATCAACGCACCCACTTCGCGCGCCTGATCTGGCGTGCCGGAGTTCATGATGATCACGTCAACGCCGCTGTCCACAGCAGCTTTGATTGGGCCTGACAGCACATCATAGTCGGACAGAGTGGTGATGATGCCGTTGGGGCCAGAGGCCGCAGCCTGCTCGATGATGCGGGCCATATCGGCCAAGTCACCAGTCGGTGGGTTGCGGTACTCAACTTCCACATCCATCTGCTCACCGGCAAGTGCGATGCCGTTCTTGATGGTGTTCCACCAGCTGTCGCTGTCTGGAGCGTGGCTGACGAGAATATATTTCTCACCATCGGCAGCCGCCGAGGTTGCCAAGGCAAATGGCGCTGCCACCAGGGCAGTGGCCAGAGCCAGTTTCTTTGTAAGTGACGTCATGTTTTCCTCCCAAAATCACGTCTTCGTGTCACGTGGGCGGCTTGGGCCGCCTCTCCGACTCAAGTTAAAGCATATCCTTTGTCATTTTGCAACCGGTTGCAAAATATGTAAATTCGATTCATGCTGCACCTATTGAGAAAACAAGCTAAACAAGGCGCTTAATACGACTTGGGGACTGACGAAAATGGCCATCACACTGAAAGAGGTTGCAGAACGGGCGGGGGTTTCACGCTCTGCTGTGTCTCGCACATTCACTGATGGTGCCTCCGTTTCTGACAAGATGCGCCGGAAGGTGGAGAAGGCGGCGAGCGATTTGGGCTACAGCCCGAACGCATTGGCCTCTTCGCTCACCACGGGACGCACCAAACTGATTGGCCTTGTGTCCAACAACTTTCACAACCCGATCTTTCTTGAGGTGTTTGACCTTTTTACGCGTGGTCTGCAGGATCGCGGGCTGCGGCCGTTGCTGGTGAACCTAACGGATGAGATCAACCCCGAAAACTCGGTGCGGATGTTGCGGCAGTATTCAGTGGATGGCGTTGTGGTCGCCTCATCCACATTGCCACCAAACTTTGCCAAAGCCTTTCGCGATGCCGGTGTGCCGGTTGTGCATTCCTTTGGGCGCGCCTCCTCAAGCCCGCAGGTCCATGTGGTCGGTATCGACAACACGGAGTGCGGCCGGATGGCGGCCCGCACATTGGTGGAGCGCGGCTACAATCACGTCGGTTTTATGGGGGGGCCGCAAGACGCAACCTCAACCCAAGACCGCTATACCGGCTTCATGTCAGAAATGTCGGCGCATCCGAAGGTCAAAGTCAGCTATTCCTTCGCGGAGGCCTATTCCTTTGATGCAGGTCGACGCGAAATGCTACGTTTGCTGCGCGCCGCGCCAGCTGAGGCCTATTTCTGTGGCGATGATGTTTTGTCCATTGGCGCGCTCTCGGCGGTTGATGACAGCGATCTGTCTTGTCCAAATGATGTGGGCATCATCGGCCTCAATGATATGGAAATGGCGAAGTGGGAAAACATCAACCTTACCACCATTCACCAACCAATCCGCCAAATTGTGACCAGTTCCATAGAGCTCATGGTGACCATGTTAGATGAGCCGGACCGCTATCCGGAAACCCGTATTTTTCCCTGTTCGGTTGTCGAGCGGGGCACCCTGCGTGCGCAGGCCAATTGAAATATGGTCTAGAGGAAGTTTGGCTAAAACACCCTGTCACAGGGCGCTTTAGCCAATTTAAGAGATCTTAGAAATCTAAGAGGTGAGGCAGCTCCGAAACGCAGTCACCTGAGAGTCCGATGCACCCCCCACGGATTTTAGGCCTGCGGCTTCCTCAGGCGTCATAAATTTATAGATGTCACCTTTCAGACCTGCCCGCGTCCAGCACGTTTCAATTGAGGATTTGGTGACATTGGCATGGTCAGTTTCGGCATTCACGGTCGAGCTATAGCTTTCGCCCGTGTCTGACGATACACCAACCACTGCGCCGTTGCCTGACCCGCATCCGGCAAGCGCCACCAAACCTGCAATCACTGCCCATTTTAAGCTCATTTAGTTTTTCCATCGTTAGGTTGAAGACAACGAAAATATGCTCATGCGGGAGTTAAGGATTTACTATTCCCGCAAGCGTGTGCCTTGTTCTGGGCCAAAAATTCCGATGGTTTGCCGATTTTTGAAAGTGAAACGCGATTTGAAAGGGCCAGCAGGCCCTTTCAAGTGTTCGCCGCAAGAAGAACGGAGGTTACCGATACATCGGGGGGCGCGCATCCATCCACGCACCACCGTCTTTGGCAGATTTTACTGCCGTATAGACCGCAGCCATCGACCGAACACCTGCGGCGGCATCAGGCAATCCGTCACGGTGTTCTCCAGAAATGGCATCCGCCAGATCGCAATAAATATTGGCAACGGCCAGTGGAAATCCCTCGGGATGGGCAATGGCAACGCGGCTCAAACGGTTTGCATCTTCATGTAGCCCGCCTTCGCCTTTCTCGATGATCTGCGTGCGACCGCCAACCGGTGTGTAAATCAACTGGTTTGGCTGCTCAGAAGTCCAACGAAGCCCGCCGGTCTCGCCAAAGATCTGAATATCAAAACCATGCTGTCGTCCGATCGCCACCGACGAGGTCCAGAGCCGACCAACAGTGCCCCCGGTCATGCGGAAATTGACCATTGCGTCATCTTCCAACTCGCGGCTGGGGATGGTGGAGGCAAAATCCGCCGACAACGTTTCGACTTCGTCATCCGCAATGAAGCTGGCCATGTGCAGCGCATGGATGCCACAATCGGCAAACTGGCCCGACACACCTGCCATGGCAGGGTCATAACGCCAGCGAACCCTTGGGTTGTCCGCATCTGTTGCGTCACCATGATGTCCGTGGCTGAAGTTTGTGACCACCAATCGCACTTTGCCAATTTCACCGTGGCGCACCATCGCGCGGGCTTGACGCACCATCGGGTAGGCCGAATAGCAATAGTTCACCGCACAGATTTTGCCAGACGCTGCGGCGATTTTTACGATCTCCTCGCCTTCCTCCACCGTCATGGTCATCGGCTTCTCACACAGCACGTTGAAACCACTTTCGAGAAAAGATTTGGTGATCTCAAAGTGGGTCGAGTTTGGCGTGGCCACAGTCACCAGATCAATCCGATCTTCACGATCTTTTTCACCTGCCAACATCTCTTGCCAGTCGCCATAAGCTCGGTCAGCCGTGATGCCAAGGCGTTGCGCGTAGTCCTTGCCCACATCAGGACGGTGATCGAGTGCTCCCGCGCTAAATGTAAACCGCCCATCTGCCAATGCACCCAAGCGGTGCGCAGGTCCAATTTGGCTGCCTTCGCCGCCGCCAATCATGCCCCATTTCAGCTTGTTCATGGCTCTTTTCCTCCTCAGGTGCCGTCAGATTGGCACCTCCGCATTACAGTCGTGATACAGACGCGATACCGACGTCCAAATTTAGGTGAATCCGATGGATTCCAGATACTCTCGGTTTTTACGCGCATCGCCCACCGGATCGGGATCCAGCAGTGGGTCGCAATCTTGTTCAACGGTGCACCATCCTTCGAAGTTGGCGTCGAGCAGCACCTGTCTGACGGCGGCGAAATCCACATCGCCGTCACCCAAATTGCAGAAGATTCCTTGGCCGCAGGCGTCATAAAAACCGGTGCGGTTTGCAATGACTTCGGCTTTGACCTTTGGGTCTATGTCTTTGAAGTGCATGTAGGAAATGCGATCAATGTGGGTCTTCATAAAGGCCACAGGGTCAAAGCCTGCATAAGAGTGGTGCCCAGTATCAAAGCAGATTTTCAGGATGCTTTCATCAACTTCACTCAACAGCCGCTCAAGCTCTGGCTCAAAGTCCATGAACCCCGCAGCATGTGCGTGAATGCCAACAGTGAGCCCATATTCTTCAGCGCCGATGCGTGCGCTCTCGGCAATACGGTCACGATAAGCGGTCCACTCAGCCTTATCCATCTGTTCAGCCTCCCCAGAGCGCCCGGCAGTAGGTGCGCGCCGAGGGGAGATTGAGTCAATTAAAACAAGATGTTGGGCGCCATGCGCTTTGAGTGCTTTGGCTGTTCGATGGGTCGCATCCAGCACATCATCCCATGCGTCTGGATCGTGATAGGCGCGGAAGACAACCCCGCCGATGAGGTCCAATTTGTATTCGGCCAAAGCCTCACCGAGGACCTCTGGATCTTCTGGCATAAAGCTAACTGGGCCCAGTTCGATGCCCGTATAACCCGCCTCAGCGCATTGCTTTAGAACGGTTTTCCACGTTGGATTGCGGTCGTCATCCGCAAACTCCACACCCCAAGAGCAAGGGGCATTGCCAATCCGAATTGTCATGTTCTGTTCACTCCGAAAATCAGAAGCTGTTGATATCTTGCCAGGACTTCGCCTGATCTGAGGCCAAACCCGCGGCGATCACCCGGTTGACCTCATGTCCATCCCGGAAAGTCGGCCACACCGCCTCGCCGGTTTCAATCGCACGCAGGAAGTCCCGCGCCTCGATGATGATCTGATCCTGATAGCCAGTGCCGTGTCCTGGCCCCTGGCAAAAGGGTTCATAGTCAGGATGGGCCGGTCCTGTGAGGATTTTTACAAACCCGCGCGTCGCCTCAGGGTCGTCCATCCGGTAGAGCCAGATCGCATTTTGATCCTCTTGATCAAAACGGATTGCACCTTTTGTACCTGTAATCTCATAGACATAGCCCATTTTTCGCCCGGTCGCGATGCGAGAGAAATACATGTGGCCCATTGCACCGCTTTCAAAGCGGCACATCAATTGAGCGTGGTCGTCGTTGGTGACTGTTCCGCCCGGACGATCTCGATGGACCGTCTCAACTTCGCCCATGACTTTGGCAATTGGTCCCATCAGTGCCAATGCACAATTGACCATATGTGGTGCCAAATCCCCCATGGTGCCGTTGGCCATGCCATCTGTCCGCCATGTGGCTGGAGCCTGCGGATCCGCGTAGAAATCCTCAGTATGTTCCCCGCGAAACCAAGTGACATCGCCGATGTCCCCATTGGCGATCAGCTGGCGGGCAAATTGCGTGGCAGGCGTGCGCACGTAGTTAAAACCAACCATATTCGCCACGCCCGCACGTTCTGCAGCCGTGGCCATGGCGGCGCCATCTTCGATTGATGCGCCAAGCGGCTTCTCGCACAGGACCGGCTTGCCAAGGGCAAAGGCCGCTTCCGCGATTTCACGGTGTGTTTCTTGCGGTGTTGCAATGACAATAGCCTCAACTTTCGGGTCTGACACAAGGGCATGCCAGTCCGCCGTGGCGCGTTGGAAGCCATAAGCTGCACGATATCTCTCAGCGCTCTCTGGGCGAGACGCGCAGACCATTTCTAGCCGAGGGCGCAGGGCCGTATTGAAGACCGCACCGACGGACGCCATGGCCACTGCGTGTGCCTTGCCCATATAGCCGCCGCCACAGATGCCAATGCCAATCTGGGTCACGTTGAGGTCTCCGTTTTGAAATTCAGTTTGCAACCGGTTGCAAAACTTGTATCCTGAGATTCGAAAACTCGCAAGCTGCATTCGGCTGATGCTTCCAATTTCCGCCGAATGCCTCAGAAGGTCCGTGCTCTTATGACGACAGAAACAAATACCATTCAGCTCACGACCGCTCAGGCGATTATACGGTGGCTTTCGAACCAATTTATCGAAATCGACGGGCAGGAACTGCGTGTCTGCGGTGGTGGCTTTGGCATCTTCGGACACGGTAACGTCACTTGCTTGGGTGAGGCGTTGCACACGGTGCAAGATGAGCTTCCGTTGTACCGAGGGCAAAACGAGCAAAGTATGGGATTTGCGGCGGCTGGTTACGCCAAGCAGTGGTTGCGGCAGCGTTTCATGTTTTGCACAGCATCTGCCGGGCCGGGCACCGCCAACTTGCTGACTGCTGCCGGTCTCGCCCACGCCAACCGTTTGCCCATGTTGATGTTATGTGGCGACACCTTTCTGACACGGCTGCCCGACCCCGTGCTGCAGCAGATGGAGAATTTCAACGACCCGACATTTGGTGTGAATGACGCATTCAAACCTGTGGTGCGGTATTGGGATCGCATTTGCCACCCCGCTCAAATCATCCAATCGTTGCCCAATGCGCTTGCCACTATGCTGGACCCTGCGGATTGTGGTCCAGCTTTCTTGGGGTTGCCTCAAGACGTGCAGGGATGGACCTACGACTACCCCGCGACATTCTTTGAGAAAAGAGTTCACCGTATTCGCCGTCAAACACCCGACATTGCAGAAATCTCTGATGCGGTCGCTGCGCTTTCAAATGCTTCGCGCCCGATGATTATTGCGGGGGGAGGAGTTCAATATTCGAAAGCGGCCGAAGAGCTTACGGCCTTCGCGGAGAAGCACCAAATCCCTGTGGTGGAAACCATAGCCGGGCGGGCCAATATGTTGGCCACCCATCCACTTAACATTGGGCCGGTCGGGGTTACGGGCTCTGACAGCGCCAATGCAATTGCCGAAAAAGCAGATGTTGTTCTTGCCGTGGGTACACGACTTCAGGATTTCACCACCGGCAGCTGGACGGCTTTTGCGAAAGATGCGCAGTTCGTCTCGATTAACGCCGCGCGCCATGACGCGGGCAAACATATGTCTCTGCCCGTAGTGGGGGATGCCAAGTTGTCGCTCGCGGCTTTGGACGCGACACTTACAATGACTGCACCCAAAACATGGCTTGAGTCTGCACAACAAGCGCGCACCAAATGGGATGCCTACGTCGCAGACAATGTTTCTCACGGCAACCGCCCTAATTCCTATGCGCAGGCGATTGGCGTTGTGAATGAGCTCTGTGAACCCCGCGATCGTGTGGTTGCCGCTGCAGGTGGCTTACCGGCAGAGGTGACAGCAAATTGGCGGACGCTCGATGTCGGCACCGTGGATGTGGAGTTTGGTTTCTCCTGCATGGGTTATGAGATTGCCGGCGCTTGGGGCGCGCGCATCGCACAAGCAGAACAAGAGCCAGATCAAGACACCATCACCTTCTGTGGAGACGGCTCATATATGATGCTGAACTCCGACATTTATTCATCGGTGCTAAGTCAGAAAAAGATGATTGTGCTGGTGCTGGACAACGGTGGTTTTGCGGTGATCAACAAACTACAGAACAACACCGGCAACGACAGTTTCAACAACCTTCTGGAAGACTGCCCAACAATACCACAAGCGTTTGGAGTGGATTTTGTGGCACACGCGTCCGCCATGGGGGCCACGGCCGAAAAAGTCGCCAACCCCACAGAGCTGGGGATGGCGTTTCAGCGTGCCAAATCAAGCGATAAAACCTACGTGATTGTTATGGACGTGGACCCATATGAGGGTTGGACCACCGAAGGCCACACGTGGTGGGAGGTCGGCACGCCTCATGTCACCGACAACGAGAGCGTGCGCGAAAAACATCTTGAAATCGAAGCAACACGCGCCAAACAGCGCCGGGGTGTGTGATGAACGCCCTTATTGACGCCATTAAGACACGTAAATTTGTGGTGTTTGGCCGCGCGGGGATGGATATGTTCGCCGACCCTGTCGACGTGAAATCTGAACACGCCGAAGTGTTTCGGGCGGACCTTGGTGGATCGTCCGCCAACATCTGCGCAGGCTTGGTGAAGTTAGGGTGTGAAGCGGCTTTGGTGACCTCGATTTCTGATGATGCCGTTGGGCGGTTTGCGGCAAACCGATTGGAACACTACGGCGTAGACACACAGTATCTGAAAACGGTGGGCGGTGAGTTTCGGCTCTCGCTTGCGGTCTATGAGAGTTGTATCGACGATTTTCAAAACGTGATCTACCGAAACGGCGCTGTCGATTTTCAGGTGACCGAGGCTGACGTCGATCTCGTTGACTATGGCCGTTTTGGAGCGCTGATTACGGCAGGAACCGTGTTCGCATCCGAACCTTCGCGCAGCGCCACTTTTCGTGCCTTTGAAAATGCCAAGGCTGTCGGCATCCCGGTCTTGTTTGATATTGACTATCGACCCTACTCTTGGCCTTCAGCGGATGTGGCGGCTGACGTGTTGTCCTCTGCGGGAGACGCCAGCGATCTGATCGTCGGCAATGATGAAGAGTTTGGCTTCATGGCTGGCGGTCTTGACAAAGGTCTTGCTAAGGCGCGCGAACTGGCCGCCAGCGGCAAAATGGTTATCTACAAAATGGGGCACGAGGGCGCGATCACACTCTATCAAGGCCAAGAGGTACGCACCGGAATTTACCCCGTTACCGCGGTCAAACCCAACGGAGCAGGTGACAGTTTTATGGCCGGTCTTCTTGCGGGGGTCGCCGACGGCCTCTCACTTAAGGAGGCCGTTTTGCGCGGCTCTGCCTGCGCATCAATTGTTGTGTCCCAACCTGGCTGCGCGCCTGCCATGCCCACATCCGCCGAGCTTGACGCCTTTCTTGCCTCGCACTCCGGCGCCACTCATCCTTAAAGGAAAGTCCAATGCATATCGCCCCCTACAACAATGAAAACAAAGCGATTGTGGACGTCGACCACGATCTTGTTCCGTTGAATTACTTCAATATCGTCAAGCTTAAGAAGGGTGAAACCTTCGAATATGCTGTGCCCGGGTATGAAACCTGTATCGCGCCTGCCACTGGGACCGTGCATGTAGATGTGGATGGTGCCAGCTATGAAAACCTCGGCACCCGTACCGTTGATGTGTGGGATGGTGAGCCGGAAGGCGTCTACGTCCCTGTGGGCGCAAAGGTGCGCATTACCTGCGTGAGCGACACCACCGAAACCTTCATTGCGGGTGCCAAATACGACAAAGTTCTCGAGCCGTTTGATGTTCGTGCTGACGATCTGGATATTGTGCAATATGGCTCTGATGACACGAAGACCCATCGCAAAATCAAGCATATCCTTGGCGCCCATCACCATGACAAAGTGGGTCGCCTTTTGGTGAGCGAGCTTTACACTGTTGGTGCAGGTGGCTGGTCAGGTTTCCCAAGTCATAAACACGACACGGATCGTTTGCCCGAAGAGACCCGCCACGATGAAACCTACAATTTCCGTTTCAAACCAAACTACGGATCTGGTTTGCAAATGTTGCAGCGCGAGGATGGTGAACCGGGGGATGCCTACCACATTGTGGATGGTTCCACGGTCATGATCGACAAAGGCTATCATCCCTGTGCGGTGCTGCCAGGGTACGAGATGTACTATTTTACCATCTTAGGCGGTCTCAGCCAGCGTAGCCTTAAGCAGTATTTTCAACCAACTCATGCCGAGCAACTCCACACAATTCCCGGCATCATGGACATGGTGGCCAAGTTCAAATGACCCTTGTGACATTATCTGACGTGCTTCAGCCTGCGCTGAAGCGAGGCTACGCAGTGGCCGGCCTCGTGACACTTGGTTGGGAGGACATGCGGGCCTACGTGGCCGCAGCAGAAGCTGAGAATGTGCCCGTGATCTTGCAGGCTGGGCCATCGTGTCGCGAACATACACCTTTGCCGGTGCTGGGTAAGATGTTCACCTATCTGGCGGAAAACGCCTCCGTTCCCGTCGTGGCGCATCTTGATCATGGATACACTCTTCAGGACTGCAAAATTGCAATAGAAAGCGGCTTCACCTCGGTGATGTTTGATGGTTCTCAGAAAGCTTTGGCCCAGAACATCGACGAGACAGCCGAGATTGCGCAGATGGCCCATGCCGCTGGCGTGTCTTGCGAAGGTGAGATTGGCTTTGTTGGCTATTCGGGCGGCGCAAACTCGGCGGGCACTGACCCGGATGAAGCTGCGCAGTTCGCGAAAGAAACAGGCGTTGATGCTATGGCGATATCGGTGGGCAACGTGCACCTGCAACAAGACAAAGAAGGTGGATTAGACGAAGTGCGTATCCGTGCGATTGAGGCTATCACAGAGGTGCCCTTGGTCATCCACGGTGGATCTGGGGTGCCGGTGGCACAGCGCGAAGCGCTGGCGCGCGGGTCTAGTATTTGCAAATTTAACATTGGCACGGAACTGCGCATGGCATTTGGCCAAGCGTTGAAAGAGGCAGCAGCTGCCGATCCGGATCGGTTTGATCGTGTTCAGATTCTAAAAGAGACTCATGATCCGGTTGTGGCCGCCGCCCGCCGCGTTCTGCGCGCCTTCAAGTCGGTCTGACAAACTCTCTTTTTTGACGTGTGTTGAGCGGTGACATAAAGACCTAAAGTTGTCGCGCGCTAATTCGTTTGTGCAACATGCAAATATTTGTATTTTGTAGTACAAACTTTGCGGAGCGTTCAAACATGGCGGGCGATAAAATAAAGAACATGGAAGAGTTTGCGCGCATCAGCGGCATATCTCGACCAACCCTGTCGAAGTTCTTCAACGATCCCAGCAGCGTCAGAGACAGTACTCGCTCAAAAATCGAGGCGGCGCTGGAGCAATATGACTATCGCCCAAACATCTATGCGATGAACCAAAACCGGAAGCTGACCAAAAATGTCGGTATTGTGGTGCCGCTTCTGTCAGATCCTTATTTTGCAGAGATTGCGCGCAATCTGGAACAACGCTGTCTTGCGGCGGGCTATCGGCCCACATTGTTCAGCTCGCACGGCGATGCGGCGTTGGAAACGGAAGTGCTGGATACGCTGCGCTCGCTCAAACCCGCAGGTGTCTTGCTTGCACCTTTGGGGCGGGCATCTGATCCGCACGCCCTAGAAACCTTTTGCAAGGATGTACCTACGCTGATCTTTGACAGCAGCGTTGAAGAAATTGGTCTGGCTTTTGTCGGGTCCGATAACGTGCAGTTTACAACGCATATCACCGACTATTTGTGCCGAACGGGCGAGCCACCTTGTTTTTATGAGATGAAAACTCCCGCCAACCCAAACGCACATCGGCGTCGTCAGGCCTATATCGCTGCGATGGAGCGTTTCGGGCACGAGCCGGTTGTGGTGTCGGTTGAGGGGGAAGGGTGGAGCTTTGAAGAGATTGGCCGCCTTGGCGGTCATGAGGCTTTTGACAAAGGGTGGTTTTCCACCAACACCATCCTGTGCAGCAACGACCGTTTGGCGATAGGATTGCTGACGGCGTGTTATGAAAAGGGCGTGCATGTGGGACGAGGCTCCGACTGTGCGATTCGAGTGGCCGGACAGGATGGTCATCCCCATTCTCGGTACACTTGCCCCCCTCTCACAACCATTTCACATGACTACGACGCGGTTTCCCAGACCGCCGCTGACGCGCTTTTTGCTGCCATCGAGGGGCAGGTAACCCCATGGAAAAGCACACGTTTGGAAGGGCGCTTGATTTTGAGGGATTCTGCGTAGCGGCATAAAATTTACGCGCGTAAAATTTATATTGACGCCGCGTAGTGCTTAAGGGTAGCTTTAACTCCACATCCAATAGGGAGGATACCGGATGTCTTTTAAGAGCACTCTTTGTGCTGCGACCGCGCTATCGCTGATTACAGCGGGCGGCGCCTTCGCAGACGGCCATTCCAAAACGATCACCATCGCCACCGTGAACAACGGCGACATGATCCGCATGCAAGGCTACACTGACACCTTTACTGAAGCTACTGGCGTTGCCGTCGAGTGGGTGACACTCGAAGAAAACGTTCTGCGCCAGCGTGTGACCACCGACATCACCACCAAAGGCGGCGCATTCGACATTATGACCATCGGCATGTACGAAACCCCAATCTGGGGTGCAAACGGCTGGCTGGTTGCGCTGGATGATCTCTCCGCGGAATATGACGTGGATGACATTCTTCCTGCGATGTCAGGTGGCTTGTCTCATGACGGTACGCTGTATGCCGCACCGTTTTATGGCGAAAGCTCCATGATCATGTATCGTTCTGATCTGATGGAGAAGGCTGGCATGGAAATGCCTGCGGCACCAACATGGGAGTTCATCGCACAAGCAGCCGCAGCGATGACGGATCGTGATAACGAAATCAACGGTATTTGCCTGCGCGGCAAAGCGGGTTGGGGCGAAGGTGGTGCGTTTATCACCGCGATGTCCAATTCCTTTGGCGCTCGTTGGTTTGACATGGACTGGAACGCTCAGTTTGACACAGAAGCTTGGGCCAACACGCTCAATTTCTACAAAGACATGATGGATGCGTCTGGCCCAACCGGTTATGCGACAAACGGGTTCAACGAAAACCTGTCGCTGTTCCAGCAAGGCAAATGCGGCATGTGGATTGACGCCACTGTTGCGGCAAGCTTTGTGACCAACCCCAACGACTCCACTGTAGCGGACAGTGTTGGATTTGCACTGGCACCTGACACCGGTATGGGCAAACGCTCCAACTGGCTATGGGCTTGGGCGCTCGCGATCCCTGCCGGCACACAGCAGGAAGCAGAAGCCAAGCAATTCATCGAGTGGGCAACCTCCAAAGACTACATCGAGCTGGTTGCTGCAAACGAAGGCTGGGCCAACGTGCCTCCAGGCGCACGTACGTCGCTGTATGAGAACCCGAACTACCAAGCGGTTCCATTTGCTCAGATGACGCTGGACTCGATCCTGTCTGCAAACCCGAACGACTCTACTGTTGAACCAAGCCCATACGTTGGCGTTCAGTTCGCAGCCATTCCAGAGTTCGCCGGCATCGCAACGGAAGTCAGCCAAGAGTTCTCGGCCGCTTATGCTGGGCAACAGTCCATTGCAGAGGCGCTTGAGAAGGCTCAGGCAATCACCAACGAGGCGATGGAAGCTGCGGGCTACCGCTAACTCCCCTGTCGGGAGGCAGCCCGTGCGCTGTCTCCTGACCCCTGACTTTTCCCACATCTTTGTTACGATCCAAGCCGTTCGTTACGCCAACAGGAGAGGTGCATCCAATGTCCACCAAAGCGTCAAGATCCGCAGCCCGCATGATGATGGCACCCGCCGTGGTTCTGCTTTTGGGGTGGATGCTCGTGCCCCTCATCATGACTTTGTGGTTCTCATTTACAAAGTACCTGCCGCTGCGTGGCGACAGTATCCAAAGAGGACTAGATTGGGTCGGCTTCGCAAACTACAGCCGGTTCATTTCCTCCAGTTCTTTCTGGCCTGCGGTCCAAACCACTCTTGTGATGGTGGGCGGTGTGCTGGTGATTACCATTGTCTTTGGCATCTTGTTGGCGATGTTGTTGGATCAACCGATGTGGGGGCAGGGGGTTGTCCGCATACTGGTGATCGCACCGTTCTTTGTGATGCCAACAGTTTCAGCGCTGGTTTGGAAGAACATGTTGATGGACCCGATCAACGGTATTTTTGCCCATCTGTGGCGCTTCTTTGGGGCTGAGCCTGTCGCCTGGCTGCAAGACGCCTCGCTGAGCTCGATTATCATGATTGTGTCCTGGCAATGGCTGCCGTTTGCAACCTTGATCCTGCTGACCGCCATTCAATCTCTGGACAGCGAGCAACTTGAAGCCGCTGAAATGGATGGTGCCCCGTCTTTGAAGCGCTTCTGGCACATTGTGCTGCCACATCTGGCGCGCGCCATAACCATCGTGATCTTGATCCAGACGATCTTCTTGTTGTCGATCTTTGCCGAGATATTTGTGACCACAGGCGGTGCATTTGGCACCCGGACATTGACCTACCTGATTTTCCAGCGGGTCATTGACAGCCAGAATATCGGGCTTGGATCAGCAGGCGGTGTTTACGCCATCATTCTCGCCAACATCGTTGCCATCTTCCTGATGCGCATCGTCGGCAAAAACCTGGACGCATAAGGAGGCTGAGATATGGCACGCAACGTGACCACACAGCGCAAAATACTCACCACAGCCGCCGCTTGGACCATAGGTTTGATCATCTTCTTTCCAATTTATTGGACCATTCTTACCAGCTTCAAAACCGAAGCTCAGGCGATCAATGACCCCCCTCTGTTCTTTGCGTTTAATTGGACCTTGGAGAACTACGCGGTCGTTCAGGAACGCTCTGACTACATGAAATTCCTCTGGAATTCGGTGATCATAGCAGGGGGCTCTACAATACTTGGCATTTTCATCGCCATTCCTGCGGCTTGGTCCATGGCCTTTGTGCCGTCCACTCGAACCAAAGACATCCTGTTGTGGATGCTCTCCACCAAGATGCTTCCAGCTGTGGGTGTTCTATACCCGATCTCGTTGATCTTTGTAGAGTTCAACCTTTTGGATACACGTGGTGGCCTGATGATTGTGCTGATGCTGATCAACCTGCCGATCATTGTCTGGATGCTCTACACCTACTTCAAAGAAATTCCGGGCGAAATATTGGAAGCCGCGCGGATGGATGGTGCAACACTGAAGGAAGAACTGCTTTATGTGCTGACCCCGATGGCCGTTCCGGGCATTGCCTCTACGCTTCTGTTGAACTTCATTCTCGCTTGGAACGAAGCCTTCTGGACGCTGAACCTGACAGCGGCGAACGCGGCCCCACTGACGGCCTTTATCGCAAGCTACTCCAGCCCTGAAGGCCTGTTCTTTGCCAAACTTAGCGCGGCCTCGACTATGGCCATCGCCCCAATCCTCATTCTTGGCTGGTTCAGCCAAAAACAACTTGTACGCGGCCTGACCTTTGGCGCGGTGAAATAAGGAAGCTGACATATGGGACAAATTCAACTCAAACAGGTCACCAAAAGCTTCGGCAACACCCAGGTGATCCCGCCCCTCGACCTCACGATTCACGATGGAGAGTTCACGGTTTTCGTTGGCCCTTCAGGGTGTGGTAAATCGACGTTGCTGCGGCTGATTGCCGGCTTGGAGGACATCACCACTGGTCACATCGAGATCGATGGACAAGACGCCACTGGCGTGGTGCCAGCCAAACGCGGCCTCGCGATGGTGTTTCAGTCCTACGCGCTCTATCCACATATGTCCGTGCGCAAAAATATTGCCTTCCCGTTGAAAATGGCGAAGTTGGAGCAGGCTGAGATCGACAAAAAAGTCGAAGGTGCGGCATCGGTTCTCAACCTCACAGACTATCTCGATCGACGCCCTGGCCAGCTGTCTGGTGGTCAACGCCAACGGGTTGCCATCGGACGTGCGATTGTGCGTGAACCTGCTGCCTTCTTGTTTGATGAACCCCTGTCCAACCTTGATGCCGCTCTGCGGGTGGGGATGCGGTTAGAAATCAGCGAGCTGCACAAACGGCTTGAGACCACGATGATCTATGTGACCCATGATCAGGTCGAAGCCATGACCATGGCAGACAAAATTGTCGTCCTGCATGCGGGTGTGATCGAACAAGTCGGCACGCCGCTGGAACTCTACCGGACCCCACGCAATACATTTGTTGCTGGTTTCATTGGATCGCCGAAAATGAACCTCATAACGGGTGAAGAGGCCGCCAAACACAATGCACATACCATTGGTGTGCGCCCAGAACATATCGATGTTGTTGAAAGCGGTGGTACGTGGCAAGGCACCGTGGGCGTTGCAGAACACTTGGGGTCTGACACGTTTTTTCATATCCACAACACGGGGCTGGCTGACACTTTGACTGTCCGCGCAATTGGCGATGTCAGTCTTAAGCATGGCGACACCATTCACCTGACCCCTCGTGCGCAAGAAATTCATCGCTTTGACGATGCTGGACTGCGGATCGCACAATGAGACTATCCGGCAAAACCGCACTGATTACGGGGGCCGCTCAGGGCATAGGATTGGCCTTTGCAAAAGCTTTTCTGGCCGAAGGTGCACAGGTGGCTATCGCTGACATCAATAGGTCAAAGGCCGAAGCAGCGGCCCGTAAACTTGGCAGCAATGCCATTGCGGTTGAGATGGATGTGACCAGTCAAGCAAGCATTGATGCCGGAGTGAGCACCACCGTTGCGGCCCTTGGGCAAATCGATGTGCTGATCAATAACGCGGCGCTGTTCACGGCCGCACCGATCACGGAGATCACCCGTGCGGACTACGCGCGCATTTTCGATGTGAATGTTGCGGGCACGCTGTTCACGCTTCAAGCCGTGGCCAAACACATGATCGACAATGAGATCAAAGGCCACATTATCAACATGGCCAGTCAAGCAGGACGCCGCGGCGAAAGCCTTGTTGGGGTGTACTGTGCCAGCAAAGCGGCCGTGATCTCGCTGACCCAATCCGCGGGCCTAAATTTGATCAGCCATGGCATCAACGTCAACGCAATCGCCCCGGGCGTGGTTGACGGGGATCACTGGGATGGCGTGGATGCGTTTTTTGCCAAATACGAGGGCAAGCCCTCAGGACAAAAGAAAAAAGAGGTTGGCGCGGCCGTGCCTTTTGGCCGCATGGGCACCGCGGAAGATCTCACCGGTATGGCGGTATTTCTGGCCAGCGAGGACGCCGCATACATCGTGGCACAAACCTATAACGTTGACGGTGGGAATTGGATGAGCTGATGTCGGATCCTCTTGATATCCCTACGACACTACTGCGCAATCAGACGCTGAATGACCTCCCTGCCGAGGTTAAAACGCCCAGCTACGACCGCAGCAAAATAGCACCCGGTATTCTGCACATCGGGTTGGGTAATTTCCATCGTGCCCATCAGGCGTGGTTTCTGCATCAGTTGATGCAGCAGGGCTTGGCAATGGATTGGGGCATTATCGGCGCGGGGGTGCGGCCGGGCGACGCTGCGATGCGCACACGCCTGTTGGCACAGGATTGCCTGACCACGTTGGTCGAACTTGATCCAAACAGCGCTCTGGTTGAGGTCGTCGGCCCCATGATTGACTTCGTGGAAGTGCAAGAACACAACGGTGCGTTGATCGCCGCGATGATGGATCCACGCATTCGCATTGTCTCTCTGACGGTGACCGAAGGGGGGTATTATCAAACGGAAACCGGTACACTGGATGTAACCCATCCAGATATCCTCCATGATGTGGCGCACCCCGACAGGCCCATAACCGCATTTGGTGCTATGGTCGCGGCCTACCATGCAAGGCGAGTAGCGGGGCAAGCAGCCTTTACTGGTCAAAGTTGTGACAACTTGCAGGGCAATGGTGACGTGCTGCACCGCACCGTGACCGGTCTGGCGCGCCTATCTGATCCGTCTCTGGCTGAGTGGATTGATCAAAACGCCAGCTTCCCCAACGCGATGGTGGATTGCATTGTGCCGGCAACGGGCGCGGCGGAACTTGGTTTTGTGCATGACCTTGGCATCAATGATGCCGCCCCCGTCACCCATGAAAACTTCCGCCAGTGGGTGTTGGAAGACGCCTTTTGTGCGGGCCGACCCCCGTGGGAAAAGGCCGGTGTCACGATAACGGACAATGTGCACGCCTATGAAAGCATGAAAATCCGTGTCCTAAATGCAGGCCACCAAATGCTGGCAAACGTGGGGGAGATACTCAATCTCGCAACGATTGCTGATTGCATGGCGCAACCAACCATTGCCGCTTTCTTCAACAAGGTTCAGAGCGACGAAGTCCTTCCTTACTTGCCACCTGTGCCTGACATGTCTCCAGAATCCTATCTTGAATTGATCGCCCGACGCTTTTCGAATTCAAAGATTCACGACACAACCCGCCGTGTGGCCTTTGATGGCACGTCCCGCCATCCGGGATTTGTCTTGCCCATCCTTAAGGATGCGTTGGGCGCAAATGGCCCGATCCAGGGTCTTGCGTTGGTTGAGGCGCTTTGGGCGCGCATGTGTTTTGGCACGCGCGAAGACGGCTCTCATATTGCACCAAATGATCCGAATTGGGACCAGCTGACACAGGTTGCTGCACAGGCGAAAACCACCCCAAAAGCATGGCTGGAGATGCGCAGCACATATGGGTATCTGTCAGAAAACACGGCCTTCAGTGACGCCTTTGAACATTGGTTAAACATGATCTGGCGCGAAGGCTGTCAAGCGGCTCTCAAAACGTACATCGCCTAGTTTGGGGGGCACGAGGCCGTGAAATCGCTGTCCAAAGACGCCAGAAATTTGTCCCTGAGCGCGCTCATTCAACACATTCAGGGACAAACCTGTGACACACGCTTCATGGTGGCCATCGTTGGCCCACCGGGCAGCGGCAAATCAACCGTGGCCAAGCAACTTCAAAACATGCTGAATGCGACGGTGCCGGAGTCCACTGCCATCGTTCCTATGGATGGGTTTCACTTTGACAATGCGGTGCTAAGAGAGAGGGGCCGCACTGCTCACAAAGGCGCCCCAGACACGTTTGACGTGGCCGCTCTGCACATGGTTCTTCAGCGTTTGCGCACTGCGTTTGGCGGCGAAGACATTGCCTTGCCGGTTTTTGACCGCACCTTGGACTTGTCCCGCGCCAGCGCGCGTCTCGTGACCAAACACACCAAAATCTTGCTGGTGGAAGGCAACTATCTTCTTGTTGATCAACCTCCATGGGACACGTTACGGTCGTTTTTTGCCATGACCGTAATGATTGATGTGGACCTTGACACAATCCGCGAGCGTCTGCTCAAGCGGTGGACAGACTTGAACTTCACGCAGGCGCAGGCCATTGCTAAGGCGGACAACAACGACCTGCCAAATGCCCGCTTTGTCTTGCAAAACAGTGCTTCGCCGGATTTCATTTTGTCACAAGATTGACGCGGGATATTGGAACCCGCGCTGAAATTGGCCGCCCGCCCGTCTCAAAAAAGCTGAAATCTTAGACAGTTTTTTGCAGCCAATGGTTGATTTTGAATGCCATTACGTAGACCCTTGCTTCAATTTTAGTGATTTTAGGTGTTTAAAATGTCAGATGCGTCTTCCCCCAAATCCCGCCGCCAATTTCTGGGCATGGCCTCTAGCGCCGCATTGATCGCAGGTGCACCATGGCCGGCGCGGGCCAACATCGATCCAAGCCATGCGTATACTTCGGCTGATGCGGGCGCGGCGGTGGCCAAAGTGCGGATTTATCCCGCGCTTGGTATTTGTCGGGTTGGCGGCGCAGACAGCTGGTTTTACGCCCCCGAGGTGCCTGGTTTGCCACCAATGCCCGCGGATGGCTTATTCAAAGATGGGCTGGAAAAGGTCAAGAAACAGGTCCAGCGCTTTCGGGTTTATGCCTTTGATGCGGAAGACAATATCATTGGTGAGGTGACGGGGGATTCCATTTCGTGGGGTGTGCATCTCGCAAATACCAAGGCCAATTGGTATGGCTTCAACAACCCTCTTGATAACGGTGATTTAGCGCCCGGTTTGCCGTCTCAAAAGCGCAATCAGTATTTTGTGTCTGACGCCGACCGAGAGGAAAATCTGATCATCGACGGAGGACTGCTGGGGATTACGGGGCAGGGCACAAACGCTGCGGGCACTGATCCAGCGTACCAATTTGAGGGCACTTTCTGGGGTGGTCAGCCAACGGCGCAGCAGGTTGGCCTTGGCCAATTGCGGACCGATGACGCCGGGCGTCTGATGGTCGTGCCCCCTGATGGGGTGTCCAACTCGCCAAGCGGTGCCGCGATCACCAGCTTTGCAGACAACAACGCATGGCACGATGATTGGTGTGATGGTCCGGTAACCGCGGATGTCACAATTGACGGTCAGACCTTTGTGGCAGAGCCGTCATGGGTGGCCTGTGTGGGGCCCAACTTTGCGCCGGAAATCCCGCCGATCACGACGATGTATGACGTGATCGAAGACATGAATATGCAAGCAGGCTGGTCTCAACTGCCTCAGTTGCCGCTGTCTTTCATGAAATATATCTATCCCACATTCCGTCGCGTGGCGCTGATGGAATGGGTTACCCAAGCCGCAAATCTGCGGCAAGGGTGGTTGGCCATTGGTGATCTCAGCGATCCCGATTATGTGGCTCAGTTGGCGGACCCAAGCCCTGAGAATGCGGCCCTGCGCGCGCAGATCTTTGACTTGTTTCGTGATCCCTACAACCTCAGCGATGAGGCCTACTTAGAGGAAAGACTGAAAATACCCTACATGCTTGGTGATGGGGTAAATTATGATGGTAGCCCATTGCAATGGTTCCAGTTTCCCAAACTGCAATACGAGTATCTGCGCGTCTGGGCGGCGGGCGACTTTGTCAATGACTACGACGGCCAAACCGCCGAGGACCCGGTGGCAGAGTATCCCTCATTTGAGGATATCCCGCTTGAGTTTCAGCCGGGCGCATTGACACAGGCCGCCTTGGAGCCCCTGTCCGGCGGAGCCTTCCATCCGGGGGTGGAGTTGACCTACTATTTGCGTCTCAGACAGATGTATGCCCGCGACTACGACCCCACTGCGGAGCCCTTTCGGATCGCCCATGGCAATCGCTCAAGCCTGAACCAGAACCTCGGGCGCTTGCTAACGCCCGCGGTGGCGTTTGACGGGTTTGGTGACACACCACCACCGATTGGCCCGCAAATGGCAGGTGATCTGACCCGCTGGATGGGCCTGCCATGGCAATGTGACGCTTTCAGTTGCCAACAGGTTTTGATGCAGCAAAACTATCCTACAGCGGTCTGGTGGCCAGCTCTGCTGCCCATCGATGTTCTGCCAGAACCGTATTACACCGCTGGATTGGACGCAGGGTTGAGTGATGAAACCCGCGAGAAGTTTTTCGCCAACCGGGTGAGCTGGTCGCGCGGCGTCGCGGGCATCGGCTATCATGCCAACGGCAGCTACTGGGATGGGATCACCAATATGATTACGGTGTGGGAGCGCATGGGGTTTGTGGTGCGCATGCCTGCGCCACAAGGGGATGTGTTTGTGGAAATGCAGCATGCGGACAACATGGAAACACGATTTGACTGGCACCCAGACCAAGGGATGCTGCCAAATTGATCCATCCCGTTGCTGTCATCGGAGGCGGAATCTCCGGTGCCGCCGCAGCCCTGCGTTTGGCGCAGGGCGGACGAGCGCCGCTTTGGATCGCGCCTGATCTCCAAGGTGCGTTTAAACCGGGTGAACATCTCGGCCCCGCCGCCACCCCGCTGCTAAAAACGCTTGGCTCAGACGCCATGTTGCGTGCTGAGGTGCATCGCCATGCCCATAGCACCTATTCCGCATGGGGCAGCGACGTTCTGTTGGAGCGCAATGCCATTGTGCATCTGGAAGGCCCGCCAACGGTTTTGGATCGTGCAGCTTTTGAGCAGGCCCTGACGGAGGCGGCGGTTTTGGCGGGTGCCGAACGGATTTCGCAACCTGTGTCGAAGGTGCAGGTTTGTGACGAGCATTGGCGTTTGCAAGTGGGATCGCAAAGCTTGGATGCGGGGTTTCTGATCGATGCAACGGGCCGTAAAGCGCTGATCGGGTCAAAGTATGCCACACGATTCCAAGCGGATAAGCTTTGCTGCCAATATGCACTTTTTGATCGTCCTGACCGGTCCCCTTTGCGTCCGGTCACCCTGATTGAAAGTGTCCCCAATGGCTGGTGGTACCTTTCGGTGCTTGCCGATCAACGTGTTGTTGTGAATTTCTATACCGACGCGGATTTGCCGGGGTTTGATCCTGCTGAGTTTGAAGCCCATGTGTTCCAAACAAATGCGATTGCGGCGTTCCTTTCTGACAATGCTTTGCACATTGCAACACCGGCGACACGCTTGACCACCAACAGCAGCTGGATCGCGCCGGCGATTGGCGCTGGATGGGCTGCAATTGGCGATGCCTCAGCCGCCTTTGACCCTTTATCCTCACACGGCATGACCACCGCGCTTTGGTCGGCGATTGAAGTCAGTGACGCCTATGTGGCGCAGGACCGCAAACGCATGCAAGCCTACGCCGACTCAGTGTCAAAGGGGGTGCACGACTATTTGCGGGCCCGTGAAAGAGTCTATGCTCAAGAAGCCAGATGGTGTGAAAGCCCGTTTTGGGCCCGACGGCTGAAAAGCATCGATGACTTAGGTCCGCCAATAGCAAGTCAGGCCTCTGAACGGGATCCAGAGTGCCTGACATAAGATTTTAGAGCATCTTGGGGCAAATTCGAGCCATTGGGACTCGAATGGGTGGAGTTCGATCCTTAAGAGTCCTCGTTTATCGCTCTGGAGGGTCGCTCCAATCGACCGGGATATCGATGCCTCCAACTCCCATTCGCGTTTGACTTGTGTCGGGTGGGAGCTCAAAGGGGGCCTCTTGCACGGCGTGGGCCAGCCAATGTCGTGCCGGTTCAGCTGTAGACAAGATGTGATCGGCAGCCAAGCGTGCAACACGCGGAGCTGCGACACTGGTCCCGTTAAGACGTACATAAGACCCGCAGCGGGACCCGGCGCTTAATACCCCCCAAACAACAAGGGATTGATCTGCCTCCGCTGTGGCATCTGGACCGTCGCGAAACGGGGTGGGTGACATCGGTGTCTGCGTCAGCGGCCCCGCCGCAGAATAGTCCGAAATCTCGTGAGATTTTCTCGTGAAAGCCGCTACAACCATCGGTGAACTGCCATCGGCAAACCCACTGAGTGTGCCTGCGCGTCGCACTGGGCTGGTGTCATTTTGAGGGTCCACTGCAAGGGGTCTGCCGAAGGGTCCGAAGCGTTTGTAGTCGCCGTTGTCGAAATAGGATTGGCGCCCGCCAGGGCGATAACCTGGTAGTGTCTGATCGCGACGAATCCAGACCTCAATCTGTTGATCCGGAGATATGTCTTTGGGTTTCGCGCTGATCTTCCAGCGCCCTGACGGTGCAATCGCTTTGCCTTCAGACAAGCTTGCGGTTGGCTCAATCGCAAGGGTTATCACGCCGCGGGCGGTTGGCGCCGGTTCGTATGTGTAAAGCAGCGTTGCAACCACACGCCCTTGGCTGTCACACAGTGTTTGCTGTTGTCCTTCTCGCGCGTCGATAGTGGCGCTTTCCGTCCCAAACGGTGGCGTGACGGTTATGGACACAAAATCTGGAGGCGTTGGTGCGTCCGAAAAGGGCATCCAAAGCTCCACATGGCTGGCGGTCCGATCATCAGGCAAAACTCTTAGAAACAAGTGTGGCGGGCAGGTTTGCGGGTCTGAAAAATCGAAAACCCCATGTGCGCGTGCCAGATTGCCATTGCCGGCAGGCAAGGTCATCCAGCGCTTTTGCCGTGGATCGGCGGCAAGGAATTGTTCGAACAAACGTGAAACCTCATCGGTTCCGTCGTGCGGGCCAGAGAAATTTCCATACGAAAAGTTCAGGATAAATGGCACGGGTTGCCCACCAGACTGAAAACGGGAGGCGCGTTTGCTCAGCATCTGCAGCGCCAGACAAAGAGAGGGCAGCAGACTGATACCAGAAGTGTCTTCCACGACGCGAGGCGGCAGGACCGCACAAACAATCGGTCTGGACGTCACATCCACAATCGGTGCAAATCCGGTGCTCAATCCCATTATGTGTGTGCCGTGTGACCGCTGTAGGGAGACGGGCGAGAACTTACCTTCACCAAACGCAACTTGCCCTGTGTGACTGTAGAACAATTCTTCGTCGAGTAAATCTGACCACGTGAAATCACGCAGGTATGCGTCGATTTGGTCGCCTTCCAAAACCCGCCCTTGTGACGCGTGTTTATGTTTCGGATCAGGGGGCGATGGCAAAACCGCGCAATAGTCCACGCGCGTGGTCATTTCATCCGTGCGAAACAATTCGTGAGCGAAACCAAACCCGTCGTCAATGACGCCGCTCACCACGGTGTCATCGGACACTTCCATAACCGGGGTAGGTGCGGGTTGCGCGTCCAAATTCAGCCACTTGTCGGGCGTCACCATACCAAGGTGAATGTTGCCCACGCCATACGTGTTACCATTTTCATTCAACGCCTCAATCAATGACCTTCGCGCAAATATTGCCACGAATTGCCGATCTAGAAGCGCAGCCCTGTCGCGGGTGTCATAAGCGGCGGGGATCAACAAACCCTGTGGGAAATCAGGGCGTACGAAGTGGGCAAACATATCAATAGATGTGTGTTCCAGTTCAACCATGGCGGACCACCACGCGTCGCCGTTGACAGGTGGTGTGCCAAAAGCAAGCCGGGTATAAGTGACAGCATCAATCGGCGTTTGCCCGGTTGCCAAAGCTGTTTTCCATTCGTAAGCCATGCAACTGTCTCCTACGTGCACAGTGGGTCAAAGTCGGTCCATTCCTCTTGCGCTTTGTCCCACAACCAAGCGAGCGCCGGCATCTTGTTCCCGTCAGGTTTCCGCGTTTTGGCTTTGGCCCATATGCCGTCGGGGCCTTTTGTCTCCGCTTTTTGCGTGTCTGCGGCCGCCTCATAGAGACCATGCCAGTCAAAATCACTGGAAGGGCTATAGTGCAGTCCGTTAAACTTGGCAGAGGTCCAGCTTGCACCTGTGCATTGGCTAAATATGAACTCGGCAAGGGTCAGACCCAGCATTGCACCCGCAGCACTGTCCACAGGGAAATGAACACCAGCAACGGTCCGGTTGATTGCGATACGCGCAGCCAGCCGCATCTGCATCTCCCCCCAATGCCCGCCGGACTGATATTGAGGTGTCCCGGAATTCAGCAATAGCTTCCAAATCAGGCGCGCCATCACAAAGGCCTCAGTCGCATGACCACTTGGCAGGGAACCATGGGTCGGGGTCTGGATCATCGGTTGAACTTGAGGCGAAAGCTCAATGGGCCGCTTCACCGCCAAAGCATATTTGAATTGCTGTTCGCAGCTGTTTGTGAACCGCAGCGCGGTTGCCAGAAGTTCCAATGTGAAGGGGGTGCGTGCCGGATCAATGAACGAAAGTGTCTGATAAAATGGAACCGGTGCCGCAACTTGCGAAAGAATTTCACTGGCTCTGTCTTGCCGGATATCTGCGTATCCTGCGAGAAACGCCAGTTGCTTTTCGAAGACCTCTTGTCGCGGGGCAGTCATCTCGACCAATTCTCGGTATTTGACATTGGGGCGATCTGCTTTGTGGATTTCTATGTCGCCTGTCCGCCGCCACAAAGTAGCGGTTGCGGTTTCGCCAGTAGAAACGGACATCTCTACTTTGGAGTCGAGCTCAAAGGCAAAGATGGCCGCCCGCACTTCACGCGACAGACGTTTTAGATTCTGTGTGTCGTTGGGCACGCCGGGGCGGGCGGGCGAAATATGTTCGAGCGGGCTTCCAACGATGCCATCTCGTGTTGAAATAAAAGCCCCAGCGGATACCGGACTTTCAGGCAAGCCGTAGGCGCCATAAGCCCCATACGCGCCATATGCCCCGTTTGCACTGTATGCCCCATAGGCGCCGTAGGCTCCATATGCACCATACGCTCCATAGGCCCCCTGAGGGGTCCCGTAAAATTCTGCGGTCATGTTAGAATCTCCTTTTGGTCAATCGGGTACACCAGCTTCTCGTAGTGCTTGGGCAAAGAGGCGTCCGGTTTTGAACTCTGCGCTCGGTGACGATCTCAACCACGCACTTACCCGCAGTCCGGGTTGGAGACGCATTAGATCTGAAACTGTTTCCCGAGCGGCTAAGTGTTTTCCTGCTTTCTGCTGGGCAACCGCGAGCATTCGTAGGGTCGACAAATGGGTGCGGTTCAATCGCAGCGAAGCTCTGGCGTATTGTTCGACCTTTTCGAAATCACCAGGTGTCAGCCAAGCTCCAGCTGCCATTGCAAGATAAAAGAACCGATGCGGGTCTAGCGGGGACAGGCGCAACGCGCGTTCCGTGTCCCGCACCCCTTCATCTCCCCGCTCTTGAAACGCCAATAGCATGCCGCGCAAAGCACGGGCGTTGGCGTCACTGGGGTTCATCTCCAGGGCCAAATTATATCTGTCTTCAGCATCGTCAAATCGATGCAAAAGATTGGTCAGAATATGCCCCTCACAAGCCAGAGCGAGCACGTTTTCTGGATCCATATCCAAAGCACGTCCGGTGCATCCCAAGGCCGCTTGGGCGTCTTTGTCTGGATCTTCGGACCAGCCTTGAACCACGCGCAACAGATGCCAGCGAGCCGTCCATGCCAGCGGGACAGGGTGGTTGGGCGCGCGGTCGGTCAATGTGTCTAACAGCTTGCGTGCCTTGGTAAATTCATGCGGCGACAACCGATGCATTAGCCCAACCGCTCCAAGCATCAGGGAATAGTTCTGTAAGCTTCCCAACGGCATTATATTGGCGCTGCGGATTTCATTGATCAAAATGGCGTGGCGGATTTTGGCAACCAACTCTTGGGCCGCTTCAAAATCACCTACAAGCTCAGCAACAGACACTTCGAGGCGATAGGACCAGAGCACATGCTGCGTCTTGGTCTCTGCAAATTCCAAGTTCAGCTGCAGGTTGTTGTCATGACGGATGAAAAACCCAGACAGCACGAACTCAGCTTTCAGGAAGCGACCAATGTCTGCCAAGTTTGACGTTCCACGCGCAAAGGCGGCGGTGGAGAGCCGGGAAATCACGTTAATCTCCTCAGCAGCCCCCAATTTGCTGGATACCAGATCCGCAAACACTGTGCCGAGCACCTCTGGTTCGTTGGTGTGAATGTTATGCAAAGGCAATACAGCCACCGTTGGAAGCATCGGTTGATCCAGAAATAGTGGCTCAACGGTTTGCTCGACCTCCTGATGCAACAGTCGGAAAGCCCGGGACTCGGTCTGCCCATCAACATATCCCAAGTCCTCAAAGGAAAGAGCCGGGTGTTGCTGGGCCAGCCCATGCACATCGAAGCTTGCCAGAACCTCGCCAGGACGTGCGGTTGCCAGAATGTCGCCATACGGTCCATCCGGTGTCGACAATGCTATCGCCGCGCCATGCTTGCGGGCCCAACGTCTACATGTGATTGCCGCCTCGCTGACATCTTTAAAGAGGACCTGTTTGACAAATGGCGGGGGGGATTGGGGTGCCAAGCCAGGTACCGAAACGGCCTCTGTCTGAAACTCCGAAGAGACAATCCTTTCCCAATGCCGGATGTATGCCACCACGTCTCTGTTGGTTTGTTCCACATGCGCAGAAACATCATCAGAAATCACGGCCGGGTTGGTGGCCGGTACGATCTGACCATTTAGGACGAAACCTCGTTTGGGGAGTGTTTTCAAGACTTTGCGA
This sequence comes from Shimia sp. NS0008-38b, assembly GCF_040370365.1. Classification (NCBI taxonomy): domain Bacteria; kingdom Pseudomonadati; phylum Pseudomonadota; class Alphaproteobacteria; order Rhodobacterales; family Roseobacteraceae; genus Shimia; species Shimia sp. NS0008-38b. The sequence goes on along the minus strand of NZ_BAABWQ010000003.1, from coordinate 148,101 downwards.
TCAGTGTCCCCAATGGCGCGTCGTAGATCCGATATACATTGCGTCAAACTGTCGTCGGTCACCGCCAAATCACGCCACACGTGGCTGACAAGCTCATCCCGCGTGACCAGAATGCCCAATCGTTTGGCCAGATACCTAAGGACCGTAAACGATTGCGCACGCAAATGGATCGGCGCTCCGTTTTTCTCAAACAGCTGTCCGCTTTCGGGAACGTAAAACGTTTCTCCGATAATTATCTGCGCATTTTGCTTTTTCTCAGCGTCCACGCAGAACAACCTCCTCGGATCTGCGATCTTGCCCGTAAGCTTAAGATTGTACATGGGCGGGTTATGTTCAACAGAAAAGTTAACGGGTGTGGCAGCCAATCTTGACCCCACGATTTTTGGATCTGGTACAAGAGGCGATATTTTGCCCTCAAAGAGCGCGACTGATCCGCCTTTGGATTCCGAGTGAGGCGCAAAGCAAACCTTCACAGCGGATCTTCCTGCACAAATAGAGCGGGGGCGCTCGCACGGAGACAGGTCAGCCGCTGTAGCACAACTGTCTGACCGGTTCGCACGGATTCACCCGTGATTACTAGGTTGTTTGCCCCTGTCAGGAAGTGGGGCGGAAGGAAGGGACGGTCAATTCGAATTCCCACTGTGTGGGGCACACCGAAGGCGGTCGCGACCAGATCACCGCTATCGCCTAGACGAAACTCGGCCACGCCAAGGTTGGTTGGGGTTGCGCCATTCAGTCCGACAATGTTTCGCAACGGCTCTTGAGTGACAAAAAGCGAGGTGCCCAAAAACGGGGCAGGCCCGTACACACCCGGAATGCGGTGGTTCCGGGAAATCCCGAAAGTCGGATGCGGAGTGACTTGCGTACAGTACATCCAGTGCGTTTGGATGTGTTCGCCAGCTTCGTTCTTCCCAATCCCGATATAAGTTGCTCCAATATTTAGCTCGCCCATCAAGCGGGCGTTGCGCAGCTCCAGCGCCTCGTAAGCCATGCCCTGAAGCCCGCCGGAGGCATGCTGGCCTTCCGAAGCTTCCACACAGGGAAACACTTCGAGCGATAATGAGCCGAAATAAGGAAAAACTTGGATGCCTGTCATTCGGGCTACTCTCAACTCCATATTGTCTTTCTTTTTGCTTCCACCTGAGTTCACTCACAGCAATCACACGCGAAAAGTGATTAGTTCCAGAGGTTTACCAAGTGTCAAAACGGACGCGCGCTATTGCTCGAGTGTGGCCTCGATCCCACCGGAAGTCCTGAATTTTTTCTGAAATCTATCTGAAATTCCGCTCTTCCAAGATTTCATGTTCGGGCAAGAAATTTCGGAATGGTTTCAGGCCGCTTTCAGGACATGCTGCGGTTTTTCGGCAAGTCTTGAAGGTGCAGCAAGGGTGTCCTTCTGCACAATCCAGCCGGTTCACAACGGCAAAATAAATTTTGACATGGAGAATGACTATGGCGAACGATTTCCACAGCTTTGACGACAAGGCCATTCAGGCTGCCCTTGATGCCGCTCAGGGTCACTTTGAAAACAAAATTAGCCCTTCATCGATCGATTCCGCGGAAGACGGACATCTGTCACTCGCTGGTGGCTGTATTTCTGTCACCGTTGAAGATGGCAAAGTCTGTCTGAACCTGCCCCTGGGATTTGGCAAATATTGTTTTCCGATCCCAAGCATCATTCCCGACGGAACAGCGGCGGAGGCTTGCTTGAGCATCTGCACCACTTGGGGCATTCCCACCGGTGTACGTGTCACCATCAGCGTGGCCGGCAAGGTTATTGTCTCCAAATCATTCGGTAAGTGCTGAGCCGAAGCAATTCAGCCTGACCCGGACAACAGTGTCCGGGTCGGTGTCCTTTCAATTAAGACCATAGAGCAATGTGATTGCCGCTTCGGCGCTGGTCCCTATCCGGTGCCGGAGACATTCAGGAGAAGTGTTATGAATATGTATGCAGTGCCCGAACTCGCAGTAGGCCCAAACCAACAATATTGGGATCTGGGATTGAAGTGTTTCACCCAAGGCGACAATGCTCAAACGGCTCTAAAAACGGTTTGGCGCCGATTGCCACCTCCCGGTGATCTAAACTTGCTGGCCGCTATTGTTGGGAATTTGTATGGCGACACGTTCTGGAGCGATGAAAAACTTCAGATGGATGCGAACCATCTTGCAGAATACATGAATGCTGCCACGGGCATAAACCTGTCGGACTGCCTGAGAGCGGCCAATTATGGTTACCGTCTTTGGTACGGTATGTTGGTACGTTGCAACACCTCCAACGATGGCCTGATCCCCAAGACGGGTTCCTTCACAGCCAGCCCAGACGTGCTGCTAAACGGTATCACGACACTTGACCCCTACGACATGATCACGAAGTGGGATCAAACAACTTGGGGTCCGGCGCCTGGCTTGAAAAATAATACCTATGGGCGTGGGCAGAACAAAAATCTGCAGGTGCCTATCAAGCAAGGTGAAATCAAAATCTACTACACGTCAAATGGGTTTAATCAGCCACCCAGTTCTTGGACCCAATTGTTCACCTATGATGGGAGCAAGCAAACCGCGGATCTGGTGAATATAAACAATCAGAAAGTGATCCGCCCTGGTGAACGGTCTGCCTGTGACACGTCATTTGGCTTCGAACCGGTGGGTGCGGGCCACTATTGCTTGATTGTTTGTGCCCAGACGGAGTTCTTTACAAACGATCCGGCCTCGATCAGTGGGACCCAGTGGAACAACAGCAGTTCCGTCCATTGGATCACCTACAATGGTGCTGCGGGTTGGCACAATGTGAACGTCTCCTCGACCGGGGAAGAGCCACTGGTGTTCTACAACAATGATGACACGCCAGCCAGCTTCCGGTTCGTCGCTCGCTGCCGGAACGTGCCCATTGGTGAGACGGTTGCGATGAGTGTTGACGGCCTAGACCTGAAGAGCGTCGCTGAGGTGACCGCGGAAGATCAGGAAATCGTCGCTGATTTCGAAGTTCCCGCTAACTACGAAGGTACATTGGATGTGAAGTTCCCAGTGCTGCCGGAGAATGCGTCGATGTCCTATTCATTGATCTGGCGTGTGGCAAAAGACCATCCCGCAAAAGCCGGATTGTCGAAGCTTCTGGGTGATGGCTACGCAATGGAAGATGGTGACGAGACTCTCGTCCTCCTCGGAGACACTCATTTCGTTGGGGCCCTAAACTAAGCCCAATAGCAAGTGCTTGCCCATGCTGACAGCTTTGGTATGGGCAAGCCAATTTGTAAGTTCCGCCTAACCTCTTCACCAATGTCACGGCTGACACAGGATAGACCCCTGATCTTGGGTTTGTGCCCAGCCATCGCGGTTCTTGGTGCAATAATGCGGCTCTGATCTTCAAAAGCGACACCAAACTCCGTAGACGCTTTTCCGACATGAGCATGGCGACCGTTCTTTTTACCCAACACTTGAGCGTCCCGGGCACTCCCATTGCGTGTGGCGTTGAATCCCACCACCTGGTCTCAAAAGGTTTCACCACACCAGACTAAGTTCGACCATTTTGTCCTGGCGGGTTTGCAAACAAGATGTTTCAAATTTCGGGCGGCGATGTAACTTACCTGCGACCCAACGACTTCGCGCACTGAATTCGATTTTGCGACCCTCTTTTTGGCAGAAAAAAGCAGTCAGTTGTGTTGAAGCATTGCTGATTTGGTGGCTGCGTTCCAGAGACGTTCAACGGTAGAGTTTCCCGGTGATTGACTGCGAAATAAGATGATGTCGAGCTCAGCTTGTGATTGCGCGGTCGACAGTATGGCCAATCTTTGTGTCTTCAATTCTCGCTCGATGACGCTTTTCGGGAGCCAGCCGACGCCACTTCCCGACAGAATCATGCGCTTGATGACCTCAGACATCGAGCATTCAAAGACAGTCTGCAGCGAAATCCCGGTGCCTTGTAGACGTCGCGCAAGCACTTCTTGCATTTTTCCCAAGAAACAATCGGGCGTATACGCCACCAGCGGCATGTTCAGTTTACCCGCCCCAAGAGCAAGATGTTTTTCGATCGCTTCAATAGCCTCTGGCGGCGCTGCAAGCACCAAAGGATCGCGACCAAGCGTCAGGGTCCGAAAGTGGCCAGCCGTAAGGACTGGTGGCCCCCAAGGATGAGAATAGCAAAAAGCCAAATCACATCGGCCAGACGAAAGCGCATCAATCGTTTCGTAGTAGTCCAACGCTTCAATTCTAGTGCGGAACGGACCGACAGTTTTTTCCATGTGCTTCAGAAAATCGGGACACAATTTCAAAGCGATAGAGTGAAGCACGCTAAAGCTGAGCGTCCCATTTTCTGGAAGTGTCATTTGCCGACACTCATCGCGCACCCGATGTGCATTTTGGATCATCGGACGCCCGACTTCGAGCACGTTTTCACCAGCCACGGTTAGTTTTACAGGATAGGTGCTGCGATCAATGAGCTGCGCGCCTACCCAGTGCTCAAGAGCGCGAATTCTGCGGCTAAAAGCCGGTTGTGTAATGCCGCGCGCTTGGGCGGCCACAGAGAAGTTTCGCGCCGCTGCAAGCTCCACGAGATCTTCTAACCAGACGAGATCCATAGGTTATGCCTTTTCGGCATAACCTATACTGCCTTGGCATTGGAAGCAAATCTCGGAGTGTGCCAGTTTTTCTGAAACAAAAAATATCACCAACGGGAGATACCAATGAAAACTTTGTCAACATTGACCACCGCAGCCGCGCTGCTGGCAACGACCGCCTCGTCCGTTTTTGCCCAATGTTCCAACGATACTTGGAACAAGATTATGGACCGGGGCACAATTGTTGTTGGGGTAAAAGCAGATACCAAGCCTTGGGGGTATCTAAACAGCGACGGCTCTTTGATTGGCATGGAAGCTGACATGGCCGCGCAAGTGGCCGAGACCCTCGGAGTGGAGCTGGAATTGGTTGGTGTGCAATCATCGAACCGAATGCAGTTTCTAGAGCAGGGCAAAATTGACTTGATGATTGCCACCATGTCGGATCGTGCGGACCGCCGCGACATCGTTGGCGTGGTACAGCCCAACTACTATACATCGGGCACCAATATCATGGCCCCCAAGGCGCTTGGATTTACGGATTGGTCGCAACTGAAAGACAAACCCGTATGCGGCAAGCAGGGGGCGTTTTACAATAAAATCATCGAAGAACGTCATGGCGCTGAAGTCATCGCATTCACCGGCAACGCAGAAGCCAAACAAGCCCTACGCGATAAAAAATGTGTGGCTTGGGTCTATGACGACAGCTCCATCGCTGCGGATCTCGCATCTGGTGAATACGGTGACTACGAGATGCCGCTGAAAACCGAGGACGACAACCCATGGGGTCTGGCCGTGCCAAAAGGAGAGGAAAGCTGTGTCTTTGGCAAGTTCATGTCGGGCATGCAGTATGGCTGGCTACAGTCCGGCGAACTCCTTGAACTTGAGGAAAAATGGGGCATCCAGCAAAGCCAGTTCTTGATTGATCAGCAAGACCGCTTTGTGGATTGGCTCTCTGAATAAGCCAAACCAACACTTTCACCTCTAAACGAGCGCCGCCGTAGATTTCTTGGTGGCGCTCCTCATCTGCTGTCCAGAGGCGCTATGATTGAGCTAATTCAGGAGTATTTCCGCACGATGGCGGAGAACCACCCAAAGTGGAACTTCATCTTCTTCTACGAGCCCAGGCAATGGGAGCGCGTTGTAAGCGGGCTTATCGTCACTTTGCAGCTGTCTGTGGTCTGCGTGGTCTTAAGTGTGATCATTGGCGTTGTCGGCGCGCTTGCACAAAGCTCGCCTATCCGGTTCGTACGATGGCTGGTACAAGGCTACATTCAAATCTTTCGCAACACACCACCGATGATCCAACTGCTGTTTTTCTATTTCGCGTTGGGCCAGTTTACACCGACGGTGACCGGCGCGGACGGATGGACAGAACAGCCGATTATCTCAAACGTTGGTTGGGCGATCATCTCGCTGTCCTTTTTCGCGGGAGCCTTCAACGTAGAGATCTTTCGCGCGGGCATCGAAGCGGTGCCGAAATCAACACAGGAAGCTGCCGAAGCTTTGGGCTTCAATCGGGCCCAAATCTACACCAACGTGACCTTTCCGCTTGCGCTACGTGTCAGTCTCCCGTCGCTCAACAACAATCTTATCAATCTTGTCAAAACCACCACGCAGGCGATTGCCATAGCTGTACCCGAGCTCTTGTACGAAATGGTTTCAATCTGGAATGACTACTCCTCCGCACAGAACGCCGCAATGACTGTGCTCTTCTTCGCATACATCGGTCTCGTGGGCATATTGGCCTTGGGCATGAACCGCTGGGAGCACAAGCTAATGGTGCCCGGATTTGGAAAGAACAGCTGATGGACCGACATCTTCACACCGGCTCAACCGATCTTCCCGTCATCCTAGAGCCGACCTACAAGACACCTGACCCGCTCGGGTTTTCGCGCTGGCTCGCCTCTTTGCCGCTGTGGACCTTCCCAGTTATGGCGTCGCTTATCGTGATCTGGCCAACAATCGCGTCCGCGCAGACGGCCTATAGCACCAGTGCCGCCCTCGGAATTCTGTGGAAATGGCTGCCGCTTCTGGTCACAAAAGGGTTCGCCCAAAACATCCTTATCAGTTTGTTCACGATGCTGTTTGGCACGCTGTCTGGGGTTTTGCTTGGGCTCGGCCGGGTGTCTGACGTCGGCATTATCCGCAAGTTCAGCTGGCTTATGGTCCAAGTCTTTCGAAACTCACCTTGGTTGGTTCTGCTCTTTATCGTGATGTTGACCTTACCCTTCGAAATTCAGGTTGGAGGATCATACATTGCAATTCCTGACTGGATGAAGGCAGTCTTTGGTCTCAGCTTGCCGATTATGGCGAACATCGCCGAGATCGTGCGCGGCGCGATCCAATCGGTGCCGTCCGCTCAGTGGGAGGCCGCGGAAAGCCTTGCGTTCAGCCGCCGCCAAACGATGTGGCAAATCATTCTGCCGCAGTGTTTCAAAAGGATGCTGCCGCCTTGGATGAACTGGTTTGCAATCCTGACCATGGCCACGCCGTTGGTTTCACTTCTGGGCGTTTCTGAACTTGTCACACTAAGTCGCCAAGCGATGGAAGCCGAAGGGAACAACCCCTCGCTTCTGGTGCCGTTCTTTGGCTTCGCTCTGCTCATTTTCTTTGTCTACTGCTATCCAATCGCACGCTTGACCGTGCGCCTGGAACGCAAATTTGCACTCAAGGGGTAACCGTCATGACCACAAAAAACTGGAGCGATGCAGAGCCCATTGTCTCACTGAAAGACGTCCACAAATCCTTTGGTTCGCTAGAAGTGCTCAAAGGTGTGTCTCTCGATGTCATGAAAGGGGAAGTGATCTGTATCATCGGCCCATCTGGCTCGGGCAAATCCACCCTGATCCGCTGTATCAACGGGTTAAATGATATCCAGCAGGGCTCTATCAAAGTTGAAGATTTGGAAGTGCATGCACCAAAACTCGACAAACTCGCGTTGCGCAAGAAGGTTGGGATGGTGTTCCAACAGTACAACCTCTTTCCCCACAAAACCGTGTTGGAAAACGTCATGATGGCCCCCATCAAAGTGTTGAAACAAAACAAGTCTGAGGTTGAAGATAAGGCGCATGCTTTGATCAAGCGTGTGAAACTGGAAGGCAAAGAAAGCAGCTATCCGGGCGAACTTTCAGGAGGACAGCAACAACGGGTGGCAATCGCGCGTTCGCTGGCAATGGACCCGGATGTCATGCTTTTTGACGAAGTGACAGCCGCGCTTGATCCAGAGACAGTGAAGGAAGTCTTGGTCGCGATCAAAGACCTGGCTGCCAATGGAATGACGTGCATTTTGGTCACTCATGAAATGGGTTTTGCACGTGAAATCGCTGACCACGTCTACTTCACGGACAAAGGTGTGATTGTCGAACACGGGAAGCCAGCGACGCTTTTTGATAATCCACAGGACCCGCGAACGCAGGCGTTCTTAGGCCAAGTTCTGTAAAAGGAAACAAAAATGCGTATCGTTTATGTGAACGGTCACTTCGTCCCCGAGGACGAGGCCAAAATTTCTGTCTTTGATCGTGGGTTCCTATTTGCGGATGCAATTTATGAAGTCACCTCGGTGGCAGACGGTAAGATGATTGATTTTGAAGCTCATATGGCGCGCTTGAAGCGCTCTATGCGCGAGCTTGATTTTGAAATCAGTTTTGACAATGACGAACTAAGGTCGTTGCACCAAGAAATCATTGACCAGAATGATCTCGCGGAAGGCGTGATATATCTACAGGTGACGCGCGGTGCGGCGGATCGAGATTTCAACTTTTCTGAGATGACAGGGTCGGCGTCCGTGGTTCTTTTTTCTCAGGTTAAGAAATTGGTTGAAAACCCTTCTGCAAAAATAGGTGCATCGGTGCAGCTTGTCGAAGACAAACGCTGGCTTCGTGCGGACATTAAAACCGTTCAGCTCCTGTATTCATCTTTGGTCAAGACCAGAGCTATCAAAGCTGGTTTTGACGATGTTTGGATGCACAGAGATGGGCTGATCACAGAGGGTTCTTCAAGCAATGTGTACATTGTGAATGACCAGAGCGAGATCATCACGCATCAGCTGAATGATACGGTGTTGCATGGTATCACGCGCAGAGCGGTCCTTGCGGTCGCTGAAAGTCTTCAGATGAAGGTGATCGAACGAGCGTTTTCGATTGAAGAGCTCCTATCCGCAAAGGAAGCCTTCGCGACCTCTGCCTCTGGCTTTGTGAACCCAGTGGTCAACGTTGAAAACCACGCAATAGGCGGCGGCGCTCCTGGTCCTGTCAGCACCGCACTCCGAAATGAGTATATGCGAACCTCCATGAAAATGGTGTGACCGCGGGGGGGAGGCCCGGGCGACAAGGATGTCTTTGCGGCTGCGGACTATGCACAGTTTCTGCCATCCCTGATTTCGCGACACCGCGCGCCATATTGCGAAACCCTGCACATCGGTCGCCGAACTGGTCGCAAAAGCGCAGAACCTTGGCCACATCGACGTTTGGACCATATTGTGCAGCGACAACCATATCAGCAATGTGTGTCGCATGGAGCGTCAATGCGTGCGGATCAACGACGATTTCGAATAGCTTTGGGGTGGCTGACACGCATCTGGTCTGCGAAAACAGAAACCGCCAACCGTGTCCGCCAACAAATTGAGGCAGTACTGGATTTCGCAACCGCCTTTGGGATCCATGTCGGAGACAATCCAGCGCGTTGGCGGGGCCTTTAGATCACCTTTTGCCAGAGCCAACAAAAGTACGGGTGGTCAAGCATCACCTCGCATTGCCTCATGCCGCAATTGCAAGTTTTATGCCTGACCGGGGCACGCGTCGCGACGTCGCCGCGCGTGCTCTGGGCTTTACGGACTTAACTGCAGCGCGGTTGGGTGAGACACGCATGGCGACATGGGCCAAGCTCGACCTAGACGCCTCAAAGTTTAGGCTACCCCCGCACCCGAAACCCGGACGACGGACGCAGCAATAAGTCAATGCAAACCGTTTATTTCCCCCAAGGGCAGAGTGCTTCAACCTGTCGGCGACCAAGTTTATTCAACGTCTCTATGTTATCTAAATAGATCTTCTCGGGATCCGAAACGTGAGCGAGGACTTTGGTCATCTGATCTTGACGCAAAAGATGTATGGTTGGATAGGGGGAGCGATTGGTAAAGTGGCTGAGATCGTCCGCAGCCACACCTTCAAATTGATATTGAGGGTGAAATGATGCCAATTGCACATGCTCCGTCAGGTCTGCTTGCTCCAATAGCTGCTGAAACCAATCGAGCAAGGTGAGGTAATCATCGAAGTCCTCTATTCCTTGTGTAAACATGAGCAAGCTGGTGGCAACGTCATTTTCGTTAGTCTCGAGCAAGCGCTGTAGTTCATTCACAAAGAACTGCTTTAGTGGTGCATCTTTAGTGGCATCACATACGGCAAAATGGACTTGGTTTCGGGCTATGACGCTCGGGGAAAAGGGGCAAAGATTTAGTCCTACTACCATTTGTTCAAGCCATCGACGGGTGTTTTTAACCACGTCTTGATGAGCTATGGATAGCGTCTTTGGATCGAACTTATTGATACGTAAATCCTTTCTTGTTTGACGAGCTTAAAGCACGTTCTGTCCATATTTCCAATTTGTTTACAGAAGCCAAAACCATCCTCGACGCAGTCACAACCGTCGACTGTGTCATACCATCCTTCGCCATCGGCAAGCGTCCTGCACCGGGCCTTGCGCTGTAGCGTCTCGGAAGCGGAAATTGATCAATGAACCAATGTGTTGGGCCGATTCTATGCCGGCTGCCAATTCTAGAACTCGTCAAATTCCGGGACATTTCCGAGCCGGACAAGGAAGCTGGGTGATCCGACTTCGCCGCTGTTTGGGTCTTCACTAATCATATAGGCATCCGCACCGGCACAATCCTCGGACAGGGCTTCCCGCTCAGCTCGGTTCTGGGCTTCTGACGCCGTTGAGTATTGGAATTGTTTGTCGACCTTGAGGCCTGATTGCCCTCCACGACCGGGCTTTTGTTCCACGTACGTTTGACAAATGTAATGAACTTTTGTTGTGCTCTCGTCCGCGTGCGCCATAGGCAAATCCTTTGTGTGTGTTCCAGCGGCCCTGACGTTTCAAAGGCGCGGGTGACAAATGTAGTGTCACAATGTGGTGGTCAAGCTTAGATCTGTTTTATGCACTACCGCGAAGGTTTCTTCGGCAGGCTTGCCTCTCGTTCGAGGCGCGCTTTGCGGAGGCGGTTGTTTTTGGCCTGTCTCTGCTCTGCCTCGTCTTCGACCATCTTTCGAACGATGCGGGTTGTCTTGTCCATCGGTGTTTCCGCTTTGGGGCTTTGCGCTTTGAACACGTTTGCTTTTGTCCGTCTCACCATGTGGCAATCTCCTTTTTAGGTTTCACCGGGGCTTGACGGCGCCATTCCAAAGATAAAAGTATCAGGCAAGATGGTTTCGTGGGTGACAGCAGCATCGAGGCTTTCGACGATTGGTATGTTGTTGAGTGCACCATCCAGAACAACCCCACTGTCTGCGCCGCTGTGGTCACTGTCGATGACTGAGACAACGCGGTAAGCCTCGGAATGACGCACAAGGCCGTTGGCAGTCTTACCGTCAATTTTGGCGAAGTTGCCTTCGCAATAGACCGTCGCTGTTGGCAGTACAGCGAGCCGAGTGAGGGTAGATAAGTGTGTTGCTGCGCCATCTGTCAATTGCGCTGATTGGGCGCCTCTGACGGGAGGGCGCATGGTCTCTGCTGATCGAAGTTCGGTCTTCATCTCATTTTCCTTTCGAGAGCACCCGGAGCTTCGCCAATGGCAATTGGAGCCGAAGTCCGGATGCAATTTGCCTAGTTGTTCAGAACGCAGAGACCCTTGGAATTTTGGAAGTTTCGGTTGCACTCCCAATGGTTCCCGGTTCTGTCAAGATGGGCGTTCTCTGGGACATCGATGATTTCGCAGCCCCCATTGTGGACCCTGTATCCCCTCTGGCATTTCCACCCCACGCCGTAGGTTGCATCGTCAAAAAATGCGAAATCAGGGACCACAACTTCCTCGCAAAGACTGCCCTTCTGGAAAAAACCGCGTTCACATGTCCACGGCTGACCATGGCGGGATCCGTTCAAATACCCGTTGATCGGAACCGCAATTGCGTTGCAAAGATCACCCTCTTTCTCAAACCCACGTTCACAGTCCCAGTCGGAACCATAGGTTGCATCTATCAGATAGGCGTTTTCAGGCACGACGACCTCTTGGCAGGTATCGTCGACTTTTATAAATCCACGCAAACACTGCCAGCGTTCTCCTGAAGGGTCTAGAAACCCGCCATCGGGGACACGGACAGCAACACAAGTCTTACGATCCTCCCGGCGAAAACCACGAAGGCAATCCCAGCCGAGACCATATCTATGGTTGGTCGCATAGGCGTTTTCGGGCACCTCAACGCTTACACAGATTTCACCGTTGAGTCGATATCCGAGATCACATTCCCAACCATCGCTGTATTTCTTTGCGCTGGCATTTTCCGGAATGGCTTGGGCCAAAACAGGCATTGAAAAAAGCAACAGAGCCAACATTGGACCGAAGAAAAGTTTCCAAACCACTCGGGTGTCTTTCAACAAGCGTGCGCTGCGGACTTTTAAGGGTAATTGCCGCGTTGCTTGCGAATTATGACTCATCTAACGCAAGCTCCGCCAGACAAGCGTCTGCAAGGTTGCGATCTGGCTTATCTGAACCCGGATGTGTGGCCCAACCCGTCTCCATCATTGCCTTGCGGCGGCCAAACCCAGAGAGATCTTGAAGAGTGGCAAGTTTTTCGACGCGTTCTGAATCCGCCGCTGACAGACCAAGACACACCGGCACCAATGCCAATGTCACTTCGTCATTTGCCATTTTCTGTGCCATGGCTTGAGCGTTGCTGCTCGTGGTCCAACCACCCCAAGTAAAGCCAATGATAGAAATCGCGATCGCGCCACCCAAAGCACCGTAGATGCCGGGTTTCGTCCATTCTGGAAAAGTCATTTTTGATCCTTTGACGGAGAAAGCGCCGCCACACTATTTTTGCCTGACAAGATTTCGTGTCAGGGTCGTTTTTGGGCCGGACTGATCGACTGGTCGTCGTTCAAGGCCGGCTTCAATTCCCAAGTTTGCGGACCGCTAAGCAAAAGCGGACTCTGCATGGCGACGTGGTCGTGCGCGATCACATCGGCAACCTTCCCAAGCATCAGGCCCCTGCTAGCGGCATGTGACATTTGAATTTTCATGATGGCGTTTGCAGTTCGCTTCGGCAGGCGAGGCGCCTGAGCCGCAGAAGACCACAACGTTTGTAGAGCCAGCATAGTCAACTAGCTTGTGAATAGCAATGTAAGCTGATCCAATCTTGTTTCCGAGGCCTACCGCCGAAAACAGACAGTCACTTGAGCGGTGGAATTTGGAGAAGCGGGCTCATTCCAAACATTCTCCGCTTGATGGCATCATGGAGCATTGATCGAGATATCGCCGACATGACCGGCCCTCAATGGACCTTGGGCCTAAGGGGCTGATACTGCGGTTCGGCCCGTCGAAGCGGACATGCATCATCAAGAGCAATCGTTGGTAACCAGCGTTCGAACTTCGCATCTTCGACGTTGGAACGATGGCCTAAAGGAGCCAAGCCTGTGAAAAACGTGAAAATTTCCTTGGCGAATACACGCTCTCCATCACCTTCTTTTTTGGCCCACGGCTCCCAGTAACCTCGAACCGGTTGATGTTTTGTTTCAGCCGACAACAATTCAGTCTTCGCACAAGAATGCTGTGCGCACTCTGCCCGATGCAGCCGTGGACTGGCATGCAACGACTGGTGTGCTCAAGGGCACTGGCCACCAGTTTTCGTCAAATCTCGCCTTGCAGAGACCTCGCTCCGGGTATGCCCGTATCACAGACACCCTTGCCCTCGGACGGATCGAGCCTTTTGCCACGCATTCACCAATGCGCAACAACGTGGTGACCCGCTCGTTCGCACCCGAACTGGGCTATACCCATGTGGTCGCCCAGCCGAAATTTCAGCCTGTTTCACGTATGGTGAAAAGGTCATGGCCGTCCTGCATGAGACTGCTGCGTCTTTTGGCACAGTTGGCGGCGGCGGCGAGTGATACCTCAGGGTTAGACGGGCCGTCCTTCAAACTGCGCGAGGGTGACACCGCTATCGTGCAATGCACGGCGAACTTCGGTAGCAATGCGGACCGCTGTAGGCGTGTCACCGTGCAGGCAAATCGTATCAATACGTGTTTGGATGCGTTTGCCGCTTTCGGTGATGATTGCACCTTCACGGACCATGTCAGCCATGCGGCGGCCTGCCATGTCCGGGTCATGGATCACGGCACCGGGCAAGGCGCGATCCACCAGAGTTGCGTCATCATTATAGGCCCGATCCGCAAAAATTTCGCAAGCAACCTTGCAGCCCAACGCAGATGCGGCGCGCTGCTGGGCTGTGCCAGCCAAAACCATAATGATAATATCGGGAGCGATATCGAGTGCGGCTTCATAACAGGCCGTGGCCATCGCCTCATTCTCGGATGTCATATTTGCCATTGCGCCATGTAGTTTAAGATGGCGCACCGAGCTGCCAGCGGCCCGTGCCATCGCCTGAGCGGCACCCAATTGATACCGCACAATATTTTGAAGGGATTCAGTGGGAAAGGTCATCCGCTGCCGACCAAAGCCGTGCAAATCAGGAAAACCCGGATGCGCGCCGATGCCAACGCTCTTTTGCGCCGCCGCCTTCATGGTTGCGGCCATCACGTCCCAGTCGCCCGCATGAAACCCGCAGGCGACATTGGCGGAGGTCACGATATCCAGCAAGGCCGCATCATCGCCCATTTTCCAAGCGCCAAAACCTTCGCCCATATCGGCGTTCAGATCGACCGTTTGTGTCATTCTATATTTCCTCAATGTCTTCGTTTCCGGCGACCACTCCGCCGATCAGATTGTATGACAGCAGATCGCGCATAAGACGCGGATCGCGGATCAATGGGCGACAGCGCTTGCCCAGCTCTGTGCGCCGTTTGGCTTCTGTGCGCTCCAACTCTACGGCCTCTTGGAGATCGACAAAGCGAAACCGCAGTTCCGCCCCTGCTGGTGCCTGTGCCACCCGTGGCAGATCGCAGGACAAAACTGTGCCGATCCTAGGATATCCGCCGGTGGTTTGGCATTCGACCATCAGCACAAAGGGCACGCCATCGCCGGTGATCTGGATGTCGCCGGGCAGTACGATTTCAGACACAACGTTGCGCCCGCCCTCGACGTGATATCCCCCGCCTTGAGGGGTCAAGGCCACACCCATTCTGTTTGCCCGCGCAGCACGGCGCAGCGGTTCGGCTTGGAGGCGGTCCAGCTCGGCCTTGCCAAAAAGATCGGTTTGAAAACTGGGGGTGAGACGAACCGCACCGCCGTGAAAGCGGTCTTCGGGTTCAATCATCATGTTTGTTTCACGCCCAATGTCGTGGCCAATGTTCAGCGTTTCGCCAGCCTGTAACAACGCGCCTATTCCGGCAGCAAGGTGCGCGGACGCAGCCCCCAAAAAAGGGTCCGCAACAATGCCACCGCCCACATGCAGATAGCCATAGCAGCCCGCGGTGGCGGCGCCGATGGACAAGCGCGCACCAGCAGGCAGCCTGTGCGACGCATTCCAGACCACCGCCTCGCCGTCGATTGTGGCCCGCATCGGCGCGCCTGTCAGGGCGATGCGAACGTCCTCGTTGGCCTGAAATTCTCCACCCAACGCGGCCATTTCCAACGCAAGCGTATCAGCAGGCTGACCCAGCAACGCTGCGCCTTCGACCAGCGCCAGCCGGTCTGCTGCCCCCCCACGCGACAGGCCTAACGCCAGATGGCCGGGGCGCCCCATGTCCTGCAATGTCATGCTGGGACCTGCGCGTAAGATCGTCAGTTTGGCGTTCATTTGATTGTCTCGTAGGTCGCGCCGCCATTGGGATCGCTGCGCATGTTGTTCAATGACGCGGGATCAGTGGCAATGAAGCGCACCTCGTCACCGGGCCGCAAAAGGATCGGTTCGTCCGCCTTGGGTTGGAACAGATTGATTGCCGTCTGGCCGACATGCTGCCAGCCGGTTGGTGCCGAAACGCCAAACAGCACGAATTGCCGGATCGCCACGACAAGCGCACCTTGCGGGACGCGGTCCGTCAATTGGCTTTGGCGGGGAATGTCCCACGCTTCCGGCAATTCCCCAAGATAGGGCTGACCGGGCGCAAAACCGAGCGCCTGCACACGCACGCGCGCGCCTGATAGGGATGTGACCGCCTCAGCTTCGGTCATCCCCGCTGCCGCGGCGGCCTGCGCAAGTTGCGGGGCCAATTCGGTGCCATAAACTGTTGGAATGCGCCAGAACCGCCGCCCCGTTGGTAAGGCTGCGTCAAACCAGTTGCGGCCTTTGACCAAGGTTTCGACTTTCGCTTTCACAATCTCATGCGGCAGCTGCAAAGGATCAAAGCGGATAAAGCAGGACACCAGGGTGGACGACGTTTCTTCAATCGCGTCCCAGCCTTCGGCTTCGACGGCAACACGAAACGCAAGCGCAGCGCGGTTGGCAGCTTCGCTTAATCTGTCGCCAAAGCTGACAAGAAGACCGTCCACACCTCCGGTGCGGATCATGGGGAATTCAGGGGAGGGGTGGGTCACATCTGCTCCGGCAGGTAGGTCACGATTGAGGGGAAGATCACGATAAGAACCAACGCAACAATCATCAAAAAGAAGAACGGAAGCGCGGCATAGGCAACTGTCAGAATATCGCGCCCGGTCAGGGATTGCAGCACGAAGAGGTTGAAGCCCACCGGCGGGGTGATCTGGCTCATTTCAACCACGATCACCAGAAAGATGCCAAACCACAGCGGATCAATTCCGGCCTGCTGCACCATCGGCATAATGACCGAGGCGGTCAGCACCACAACCGAAATCCCGTCAAGGAAGCAGCCAAGGATCACAAAAAACACCGTCAGCGCCGCCAGGAGGGTAAATGTCGACAGACCAAGCCCGCCGATCCATTCGGCAAGGATGCGGGGGATGCCGGTAAAGCCCATAGCGACGGTAAGGAAAGACGCGCCCGCAAGGATGAAACCGATCATGCAGGACGTCACAGTTGCACCCATCAAGCCATCAACAAAGCTCGCACGGGTCAGCGTGCCGGAACTCCACGACAGGATCAGCGCGAGAACAACCCCAACCGCCGCAGCATCCGTGGGCGAGGCGATGCCAGCATAGATCGAGCCGATCACCCCGCCGATCAACAACATCACCGGAAGCAAACGACGGGAACGACGCAGCTTCTCACGGAAGGTGGCAGAGATGTCCTCCATAGGGAGACTGTCGCGGTTCAAGATGGCCCAGACAGCGACATATCCCACGAATAGGGTCATCAGCAGAAGTCCAGGCAGAACCCCCGCGATGAACAGCCGCGCAATGGACTGCTCGGTTGCCACACCATAAACGATCAAGATGATCGACGGCGGAATCAGCAGCCCCAGCGTCGCCGAACCGGCCAGCGTCCCGATCACCATCTTTTCGGGATAGCCGCGCCGCGACAGTTCAGGGATCGAAAGCTTGCCGATTGTGGCAGCCGTTGCCGCCGACGACCCGGACACCGCCGCGAAGATCCCGCAGGCGAAGACATTGACATGCAACAGCTGCCCGGGCAGGCGGTTCATCCATGGCGAAAGGCCAGTGAACATGTCATCGCTGAGGCGCGACCGGAACAGGATTTCGCCCATCCATATGAACAGCGGCAGCGCGGCCAAAGCCCAGGAGTTCGAATGGCCCCACATGGTTGTCGCCATAACAAGGCCCAAGGGCGCGTTGCTGAACAATGCCATTGCGGCAATGCCCACCCCCAGCAGCGAAAAGGCAACCCAAAGCCCCGCACCAAGGAAGGCAAAAAGAAGGACAATGAGAATGATCGAAAGGACGGCTATAGACATGGCTTGGGCTCCTATTCGCTCAGCAAGTTTTCGCCCTTGCCGTCCCAAGACGCGGTGCGACCGCGCAAAAGACCGACCAGTTCGTCGAGCAGGGCAATTGTGAGAATGATCAGGCCAAACGCGACGGGCAGTTGCGGCAACCAAAGCGGAACAGAGACCATGCCAGACGACCGATCTCCATATTCAAAAGATTCATAGACAAGCAGGATGATATACCAACTTGCAAAGGCGCTCATCGCCAAGGCAATTGCGACGACGGCGATTTCAAAGCCGTGCTGCGCACGCGTCGGCAGGCGGCTGAGCAGGAGCGTGACGCGGATATGCCCGCCCGCCCGCAGCGCATAGGCCAGCGCAAGAAAGGTAGAAGCAGCCAGAAAAAAGCCGGTGAAATCCGCATAAGACGGGATTGTCAGCCCAAGACCGGTTCCAGTGAAGGCGGCGGCGATTTTGTCTGCTAGGTTCAGGCAAACCTGCACGAAGACTATGGCCACGATGGCGACAATGAAAGACGCAGCCAGCCCGCCGGCCAATCGGTAGATAGTGTTCAAGGCGTGCCGCATGGCTGCCTCCTTACAGGTCAGGTGTGTATTAGGCCGGGCGCGGTGTGGTGCGCGCCCGGCCTCGCGTGGTTACTGCCCGTAGGCGCTCAGAAGTGCGGCACCGGCGTCACCTGCTTCGGCGGTCCAGTTTTCCAGCATTTGCGCACCAATCTCGCGCAGCCCTGTCATCAGTTCTTCGGAAGGCTCGACGACGATGATGCCGTTTTCCGCCAGAACCGCAGTCTGCGCCTTGGTTTCGGCACGGCTCATTTCCCAACCACGCGCTTCCGCAGCGGCGGCTGATTCAAGAACCGCGGCCTGTGTCGCGTCGTCCAGACGGCGGAACGAACGGGTGTTCACCACCACGACGTTTTTCGGGATCCAGGCCTGAATGTCGGTGTAATGGGTCAGGAAGTCCCACGCTTTGGAATTCACGCCGGTCGAAGGCGAGGTGATCATCGCCTCAACACGACCGGTGCTGAAAGCCTGCGGAATATCCGGATTTTCGACCTGTGTTGGCGCGGCGCCTGCGAGGTTTGCGAATTCTTCGAGGGTGGCGTTATAGGTGCGGAACTTCAACCCTGCGAGATCTTCAACCGAGGTGATTTCGTTGTTGGTATAAAGTCCCTGCGGCGGCCATGGCACCGAATAGAGAACCATCATGCCCTGTTCTTCCAGAAGCGCAGAAATCGCGTCTTTCTGTGCAGCCCAAAGCCGTTCTGCATCTTCGTAGTTCGTCGCGAGGAAAGGCAGTGAATCCGCGCCAAAAGCGGGGTCTTCATTGGCCAGAAGTGACAGGAAGAATTCGCCAATGGGCACCTGACCGCTGCGAACAGCCCGGCTAATTTCGGGGTGTTTAAAGAGCGATGCTGCCGAATGAACTTTGATGTCAAGCGCGCCCTCTGTTGCAGTGGCCACATCAGCGGCAAATTCGGAGATGTTGACCGTGTGGAAGGTTGCGTCTGGGTACGGTGTTGGCATGTCCCATGTTTCAGCCTGTGCACCGATGGCCAGACCCGCAAGAGCAGCGGTTGTCCCGCCAATAATTCGTGAAATGAGCATTGTGCTCTCCCTGTTTTGTTAGATTGAACTAGGCTTACATTACACTTACATTTCGTCAACGTTTTATCATTGTTGGGTGCCAAAGTTGGTCGCGACTATTGAAATGTTGAGGAAATATCGGCATCTTATGCGGAAAATATCAGCGAATTGCGCAGGAAGAGAGCTGGAAATGACCGACAAAACCCCCGCTGACCGCCGAATCGTCTCCTCTCGCCATCTGGCCGAAGGCGGCGGCTGGGAGTTGTCAGAGCTCGAGTTTGGCTTGATCGTTGGGTTCAACGCCTTTTCGCGATGGGTGACACGCTGCATGGCCGCTGCGGGTCACCCCGACCTCAGCCCTCTCGAAATTCTGATCCTGCACAACGTCAACCATCGGGACAGGGACAAGCGGCTCTCCGACATCAGCTTTCTGCTGAACATCGAAGACAGTCATACGGTAAACTATGCCCTGCGCAAATTGCTCAAGGCCGGATTGCTGGTGTCAGAAAAAAGGGGCAAGGAAGTGTTCTATCGCACGTCGGAGGATGGGGTTGCGCTGTGTGAAGCCTACCGCGATGTGCGGCGGCAGTGTTTGCTTGACGGGCTGTCACCTACGGAAATGAGTGGTGCAGACCTGCGTGAATTGGCTCGCATGCTACGCGCCTTGTCCGGCCACTACGACCAGGCCAGCCGCGCCGCTGCGACACTTTGAAATCGTAGCTCGCTCCATGAACGTGACCGGTCCGACCGATGTCTTCGAAGGACACTCTCCCTTATGTTGATCGTTCGCTGACCTCTCTCCCCCCAAACGGCGGCCATTTCAGAATTTTTCGCAAGCGCTGCCCTTTGACAGTAACCCGCACGATCCAGCGTTGAGCGGGGGCAGAGAGCTGTCGCGCCGACAGGATGCCATTGATCGTCACACCACACTTCTATCTTCTCAGGTGCAAATACAATCTGGCAGGAGAAGCAGCCGCATGTCTTGCTGGCGAGAACATCATCTCTATGTCTGATCGATTTACCGTCTGCTTGTAGGTCTCTGATCCTCGAAACCACCAGAAATCATACCACGTATTGCATAGGAGCAAGTCTAATCGAAGAAATCCAATAGCAACAATGAATGCAGACAAATCAACCAAAACAGCCCCATAAGGGGTTGAATGAGTGCCAACAGAATTGAATGAAAATGGTGGGTGGCGGAGACGAAGGCCGCCATTCTGCTGTTGCGCAGAGACGCCAAA
The DNA here is from genome assembly GCF_040370365.1 of Shimia sp. NS0008-38b. Taxonomy (NCBI): domain Bacteria; kingdom Pseudomonadati; phylum Pseudomonadota; class Alphaproteobacteria; order Rhodobacterales; family Roseobacteraceae; genus Shimia; species Shimia sp. NS0008-38b. The sequence continues at coordinate 127,794 of NZ_BAABWQ010000003.1, read as the reverse complement.
AGTCTGCAAATCTTTGAATTTATACGCAATACGAGGATTTGCATTCGGAAGGTGTTGAATTGCGTTGCGATGGGTTGCATATCTTATGGCGGGTAGGATGATGGGTATGCGGAGGCCGACGCCATGCCGAAACTTGCAAAAGAGCTATCTTCGCTCGAAGTGAAGCGGCTGGAACACCCCGGCAAGGGGCGAAACGCGACCTTTGCTGTGGGCGGTGTTTCGGGGTTGTTGTTGCAGATCACACCCAACGGTGGGCGGTCTTGGGTGTTGCGAACAAAGGTGGGCGACAAGCGTAGAGAAATCGGTTTGGGCGGCTATCCCAGCGTTACACTTGCTCAGGCGCGTGAGAAAGCGCGTGAGGTGCGACTAGGCATCGAAGGCGGCATAGACCCAGTTGCGGAGCGTAAAGCGGCCAAAAGCGCAATCACAGCCGCCCAGCGCATGAATTTGACCTTTGAGGAAGCGGTTGAGCGTTGCCTCGCTTCTAAGCTGGATGCATTCAAAAACGATAAGCACCGCAAGCAATGGGCCGCGACACTTAAAACATACGCGGTGCCAGAGTTAGGCTCTACGTTTGTAAACGACATTGCCGTTCAAGACGTTTTGCGGGTCATAGAGCCGATCTGGCTTTCAAAGACAGAAACGGCCTCAAGGCTAAGAGGTCGCATAGAGGCTGTCCTGTCGTGGGCCACCGTGGCAGGGCACCGATCTGGCGACAATCCCGCGCGCTGGGCGGGCAACCTCAAAGAGCTTTTGCCAGCACCGAACAAGGTGAAGGGGCAGGCAAACCATGCGGCTCTTTCAATCGAAGATGCGCCACACTGGTTTGAAGCACTAAGGAAGCGCAAAGGTATGGGCGCGCGGGCTTTGGAGCTTTTGGCGTTGACCGCGACGCGTTCAGGCGAGGTTCGCGGCGCAGTCTGGAATGAGATAGACCTTGAACGCGCCATTTGGACCATACCGGCCCAGCGCACCAAGACTGGCAAAGAGCATCGCGTTCCGCTGTCTCAAAACGCGTTGGCGCTTTTGGGCGATTTGCCGCGATTTGAGGGGCAGGAGATTGTCTTTCCTGCCTCTCGCGGTGGGCAGCTGTCGGACATGACACTGTCCGCGACAATGCGGCGTATACACGAAGCAGAAGAGGGCGGTTTTGTGGATGCCAGAAGCGGCAAGGCGGCGGTGCCGCACGGCTTGCGCTCGACGTTTCGGGATTGGGTAGCCGAACATACCAAGTTTCCGGGTGAAATGGCTGAAGTCGCGCTTGGGCACAAAATCAGCAATTTGGTGGAGGCTGCGTATCGGCGCGGTGACATGATCGAAAAGCGGCGGCGCATGATGGATTGTTGGTCGGATGTTTTGGTTAGCAATGAGCAGGGCAAAAACAACGTGGTGACCCTGTGACAAACTCTAAACTGGCTGATATCCAACGCTACATTGACGGTGAAGTCTTGGAGTATGTGGAAGAAGCGAAAGAGCAGTCTGAATTTGGACCACGACACCTTCTAGCCCAACAAATCTTCAAAGTTAGACTTACACCGGAAGCCGCTCAGAGTGCCCAATTCTATGATGAAGGGCGGTATGCAGAAGCCTTCTATTGGGAGGCGGAAGAACATTGGGATATTGAACGCCTCTATCGGCAAGTTGTTTCGACCAAAGTTGATTTGGCGCACCCTCTGAATGAGTGGGAACGGCGGTTTATAACTCGCGTTTTAGGCGGCGATTGGGAGCCGAAAATTAAGCGAAAAAGGGGTTCTGCTTTCGAAGAAAACTGGGACCGAAATTTTTTCATAGTCCTCTTGTTGGTGGAACTGAGAGACAATTTTCATATTCGCCCCACCCGAAATGATGAAAAGAAACACAGCTGCGCTGACAGTGAGAAAAGAGGGCAAGACATAATCTCAGCAGCCTTCATAAAGGCTGGTCGGCACGAAGTGACGCCAAAAGCTGTCAAATCGACTTGGGTGAACAAGGAGGTCAGGAAGTGGGCGCAAAGGTATTTTCACAACCTTGGTCATGCCAATGTTTTCAAAGACACGAAGTAACTGGTGGTTCTGGGTCTCGCGTAGCGGATTAACGTGAGACCTGAGAATGTGAAGCTTGTCGCGCATCATTGACACCAGTTGAAACGACTGGAGCAATGAAATGCCAGAGACCTACCTATCAGATCGACAGATCAGCACGCGCTTGAGTGTTCATCGTACCACCCCTTGGCTTTGGGCTAAGGCTGGGACTTTCCCGAAGCCGGTAAAACTTTCGGAGCGTTGTACCCGCTGGAAACTCTCTGAAATCGAAGCGTGGGAAGCGGCCAAAGCCGCGACCACCACTTAGAAGAAACCGCCACCCAACAAGGGCGGCGGCTCCAAAATTCACAGCACGAATTGAGCTTACCGCTCTTGCATGGCTTTGCAAGAGGACGACCTTGCTATGACTACACAACAATGGAACCAAAAAGGCTTTGCAATCATTCTGACCGATGGCCGCGAAATCGATGTTTTTGTGTCAGGCCGGAACCGATGGGCGCTCGAATGCCTGATCGAAGCTGGCGATGTGGGCTGTTCAAGCCTCGACTACCCCGCCGTGCGCTGGTCAGCCTATATTCACAATTTGCGCAACATGGGCGTCGAAATTGAAACACGGCACGAGCCGCACAAAGGCGACTTCCCCGGCACTCATGCGCGGTATGTGTTGAAGTGCCTTGCCCTCTCGATTGGGGGCGCAAAATGAAGCAGAGAAAAAGAGTAAGCGACGAACTCGCGGATCAAATTGCGTTCCTGTCGCGGAAAGGATTTTCGCTTTTGCCTGTTGGAGGGGCTTCGGGGAAGGCTCCAATAACAAAGGGTTGGGCTGATAGGCGACTTACCCTTTCACAAGTCATGGGGCCAATGGTCGGAGTTGGTTCGACGGCCTATGGCGTCCGCTTAGATGCAGTTACGGTTCTGGATTGCGATGTGTACGACCAGAGCCTGCTTGACCGACTCCAGAACAGATTTGGATGGTCTACAGTCACGGTGAAGTCCCCTAGAGGGGCGCACCTCTACTACGGGGGAAAATTACCGTACCGACTGAACCTGAAGTCTGAGGGCTTGCCGGTGGACGTGAAAACCGGCCCCAATGAATATGTGTTGGGGCCAACCTCGGTTCGAGCGGATGGAGGAAAGTACTCGCAACTTGCAGGGTATCTTGGTGAAACACGGCTAGATCCACTTGAGCAGCCGGATCAGGTGTCTCGCACCGCGCCACAAGGTCACCCAAAGGTACCAATGGGGCAGAGGCACGAATTCTTACTCAGCCGTGCCCTCATGTATGCGCGGTCAGTTGATACTCTAGAAGAACTGAATGGAAACCTTGAGTGGGACAGGACTGAGGAATGCTCGTCGCCAGAAACGATAACGATCAAGGAAGTCGAGGGCATCTCAAGCTGGGCTTGGAAACTTCGGTTGGAAAACCGCCTTTTTGAAAGAAAAAACAGTGTGTTTGAAATCAATCGATTGGCAATGGCGGCACTGCGGCAATATCGCAATTTTGCCGAAGCGTTGGCCTTGTACACTTGTTTGTGCGAGGCTCATGGTCACAGGCCGGAAACCGTCTTTCGATTGAATGGTGTGGCGATGCGCGGTGCCGGATTGCTCAATCTGTCTGAGCGCAAGTTTTTGGCTGCTAGAAGAACCTTGGAAAACGCCGGGCTGATTCAGCAGGTGCAGTCGCACAGAGCTGCAAAACACGGCAAAGGTTTTTGCCTGCTAGCGCCCCAACGATTGATTGCCCGCTCAGAGAATAATTGCGCTTATCTCCCCGCAAGAGGTCTATAGTTACATATGTGCGGCGAAAACGACGCAACCTATGTCGACACTATTTTGCTGGGCTATCCTTGCCTTTACCTTGCCGTTATTGACTTAGTTCCTAATACCGTACGCCGCAAAACTGGGTAGCGTTCCCATTTGGCCGAATTTTCTGAAGGCATTGGCCTAAATTCATTTGAAAGGGGAGACCATGGCTAAACCAGCTATTTTATGTGCTGCTGCGTGCGCCAGCTTTTTGGGTTTCGGAGAACCGGCTTCCGCAAACAGATTGATGGATAGCATTATGCAATCCTGGCTGGGAGCGAACCTCGGTCAAGCAATTGACCAATGGGGGTTTCCTGCTGAAGAGAAAACAATAGCGGGGCGCAAGCTGTATACTTGGCACGACGACAGCCATGGATTTGGAAATCTTGTAAACTGTAAACGAATTTTGCAAGTGGACCAGAACGACAAGATTGTTCGGACCGATTACTCAGGAAACAACTGTCCGTTTATGGAAGTTGGGCCGTTCCGAAAGTGGCGATACAGGCCATAGATGGAAGCCTTTTTGGCTTTGGCGGGTTTTTTGGCGGGTAATGGCGGCGCTGCGTGTTTTTTTCATCAAAATCAAGGCCTAGTGGCGGAGACGAAGGGATTCGAACCCTCGATACCGTTTCCGGTATACTCCCTTAGCAGGGGAGCGCCTTCGACCACTCGGCCACGTCTCCGTCGACCCGTATATTTGCGGCGCACAGGGGACACAAGACCCAAAAACAGGATTTCTGCGAAATCCTTTCTCGAAGAGTGCGCGTCACACCAATGGCAGGTTTCGCGGCTGGCCTGCCGCTGAGTTGCTGGCGACTCCGTCCCGATGGGCGACCAAAACCCTGCTCCTCCAAGGATACGCCTCAGTGCGTTGGCAATGCCTGAGCGTGCGCCAGCCCTGGCTTTGGTGCGCTCTGCCATCAGGCGGCATTCCCAATGGCCAAGCGGTATTTGCGCTGTAACGCGCGCGATCGGTCCGAAGCACGTTCAAAGAGTCAGGGGGGGGGAAGAATGGCGACCCCTGAAGGACTCGAACCCTCAACCTGCTGATTAGAAGTCAGCTGCTCTATCCAGTTGAGCTAAGGGGCCATCGCCAAATGGCCATTGCATGCCGTGGCCTGCGCCGCCACCTTTCATACAGCGCACTGCGCTTGTCAACGCCGTGGGTGCGAAAATTAGCGGCGTTCTGCGCTGTGCGTAACTCGCGTGGCTTTCTGAGTGCAAATCGCATCAAACGTCTCAGGCAAAACATCGGTGAACAATCGGTCAACGTCTTCAAAATCCAAAATGCGCGCCGGGGCGTTGCGCGCAAATTTGCTGTGATCCGCCAGAAGCCATGTTTCGCGCGCGCAGCCTTGCGCGGCCCGCGATACAGAAATTTCATCCATAGCAAAGTCATAGGCCGCGCCATCTTTTGAGATCGCGGAGCATCCCAGAATCGCAAAGTCAAAGGCGAAGTCTTGCACCATGCGCACTGCAATGGGCCCCACCAAGCCGCCGTCCTCGGGGCGCGGACGTCCGCCGGTCACCAAGACATCACAGCGCGCATTGCCGGCTAAAATCTGCGCCACATTGAGGTTGTTGGTCACCACCAACAGGCCATCGTGGCCCAAAAGCGCGCTGGCCAATGCTTCGGTGGTGGTGCCAATGTTGATAAAGAGGGAGGAGCCATTTGGGATCTGAGCCGCACAGGCCGCAGCCATCGCGGCTTTCGCCTCGGCATTGACCCGGCTGCGCTCTTCATAAGCAATGTTGCGCACACCTGAAGGCAAAACCGCCCCGCCATGCACCCGCTCCAAGCGGCCCGCGTTGGCTAATTGTGTCAAATCTCGGCGGATGGTTTGCACGGTCACATCAAACCGTTCTGCCAAACCATCAACGGTGACCTTGCCGCTGCTGCGGGCAATTTCAAGGATTTCTCGTTCTCGAAAACTGTTGCGCATGTTCGTATTTTTTCGTTTCAGGTCTCTAAGGCGTGGCAGGATTTTTGTGAAGTTACAATGAAAACCTATGCGTTTGTGGCGAATTTCCTTGACCTGCGAACAAAATTTTGTTCGTAAAGGCGCGAAAATGTTCGAAGGTGTTCCAATGGAAACGCAAACAGAAAATCCGGTAGATGTCTTTGTGATCGGCGGGGGCATCAATGGCTGTGGCATTGCTCGCGATGCGGTGGGGCGAGGTCTGTCTGTTGAATTGGCGGAAATGAACGATCTGGCTTGGGCCACGTCTTCGGCCTCCACCAAATTGTTCCATGGCGGGTTGCGCTATCTGGAGTACTTCGAAATCCGCCTTGTGCGCGAGGCGTTGATTGAGCGCGAAACCTTGTTGCGTGCCATGCCGCACATCAGCTGGCCGATGCGCTTTGTGCTGCCGATGCACAAAGACATGCGCTTTGACAGCGAAACCCCCACATCCCGTGTGCTGAGCTTTGTGATGCCTTGGATGAAAGGCCGCCGCCCAAGCTGGCTGATCCGTTTGGGGCTCTTCATGTATGACAATCTCGGCGGGCGCAAAATACTGCCCGGCACGCGCACGGTGGATTTGACCCAAGATGAAGCGGGCAAGCCACTTAAGTCAAAATTCGCCAAGGCCTACGAGTATTCTGACTGCTGGATTGAGGACAGCCGTCTGGTTGTTCTCAACGCCCGTGATGCGCAGGCCCGTGGCGCAACCATTCGCACCCGCACCAAAGTGATCTCCGCCCAACGCGAGGGCGGGCTGTGGCACATCGAAATGGAAGATGTGGAAACCGGTGAGCGCCACATGACACGTGCCAAAGCGCTGGTGAATGCAGCAGGGCCTTGGGTGGCCGACGTCATTCGTGGCGTCATGCAGAAAAACTCCTCCGCCGGGGTGCGTCTGGTGCGTGGCAGTCACATCGTGACCAAACGCCTGTTTGACCACGACCGCTGCTACTTCTTCCAAGGTGAAGATGGCCGGATCACTTTCGCGATTCCCTATCAGGAAGATTTCACGCTCATCGGCACCACCGATCAGGAACACACCGATGCGGACGTGGCCCCGGTCTGTACCGACGATGAGGCGCAATACTTGTGTGACTTTGCGTCGAACTACTTTGATAAAGCTGTCACGATGGATGACATCGTGTGGCGCTATTCTGGTGTGCGTCCGCTCTATGACGACGGCGCGTCTTCTGCGCAGGCGGCCACCCGTGAATACGTGCTGGATTTAGAGGATGCCGGTGCGCCGGTTCTCAACGTGTTTGGCGGCAAGATCACCACGTATCGCAAGCTGGCGGAGGCCGCGATGGCAAAGATCGTTCCGTTCTTCCCACAAGCCACCGCGCCATGGACCGCAGGGGTGGCGATGCCGGGCGGTGATTTTGAGGTGCATGAAGTGGGTGAGAAAATTGTCAACCTTCAGCGCGACTACCCGTTCTTGAATGATGCTTGGGCCAAACGATTGATCCGGGCGTATGGAACAGAGGCGCCAACGATTTTGGGCACAGCAAAATCCGCATCTGATCTCGGCGTGGACTTTGGTGCAACTTTGAGCGCCGCTGAGGTGGACTGGCTCATGGCCAAGGAATACGCCCGCACCGCCGAAGACGTGGTGTGGCGTCGCTCTAAACTGGGTCTGCGCCTTAACGTTGCGCAAATTGCGGCCATCGGCGACTACATGCAACAGGCGCGGCAAAAAGCCTCCGTGTGAGGCGGAACCCACAATTGATCTTTGGGCCTCAGCGGCCTATAGGGAGCCTGCACGATGCCGTCGTGCAGGCTTTTGAGTCCTTTCGATGGCAAAGACGGACCATCATATTTCCTCAGGCCTTCGGGTCTGACCCCGAAAGTCACAGACACCCCTGACGCAAAAAAAGGTTGTGAGAAAAATGGCTGAGAACAAAACGCCCGACATATTGTATACCATTGTAGACGAAGCGCCGGAGCTGGCCTCCGCGTCTTTCCTGCCGATCATTCGCAAGTTTGTATCCGCAGCTGGAATCACCGTCGGCACACCAGACATTTCCCTCGCAGGCCGCATCATTGCGACCTTCCCAGAGAACCTGACCGCCGAACAGCGCCAATCTGATGATCTGGCCGCGTTGGGTGAGTTGGTGAAAACACCAGACGCCAACGTCATCAAGCTGCCAAACATCTCGGCGTCCGTGCCACAGCTTGTTGCCGCAATTGAAGAGCTGCAAGGGCAGGGCTACGCGATCCCATCCTACCCCGAAGAGCCAAAAACCGACGAAGAGAAAGCGATCCGCGCACGTTTTGATGGTATCAAAGGCTCCGCCGTGAACCCCGTGCTGCGCGAAGGCAACTCTGACCGCCGCGCCGCCCGTGCCGTGAAAAACTTTGCTCAGAACAACCCACACTCCATGGGCACTTGGGCGTCTGACAGCAAAACCAAAGTCAGCTCCATGCCGGGCAATGACTTCTACGCCAATGAAAAATCCGCGACCATCACTGATACGCAAGCCGGTGACGCAAAAATCGAATTTGTCGCCGCCGACGGGGCTGTGACGGTTCTCAAAGACAGCTACCCGCTGGCCGCTGGCACCATCGCTGACGCGACTTTCATGTCTGCCAAAGCGCTGGGCGCCTTCCTTGCTGCTGCGATTGAAGACACCAAAGCCGACGGCACCATGTTCTCTTTGCACATGAAAGCCACCATGATGAAGGTCTCTGACCCAATCATCTTTGGCCACGCTGTGAAAGCTTGGCTTGCGCCTGTGTTTGAAAAATTCGGCGCCGAAATGGCCGCGCTGGGTGTGAACCCGAACTCTGGCATGGGGGATCTGCTGGATCGCGTGTCCGGCAACGCTGACATCATGGCCGCCATCGAGGCTGTGACCGCGGAGCGCCCCGGCATGTACATGGTGGACAGCGACAAAGGTATTACCAACCTGCACGTGCCGTCTGATGTGATCATCGACGCGTCTATGCCTGCCGTGATCCGCGCAGGCGGCAAAGGCTGGGATGCCGCTGGCAACAAAGGGGACACCAACTGTGTGATCCCGGATCGCTGTTACGCGACTGTCTATGACGAAAGCATCAACTTCTTCAAAGCCAATGGCGCCCTTAATGTGGCAACGGCCGGGTCTGTGGCCAACGTGGGTCTGATGGCGCAAAAGGCCGAAGAATACGGCTCTCACCCAACCACGTTTGAAGCTCCAGCCGACGGCACCATTCGCATCGTGCTGGAAAACGGCGAAACACTGCATTCCCATGCTGTGGAAGCTGGCGACATCTGGCGGTCCTGCACCGTGAAACAGGCCCCGATCGAGAACTGGATCGAACTGGCGCTGGACCGTCAGCGTTTGACCGGCTCTGAGGCGATTTTCTGGCTCGACGCCAACCGTGCACATGACGCCGAGCTGATCAAATACGTCACCCCGGCACTTGAGGCCGCAGGCAAAGCAGATCTGTTCCAAATCCTCGCCCCACGTGAGGCCACGGCGCAGTCGCTGAAAACCATCACCGCCGGCAACGACAGCATCGCCATCACCGGCAACGTGCTGCGCGACTATCTGACCGATCTCTTCCCGATCCTCGAGCTTGGCACCTCTGCCAAAATGCTCTCCATCGTGAAGCTGATGCAGGGCGGTGGTCTGTTTGAAACCGGCGCGGGTGGCTCTGCCCCAAAACACGTGCAGCAGCTGGTGGAGCAAAACCACCTGCGTTGGGACTCCATGGGTGAATTCTGCGCACTGGGCGAAAGCCTGAACTTCCTTGCAGACGTCAAAGGCAACGCCAAAGCGGGTGTTCTTGGTGTCGCAGCAGAAGCCGCAACCCAAGGCATTCTGGACGACAACCGCAGCCCATCACGCAAAGTTGGCGAGCCTGACAACCGTGACAGCCACTACTGGTTTGCCCGCTACTGGGCCGATGCGCTGGCAGCACAGTCCGACGACGCTGACCTCGCCGCAGAGTTTGCCCCAGTGGCCAAAGCTCTGGCCGAGGGTGAAGAGGCCATCCTCGCCGAACTCGCCGCCGTGCAAGGCCCAGCTGCCGACATCGCAGGCTATTTCCGCCCAAGTGTCGAGCTGAAAGCCAAAGTCATGCGCCCAAGCGCGACATTGAACGCGATCATCGGCTGAGGCTGAGACCGCACGAGAACTTAAACGCCGTCCAGAAATGGGCGGCGTTTTTGTTCCGAGTATTTTGATCCAGAGCCAGCGACCGACCCGAGCTCAGGGGGCCAACGCTGTACAGCGCACCAATGGCGGGTTCGCAAAACTTCCCAGAGAAGAAAACTGCGACCAATCCGGTGTGACAGGGGCGTGCAAGCACCTCATAAGACGCCAGTCAAACCCGCATTCTTCCAACTCTGACCCATGAGGGAGGATGTTGTATGGCGTCTATTGTCAAAAAGCATTCAAAACCAGTGATCGGACACCATATTCGACGGGCTCTCCACCAACGGCTCAGGCAATTCCCTTATGGATCGGCTGGGCAAAAGCATCTCATAAATGGCGCGCCTGTTTCTTTGGCGCGGACACCAAAGTTCTTGTCTGAAATTCTCAAAGTGCTCTCTGCGCAAAGACATATGTGTCAGCTGCATCTTTTACGCGAGAACCTCCATGGAATTCCTAAAAAACTACTGCCTCAAACATGCCTGGTGTCGCGACCTGTGGGTCGCAGCCACTTTAATGGGTATTGCCATAGGCGGCGCCTTTGTTGTTTTGAGGGCGGTGCCAAACACGGTGATCATTGGCCCCTGATTTGACACGTAGAAGGACCGTCAATCGGTGCGGTCAAGCCAGTTACACCGGCACCTGCAACCCCACCTTCACCCGATCAATCACCACATTGCTGTGAAATCGTCGAATGTTGGGATTGTCGTTAAAAACCCGCCGACTGAACTCCTCATAGGCCGTCATGTCCGGCGCGGTGACGACCAGAATGAAATCGGCCTGTCCAGTCACATAATAACATTGCTGTACATCATCGAGCTGCAGCATGGAGCGGCGAAATTCGTCGAGCAAATCTGTGCGCTCCCGCTCCATCTCAACCTCCACCACAAAGGTCATCGGCCGCCCCACCGCTTTGGCGGAGACCACAGAGATATCCGCCTCCACAATCCCGTCCTCGCGAAACCGCTTCAACCGACGTTGTACGGCAGAGCGTGACACGCCCGCAATGTCCCCCAACTCATCCGCCGTCAGCCGGTTGTTCTTTTGCACCGCCGCCAACAACCGCCGGTCAATATCATCCAAATCATTGATCATAGTGGGCGTCCTGAGTTGGTTTGAGGGTAAAATGCACGGCTTGGGGTCACATCAGAGCATTTTGCCCAAATCCTTGCGCTACCCTGTGTGGGTGAACCTCACCTGTCAACCCACTGCGCCCCATTGCCAATTGCGCGCGTCGCCCCCAAGCTGGCCCACACCAAAGCCACACACGGAACCACGCTATGTCCTTCACCTTTACGCATCACCACCACGTTGTCTTTGGCGATTGTGACCCGGCGGGCATTGTCTACTATCCCAATATCTATCGCTGGATGGATGGCACTTTTCAAAGGTTTCTGCAGTCCTACGGCGGACACGCCGCAGTCTGTGCAAAGCTGGATGCCGTGGGGCTTGGCCTGATGGAAACCCACGCCAAATACCGCCGCCCGCTCACGGATGGCGACGCGCTCACCATTCGCATGGAAATCACCAGCTGGTCGGCCAAATCCTACCGGCTGATCCATCACGGCTATGTGGGTGACGCTCTGGCGTTTGAGGGCACGGAGGTGCGAGCGCTGTTTGAACAGCGTGACGGACGCATGCGTGCGGGGGAAGTCTCCCGCCTCAAAACCTTACTAGAGAGCCAATCCGAGCCATGACTGAAACGCTACAAAACCCCCACCGCGGCACCGGGCTGCCAAACCGATTGTCTGACACGCTGCCCAGCAGCGATGCCGCTGCCGTTGCCAAACTGCTTGCGCTTTGTCCCGCACACGCCGAAACGCCGCTGCGAGACATGGCCGAGCTCGCCACCACAATGGGTGTCGCCAGCTTTCATATCAAAGACGAGCGCTCCCGTATGGGGCTCGGCTCTTTCAAAGCCCTCGGTGCCGCCTATGCGATCGCGCACGACGCGGCCCGCACAGAACCTGACGATTGGGCGCAGGCGTTGACAGGCCGCACCTATGTCACCGCATCAGCTGGCAACCACGGCATGTCTGTCGCCGCCGGTGCGCGTGTCTTTGGTGCAAAGGCTGTCATCTACCTGTCTCATACGGTGCCCAAGGCGTTCGGGGCTCGGTTGGAAGCGCAAGGCGCGCAGGTTGCCTGGGCAGGTGACGACTACGAAGCCAGCATGGTGGCCGCCCAAAAAGCGGCTGCTGACAACGCATGGACGCTGCTTTCTGACAGCACATGGGACGGCTACGAAATGTCAGGCTTTCGCGTGATGGAGGGCTATCTTCAAATGGCATCTGAGGCCGCCTCCCAAATCCCACGCCCGCCCACACATATTTTCTTGCAGGCGGGCGTGGGGGGGCTTGCCGCCGCTGTCGCCGCCTATGCGCGCGCCACATGGGGGGATGCACCGCAGATCACTGTGGTGGAGCCCGAAGCCGCCCCGGCGCTCATCGAGGCCATCCGTGCCGGTGCGTTGGTCGACACCTCAGGACCAGTGTCCGACATGGGGCGGCTGGATTGCAAAACCGCCTCAATGGTGGCGCTCAACGGTTTGGCCATGGATGCTGACAGCTTTGTGACCATCTCCGAACACGAGGCTCACGACGCTGTGCAAACCCTGAAGGCGCAAGGCATCGCCAGCACCCCTTCGGGTGTTGCCGGTGTCGCCGCCGCCCTTCTCAAACGCCCCAATCTGGGGCCTGACGCGCGCGTGCTCACATTTGTCAGCGAAGGCCCCGAAGATGCCTAAGCGCGGTTTCCCGGACACAGAGTTCTTAGCCCGCGTCACCCGTTTGCAAGCGGCCATGGCACAGGCCGATCAATCGGCGCTCCTTCTGACCTCCGCTGCGGATATCTTCTATGTCACCGGCTTTCTCACCCGTTTTTGGGAAAGTCCCGCCCGCCCATGGTTCCTGATTGTGCCGGTTGCGGGCGCACCCATTGCCGTTATCCCTGCCATCGGCGCTGATCTGATGTCAGGCACGTGGCTCACCGATATCCGTACTTGGGACGCGCCATTCCCCGGTGATGATGGCATCACCCTGTTGACCACAACACTCAAAGAAGTTGTTGGGGACGTCGGCACAATTGGCCTTCCGATGGGGCTGGAGACTCAGCTGCGCATGCCGTTGGCGGACTACCATCAACTCACTGAAAACCTCGCGCCACGCCGGTTTGTGGATGCCACCAACACCGTGCAGCGCACGCGTGAGATCAAATCTGAGGCGGAGATCCGCAAAATCCGCGCCGCCTGCGCCGTGGCAGATCGCAGCTTTGCGCGTATCGCAGAATATGCCAGCGCAGGCTGCACCCATGCGGAGGTCTTTCGCGACTTTCAGCAAATGCTGCTGAGCGAAGGTGCCGATTGGGTCAGCTACACGGCTGGCGGGGCCGGGCAGGGAGGCTATGGTGATGTGATCTCCCCAGCCGGGGATCAAAAGCTCACGGTTGGAGACATCCTGATGTTGGACACGGGGGCGGTGCTGGATGGATACTTCTGCGATTTTGACCGTAACTTCGCCATCACCCAAGCTGATGACGCCGCCAAGAGAGCCTATGAGGCGCTTTATGCCGCCACCGATCATGTGCTGGCGACCCTGCGTCCCGGCCACAGGGCCTGTGACGTGCACGCGATGTTTGTCGAGAGCCTCACCGCACAGGGCGCCACGCCCGGTGGCGGCCGTTTGGGGCATGGCCTTGGCATCACGCTCACCGAATGGCCCAGTTTCACACCCTATGACCAAACCGAGCTGCGCGCAGGCATGGTGCTTACGCTTGAGCCGGGTGTTGAAATCGCTCCCGGCCTGTTTCAGGTTCATGAAGAAAACGTCGTCCTGCGCGAGCATGGCTGCGATCTTCTCTCCACCCGCACGCCCGCAACCCTGCCCATTCTGAGGTAATCTTATGCAAACCATGCCGTTCGAACTTGGTGCACCCGCCGCAGGCCAAACCACGCTGGGCTTGATTGTGCTGAAATTTGACGAAACGCTTGAACAGGATTTCCGTCGTTTGTTTCCCGGGCGTGACATGTCGATATATGTCAGCCGGGTTGCCTCCGACCCAGAAGTCACCCAAGACACCTTGCTGCAGATGTCTCAGACCCTCCCTGCCAGCGCCTCCCTGTTCCCCCCTGCAGCTCAATTTGATGTGGTGGGCTACGGGTGCACCTCTGGTACCACGATGATCGGTGCTGCCAAAGTCGCCGGTCTTGTGCAGCAGGGCGTTCAAACCCCCGCCGTTACTGATCCGCTCACCTCCGCACTTGCGGCTTGCAAACATCTCAACATCTCACGCCTCGGCATGGTCACACCCTACGTGGAATCAGTCTCGATTCCGGTCCAGCAAGCCTTTGAGGCCGCAGGCGTTTCCGTGCCGCACTTGGTGTCTTTTGGTGAATCTGGCGAAGAAAACGTCGCCCGCATTGACGCCGCATCTATCATAAGCGCCGCACTGCACGTGGGCCAACAAGACGTCGACGCGGTTTTTCTCAGCTGCACCAACTTGCAAACGCTTGACGTCATTGCAACGCTTGAGGCCCAACTCAACAAACCAGTCATCAGCTCAAACTCCGCTTTGGCGTGGCATATGGCAACGCTTTCTGGTGCAACACTTGCTTTGGATGCGCCGGGCCGCCTGTTGGCGGAATTGTGATCTCGCGCCTTTAGCGGGGCATGACGCCCGCGCCGGTCCCATGCAGGCCTATGACCAAAGATTCCAACGAACTCAGCGGTTTTGGCCGCCGTCTCCGACAGTGGTATTGTCACTGTCAGCCCCGCCAACTTGATCTTGCATAAGACGTGCCTGCAACTCTGGCTTGAGTGTCCTCAAGCGGGGCAAGCGAGAGGAAATTGCCAAAAGCAAACAAGCGAAAAGCTGACTAAACAATCGCTGATACTTGCGCAAAACGTCCTTTCGATGTCGCAGATAGATCGGACAGCGAAATGCCACTGGCTCCAAGTTGACATCAAATATGGGAGTAGCAGCTATGAAAATCGGCTTTATCGGCTTGGGAAATGTCGGCGGCAAGCTCAGCGGTAGTCTGCTGCGCAATGGCCACGAGCTTTATGTGTATGACCTCAGCGCAAATTTGGTTGCGGACAAATTGGCCGATGGGGCCAAGGCGGTGTCCGGCCCCGCAGAAATGATGCGCATCTGTGAGGCGGTGATCACGTGCCTGCCGTCTCCTGCCGCTTCTGATGCTGTGATGCAAGAGATGGTGCCAGAGGTGACTCCGGGAAAAATCTGGATGGAAATGTCGACCACCGATGAGGCTGAAGCCAAACGTCTTGGGGCCATGGTCATCGCCAAGGGAGGCGCGGCAGTGGACTGTCCGGTCTCAGGTGGTTGTCATCGCGCAGACACAGGTAACATCGCCATTTTCGCAGGATGTGACCGTGCCACATTTGAGCGCATCTTGCCGTTGCTCACCACCATGGGCCGCCGCATCCTGCACACGGGTGACCTTGGGTCTGCCTCTGTCCTGAAAGTGGTGACCAACTATCTCGCAACCGCGCATCTTGTGGCCAGTGCGGAGGCGCTCACCACCTGCAAAGCTGCCGGTTTGGATCTGAACACTGCGTATGAAGCTATCCGGGTAAGCTCCGGCAATTCCTTCAGCCATGAAACCGAAAGCCAAGTCATCTTAAACGGCAGCCGTGACATCTCTTTCACCATGGATTTGGTCAAAAAAGACATCGGACTGTTTCAGGAGGTCGCTGATCGTGCCAGGGTGCCATTGGAACTCAATCCGCTGATGATCCGCATGTTTGACGATGCCATCGACCGTTACGGTCCGCGTGAGCTAAGTCCAAACATCATCAAGCGGCTCGAAGACGCCACGGGGTTGTCTGTTCAAGCACCGGGGTTTCCATCAGAAATGGTGGATGATGAACCTGAAGAGCCCGGGTATGAGGTGGTGCCACGCGCAGCTGGCTAAAGTCACCTTCGCCATGTGATCGGGGCTGTTACGGGGGCTGCGCTGGATTTTGGATTGGCAACAGCGGGGAGACATCCTCTTCGCTGTGCACAGTCCAACAGTTTTTTTCCTGCAGAGGCCGACAAGTGAAACGCCACAGCCCCCTAGGAGATTATCTAAGACCGCGCGGCAACCTCCAGCACAGAGGGCGCGCGCATCTGTCCCAAGACATTGCGAAAACTCGCGGGGTGTGTCGCTGTCCTTCCGCTGGCATCACTTGCGTTGGTTCGGCTCTTTGACAGGAAGAGCGGCTCAAAATCGACGTGCCCAAGTGGCGGTCTCTTGGCGGGGGGGGAGCCAACATGCCCAAACATGCAGACACGCATCGACGATTGGCCTGCGGATCACACCCAAAGAGCCAGTTCGAGGCCCAACTTTGGTCGCTCATTAACGTTTGGTGTTATGCGATTTTGCCACCACCGCAAAACAGCCGCGATACAGACGCAATACCGACATGCCAAAAGGCACATGGTTTGCGTTAACCATATGACGTCATGCCTTGGGGTGGGTTTTGTTGTAGACTTCCATCAGGCGGGCGGTGTCCACGTGTGTATAGGCTTGTGTGGTCGACAAAGAGGCATGTCCCAGCAATTCCTGAATGGCGCGTAAGTCGCCGCCAGCACTCAACAAATGGGTTGCGAAACTGTGGCGCATCGCATGAGGGGTGGCGCTGGCTGGCAAGCCAAGCTGCTGCCGTGTCTGTTGCATCACCTTTTGCACAATCCGCGGATTGAGCGCACGACCCCGCGCCCCGCGAAACAGCGCGTCATCAGCGCTAAGTATATGAGGGCAAAGCTTAATGTAGTGATCGACCGCATCTCGCGCAGCGTCCAATACGGGAACAACGCGTTCTTTGTCCCCTTTGCCGACCACCCGAAGCGCGGCGGGCAAAGGCGCATCTTTTCGTTTCAAGCCAAGAGCTTCTGACACCCGCAGTCCACAGCCATACAACAAGGTCACAACAGCGGTGTCGCGCGCACCAATCCAATCTTCTTGTGACTGAAACTCAACAGTTTCAATGACTTGTTTGGCGGACTCTTCGCTCAAAGGGCGGGGCAGCTTGGCCTGAAATTTCGGTGCACGTGTGGCCAGAACCGCCGTTGGATCACAGCCTTCACGCTCTGCCAGCCAGCGGTAAAAACTCTTCACTGCTGATAACTTACGTGCCAAGGACCGCGGTGAAAGTCCTCCACTGCGCTCTCGTGCCATCCAACTGCGCATGTCCGCCACGCCAACCGCCATCAAAGGCGCCCAGCCTTGCGGCTCCCCTCTATGCAGCGTCAAAAACGTCAAGAAATCAGTCAGATCACGTCGGTAGGCAGAGATGGTGTTGTCAGACGCATTGTCCAGGGCCGATTTATGTGCCAGAAATCGCGCAAGCGCATCTCCGGCCGCAGGGCTGATCACGCCAACCAGCGGCGCATTGCGCGTTCAAAGACCCCAGCAAAAAATGTCAAAAGATCAGTGCCTTGTTGTGGCGTGAACTGATGTGGATCTTCCGCGCCCATAACCAGCAGACCGGGCAATCGTCCCGTGCCGAAGTCCAGTTTTAAGCAGGCCTCAGAGCGGATCCAATCGGCGTCATCGCCATATACCACCGAACGGCCACCTTGTACTTGGCGCAACGTCACCTGCCTTTGTGGTACATTGCGTCCACCAGTTAGGTAGTCTTCTACAAACCCGGGTGCCGCGGTCGACAAAACATCTCCCAAGCGTGCCAACGCATGGTCACCGTCGGTCTCTTGCTCGGTTTCTAAGACCAAACGAATGGCATCGACGCGCAGAATATCGGCAACTTCGCCGCCCAAGTCATGCAAAAAGCGTTCGAATTCAATCGGGTCCAACATCCGTAAGATCGCGCGATGTACTTGGTTGGTGCCAGCCAGATTGTCGTAGGCGGCGGCGATCACACTGCGATGGGTGTCCTCAAGCCTGTCTAGGCGCGCCTCTAACCGCTCCATCGCAATGCCGCGGAGATCGACAATATTGCCACCCATGGTTTTCTCATTGGCGGCGATCAATGCGCGCATCAGGGCGCGATCTTCTAAGATCACATCGGGTTGCGAGATAATTTTGTCGCGTAGGTCGTCTTCTATCTTTGGATTGCTGCTCATGTCGGTGCCATTTTTGGTCATTGCGCAGACTTTATCAGAGCCGGTCGGCAATTGCCGCAACTATTTTGACCCAAATTTCTCTTCGGCAAACCTCTGCTTCTTATGGTGCGAAAATACCTTCGGATGACTTTCGGTAACGGAGCGGGGGCGGCGCCTCGGTCACATGGTTTTGGCTCTTTCTCGTAATGCGAATTTTTGAATTTTGCCCGTCGACGTCTTTGGGAGCTCCCCAAACGTGACGTGTTTTGGTGTCTTGAAGCCTGCTAAGTTTTTGCGTGTGAAGGCAATCACTTCCGCCTCATTTGCAGTGGCGCCGTCCAACAATTCGATAAAGGCAAACGGGACTTCGCCCCATGTGTCATCGGGTTTGGCCACCACCGCGGCAAGGCTCACAGCGGGATGCGTCATCAGCACGCTTTCCACCTCCACGGAACTTACGTTTTCGCCACCGGAGATAATGATGTCTTTGGCGCGGTCAGTGATTTGCACATACCCATCTGGGTGCTGCACCGCGATATCGCCTGAATGGAAGTATCCACCAGCAAACGCTTCCTGCGTGGCATTGGGGTTCTTGAAGTAGCCTTTCATTACACCATTGCCCCGGATCATGATTTCCCCATCAGTCGCGCCATCCATCGGGATCTGTTCCATTTGTTCGGTCATTACGGTGACGTCTTCGATGAACGGCATTGCAACACCCTGACGTGCTTTGATAGCAGCGCGGTTGTCGCCGTCCAGATCGTTCCAACGTTTTGAATCCCATAGGCATTCCGTTGCTGGACCATAGACCTCGGTCAATCCGTATACTTGGGTCACATGAAATCCCATGGGCTCGATCTTTGCCAAGGTCGCTGGTGCCGGGGGGGCACCCGCGGTGAAGACTTCCACGACGTGATCAAACACACGACGGTCGGCCTCTGGCGCGTTTATTAAGGTGTTTAGAACGATTGGCGCTCCGCCGAAGTGAGTGACACCTTCGTCAGCAATGGCATCAAAAATATTCTTCGCAGTTATGTCGCGGCAACAGACGATGGTGCCGCCGACCATTGGCATCATCCATGTATGGCACCAACCGTTGCAGTGAAAAAGTGGCACAATGGTGAGGTAAATGGGATGCAGGGTCATTTGCCAACTCAGAACTTGCCCCATGGCATTTAGGTAAGCCCCTCTGTGATGATACACGACACCTTTGGGCTGGCCGGTGGTGCCGGATGTATAATTCAGAGCAATGCTCTCCCATTCATCTTTCGGCATCACCCACATAAAATCCGGTTCGCCACGCTCCAGCAACGCCTCGTATGACAGATGGCGTCCACTTAGCGGATGACCGAATTCGGGGGCTGCAACTTCAATAATTTGAGGCCCATCACCTTTGATCGCAGTGACTGCTGCCTCTGCCAAGTCGACAAAGGCGCTGTCAACCAACACGACTTTTGCGCCACCATGTTCAAATATGTAAGACACAGTCGCAACGTCGAGCCGGATGTTGATGGCGTTGAGCACCGCTCCGCATGCAGGTACGCCAAAATGTGCCTCTGCGGCGGCAGGAACATTTGGCAACAAAGTTGCCACGACGTCACCGCTCATCACGCCCAGTGCAGACAACCCTGATGCAAGTTGGGTGCAGCGCGCGTGGTAGTCGCGATATGTGAGGCGCGAGTCGCCATGAACCAGGGCCAAGCGATCAGGGAAGACGTGCGCCGCACGTTTGAGGCCAGAGAGAGGCGTCAGCGGCACATAATTTGCATCGCATTTTTCCAATCCAGTTTCATCAGCCATCCACCCCATCGGCACGTCCTCTTTTGTTTGCGTTTGTGCTACCTTGCTTTGTGGTGTCGAAAATGAAAACCCGGTAATAATACGAATTTTTGGGTAGGTATCTTGAAATATTTGTGCGGCAGGGGCCGATTTCATGTTTGCTGCGTGGTGTGGGGCTGCTTTCAGGGGCAGGTTTCCGATAATTTTCGACAAACTCAGCGTTGATTTTTCGAAAGTCGGGATCGAATGCGCCGCAACTGTTTTGGAATGTTTACGGTTCCTAGAGGCCGACACAAAACAATCGCAATTACGGCCCAAAGTTTCCCAACTCAGGACGCGGGGCGGCTGTAAAGCTTGTTGCAATAGGCGTTTTTGCCAATGGAAAATACCGTGAGATCAATTCGAGACAAAGCGCGATTGGCGCTTAGCCACCGCCATCGAACCACCGGACCGAAGCCGGTTTTGACCACAGCCGGTTGTGGTCTGGTGTCGGGCACGCGAGTCGCGACGCCTGGCGGGTGGGCAGTTGTCGATCGGCTAAATGTCGGGGACGAAGTGTTGACCTTTGACGCAGGTTTCCAACGGGTCACCGCATTGGTGCCAGAAACCGTTTTTGATGCAGCGCAATTGACCCCGCGTGCTATGTGGCCGCTGCGCATTCCAAGCGGTACGTTGAGCAATCGTCAGGATTTGATCGTTTCTCCCCATCAAGGGGTCTTGGTCGAAAGCCCGGATGTGCGTGATAGTTGGGGGGATCCATTTGCGGTCCTTCCTGGTGCAGCGCTTGAAGTCGTGGAAGGTGTCAAACGCGTTGAGGCAAACGGTCGACTGGAAGCGTTTTTGCCGGTCTTTGCGGAGGATCAAATGATTTTTGCCAACGGTGGGGCTCTGTTGTTTTCTCAATGTATTTGGGGATTACGTGCTGGTGTGCGCCCGCGGTTTGGAAAGGCACCAAATTACAATTTGTTGTCTATGAAAGCAGCCATGGAGCTTCTGGAGCACGGAGCGGTGCGTACTCTTGACGTCAATCCAGAAGTTTTGCGCCAAGCGGCTTAAGGACATCATACTCGAATGAGAAAACGCCCGGGAGCTAAAGGCTTCCGGGCGTTTTTGTCTTAGCTTGGCAAGCGACTAATCTTCTAAGCCGCGGCTTGGGATTGAGGCCCAAATCGGCCGTAGAAGCTGTCGCCGTTGTTGGCCATTTCGCGCAGCAGAGGTGGGCAGGCAAAGCGGTCGCCAAACTTTGCAGCCAGTTCATCACAGCGCTCTGCGGCCCAGGCGGCGCCTACGATGTCTAGCCAGCTAAATGGACCACCGGACCAAGGCATAAAGCCCCACCCCAAGATCGCCCCAACGTCACCTTCGCGGATGTCTTCAAGAACACCTGCCTCCAGCGCGCGCACAGCTTCCAGAACTTGCGAGAAGATCAGGCGGTGTTGAACCTCAATCAGTTCTGGCTGGTCGTCAAGCTTGGTGAACTTCGCGTTGAAGCCTTCCCAATAGTCGCCACGTTTGCCTTTTTCGTCATAGTCAAAGAAGCCAGCTTTTGCCTTACGTCCCAGACGACCTTCTTCGACCATCCAAAAGGTCACGTCGTCAGCAATAGACTTTGGATAGGCATCGCCCATTGCAGCCATGGTGGCCTTGGCAATCTTGGCGCCGAGGTCCAGAGAGGTTTCATCAACCAACTGGATGGGACCCACGGGGAAACCCAAGAGCTGCGCCGCATGATCCAGCAGTGGAAGCGCGACACCTTCGCCGGCCATCATCACCCCTTCGTTGATGTATGGGATGATACAGCGGTTGGCGTAGAAGAAACGCTCGTCGTTTACAACGATAGGCGTCTTCTTGATCTGGCGTACATAATCGAGAGCTTTGGCAACTGCCCGTGGGCCGGTTTCTTTGCCTTTGATGATTTCCACCAGCGCCATCTTCTCCACTGGAGAGAAGAAGTGGATGCCAATGAATTGCTCTTTGCGCACGGAGGCTTCGGCCAAACCGGTGATCGGAAGGGTCGAGGTGTTGGAAGCAAAGATTGCATCTTCAGGAATGATTGCCTCGACCTTTTTGGTCATCTCAGCTTTCACGCCCACATCTTCAAACACAGCCTCGATGATCAGATCAACGTCAGACAGTGTGTTCAGATCAGTTGTTGCGTTGATGCGCGCCAACATAGCTTCTTTCTTCTCCGCGGTGACTTTGCCGCGCTTTATGCCCTTGTCGAGATAGGTCTCGGTGTAGGATTTGCCGCGATCTGCCGCGTCTTGGTTGGTGTCGATCAACACAACGTCCATACCTGCCTGAGCGGACACCAGAGCGATACCCGCGCCCATCATGCCAGCGCCCAAAACGCCAACTTTTTTGACGCTTTGATCAGGCAAGTCGGGGCGGTTTGCACCTTTCTCCAAAGCTTCCTTATTGATGAACAATGACTGGATCATCGCAGAGGAGGATGGGTTCATCAGAACGTTCACAAACCAACGTGCTTCGATCTTAAGAGCTGTGTCAAATGGCACTTGCGCACCTTCGTAGGCCGCAGAGAGCAACGCTTTGGCAGCTGGATAAACGCCCCAAGTGTTGCCGTTGACCATGGCGGATGCACCAGCATAGGTCATGAAGCCAGCAGGGTGATAAGGTTCACCGCCCGGCATTTTGTAGCCTTTGGCATCCCATGGTTTAAGGATATCCGCGTCGGTGGCATTCAGCACCCATTCGGTTGCCGCCGCCACCGGATCGTCCACAACTTCGTGAATGATGCCAGCCGATTTGGCTTTCTTAGGATCTACCATCTTGCCTTGCAGCAGGAACGGAGACGCCGCCATGGCGCCCATCATACGGATGAAACGGGTTGTGCCGCCCATACCTGGGAAGATGCCAACCATGATTTCCGGAAGGCCGATTTTGGCCTTTGGGTTGTCGGCAGCAAAGATGCGATGGGTTGCCAGCGGTAATTCGAGGCCAATGCCGAGCGCTGTGCCAGGTAGGGCAGACGCAATTGGCTTGCCGCCTTTGTTGGTCTTTGGGTCCATACCTGCACGCTCGATTTTGCGCAGGAACGTGTGGCCCATCATGGTGAAGTCAAACAGCGCTTGCGCAGGCTCGTCACCCGCATCCGCACGAATTGAGCCCAGCACGTTGAGGTCCATGCCGCCAGCAAACGTGTCTTTGCCTGAGGTGATCACGGCGCCTTTGATATCGTCATTGCCCAACACTTCGTCGATGCAGGCTTCCAAGTCACCAAAAGCTTCGCGGCTCAGAACGTTCATGGACTTGCCAACCACGTCCCAAGTGATAATGGCGACACCGTTGTCGCCGACTTTCATTGTGAAATCAGTCATGTCATTTATCCTGTTGTCGGCGGATTACACGCGTTCGATGATTGTGGCGGCACCCATGCCGGAAGCGATGCAAAGCGTGGCAAGACCCACCTCTTTGTCCTGACGCTCCAGCTCGTCCAGCAGCGTGCCGATGATGATCGCGCCGGTTGCGCCCAGCGGGTGGCCCATCGCGATGGAGCCGCCGTTCACGTTGACAAGCTCTGGGTCCACATCAAACGCCTGCTGGAAGCGCATCACAACGGAGGCGAAGGCTTCGTTGACTTCGAACAGGTCGATGTCGGAGATCGCCATACCTGCGTCTTTCAGAATTTTCTGGGTCGCCGGGACCGGACCGGTCAGCATGATGGTTGGGTCC
This sequence comes from Shimia sp. NS0008-38b, assembly GCF_040370365.1. Taxonomy (NCBI): domain Bacteria; kingdom Pseudomonadati; phylum Pseudomonadota; class Alphaproteobacteria; order Rhodobacterales; family Roseobacteraceae; genus Shimia; species Shimia sp. NS0008-38b. The sequence goes on along the minus strand of NZ_BAABWQ010000003.1, from coordinate 104,334 downwards.
AGACCAATTTTGCAGGTCTGTTTGATCACGGCGCGTGGTTTGATGCCGTATTTCTCACCAAACTCTTTGTTACCGATCAACACACCAGCAGAGCCGTCCACGATACCAGAGCTGTTGCCTGCGTGGTGAATGTGGTTGATTTTCTCAAGGTGCGGGTACTTCATGATCGCCAGCTTATCAAAACCGGGCATCACTTCGCCTTGTTCTTTAAACGCGGGCTTGAGACCGCCAAGGGACTGCATGTCCGTGGTGGGGCGCATGTATTCGTCGCGGTCCAGAATGGTCAGGCCGTTGATGTCTTTGACGGCAACTATAGACTTATCAAACCGGCCCTCGTCCCATGCCTTCGCGGCGCGACGTTGAGATTCTACGGCCAGTTGATCCGCCTGATCACGGGTGAAGCCATACTCGGTCGCGATGATATCAGCAGAGATGCCTTGAGGGACAAAATACATGTCCATGGCCACAGACGGATCCACAGCGATTGCTGCGCCGTCAGAGCCCATAGGCACACGGCCCATCATTTCCACACCACCTGCGATGTATGCATCGCCCGCGCCGCCTTTGATTTGGTTGGCCGCCAAGTTCACGGCTTCCATACCAGAGGCGCAGAAACGGTTGATGGCAAGGCCGGGGATCATTTCGTCCAAGTCAGATGCAAGAACGGCGGTCCGCGCAAGGCAACCGCCCTGTTCTTTAACTTGGGTGACATTGCCCCAAATCACATCTTCAACGGCATGGCCCTCGAGGTTGTTGCGCTCTTTCAGGCTGTTGAGCACGGTTGCGGATAGGGCAACAGAGGTCACTTCGTGCAAGCTTCCGTCTTTGCGGCCTTTGCCGCGCGGCGTGCGCACGGCGTCATAGATATAGGCTTCGGTCATGGGAACTCCTCATGGACTTTCGATGAAACTTACTGCCTCGAAGCAATCGAAGCAGAGAAAGGTGTAGAGAAGACCGACATCTGCAAAGGCGAGGTCATCTCCAATAGAATCTAGTTGCGACACAAAGGTCATCTTAGCATCGCAACTTGGGCAAACCGGGCAGGGGCTTTCATGTATCAGATCAGGCGCGCCGCCGAATTTCGAACGCGTTCCAATATCGGTATCTGCCCATTTGAAGCCCATCTTCTGTTTGGCTTCTTCTGATACTGGTGTCACTGTGATTTTGAATTCAGGTAGCGTCATGGATCAGGCCCGGTCCGCTGGGGAGCCAGGCATTAAGTCGTAGGGGTGTTTCCATCCCGGTGTTTCAGAAATATTGGTCAGCCAGCGGTCAATGTTTGGCCACTCAGCGCGGTCAAAGCCAAAGGGCTCTGGGTAAAAGAGGTAGGAACAGCAGGTCATGTCGGCATTGGTCAGACTGTCACCCACAAGCCAGTCGCGCCCCTCAAGATGTTTGTTGAGGATATCATAGGCGCCTTTCAGGCGGCCCTGATTGAAGGCAATGACTTCTTTGGGCTGTTTGTCTTCCGGCATGAAGTTGATCAGAAAGCGGGTCATGCCAGCAAAAGAGCTGAACTTGTGGTTGTCCCAGAACTGCCAGCGCAGGATCTCACGACGTTCGGCGCTATCTTTACCTGCGAACTTTCCAGTCTTTTCTGAGATGTAATCTTGAATGACTGAGGATTGTGTCAGCCTCACTTCGCCGTCCACCAAAACAGGCGCTTCACCCATTTCGTTGACGTTATGCCGGTACTCATCGCTGCGGGTCTCGCCTGCGAAGAAATCGACTTTCACAGCGTCCCAATCCAGTCCGGAAAGCTCCAGAGCCAGAGCAGCTTTGTACGAATGTCCGGATTCACCGAAGCAATACAGTTTGATCGTCATGCCGTCCTCCCCTTGGCAAATTTAGGCACGCCTATGGTCACCGTTTTCTAGCATCCAAAGTCGCGTTGAACTGGCGCAAGCGTTGCGCCAGTTGTTCGTCGTCTGTCACGGCGTCAAGATTTTCAAACAGAAAGGAAAGCGCCTCACCTTCATCCAATCCCGCGTATGCCGCAAAGCTGCGCAGCCTTCTGTAACCATCCTCTGTCATTGCGACAGGGAAACGACGGGTCAGTCTAAAGCGCTTGGGCATCTGTCCTCCACAGTCACGCCAATGAACGATGGTTGGGCGGGGTTTCCCCCGCCCAACCAGATCAAAATTGGTCTGCGGCCAGCGCCATCACGGTGTCGCCACCAGTCTGGATGCGTGCCAGATGCATACCGGTCGCAGGCAGGCGTCGCGCCATATAGTAGCGGCCGGTTGCCAGCTTGGTTTCATAGAAAGCCGCGTCGCCTTCACCAGACGCCAGCGCTGCATTGGCGGCTTTCGCCATTTGCGCCCACATCAGGCCAAGGCAAACGTGGCCGAACAGGTGCATGAAGTCGTTGGAGCCAGACAGCGCATCGTTGGGGTTCTTCATTCCGGCTTGCATAAAGTACATGCCCGCAGCTTGAAGATCTTTGGAGGCTGCTTTGAGCGGGTCGATGAAGCCCTTTAGCGCGTCGTCGTCACCGTTTTCTTTGCAGAAAGTTTTTACCAAATCAAAGAACGCCATGACGTGCTTACCGCCATCTGTGGCAAGCTTACGACCAACAAGGTCCAGCGCCTGAACGCCGTTTGCGCCTTCATAGATCATCGCGATACGGGCGTCACGGGTGAATTGGCTCATGCCCCATTCTTCGATGTATCCGTGGCCGCCATAGATCTGCTGAGCCTTGACGGTCATGTCATAGCCCTCATCGGTCAGGAACCCTTTGATGACCGGAGTCAACAAAGAGATCAGGCCGTCTGCGTCTTTGTCGTTGGCACGATGTGCTTGGTCAATCATCGTCGCGCCCCAAAGAATGAACGCACGTGCGCCTTCTACAAAGGACTTCTGATCCATCAGAGAGCGGCGAATGTCTGGGTGCACGATCAATGGATCCGCAGGGCCATCTGGGTTCTTCGCGCCGGTCACATCGCGGCCTTGCAGACGGTCGTTCGCATAGACCACTGCGTTTTGATAAGCCACTTCAGCCTGCGCGAGGCCTTGCATGCCCACACCCAAACGCGCTTCGTTCATCATCGTGAACATCGCGCGCATGCCTTTGTTCAGATCTCCGATCAGATAGCCTTCGGCCTCGTCGTAGTTCAGCACACAGGTGGAGTTGCCGTGGATGCCCATCTTCTCTTCGATGCTGCCAACAGACACGCCGTTGCGTGCGCCGATGGTGCCTTCGTCGTCCACTAGGAACTTTGGAACAATGAACAATGACACACCTTTGATGCCATCAGGCTCGCCTGGCACTTTCGCCAGCACGAGGTGCACAATGTTGTCTGCCATGTCGTGGTCGCCAGCCGAGATAAAGATCTTCTGACCGGAGATTTTGTAGGTGCCGTTTTCTTGCGGCTCAGCCTTCGTGCGCATCAGGCCAAGATCAGTCCCGCAGTGGGGTTCGGTCAAGTTCATGGTGCCGGTCCACTCACAAGAGACCATTTTTGGCAGCCATTTGTTTTTCTGCTCATCCGTTCCATGCGCCAAAATCGCCGCAGCCGCGCCGTGGGTAAGGCCCTGATACATGGTGAAAGCTTGGTTGGAGGCTGAGAACATCTCTCCGACTGCAGTGCCCAAAACATAAGGCATGTTCTGGCCGCCATACTCTTCAGGCATGTCCAGCCCGGTCCATCCGCCTTCTTTTACCTGTTCAAAAGCGTCTTTGAACCCGGTCGGTGTATACACAACGCCGTTTTCCAGACGACAGCCTTCATGGTCTCCAACAACGTTCAGCGGCGCTAGAACTTCACCTGTCAGTTTGCCTGCTTCTTCCAGCACTGCGCTTGTGAAGTCAGCTTCCAATTCATCGTAGCCAGGGGTGTCAGAGTTGGAGACGTTCAAGACGTTGTGCAGGACAAACTGCAGGTCTTTTACGGGCGCTGTATAGGTTGGCATTTTCTCTTCCCTTTGGAGTTTCCGGTTTGGAATTTCTAAACGGCGCTTACTGCGCTGCGTCTTTTTGGTTCTCTAGGTCGTGCAGAAACTGCTCGCCCCATTTCAGTTGCTCGCGCAAATCGTCGATCGCCTCGTTCAGCTCGTCGCGCTGCTCTTCCATGTCTTTCAGGCGGTGTTGCGCAATCTCGTAGGTGCGCACCAGCTGTGTGGCTTGCTGATCACCCATGTCATACAGGTCCAGAAGTTGGCGGATCTCCTCAAGGGAAAAGCCAAAGCGTTTGCCGCGCAGGATCAGTTTCAGACGCGCGCGATCGCGTTTCGTGAACAGACGCTTCTGGCCTTCACGAACAGGGAACAAAAGTTCCTTAGATTCGTAGAATCTTAGGGTGCGAGGTGTGACATCATAAGTGTCGCACATTTCGCGAATGGTCATCGTTTCTTCGCTCATACTTGTGTCCTTTCGTGTCGGAAGGTGAGAACAAAATGGGCTCTAAAAGAAGGAATACTATATAGGTTGACGTTAACGTAAGTAGGACGTCACGTCACATTTTGAAGTGACGTGGGATCATTTTGGCCCCCTCAACGGCCTGTGCCTTATGTCGGGGCAGACAGCGACATCTCAAAGCTGGTAGCAGATAGGGGCGTCCGTTGGGCGCGAATTTCGAACTTATCTTTAGTTTTTCAGGCGTTAGTCTGTGGCTTGGGTCAGGAAACCAGCGGTTTCATCACGCAGCTCTTTGAGCTCTCGCATGGCTTCTTCTAGCTGTTGGCGTTGTTCTTCCAGCTCCGCCATTTGGCGGTCTGCCATGTCTACAAACGCCTGCATTTGTGCCGATGTGCCGTCGTGCTCATAGATCAAAAGCCACTGACGGATGTCTTCAAGTTTGATGCCAAAGCGCCGTCCGCGCATGATCAAGGTCATACGTGCAATCTCACGAGGACCGAAGTATCGGCTACGCCCCTCACGTTCTGGTTGGAGCAACTCAATATACTCGTAGTAGCGCAATGTCCGAGGTGTGACATCGAACCTTGTGCACATTTCCTTGAAAGTCAGGCGAGTATCAGACATTTGCAGGGCCTCCTTGAACGCAAAACTTAGTTTGCATCTGCGGCGAGAGCAACCGCCCCCTTGAAGCGCGCGTCAAATGCCGCTCATAAATGGCGTTACAAGGTTGGAGGCCGAAAAAATGGATTCACAGAAAGCCAAGATGGCGGAGCATTTCATCAATGCGATTCCACATTGCAGGGCGCTCAACATGACATTGACCAACATTGGTGATGGTAAGGCCGAAATGGAGCTGCCTTACGATGACCGGATTGTTGGTGACCCTGAAACGGGTGTCTTGCACGGCGGCGCTGTATCCGCACTTATGGACACATGCTGCGGCGCCGCTGCGATGTGTCACCCGTCATCGCCCTCGGGGACGGCTACGATTGATCTTCGGATCGACTACATGCGGGCGGCCACACCAGGGCATACTATTCGAACCAAGGCAGAGTGCTATCGCATAACGCGGTCGGTGGCTTTTGTACGCGCGACTGCCATGGATAACGACGATTCTCGGCCTGTCGCCACTGCCACCGGTGCGTTCACTGTGGAGGGGACATAAAATGGTGCGCCCCCGTCCGGAACCGGTTCAAGTGGTCAAACAACGGCGTGACACGGCATTGAGCGCTCTCGTTCATGGCGTTCCCTATATTAATTTCCTTGGAATCGAGTTTGAGCGGCGCGGGGACGAGCTTACTGCCATCCTGCCGTTTGACGAAAAACTCATAGGCAATCCAATGCTTCCGGCCATACATGGTGGAGTGACCGCAGGGTTTTTGGAAACCACTGCAGTGATTGGCCTGGCGTGGGCCGGACTTTGGGATGACATTGAAAGCGGTCGTATTTCGATCGAGAGATTGTCGGAGGGCCACCTTCCTAGGCTGCCCAAAACCATTGACTTTACAGTGGACTATTTGCGATCTGGATTGCCGCGTGACGCTTACGCTAGGGCTCGTGTGAACCGTTCCGGTCGTCGATACGCGTCGGTGCATGTGGAAGCTTGGCAAGATCAACGCAACGTGCTTTTTGCCCAAGCAACGGGTCATTTCTTAATGCCGTCACGTGATGACTGACGAGGCTCCCTCGGTCCGGGGCATGGGGGAAATCACTCACCGCAGGATTTTACACACAGCTCTGCCGATTGTTTTGTCCAACGCCACCGTGCCCATACTAGGCGCTGTCGATACGGGTGTTGTGGGGCAAATGGGGGAAGCCGCTCCAATTGGTGCAGTCGGCATCGGTGCGATCGTTTTGGCAGGCCTATATTGGATATTTGGCTTTCTAAGGATGGGAACGACCGGGCTTACGGCCCGCGCAAGAGGGGCTGGAAAGGACGGCGAGGTCACAGCGTTGCTCACCCGAGCGGTGATGATCGGTTTGGTGGGCGGGCTATTGGTGATCGCCTCCCAAGTCTGGCTGTTTAAGGCGGCGCTCTGGATGTCGCCAGCCTCTGCCGAGGTGGAAGGGCTTGCGCAACAATATTTACGCATACGTGTATGGTCCGCACCTGCCGCCATTGCCATTTTTGGGCTCACGGGTTGGTTGATCGCACATGAGCGTACCAGAGCTGTTTTGGTGATCCAGATCTGGATGAATGGCATCAACATAGTTTTAGATCTTTGGTTTGTGCTGGGCATGGATTGGGGCGTTGCTGGTGTTGCCAGCGCAACCGTAATTGCTGAGGTATCGGGGTGCCTTCTTGCGATTTGGTTGTGCCGAGACGTTTTTGACAATCCGGCATGGAAAGATAGCGCACGCATCTTTGATCCCGTTGCTTTGCGGGAAATGGCGATGGTCAATCGCGATATCCTGCTGCGGTCTCTTCTCTTGCAGGCCATCTTTATGTCGTTCTTGTTTCTCGGCGCAGATTTTGGGGATGTGACCTTGGCCGCCAATCAGGTGCTGCTGCAGTTCCTGGAAATCACAGCATATGCCTTGGATGGATTTGCTTTTTCAGTGGAAGCGTTGGTTGGGCAAGCTTTTGGTGCAAGAGACCGGGCAAGCTTGCGAAAATCCTCGATCATGAGCAGTTTATGGGGGATCGTTTGTGTGGTTTGTCTGTCGCTCGCGTTTGCGTTGTTCGGAGGCACAATCATTGACATCATGACAACTTCTGAGGAGGTGAGGGCAGAGGCGCGTGTGTATCTTCCTTGGATGATTGCCGCGCCGACGATCGGCGTCGCTGCGTGGATGTTCGATGGGATATTCATTGGCGCAACCCAAAGCCGAGAGATGCGCAACATGATGTTTCTGTCGGCGCTCGTCTATCTGTTTGCTTTGCTCTTTCTGCTGCCTGTTTACGCCAATCACGGTCTTTGGATTGCGTTGCTGATCAGTTTTGTCGCGCGTGGCGTGACACTGGCTTTCCGTTATCCCTCGCTGGAAGCAAAAGCTGCCGGGTGATCCGAAATTCTATGAAAATAAGCGAAAAATGGATGTCTCACGCCGAAGTCAGGTGACGAGCTTTGCATGGTGTACCTTCATATTTGTAAAACTTCTTGATCTCGAAGTCGACTCGCCGTAATTATATGAACAACTGTTCAATAACTTGAGGGAGGAGGTGCTCGATGTTTATGCATGCGATGAATTTTGATCTGGGTGAAGACGTCAATGCGCTGCGCGAGATGGTGCATCGTTTCGCACAGGAGCGGATCAAACCGATGGCCAGCGACATCGACCTTCAGAACGCCTTTCCAAATGAGCTGTGGAAAGAGCTGGGCGAACTTGGTCTGCTTGGAGTGACCGTGCCAGAAGAATATGGCGGTGCTGGTATGTCGTACTTGGCCCATGTGATTGCGGTTGAGGAGATCGCGCGGGCAAGCGCGTCTGTTTCGCTTTCCTATGGCGCGCACTCAAATCTCTGCGTGAACCAGATCAAATTGAACGGAACCGAAGGGCAAAAAGAAAAATATCTGACTCGCCTCGTTTCGGGGGAACACGTTGGTGCATTAGCCATGTCCGAACCTTCAGCAGGGTCTGATGTGGTATCCATGAAGCTGCGTGCAGAAAAGCGAAACGATCGCTTTGTGCTCAATGGCAACAAGTATTGGATCACCAATGGTCCGGATGCGGACACTTTGGTTGTCTATGCCAAAACTGATCCGGATGCCGGTCCGCGTGGAATTACGGCCTTCCTGATTGAAAAGGAGATGGCGGGTTTTTCCACTGGCCCGCATTTCGACAAACTAGGTATGCGCGGCTCCAACACTGCAGAGTTGATATTTGAGAACGTCGAAGTGCCATTTGAAAACGTGCTTGGCGAAGAGGGTAGGGGGGTCGCAGTTCTTATGTCAGGGCTCGACTACGAACGTGTTGTGCTTGCAGGCATTGGAACAGGTATCATTGCATCCTGTTTGGACGAGATCATGCCTTACATGGTGGAGCGCAAACAGTTTGGCCAATCCATCGGCAATTTCCAACTGATGCAGGGTAAAATTGCTGACATGTATACGGCGATGAACTCTGCACGCGCCTATGTGTATGAATGTGCAAAGGCTTGCGACGAGGGGCGCATCACACGTCAAGATGCTGCGGCTTGCTGTCTTTATGCATCTGAGGTGGCCATGACGCAGGCGCATCAGGCAGTACAGGCCATGGGCGGAGCTGGTTACCTTTCGGACAACCCAGTGGGTCGCATTTTCCGCGATGCAAAATTGATGGAAATTGGTGCTGGAACCAGCGAAATTCGCCGCATGCTGATAGGGCGCGAATTGATGTCCGCGCAAGCCTAACACGGCGCCAGAGACTGAAAGGGTTAGAGATATGTGGATGATTTTGGCGTTCTCCGCCGGTGTGGCGTCAAGTGCTGCACAACCCGCGACAAACGACTCCACTGGTTTCACGCCAAAAGCCACTGAGACGTGTCTGGCCACAATGGCAGAAAGCCAAGATCCGGCGACATGTATCGGTGCGTCGGCCAACCTCTGTATGGAGACCACCGAAGGCGGGTGGTCGACATATGGCATGAGCACTTGCCTGAACCATGAACTTCAGTATTGGGACGCGCGATTGAATGCGGCATATAAAGATGTGCAAGCCAAGCGCAAAGCCACTGACAAAGAAATGACTGAGTTGGAGTCATCTGCGCCCTCACAATCAGAGTCATTGTTGGCAATGCAGCGGGCGTGGATCGGTTTTCGTGATGCCAAGTGTGACTATGAACGTTCTTTGTGGGGCGGCGGCACAGGAGGTGGGCCGGCCACCGTAAGTTGCCACATGTACATTACAGCGGAACAAGCCCTGTTTCTCGAAGCCGACGCAATGGTGGAATGACATGGGTTTGCGGATTTTAATTGCTGTGGCAGCGGTGCCCATACTTGTGGCTGTGATGCCTTCTTTCGCACAGGGCATAGCGTTTTCGCCGGATGCGACAGAGACCTGCCTTGCCGATATTGATCGCAAAACTGACCGTCGTATCTGTGTGGGTCAATCTGCGAGAGCATGTGAGCAAGGCGGAGATATTGCGGGCTGCATGAGCGCTGAAATCGCCTATTGGGACGCGCGTCTGGATGTCGTGTTTGGCTTGGTTATGGAGCGCGCGATTGGCAAGGACGGAAACGCAACCAGCCTCAATCTGATACCGCGTGATCAAGCTGGTGCTTTGCAGACGGCGCAGGACAGCTGGCTGGCTTACCGCGCTGACGCATGTGCGTTTGAACAAACTTTTTGGAGTTCAGGAGACGCTGACAGCCCGGAAGTGCGTGCATGCCATCTCTACCTGACCGCTGAACAGGTCTTTTACCTCGAAGCAATCGCCTTGATCGAATGAGAAACGGAAACCAACGATGAGCAAAATTCTGTCCAAGGTCCTGACCGGCTCTGATGATTTTGCCGCCAACCGCGCGGCACATTTGGAAATGATAGAGGTCGTTCGCGCCGCCGCACAGGCCGCGGCGCAGGGCGGCGGGGAGAAGTCCCGTGCTCGTCACCTCGGCCGCGGTAAGTTGTTGCCGCGAGATCGTGTGGCGGGTTTGCTCGATCCGGGCTCACCATTTCTTGAAGTAGGAGCTACAGCCGCACATGGCATGTATGATGATGCCGCGCCTTGTGCTGGAGCGGTCGCCGGCATTGGTCAGGTGCACGGCCAGGACGTCATGGTGGTCTGTAATGACGCCACGGTCAAAGGTGGCACCTACTTCCCGATGACAGTGAAAAAACACCTGCGCGCCCAAGAGATTGCAGAGCAAAACAATTTGCCGTGCGTGTATCTGGTGGACAGCGGTGGGGCCAACCTCCCGCAACAGGATGAGGTGTTTCCAGATCGAGACCACTTTGGCCGCATTTTTTATAATCAGGCCAATATGTCCGCCAAAGGTATTCCACAGATCGCCGTGGTGATGGGGTCCTGTACCGCAGGTGGCGCCTATGTACCTGCAATGTCGGATGTGACGATTATCGTAAAAGAACAAGGCACCATATTCCTCGCGGGTCCGCCGCTGGTGAAAGCGGCGACGGGTGAGGTCGTCACAGCTGAGGATCTCGGCGGTGGGGACGTGCATACACGTCTGTCCGGTGTGGCGGATTATCTGGCAGATGATGACACTCATGCTTTGGCGCTTGCACGTGATGCACTGCGTCACTTGAATCGAACAAAGCCTCAAACCGTGGATTGGGCCACGCCTGAAGAGCCCGCCTACGATCCAGAAGAAATCCTTGGGGTGGTGCCTGGGGGACTCAGAACACCATATGACATCCGGGAAGTTGTCGCCCGCGTGGTTGATGGTTCTCGTTTTGATGAATTCAAGAAACGCTTTGGCGAAACGCTCGTTTGTGGCTTTGCCCACGTCAAAGGCTGCCCCGTCGGCATCATCGCCAACAACGGCGTGCTCTATTCCGAAAGCGCCTCCAAAGGCGCGCATTTTGTGGAACTCTGCAGTCAACGCGGCATCCCGCTGGTGTTCTTGCAAAACATCACCGGCTTTATGGTCGGCCGCAAATACGAGGCCGAGGGTATCGCGCGCCACGGCGCCAAGATGGTTACTGCCGTGGCCACCACCAAAGTGCCGAAAATCACCATGCTGGTTGGTGGCTCTTTTGGTGCTGGCAACTACGGCATGGCCGGTCGCGCCTATTCGCCGCGTTTCTTGTGGAGCTGGCCCAATTCGCGCATCTCTGTGATGGGCGGCGAACAAGCCGCAGGCGTGCTGGCCACGGTGAAACGCGACTCCATCGAACGCCAAGGCGGGGAATGGTCCGCAGACGAAGAGGCCGCCTTCAAACAGCCCACGCTTGATATGTTCGAAGAACAAAGCCACCCGCTTTATGCCTCCGCCCGCCTGTGGGACGATGGCATTGTGGATCCGCGCAAAACCCGCGACGTGCTGCACCTCAGCCTGTCGGCATCGCTGAACGCGCCCATTGAGGAGACACGTTTCGGCGTGTTCCGGATGTGATGGGAGCCTTGTGTTGCGCTTCTTCTGACGTATGTCTTGCCGAAGAGTTTTTGATGCCTCTGCATTCCCTCGTTGAAAGCATGGGTTCTCTTGAGCTGAGGCAATGTGAAGTTTGCGGAACAAGGTGGATAACCGATCCGGAGCATCAAGAGCCGAGATTCGCGTTTCGCAAAGAGGCGTTCGCCAACAACACCGAAGTTGCGATTTCCAAGGCGCGTCGTGGCTTTCTTGAAGAACACAAAGACCAACTTAGCAAGATTTGCATTTGGCGTGATTGCACTCAAAGAGCCATGCTAGGCCTCGAATTTTGCAAGGATCACGTCTCGGGAGTATCGCAACATGTTTGAAAAAATCCTGATAGCCAACCGCGGCGAAATCGCCTGCCGCGTGATTGAAAGCGCCCGTGGCATGGGGGTAAAAACCGTCGCCGTCTACTCTGACGCCGACGCCACCGCCAAACACGTCGCACTCGCCGATCAGGCCGTGCACATCGGCGGCGCGGCGCCTGCAGAAAGCTATCTGAAGGGCGACGTGATCATTCAGGCGGCACTCGACACTGGTGCGCAGGGCATTCACCCGGGCTACGGCTTCTTGTCGGAAAACCCGGAGTTCGTCGACGCGGTAGAAGCTGCTGGCCTGACTTTCATCGGCCCCTCGGCAGATGCCATTCGCGCCATGGGCCTGAAAGACGCCGCTAAGGTTTTGATGGAAGAGGCCAACGTGCCGGTTGTGCCCGGATATCATGGTGCCAATCAGGATCGTGTCTTCTTAGCCAAACAGGCAGAAGTCATCGGTTATCCCGTATTGATCAAAGCGGTCGCGGGCGGCGGCGGCAAAGGGATGCGGCTCGTAGAGCAGGCCGCCGATTTTGAAGATGCCCTCGCAAGTGCACAAGGCGAAGCGACCACGGCTTTTGGCAACCCAGATGTGTTGATCGAAAAATATGTCACTTCGCCACGTCACATCGAGGTGCAGGTCTTTGGTGACGGAGAAAAGGCGGTGCATCTGTTTGAGCGCGACTGCTCTCTGCAACGCCGCCACCAGAAAGTGATTGAGGAAGCCCCCGCACCGGGGATGACCGCCGAAATGCGCGCCGCCATGGGGGACGCGGCCGTGCGGGCTGCTGAGGCGATCAACTACAAAGGCGCAGGCACCATCGAATTCATCGTTGATGGCTCTGACGGGCTGCGCGCGGATGGTTTCTGGTTCATGGAAATGAACACGCGCCTTCAGGTCGAGCATCCTGTGACAGAATTGATCACGGGCGTTGATTTGGTCGAATGGCAGCTCCGCGTGGCTGCAGGCGAGGCCCTGCCCCAAAAACAGGACGAGCTGACCATCACTGGGCACGCCTTTGAAGCGCGCATCTACGCCGAAGACGTGCCGAAAGGGTTTCTGCCTGCAACGGGCACGCTTAGCCATCTGGCGTTTCCCTCCGAAGCGCGTGTCGACAGCGGTGTGCGCGCAGGGGATACGATCAGCCCTTGGTATGATCCGATGATTGCAAAGCTGGTGGTGCATGGCCCGACTCGCGACGTGGCGCTTAAAAAGCTAGAGCGCGCGCTACGTCGGACGGATGTTGGAGGCACTGTCACCAACGTGAGTTTTCTGGCGTTGTTGGCTGCGCAACCCAATTTCGTTGTTGGGAATGTTGATACCGGACTTATCGAACGCCACATCGATCAACTTGCGGCTCAACCTTCCGCCTGTACCAAGGCGCGTTCGGTGGCGGCGCTTACAGCGATGGGCTTGTGGCCACTGGATGGATCTGCGCCGGCCGAAACGCTGGTTCTGTGGTCTCCACTGACACATTCGGTGACGCTTGTGCACAATGATCATCGGTTTGAGGTCGACGTTCGAGTGGACGGAACCGGAGACTATACAGTGACGGTTGGCGCAACCATCCATCGGGTGGCTTTTCGCGCGAACAGCTGGTGGATTGACGGCTCAAAAGTATTGGCCCGCGCCGCTCGGGAGGGCGACGAGTTGACCGTTTTCTGGGGCAATGGCTATCGCTTTGACGTGGTCGACCCTCTGGAACGTGCTGATGAAGAGTTGGCAGGTGGTAACCTGATCGCAGCCCCCATGCCTGGTTTGGTGAAAGCAGTGTTTGCCCAAGGTGGTCAGCATGTGGCGCAGGGTGAGCGGCTCGCCATTTTGGAAGCGATGAAAATGGAGCACGCTTTGCTCGCGCCCCGCGATGGCGTCGTGGCGGAAGTCATGGTCAGCGAAGGGGCTCAGGTTGAAGATGGCACTGCGCTTATCCTGCTTGAAGATGACACAGAGCAGGCCGCATGAGCGTCCGTGTCCATCATGTGCCGTTCTCACGATCGTTCCGTGTTCTTTGGATGTTGGAAGAGCTTGGCTTGCCAGCAGACATCGTGATGCACAGTATCCGTACAGGCTCGATGCGTACACCTGAGGTGCAATCGATTAGCCCTGCCGGACGCGCGCCAGCGGTCGAAATGGACGGCGTCACGATGTTTGAAAGTGGCGCAATCCTTGAATATCTCGCGGAACAGCATCCGGAGGCGGGATTGGGTGTCGCCGTGGGGCATGTGGAGCGGCCGCGGTTTCTCCAAATGATCCATTTTGCGGAAACCCAGGCCAGCTTGATCGAGCAGTTGAACATGTCACATGTGTTTTTGCGTGATCCCGCGATGGCCTCGCCGACGGTGATAAAACTCAACACTCGTCGCCTGCAGGCCACATTGTCGGCCTTGGAAACCATGCTGGAAAGCGACAGCTATCTGTTGGCACGCGGCTTTTCGGCAGCCGACATTATGATGGGCTTCAACCTCTTTGCAGCGTCCTACTACGTTGTGCTGACAGATTACCCAAAAGTGTTCGCATACAGAGACCGGTTGGCGAACCGCCCGTCTTATCATGCGGCGCGTGCAAAGGACGGGCAGCAAGAGTTCTACGCACAAGATTTCTATCCTATTCCTGAAGGGAGCTAGCCGATGGAAGAGCGTGTAGAGATATTTGAGATGGGACCGCGTGACGGGTTGCAAAATGAAAAACGGCAAATTCCGACGGCTGAGAAAATCGCGCTGGTGGATTGTCTGAGCAAAGCTGGATTCACGCGTATCGAGGTGGCAAGTTTTGTCAGCCCCAAATGGGTCCCACAAATGGCTGACAGCGCCGACGTGCTCGCTGGCATTAAGCGGGCCCAAGGTGTTTGTTATGCAGCGCTCACGCCCAACATGCGCGGCTTTGAAGGGGCTGTGGCTGCAAAAGCTGATGAAATAGCGATCTTTGGGTCGGCCTCTGAGGGATTTTCTAAGGCCAATATAAACGCCACCATTGCGGAGAGTCTCCAACGGTTCGCTCCGGTGCTACAGGCCGCAAAAGAGATCAACTTGCCGGTGCGAGGCTATGTCAGCTGTGTCACCGACTGTCCTTACGACGGCCCGACATCTCCAGAGAAGGTAGCTGAGGTCAGTAGGCATCTGTACGATGCCGGATGTTACGAAATCAGCCTCGGAGATACGATCGGGCAGGGTACGCCAGAGAGTATAGCCGCGATGCTGGAGGCCGTCTTGCAAGAGGTTCCTCCGGGCAAACTTGCGGGACACTATCACGATACATCTGGGCGCGCCTTGATCAACATCGAGGCTTCGCTGGATCTCGGCGTGCGGGTGTTTGATGCTGCGGTCGGCGGGTTGGGTGGTTGCCCTTACGCTCCAGGCGCGGCTGGAAACGTTGCAACCGAAACAGTGAACGCTCGTCTCCAAGAGTTGGGTTACAATACCGGATTGGATAGGGCCGTCTT
Source organism: Shimia sp. NS0008-38b (assembly GCF_040370365.1). Taxonomy (NCBI): domain Bacteria; kingdom Pseudomonadati; phylum Pseudomonadota; class Alphaproteobacteria; order Rhodobacterales; family Roseobacteraceae; genus Shimia; species Shimia sp. NS0008-38b. The sequence goes on along the minus strand of NZ_BAABWQ010000003.1, from coordinate 89,206 downwards.
GGCAAATGCTGCAGAAATGGCGCGCGCGATGCGCAACGATCCTGCGGCTTAAGGGGATTTCGCAATGAATTTCGAGACACTTTTGGTGGACGTGGATGACCGCGGCGTCGCAACGTTGACGCTCAACAGGCCTGACAAGCATAACGCCATGTCCGGCACCATGATCATCGAATTAAAACAGGCGGCAATGGCGCTGGGCGCGGATCGTGCCGTGCGCGTTGTGGTCTTGACCGGCGCTGGCAAAAGCTTCTGCGCGGGCGGGGATCTGGGATGGATGCAGGCACAAATGGCCGCTGACGCAGAGACCCGTTTCATTGAAGCCCGTAAATTGGCTGAGGCGCTTCAGGCTCTCAACACAATGTCGAAACCACTGATTGGCAAATTGCAGGGCAATGCCTTTGGCGGCGGCGTGGGCATGGCGAGCGTATGTGATGTTGCGATCGGAGCGGATGCGCTCACCATGGGGCTTACAGAAACGAAGTTGGGTCTCATCCCGGCAACCATCGGTCCTTACGTGTTGTCCCGAATGGGAGAGGCTATGGCGCGGCGCGTCTTTATGTCGGCTCGATTGTTCAACGCACAAGAAGCCGTAACGTTAGGTTTGCTGGCAAAAGCGGTTCCACAAGACGCATTGGATGCAGCCGTTGAAGCGGAGGTTGTGCCCTATTTGGCATGTGCACCCGATGCCGTCGCGCGGGCAAAAGCATTGGCACGCTCACTTGGGCCACGGATCGATGAGGATGTAATCGACCATACCATTCGTGAATTGGTTGCGTGCTGGGAGGGCTCTGAAGCCCAAGAAGGCATCAGCGCGTTCTTCAACAAGGAAAAACCCGGCTGGCTGCGCTAGTATATCCGGATAGGATGTCACGGTGTGTGACTGTGTCGGAGCGTGACCGGATGCGAGGGTTAAAGGCCTTTATAAGTGTGAACCTCAAACTGCTGTTTGTGGTCAGTTTGATTGCAAATCTGAGCCTTGGTGTGCTGAATTTCGTCTTGCAGCCAATTTGGCGGGCGGCTGGGATTGCAACGGCTTTGGCCGCTGCCGAAGTGAAGTCAGAAATTGAAGAAAAACGGGCGGTGGCCAAAGCTCGGTCGCGTGAAAAAGCCAAAGCACGACTGCGCCGCATGGCAGTCGCTGTGCCGGTGGTTGGCATCGCTTTGGCATCAGCTTTTGAATATGTCGCTTACCAAGAATGGCTTGACGAGAATCGGGGAAAAACTTTCGAGGACTACGGGGCCGAAGTGATGTTGGTGAGCCGTGATGTTGCGCCTGAAGTGGTTGATGAGATCGCCACCCAAATGCCTGCGTGGATGGTGCCTGATGCAGACATCTTGTTGGCAAATCTTGAAAAAGCCCTTTCTGTCCCTCCTAAAGCGCAACAATCAATTGTTCAGGATTGAGGGCGAACTTACCAAGTGCCGATCTAGAACAGCGTTGTTGCTCCTGTGTGATATTTGTGACTGAACGATTTTATTGACTATTTTTGTCGGAATTGCACGACGCTCGGAATCAAATCCCAAATTCGTGACTTTCAAGAGGCAGGGGGCAAAAAAAGGCACCGACCGATTGCCGCACATCGACGTGATGTGGTCGCAAGTAATTGAAAAGTAACGAAGTTAACTTTAGGGTCACCTATAGCAATTCTCGTGCTAATTGTTGACCCCGCCATAGGGCAGCGGTAAACCCCGCAGAGAGTATTTACAGCCATCTGACTGCACCGCATGGGCGTGCATGAAAGGAGCTACCTTTGGAAGAGATGCTTCGGGAGTACTTTCCCATTCTCATCTTCGCAGCCGTCGCCATTGGCCTCGGTCTGGTTTTCATTCTCGCAGCCGTAGTTTTGGCCGTCCGCAAGCCTGACCCTGAGAAGGTGAGTGCCTATGAGTGTGGTTTCAATGCTTTTGACGACGCGCGAATGAAATTTGACGTTCGGTTCTACCTCGTCTCGATCCTGTTTATCATTTTCGATCTGGAAATCGCCTTCCTGTTCCCTTGGGCCGTCGCCTTTAAGGATGTCTCGATGGTTGGTTTCTGGTCGATGATGGTGTTCCTCGCCGTTCTGACCATCGGCTTTGCCTATGAATGGAAAAAGGGAGCTCTGGAATGGGAGTGATGACTGGGGCCAACACCGCGGGCGTTGACAAAGAAGTTGTCACCCAAGCGTTGAATTCCGAGTTGCAGGACAAAGGCTTCCTGCTCACCAATGCCGAAGACCTGATCAACTGGGGTCGCACCGGTTCTCTGCACTGGATGACTTTTGGTCTCGCGTGCTGTGCGGTTGAGATGATGCACACCTCCATGCCGCGTTATGACGCAGAACGTTTTGGGATCGCGCCTCGCGCCTCCCCACGTCAGTCTGATGTGATGATTGTGGCAGGCACACTGACCAACAAAATGGCGCCTGCGCTGCGCAAGGTTTATGACCAGATGCCAGAGCCACGCTATGTGATCTCCATGGGCTCCTGTGCCAATGGCGGCGGCTACTACCACTATAGTTATTCTGTTGTGCGCGGTTGTGATCGCATTGTGCCTGTCGACATTTACGTACCTGGGTGCCCACCTACAGCTGAAGCGCTGTTGTACGGTCTGTTGCAGCTGCAACGTAAAATTCGCCGCACGGGGACCATTGAACGATGACAGATGCCCTAAAAGAGCTCGGCGCCCATATCGAACTGAAGCGCCCTGACTGTGTAATCGGTTGGGAAATCGCCTACGATGAGCTGACCATCGATGTGGCCCCGGCCAACATTGCGGCCTTTGTTGAATATCTGCGTACCGACGCGACCTGTCGTTTTTCAACACTCATCGATGTGACCGCCGTGGACTACCCAGCGCGGTCCAAGCGCTTTGATGTCGTTTATCACTTCCTCAGCATGTTCCAGAACCACCGCGTGCGTTTGCGCGTGTCTGTGCGTGAAGATGAAATGGTACCTTCCATTGTGCCGGTGCATCCGTCGGCGAACTGGTTTGAGCGCGAGGTGTTCGACATGTTCGGCATCATCTTCTCCGATCACCCGGACCTGCGCCGCTTGCTGACAGACTACGGCTTCCGCGGTCATCCGCTGCGCAAGGATTTCCCGACCACTGGCTACACCGAAGTGCGGTACGACGAAGTGCAAAAGCGCGTGGTCTATGAGCCAGTGCAGTTGACGCAGGACTACCGCCAGTTTGATTTCATGTCTCCGTGGGAAGGGGCTGAATATATCCTGCCAGGTGACGAGAAAGGGGACGCGAAATGATGGACGGCTCCAAATTTGACGACGGCAGCGTGGACGCGCTGAGCGGCGAACAACAAATCCGCAACTTCAACATCAACTTCGGTCCTCAGCACCCTGCGGCCCACGGCGTTCTGCGTCTGGTGCTGGAGCTGGACGGCGAGATTGTCGAGCGGTGCGACCCACACGTGGGCCTGCTGCACCGTGGCACCGAAAAGCTGATGGAAAGCCGCACCTACCTACAAAACCTGCCGTATCTCGACCGCCTCGATTACGTGGCGCCGATGAATCAGGAACATGCATGGTGTTTGGCGATTGAAAAGCTGACTGGCACCGAAGTGCCGCGTCGCGCACAGCTCATTCGTGTGCTGTTCTGTGAAATTGGCCGCATCTTGAACCACCTGATGAACGTCACCACACAGGCGATGGACGTTGGCGCATTGACCCCACCTCTTTGGGGCTTTGAAGAACGCGAAAAGCTGATGGTGTTTTATGAGCGGGCCTGTGGCGCGCGTCTGCACGCAGCCTATTTCCGCCCCGGTGGTGTGCACCAAGATCTGCCTGATCAGTTGGTGGATGACATCGAAGAATGGGCCATCGAATTCCCACAGGTTCTCGAAGACATCGACGGTTTGCTGACTGAAAACCGGATCTTCAAGCAGCGTAACGTTGATATTGGCGTTGTGACGGAACAGGATGTGCTGGATTACGCCATGTCCGGCGTCATGGCACGCTCTGTCGGCATGGCATGGGATCTGCGCCGCGCGCAGCCTTATGAGTGCTACAATGAGTTTGAATTCCAAATTCCCGTGGGCAAAAACGGCGACTGCTATGACCGCTATCTGATGCGCATGGAAGAAATGCGTCAGTCGCTGTCGATCATGCGCCAAGCCATTGTGAAGCTGCGCGAAGCCACGGGCGATGTGTTGTCACGCGGCAAGCTGACCCCGCCAAAACGCGGCGACATGAAAACCTCCATGGAAAGCTTGATCCACCACTTCAAGCTCTACACCGAAGGGTTCCACGTGCCAGCCGGCGAAGTTTATGCCGCTGTTGAGGCGCCCAAGGGTGAATTTGGCGTCTATATGGTGGCGGATGGCACCAACAAACCTTACCGGGCCAAACTGCGCGCGCCGGGCTACCTTCACCTTCAGGCGATGGATCACATCGCCACGGGCCACCAGCTTGCTGACGTCGCCGCCATCATCGGCACCATGGACATCGTGTTTGGGGAGATCGACCGTTAATGCTCCGTCGTCTGTATCACGAACAGCCAGAAAGCTTTGCTTTCACTGAGGCAAACCAAACTTGGGCTGAGGCCCAAATCACCAAGTATCCTGAGGGCCGTCAAGCTTCGGCTGTGATCCCACTTTTGTGGCGCGCGCAGGAACAAGAAGGCTGGCTCTCAAAGCCTGCGATTGAAACCGTGGCTGACATGCTTGGTTTGGCCTATATTCGCGTGCTTGAAGTGGCGTCCTTTTACTTCATGTTTCAAATGCAGCCGGTGGGCGCTGTGGCCCACATTCAGATTTGCGGCACCACGTCTTGCATGATCTGTGGTGCCGAAGACCTGATCGCGGTCTGCAAAGAGAAGATCGCCGCCAAGCCGCATGAGCTTTCCGCCGATGGCAAGTTCTCTTGGGAAGAGGTCGAGTGCCTTGGCGCTTGTACCAATGCGCCCATGGCGCAGATCGGCAAGGACTATTACGAGGACCTGACCGCCGAAGGGTTCGCCAAGATGCTGGAAGATATGGCAGCGGGCAAGGTGCCCACTCCTGGTCCGCAAAACGGGCGTTATTCGTCTGAGCCGCTTTCCGGCCTGACCAGTCTGAAAGAATACGACAGCGGCAAGACACAGTACAACGCGTCTGTGCAGCTTGCAGACGACCTAGGTGACACTATCAAGCGCATCGATGGCACCGAAGTGCCGATCCTGACGCCATGGGTGGGTAAGGATGGTGTTGTTGCTGGTCGCGCCGCAGAAGGTCAGCCGCCAAAGCCAGCGCCAACGCCCAAGCCAGCGGTGAAGCAAGCGGAAGAGGCCAAGAAAGCCGCGCCTGCAAAGTCGGACAACAGACCCAAAGACAAGCCGACAGAAGACAAAGCCAAGCCCACAAAAACTAAGGCGCCGGCCAAGGCTAAGAAAGCCGCGGCAAAAGTGGCGTCTAAAGATGACCTGAAACAACTGAAAGGTGTGGGCCCGGCCCTGGAGAAGAAGTTGCATGAAAATGGTGTGACGACTTTTGCTCAGATTGCTGCTTGGGGCGCTGCGGACATTGAGGACATGGACACCAAACTATCCTTCAAAGGCCGCATTGCGCGGGATGGCTGGGTCGACCAGGCAAAGCAGCTGGCTGCCGGTGAAGAAACAGAATTCTCTAAAAAGGTCGCCAAAGGCGGCGTTTACGAGGATTGATGAATGAGTGAGAGCACGTCTGATCAGGATATGGCCCGCAAAGGCCGCGTGGTATCGGTGGTGATCGCCGGAACCATCCTGATCTGGCTTGCTCTCAATGTGATTGGAAAGATGGCTGGATTGCCGGGGCGCTTTGCGCTGCTGTTTGATCTGGCCGCAATGGCCGCGCTGATTTGGGCATTGGTCAATATCTATCAGATCTGGCGCGCGCGTCAGGCAGACAAAGGGTAACGAGATGCTGAAAGATCAAGATCGTATCTTTACCAACCTATACGGTATGCACGACCGCACGCTGAAAGGCGCGCAGGCGCGTGGCCATTGGGACGGCACGGCAAAGCTTATCCAACAGGGCCGCGATGCGATCATCGACACGATGAAGGCCTCTGGTTTGCGTGGCCGCGGTGGCGCCGGCTTCCCAACAGGCCTCAAATGGTCCTTTATGCCTAAAGAAAGCGACGGCCGCCCTGCGTACCTCGTGATCAACGCCGATGAATCCGAGCCTGGCACCTGTAAAGACCGTGAAATCATGCGCCACGATCCGCACACGCTGATCGAAGGGGCGTTGATTGCCTCTTTCGCGATGAACGCACACACCTGCTACATCTATATTCGTGGTGAATACATCCGCGAGCGTGAAGCGCTGCAGGCCGCAATTGATGAATGTTATGATGCGGGCATGCTTGGCAAAAATGCTGCGGGGTCCGGTTGGGATTTCGACCTGTTCCTGCACCATGGTGCAGGCGCCTATATTTGCGGCGAAGAGACCGCGTTGCTGGAAAGCCTTGAGGGCAAAAAGGGCATGCCACGTATGAAGCCGCCGTTCCCTGCGGGCGCGGGCCTCTATGGTTGCCCGACCACGGTGAACAACGTGGAATCCATTGCCGTTGTACCCACCATCCTGCGCCGCGGTGGGGAATGGTTCGCAGGCTTTGGGCGTCCGAACAATGCGGGCACCAAACTGTTTGGCATTTCTGGCCATGTGAACACCCCCTGTGTGGTCGAAGAAGAAATGTCGATCTCTTTTGAGGAACTCATAGAAAAACACTGTGGTGGCATTCGTGGTGGATGGGACAACTTGTTGGCCGTCATTCCGGGCGGGTCGTCCGTGCCATGCGTGCGCGGTGAAAACATGCGCGACGCAATCATGGATTTTGATTATTTGCGCAATGATCTCGGCTCTGGCCTTGGCACTGCTGCGGTGATTGTCATGGACAAACAAACGGACATCATCAAAGCGATCTGGCGTCTGGCGAAATTCTACAAACACGAAAGCTGCGGCCAATGTACGCCCTGTCGCGAAGGCACAGGCTGGATGATGCGCGTTATGGATCGTTTGGTACGTGGAGAGGCAGAAGTCGAAGAGATTGATATGCTTTGGGACGTGACAAAGCAGGTCGAAGGCCACACCATTTGTGCCCTTGGTGACGCGGCAGCTTGGCCGATCCAGGGTCTGATCCGCAACTTCCGCGAGGAAATCGAGGATCGTATCAAAGCCAACAAAACTGGGCGCATGGGCGCCATGGCGGCGGAGTAAATACTTAGATGTTGAAGACTATCCTCAAAAGCCAGCGTAAAACGCCAGCCGGTATCGCGATGGTGCTTATTGCAGCATCGACTCTCACGGCGTGCGGCGAAGGCTTTCGCGATAGTTTCCGTAGTCAGCGCTACAAGGAGACCTTTGATGGCGTGTACTACAAAGCCAAATCGCAGAAGGTTGCAAAAGAAGAGCGCGATCACTTCACTGTAACCGTTTCCCGCGTCGGTCAAGGTCTCTCAGGGGCGCGGCAGGCTGGCGCCCATGAGGCAACCAAGTATTGCATCAAAGAATATGGCACCTCAAAAATTGATTGGGTTGTCGCTCCGGACTCAGAGAGCGTCATACCTGTAGACGATAAAATTCAGCTCGAAGGATATTGTCGCCCGTGATTGGTTATCAAACATACTTTGGATGTTATTGCCTATCAGGGGCCGGCTTGTGCTTCTTCTCCTTGGCAAAGAACGACTTTGCTGACGCCAAAGGAGTGCGCGCATGAAACGTTTTATATCCGCTGTAGTTATGTCCACCTTCGCGTGGAGCGCTGCCGCTGCTGCCAACCCACCGCTGCGTGAGGTGAAAGAAATAGATGAACCCCTGTACTGGGCTTTGGTGGCTTATGAAATTTCCGAAGTCTGCGACAGCCTTGCCCCACGTCAGGTTAAGGCTCTGTCTGATGGGTGGGGATTGATCCGTAAGGCAAGAAGCCTTGGATACAGTGATGATGAGATAAAGGCCTACATGAGATCGGACTCCGAAAAGGCACGGATGCGCGCCCGAGGCGAGGACTATTTCAAACACAAAGGCGTCGACTACGACGTCCCGGAAACATTCTGCGCGCTGGGGCGCGCGGAAATCGAACGAAACAGCCAGATCGGCGTGTATTTGAGGGCGAAGTAAGCATGTCTGACCTCCGCAAAGTCATCATCGACGAAAAAGAAGTCGAGGTAGAGGGCGCAATGACCCTGATCCAAGCCTGTGAAGAGGCCGGGGTAGAGATTCCGCGTTTTTGCTATCACGAGCGTCTGTCGATTGCGGGCAACTGCCGGATGTGTCTTGTTGAGGTTGTGGGCGGCCCGCCAAAACCTGCCGCCTCTTGTGCCATGCAGGTGCGTGATTTGCGCCCCGGACCCGAAGGCCAACCGCCGGTGGTGAAAACCAACTCGCCGATGGTCAAAAAAGCGCGCGAAGGCGTGATGGAATTCCTGCTGATCAACCACCCACTGGATTGCCCAATTTGCGATCAGGGTGGCGAATGTGATCTTCAGGATCAGGCCATGGCCTATGGCATAAGCGAAAACCGCTTCAACGAAGCGAAACGCGCAGTAGATGATCTCGACCTTGGTCCTTTGGTCGAGACAACTATGACACGCTGTATCAGTTGTACGCGCTGCGTGCGTTTCACCACCGAAGTGGCGGGCATCACTCAAATGGGTCAGACCGGGCGCGGTGAGGATGCAGAAATCACCAGTTATCTGAACGAAACACTGGATAGCAATCTGCAGGGAAATATCATCGATCTTTGCCCTGTTGGTGCGCTGACCTCTAAACCCTACAGCTTTACTGCCCGACCTTGGGAGCTCACCAAGACCGAGACCATTGATGTGATGGACGCTCTTGGGTCCAACATTCGCGTGGACACCAAAGGCCGCGAAGTAATGCGGATCCTGCCCCGCAATCATGATGGTGTGAACGAAGAATGGATTTCGGACAAAACGCGTTTTGTCTGGGATGGGCTGCGCCGCCAGCGTCTGGATCAACCTTACGTGCGGGTCGATGGTAAACTGAAGCCCGCGTCTTGGGGCGAGGCTCTGGATGCTGCATCTGGCGCAATCAAGGGCAAGAAACTGGCTGCATTGGTTGGTGATCTGGTGCCTACCGAGGCGGTTTTCGCACTTAAGCAGCTTGTGGAAAGTCTTGACGGTGCAATCGAATGTCGAACAAACGGCGCACCACTGCCTGTGGGGAACCGATCGGCATATGTGGGCAATGCGACCATTGAAGATATTGATACCGCAAAAGAAATCTACCTGATTGGTACCAATCCACGTGACGAAGCTCCGGTGCTGAACGCACGTATTCGTAAGGCTTGGACCAAAGGAGCTAACGTGACTGTCATTGGGGATCGGGACATGGACCTGACCTATGACTACACGCATGCAGGGCCGGGGCGCGTGCCATTGAACAAATTGGCTGGCAACGCCAAAGCCACTGAAGGTGCTGTTGTGATTGTCGGCCAGGGCGCCATTCAGGACGGCGACGGTGTGGCGGTTCTAGGCCAGTGTATGGCGGCAACCGAGAAAATGGGCGGCAAGATGTTGGTGCTACACACCGCAGCGTCACGTGTTGGTGCTATGGATGTTGGTGCCGTGACCGAAGGCGGCATGAGTGCCGCCCTCGCAGACGCAGAGGTTGTGTTCAATCTCGGCGCAGATGACGTGGACGTGGCTGACGGCCCATTTGTGATTTACCAAGGCAGTCATGGCGATCGCGGTGCACACCGCGCCGACGTAATCCTGCCAGCCGCCGCCTACACGGAAGAGAACGGTCTGTTTGTGAACACGGAAGGGCGCCCTCAATTGGCGATGCGCGCCGGGTTTGCACCCGGGCAAGCCAAAGAGAATTGGGCGATCTTGCGCGCGCTGAGTGCAGAACTTGGCTCCACGCTGCCATATGACAGTCTGGCTCAATTACGGCAGGCGATGGTCTCAGCAGTTCCCCATCTGAAAAAAATCGATCAAGTGATTGATAATGAATGGGAGCCATTGGAGGCGTCGACCTTGAAAAAGGGCCGTTTCCCATCCGTAGTTTCTGATTTCTATCTGACCAACCCAATCGCGCGCGCCAGCGCACTGATGGCAGAGCTCTCTGCCGCAGCAAAGGCGCGCTCCGACACAAAGATCGCGGCGGAATAAACCAACCTATGACCTTTCGCACGTCACATATCCTGATCGCTTTGGCCGCTTCGGCCGGGCTATCGGCCTGCGCCCCGCAGCCCGAAAGCAGTGTGACGCGTGAGGGTGTCGATTTTGCGCCCCAATACGCGGGTGTGGACACACGGCTGCTTGAAGGTGATCTCGTGAACTTTCACGTGTCGATGACTGGTGCGCGTGACGCAACTGATGTGCATGTCTATGCCGAATGCGCGGCTGCGCAATATGCGCTGATCCGTGGTTTCGGGTTCGCTAGGCATGTGCGTACAACAACTGACAATCAGGGCGAACTGTGGACGGGAGACTCGGTATATACCATCTCGTCCGCGTTGCCCCGTGGTCTCAAGACAATTGACGCAGAAGTCATTGTTGCGAACTGCGAAGACAACGGAATACCTACGGTGTGAGGACCCATGACTGAATTCTTTACCACCACGAACCTCGGCATTCTGCTTCTGACACTGGGTCAGGTGCTGCTGGTCGTTGTGCCGCTTCTGGTGGCCTTGGCGTTCCTGCTCTACGCAGATCGAAAGATCTGGGCGGCGGTTCAATTGCGCCGGGGACCCAACGTCGTCGGCACCTTCGGGTTGCTGCAGAGCTTCGCAGATTTTGTGAAATATGCGGTGAAAGAGATCGTCTATCCGGCGGGCTCTGACAAAGTGGTCTTCCTGCTGGCCCCGATGGTCAGCTTGGTGATGGCGCTGATCGCTTGGGCTGTGATCCCGTTTAACGACGGTTGGGTGGTGTCAGACATCAATGTCGCCATTCTTTACGTCATGGCGATCAGTTCTCTGGAAGTCTATGGCGTGATCATGGGCGGTTGGGCGTCCAACTCCAAATACCCTTTTCTGGGCTCCCTGCGCTCTGCGGCACAAATGATTTCTTACGAGGTTTCCTTAGGCCTGATCATCATCGGCGTGATCATCACCACCGGATCAATGAACTTTGGCGACATCGTCACGGCACAAGACGGCAAATACGGCGCACTCAGCTGGTACTGGCTGCCTCACTTCCCGATGCTGTTCCTGTTCCTGATCTCGGCCATGGCGGAAACCAACCGCCCACCGTTTGATCTTCCCGAAGCGGAGTCCGAACTGGTGGCCGGCTATCAGGTGGAATACAGCTCCACGCCGTTCCTGTTGTTCATGATCGGCGAATATGTGGCCATCGTTCTGATGTGCGCGCTGGTATCCCTGCTGTTCCTGGGAGGCTGGCTGTCCCCTGTGAACTTCCTGCCTGATGGCATCTTCTGGATGTTTGCAAAAATCTGCTTTGTCTTCTTCATCTTCTCGATGGTAAAGGCGATCACCCCGCGCTACCGCTACGACCAGTTGATGCGCATTGGTTGGAAGGTCTTCCTGCCAATGTCCCTGATTTGGGTGGTGCTGGTGTCTTTTCTTGCGAAATTCGAACTTTTCGGCGGTGCTTATGCCCGCTGGGCGATTGGAGGCTGATATGACAGCAATCGACTACAAACGCGCGGTCGGCTACTTCCTGCTGAAGGACTTCTTGGGCGGCTTCAAACTCGGTATGAAGTATTTCTTCAAACCCAAGGCCACCGTGAACTATCCACACGAAAAAGGCCCGCTGTCCCCGCGGTTCCGTGGCGAGCACGCCCTGCGTCGCTATCCAAACGGCGAAGAGCGCTGCATTGCGTGTAAGCTCTGTGAAGCAGTCTGCCCGGCACAGGCGATCACCATCGACGCCGAACCGCGCGAAGACGGCTCTCGCCGCACCACGCGCTATGACATCGATATGACCAAATGTATCTACTGCGGTTTCTGCCAAGAAGCCTGCCCTGTGGACGCGATTGTCGAAGGGCCAAACTTTGAATTTGCAACCGAGACACGCGAAGAGCTGTTCTACGACAAAGACAAGCTGCTTGAGAACGGCGCGCGTTGGGAAGCAGAGATTGCCCGCAACCTAGAGATTGATGCACCGTACCGATGAACGATCCAAAAAACCCATATCAGGCGATGTTCGCTCAGTATCAGGAGATGGCGAAGGCCTTCAATCCTGCACTGGAAAGCTTCACGCCCAAAGGGTTTGAGGCACTTTGGCCGACCATGCCCAAAGATGTCATGGAGATGTTTTTTGGCAACTCTCTCAATCAGGGTGGTCTTGATGCCAAGACACGCCTGCTGCTGACACTTGGCGCGCTCACCATGTTAGGCGCCCAAGCGGATGCACAAATTCGGCTGACCGTGCGGCACTTGACCGAAGCGGGTGCCACCAAACAAGAAATCGTGGAGACCATCGGACAAATGTCGATGTTCGCCGGTATACCCGCCACCACACGTGCCATGGAGTTGGTACAAGAGGTTATGGCGGAACAAGAGGGAAGTGACACATGACCATCGCAGCACTTGCGTTTTGGCTGTTTTCGATCTGCGTGATCACCGGTGGGTTTTTCACCGTCATCAGCCGCAACCCGGTTCACTCAGTGATCTGGCTGATCTTGGCATTTCTGAGTGCGGCTGGGTTGTTTGTGCTCTTGGGGGCGGAATTCGTCGCGATGCTCCTGATCATCGTCTACGTCGGGGCCGTTGCGGTGCTCTTCCTGTTTGTTGTGATGATGCTGGATGTCGATTTTGCCGAACTCAAGGCGGGCATGGCGCAATATATGCCGCTGGCACTGCTCATCGGGCTGATCCTTCTGATGCAACTCGGCATGGCGTTTGGCGTGTGGCAATTCGCCGATGATGCACAAGCGCTGCGCGGTGCGGTCACACCCACCGATGCCCACAACACCGAAGCGCTGGGTCTGATCCTCTATGATCAGTACTTCCTGCTGTTCCAACTGGCTGGGCTTATCCTGCTGGTGGCGATGATTGGGGCGATCGTGCTGACGCTGCGCCACCGCAAAGACATCAAACGCCAAGACGTGCTGCAGCAGATGTGGCGCGATCCAAAAGACGCGATGGAATTGAAAGACGTAAAGCCGGGGCAGGGGCTGTAAGCCTCCCGGAAGAGAAAAAAGAACCGAGGGACCAAATATGATTGGTTTGGAACACTACCTAGGCGTTGCCGCGACATTGTTCGTCATTGGCATTTTTGGCCTCTTCCTGAACCGGAAGAACATCATCATTTTGTTGATGTCGATTGAACTTATCCTGCTGTCTGTGAACATCAATTTGGTGGCCTTTTCGGCCTTCCTCGGTGATCTTGTTGGCCAAGTCTTCGCGCTGTTTGTGATGACAGTCGCCGCTGCAGAGGCGGCCATTGGCCTTGCTATTCTCGTCTCCTTCTTCCGAAACCGCGGCACCATCGCGGTGGAAGACGTCAACGTGATGAAAGGCTAAGCGAGCATGGAAAAGATTATCCTCTTCGCGCCGCTTGTCGGTGCCATCATTGCAGGCTTTGGTTGGCGCGTGATTGGTGAAAAGGCCGCGCAATACCTGACCACTGGTCTATTGTTCTTAGCCTGTCTGCTCAGCTGGATCGTGTTCCTTGGGCTTGACGCTGAGCACGTCAAGCAGATCCACATTCTGGATTTCATTCAGTCGGGTCATTTGGACACAGCGTGGTCGATCCGTGTGGACCGTCTGACAGCGATCATGCTGATTGTGGTCACCACGGTGTCCGCCCTCGTGCACCTCTATTCCATGGGCTATATGGCGCATGACGAGAACTGGGGCGAGGGCGAGAACTATAAAGCCCGCTTCTTTGCTTATCTGTCCTTCTTCACCTTCACCATGCTTGCGCTGGTGACCGCGGACAACCTGCTGCAGATGTTCTTCGGCTGGGAAGGTGTGGGCGTCGCGTCTTACCTGCTCATTGGTTTCTACTACAAAAAACCATCAGCCAACGCTGCCGCAATCAAAGCCTTTGTGGTCAACCGCGTGGGCGACTTCGGTTTCCTGCTGGGCATCTTTGCCATCTATATGCTGACCGATAGCATCAAGTTCGACGATATCTTTGCTGCCGCACCGGCGCTAGCGGAGATGGAGCTTCACTTCCTGTGGCGCGACTGGAACGCAGCCAACTTAATTGCTTTCCTGCTGTTCATCGGCGCGATGGGCAAATCGGCACAGTTGTTCCTTCACACATGGCTGCCTGATGCGATGGAAGGCCCGACACCTGTGTCGGCCCTGATCCACGCCGCAACCATGGTGACGGCCGGTGTCTTCCTTGTGTCGCGCATGTCGCCACTGATCGAATATGCAAACGACACCAAAGCGTTCATAGTGTTCCTTGGCGCCTCCACAGCCTTTGTCGCGGCCACCATTGGCCTTGTGCAAAATGACATCAAACGTGTGATCGCGTATTCCACCATGTCCCAGCTTGGCTACATGTTTGTGGCCGCTGGCGTTGGGGTTTACTCGGCAGCGATGTTCCACCTCTTCACCCACGCCTTCTTCAAGGCAATGCTCTTCCTAGGCGCGGGTTCGGTGATCCACGCGATGCACCATGAGCAGGACATGCGCAACTACGGCGGTCTGCGTAAAAAGATCCCCTATACCTTCTGGGCGATGATGATCGGCACGCTGGCCATCACCGGCGTGGGCATCCCGCTGACCCACATTGGGTTTGCTGGCTTCTTGTCCAAAGATGCGATCATTGAAAGCGCTTGGGCTGGCACCGCTGGCGGCTATGGCTTCTGGATGCTGGTTATCGCGGCCTGCTTCACCAGCTTCTACAGCTGGCGTCTGATTTTCCTGACCTTTTATGGCGAGGCGCGTGGCAACAAGCATACACATGAGCATGCGCATGAAAGCCCAATGGTCATGTTGGTCCCGCTTGGTGTTCTGTCTTTGGGCGCAATCTTTGCTGGTATGATCTGGTTTGGATCCTTCTTTGGCGACCACAACACGGTCAACAAATTCTACGGCGTGCCTGTACACCATGCAGAACACAGCGATCACGGCCATGCTGACGATCACGAAGAAGCCAAGAAAGACGATCATGCGCATGGCGATGATCATGCTCATGATGATGGCCATGATCACGACGAGAAACACGCTGACCCTGATCACGCAGCGGTGGCAATGGCCCACCACGGCGAAGCCCCTCAAGGTGCAATCTTCACACACCCAAGCAATCATGTGATGGACGAAGCGCACCATGCACCCAAATGGGTAAAGGTCAGCCCATTCATCGCGATGGTACTGGGGCTAATCATGGCACTTTGGTTCTACATCTGGAACCCATCGATGCCGGCAAAACTGGCCGAAAGCCAACGTCCGCTGTATTTGTTCCTGTTAAACAAATGGTACTTTGACGAGCTCTACGACTTCATTTTTGTACGCCCCGCACAGGCCATCGGCCGCTTCCTTTGGAAACGCGGCGACGGCAACGTGATTGACGGTGGTATCAACGGCTTGGCGATGGGCTTTGTGCCAATGCTCACCCGTTTGGCTGGCCGCGCACAGACCGGTTATATCTTTACTTATGCTCTGGCCATGGTGATCGGCATTGTTGTGCTGATCACTCTGATGACGCTCAGCGGAGGAGCGCACTAATGAACGACAGCCTGCTCTCCCTAGTCACGTTTCTCCCGACGTTTGCAGCTTTGATCCTTGTGGTCTTTCTGCGTGGAGAAGACGAGATGGCACAGCGCAATGCCAAGCGTGTTGCCCTGACAACCACGGTGATCACCTTTGTGGTATCGCTGTTCATTCTGGCCGGCTTTGACCCCTCCAACACGGACTTTCAGTTTGTGGAAGAACGTGAGTGGGTTATGGGCATGAAGTATAAGATGGGTGTCGACGGCATCTCTGTGCTGTTTGTCATGCTCACCACGTTTATTATGCCTTTGGTGATTTGGGGCTCTTGGGGCGTGACCAAACGTGTCAAAGAATACATGATCGCCTTCCTGCTTTTGGAGACGCTGATGCTTGGCGTGTTCATGGCGTTGGATCTCGTGCTCTTCTATCTGTTCTTTGAAGCGGGCCTGATCCCAATGTTCCTGATCATCGGGATTTGGGGCGGTGCCAACCGCATCTACGCGTCTTTCAAATTCTTCCTCTACACCTTCCTTGGCTCAGTTCTCATGCTGATCGCAATGGTGGCGATGTTTGTGAATGCCGGGACCACCGACATTCCAACGCTGATGACATATGAGTTTGCCTCGGAGCCCATGACGATCTTAGGGTTCTCTGTCATGGGGGGCGCACAGACGCTCATGTTCTTGGCATTCTTCGCGTCTTTTGCGGTGAAAATGCCTATGTGGCCTGTGCACACCTGGTTGCCAGACGCACACGTTCAGGCGCCGACCGCGGGCTCTGTGGTACTGGCATCAATCCTTCTTAAGATGGGCGGCTATGGCTTCCTGCGCTTCAGCCTGCCGATGTTTCCAGTTGGCTCAGAGGTCATGACCCCGCTGATCCTATGGATGTCCGCAATTGCGATCGTCTATACCTCGCTGGTTGCGCTCGTACAGGAAGATATGAAGAAACTGATCGCTTATTCTTCGGTTGCACACATGGGTTATGTGACCATGGGGATTTTTGCGGCCAACCAACAGGGTATCGACGGCGCCATTTTTCAGATGATCAGCCACGGCTTTATCTCTGGCGCGCTCTTTCTCTGTGTAGGTGTGATTTATGACCGGATGCACACACGTGACATCGACGCGTACGGCGGCCTTGTAAACCGCATGCCAGCTTACGCGCTGATCTTCATGTTCTTTACCATGGCCAACGTCGGCCTGCCCGGCACATCGGGCTTTGTGGGAGAGTTCTTGACCTTGATGGGTGTGTTTCAGGCCAACACATGGGTAGCGCTTGTCGCAACCGCCGGCGTGATCCTCTCAGCGGCTTACGCGCTGTGGCTCTACCGCCGCGTTGTCTTGGGCGATCTGATCAAAGAAAGCCTGAAGTCGATCTCAGATATGACACAGCGTGAAAAACTGATCTTTGCGCCGCTGGTGGCCATGACCATTCTGTTGGGTATTTACCCATCCTTGGTCACCGACATCATCGGCCCCTCAGTTGAGCACTTGATTTCCAACTATGACACCGCACTGGCAAACGGCGCTTCCGCCGACCAGTCGGCATCGCACTAAGGAGCGCTTGAGACATGATTCAGGCTGATCTGAATATCATCCTCCCGGAAATCCTTCTGGCGCTCTTTGCCATGTTGGCACTGGTGGCGGTGGTCTATACCGGCAAAGACAAACTGGCGACGCCCCTCACGTGGTTGACCGCTGGTGTGTTTGTTCTCTTCGCGGTGTGGATTGGTGCAACCGGCAGTGGCGAAAATGTTGGCTTTAACGGCATGTTCCACGACGATGCGTTCTCCCGGTTCGCCAAGGTGGCGATGCTTCTATCCGGCGCAGCAGTGCTTGTCATGGGGCAGGACTACATGTCGCGCCGAGGCATGCTGCGTTTTGAGTACCCGGTGTTGGTGACATTGGCGATGGTCGGGATGATGACCATGGTCTCCGCAGGAGATCTGATCGCGCTCTATATGGGGCTGGAGCTGCAGTCTTTGTCACTTTACGTCGTCGCCTCACTGCGGCGGGATGGCATCAAGTCCACTGAAGCCGGGATGAAATACTTCCTGCTTGGCGCACTGTCTTCTGGTTTGCTTCTCTATGGTTCTTCGCTTGTGTATGGCTTTGCAGGCACAACGCAGTTCTCTGGCATCATTGAGGCCGTTGGCCACGGCCACGCGCCGCTGGGCTTGCTGTTTGGTCTGACCTTTGTCTTGTCCGGTTTGGCGTTCAAAGTGTCCGCTGTCCCGTTCCACATGTGGACGCCTGATGTCTACGAAGGTGCGCCAACCCCGATCACCGCGTTCTTTGCGACGGCTCCAAAACTCGCCGCAATGGGGCTGTTTGCCCGCGTGCTGTTTGACGCCTTTGGTGGTGTGGTTGCCGATTGGCAGCAGATCATCGCGCTCTTGTCGGTGCTGTCGATGTTTCTGGGCGCTGTGGCCGCGATTGGTCAAACCAACATCAAACGTCTGATGGCCTACTCTTCGATTGCCCACATGGGCTATGCGCTGATGGGGTTGGCCGCCGGGACAGCGTTGGGCGTCGAAGCCATGTTGGTCTACATGGCCATCTACGTCACAATGAATGTCGGCACCTTTGCCTTTATCCTATCGATGGAAAAAGATGGTCAGCCGGTGACCAATATCGCATCGCTCAACATGTATTCCAAACGCGCGCCCGGGCGCGCCTTGGCGATGCTGTTTTTGCTGTTTTCACTCGCTGGCGTGCCTCCGTTCTTGGGTTTCTTTGGGAAACTCTACGTGTTGCGTGCCGCCTTTGAGGCGGGTTTGGCATGGCTGGCCATTGCTGGGGTTGTGGCTTCCGTAATTGGTGCGTTCTATTACCTTCGCATTGTATACTTCATGTACTTTGGTGAAGAGAATGATGGCTTGGATGCCCCACGCTCCTCTGTCCAGCACGTGATGTTGATGGTCAGTGCCGCCATTATGCTGTTGGGAGTTGTAAACTTCTTTGGTGTCGACACAGCTGCGCAAGTCGCAGCGGCCGCACTGACGGGACATTGAGGCAGCCTTGCCACTAGTTTATCAATGGCGCGCCCCAAGGGGCGCGTTGTTGTTTCTGAATCAGCCTTCGGTGACAGGTGCCTTTTTGACCAGTAAAAAGACGACAAGACTATGATCAAGTGGCCCGAAGGATACGGCCGCCGCATTTTGGCGGAAGTGGACAGCACCAATGCGGAAGCTGCGCGCATTGCACCCGAGCTGGCAGGTCCCGAATGGATCTTAGGATTGCGCCAAACGCAGGGCCGTGGACGGCGCGGTCGGGCGTGGGTCGATCCGCTCGGAAACTTTGCCGCCACACTGGTGATGCGGCCAACCGAAAGCCCGGATCAGGTCGCTTTGAGATCTTTTGTGACATCGCTGGCGCTTTACGATGCCTTTGGCACGGTCACCGGGCGCAATGATGGGCTTTCACTTAAGTGGCCCAACGATGTTCTGTTGAACGGGGGCAAGGTGGCCGGGATTCTGTTAGAAAGCGCTGGTATGGTCGGTGGTGTGGTGAGCCACATCGCAATTGGCATAGGGGTCAACCTTGCCCATGCACCCGACGCTGCGGTCGTTGAAAAACACGCAACGCGGCCTGTTTCGCTTTTGTCTGAGACCGGTGCACTTGTGCAGCCGGAAGAGTTTTTGGAGGCTTTGGCCTCCGCCTACGCGCGTTGGGAAAGCCAATTTGTCACCTATGGATTTGCGCCAATCCGGAGTGCTTGGATGTCCCGCGCTGCTCGGATTGGAGAGGTCATTACAGCACGCACAACCCGTGACGAAACGACCGGAACCTTTGAAACGGTGGACAGCAAGGGCAATCTGGTGTTGAAGACCGCGAAGGGCCGCGTGGCTATCCCCGCAGCTGACATCTTTTTCTGATCCGCATGAAGGGGAAACTGTGCCATGCTTCTGGCCATTGACTGCGGCAACACCAACACCGTGTTCTCGATTTGGGATGGAGAGAAATTTCTCTGCACCCTACGGACGTCCACACACCATGCGCGCACGGCGGACGCCTATTTCACGTGGTACTCCACCTTGATCAATCACTATGGGATCAATGCTGATATCACCGATGTGATCATCTCTACGACGGTGCCCCGTGTGGTGTTCAACCTGCGAGTATTTGCGGATCGGTTCTTCAATTGCCGTCCACTTGTAGTGGGTAAACCTGAGTGTAAATTGCCCGTAACCCCACGTGTGGATGAGGGCACTCAACCGGGCCCTGATCGCTTGGCCAACGCCGTTGCCGCCTTTGATAGGCATGGCGGCAATGTGGTTGTTGTCGATTTTGGCACAGCGACAAACTTTGATGTGGTGGCCGGGGATGGCGCCTATGTAGGCGGCGTGATTGCCCCGGGTGTGAATCTCAGCCTCGAGGCGCTGCACGCAGGTGCGGCCGCCCTTCCACATGTGGACATCAGCCAACCCGAAAAGGTGATTGGCACAAACACAGTTGGTTGTATTCAGTCTGGTGTGTTTTGGGGCTATACGGGTTTGATCGAAGGTATCATCGCTCGGATCAAGTCAGAATACGGCGCCCCGATGAAAGTGGTGGGGACGGGCGGGCTTGCGCCGCTTTTTGAACAGGGCGATCACCTGTTTGACACCATCGAAGACGATTTGACGATGCACGGGTTGACCGTGATCCATGATTACAACAAGGAGCAGGGCGCATGAGCGACCGCTTAATTTATCTGCCTTTGGGCGGATCTGGTGAAATTGGCATGAACGCTTATGTCTATGGCTTCGGGCCTAAAGACAAAGAGCGGCTCATTCTCGTGGACATTGGGGTGGCGTTTTCCGATATGGAAACCAGCCCGGGTGTAGACTTGATCTTTGCCGATATCCGCTGGCTTGAAGAGAACAAAAACCGGCTTGAGGCTGTGTTTATCACGCACGGGCACGAAGACCACGTTGGGGCTGTTGGACACTACTGGGAGCGTCTTGGCGTGCCGGTGTATGCGCGCACGTTCACGGCCAACCTCGCGCGCCACAAAATGGCGGACCGTGGTCAGCCAGAAGAAATGGTCCGCACGGTTGCGGCCTGGCCGGTGGTAACTGAGGCTGGACCGTTCAAAGTGAGCTTTCTCCCGGTCAGCCACTCCATCCCGGAAAGCGCAGCATTGGTGATCGACAGCACAGCTGGTCGCGTGATCCACTCTGGTGACTTTAAACTGGATGAAACCCCGTTGGTGGGTGAAGCTTTTGACCCGGCCCTCTGGGCCGATGTGTCCAAGGACGGCGTCAAAGCTCTGATCTGTGACAGCACCAATGTGTTCTCACCACATGCCGGCCGCTCTGAGGCCTCTGTAGGCCCAGAGATCGAAGGCTTGGTTGCTGCTGCCCCAAATATGGTGGTGGCGACGACGTTTGCCTCCAACGTGGCTCGTGTGAAAACACTTGCCGAAGCAGGCGCGCGGGCTGGGCGGTCTATCTGCCTGATGGGCCGTGCCATGCGCCGCATGATCGAGGCTGGGATCGAAACCGGCGTGCTGACAGATTTCCCCAAAGTGGTGAGTCCTGAGGACGCCGCAAACATTCCGCGTGAAAACCTGATGCTGCTTGTGACCGGGTCACAGGGCGAACGTCGCGCGGCCAGCGCACAGCTTGCACGTGGCAAGTACAACGGCATCACCATGAAAGAGGGCGACCTCTTTCTGTTCAGCTCTAAAACCATTCCAGGCAACGAAAAAGGTGTGATCCGCATCATCAACCAATTCTCCGAAATGGGGGTGGATGTGGTGGATGACAGCACTGGGAAATACCACGTGTCTGGTCATGCCAACCGCCCGGACCTTCTGCGCCTGCACGAAATTGTGGATCCGACGATGGTGATCCCCAACCACGGCGAGCACCGCCATCTGCGCGAACACGCCAAACTCGCCAAAGAGGCGGGGCGGGCGTCCATCGTTGCGGTCAACGGGACCATGCTGGATCTGAGCGGCGATCAGCCCGCTGTTGCGGAGTATGTGGAAACCGGGCGCACTTACCTTGATGGCAACAGCCAAATCGGTGCAATGGATGGCATCGTGCGCGATCGCATTCGTATGGCCTTGAACGGGCATGTCATTGTGACCGTTTTGTTGGACGAGGATGACGAGCCATTGGGCGAAGCATGGTGCGAGTTGATGGGATTGCCGGAAATGGGCCGCTCACAAGCGCCTTTGGTGGATGTCCTTGAAGCGGATGTCACACAGTTCCTTGGCCGTGCCAAAGAAAAGACACTGCGCGATGACGATAAAATCGAAGGCGACATTCGCCGCATTGTGCGCAATGGCGCGCGAGATGAGATTGGCAAAAAGCCCGAGGTCACCGTGATTGTGAGCCGCCTAAGCTAAGCGGCAACACCAAACCCACACAACGAAGAAAGGGCCCCAGCGGGGCCCTTTATGTTTTTGACGCTGACCAGCATCCCTTATTGGCTGCGGCGCTCGTCAAAGCTCATTGCGATAAAGCCGGGCATGTGATCGCCCATGCCAACAACTTTGTTGTCGTCACGACGGTCGTACCGACCCCGGCCACCACGTCCCCGTGAAGATTTAGAATGGCTATCCTCACGCGCACGCGTGTCTTCCTTGGGTTGGCGAGATTGCGGCTTGGGTTGCGCTGCCTCAACTTTAGGTTCAGCAGGTTTTGCTTCTACCTTTGGCGTGTCTTGCTTTGGAGTGCGCGGCTTGCGTGGCGCGGATTTTACAGGGTTCTCAAGGCGTGTGATCTCTTTTTGGATCAACGCTTCAACCGCATCAAATTGTTTTTCATCGCGAGGTGTGCAGATCGTGACTGCTTTGCCTTCGCGTCCTGCGCGACCAGTCCGGCCAATGCGGTGCACATAATCTTCGGGATGTCCGGGAACATCAAAGTTATAAACGTGACTCACACTTGGCACATCCAACCCGCGCGCAGCCACATCCGAGGCCACCAAAATACGCAGCTCGCCATTGCGAAACGAGTCAAGCGTCTTGGTGCGTTGAGATTGATCCAGGTCACCGTGGATTGGCGCCGCGTCATAGCCGTATTTCTTCAGCGATTTTGCGGTGATATCCACATCGGTCTTACGGTTGCAGAAGATGATTGCATTGGTGCACTTGTCACCTTCGCCATCAATCAACGCACGCAGTACTTTGCGTTTCTCGCTGCCTTCACGATCACGGCGTGAGGCTTTGAACATGACGACGCCTTGCTCAATTGTCTCACTTGCAGTGGCCTGACGCGCAACTTCGACACGCTCAGGGTTGGACAGGAACGTATTGGTGATGCGCTCAATCTCTGGTGCCATAGTGGCCGAGAAGAACAACGTTTGACGTGTAAATGGCGTCATGCCGAAGATACGTTCGATATCAGGAATGAACCCCATATCCAGCATCCGGTCGGCTTCGTCGACAACCATGACTTTCACGTCGGACAGGATCAGTTTGCCTCGCTCGAAATGGTCGAGCAGACGGCCTGGTGTCGCGATCAGAACATCGACGCCTTTGTCGATGATCGTTTCCTGTTCCTTAAAGCTCACGCCCCCGATCAAAAGGGCTTTGGTCAGCTTCAGGTGTTTGGAGTATGTGTCAAAGTTTTCGGCGACTTGGGCTGCCAGTTCCCGCGTGGGGCACAGCACAAGACTGCGCGGCATGCGCGCGCGCGCGCGACCACGGGCCAGCAACGAGAGCATTGGTAAGGTGAAGCTTGCAGTCTTTCCGGTCCCGGTTTGCGCGATGCCCAAAACATCGCGGCCTTCCAGAGCCGAAGGAATCGCTCCCGCCTGAATAGGGGTGGGCGTTTCATATCCCGCTTCGCTGATTGCTTTCAGCACCTTCGGGTTAAGGTTCAAGTCAGAGAATTTTGTCATATGTATCCGTGATTTACGGACGCATCTTGGCCCGCAGCGGCTTGACAGATCAGGCCCGTATGGCCCCGCAACACATGGCGTAAATGATCCTCGTGGCCTTCTATAGCACCAAGGGCGTCAGGTCAACGAAACCAACACGTTGCCAAGTGTTTGACGACTGACTGGAAACATTTGCTCAAAAGTCGCTGAAGTGTTTCCGTCGGATCTCAGCCAAATGCAGTGCGTGCTGTTGAAGTAACCCATAGGTGGCAAGTTTGCGGCGCAGATCTTCGGAGGCCACGCAGACCTCCTCGTAAAACTGCCGCAATCCGTCCGGCTCTTGCGACAACTGGTCAAACAGCGCGTGCAAAGTCATCCCTCCTTTTGCCTCCGGCAGTGCTGATCCCAGTTCCGCGCGATATGAGCCTTTCCTGTGGCGGTATCCAAAACTCTTGCGCCAATGCTCCCACCCAAGTGTGTGTTGGTGCAACAAAGACATGCCTCTTAGCTCCACCTGGCCCGGGTTTTCATGTTCACCCCGAAAGGCATTGTGGATTTTGATCTGCAAATCTGACTGTCCGGTACGGATAAAGATTTTCCCGGCCACATGGCTGAGAAATCCACCTCTTAGATGCGCACCGAAGGTTGGGTAGACCTCTGACACAACCTGTCGACGCGTTGCCTTGTCGGCAATGTGAGATTTGTAGAACAGAGTTTCTGTAGTGCCGTCTTCATTGGCCAAGGCTTCTGCGGGACGCACACGGGCCACCACACAACTATCCGGCAGATTTGCCAGATGATCGGTCACAGCAGAGTCTGGCGACATGAGAAATTCATCAACATCGATGTGCAGCAGCCAATCCACGTCACGCGCCCTTGCATATGCGTGTTCCACGTTATGCGATTGCCGTATTTGGTGTTTGAAAGGCCGTTTGCCGCGCGCCTTGATCCAAAAATTCTCGCCGGTGCTGATGGGCGTCACTTGGGGGTGCGCTTTCAGCAACACTTTGGCTTCCGGGGCAGGCGCATCCAGATAGATCCAGATATGCTTTGCACCTTGTTCAAGGTGGTAGGCGACAAAGTTGAGTATGTCTTCTGAGGGAGCCTTTATGGTGGCCACGACTCCCCATGTTGGTGAGTCTGCTGTCATTTGCGGGCCTGTTGTCGTTCCTTTTTCGCACGCATTTGCGCCAGACGTCGGAACACGCCGCCGTCTTCAGAGATCAGCTCTTGCAACAGATGTTCTGCCAACGGTGCAATCACTGGGTCGGTTTGCGACAACTCCCAAACTGGTGTGATGACGTTGATGTCCAAACCGCCATGCATCAGAGAGAACGGCTCCATATCCAGAGGCAAGCGCGCTCTTGCACGTTTGCCAAAGCCAAACTCCTTGGCAGGGGGCAGGCCGCTGAAGCTGCGCTCAAACTCATAGAGCTTCATCATGCCAAACAGCATGCGGAGCCCTTGACCCGCCTCACGCTGCGCGGGGGACGCGCCATGATCGGCGAAAGTCTGCACTGAGCTCACCAACCAGCGCAGGTTCAACTCTTGCAGCAAATGGGCAGACTCCTCAGTCCAAATTCTTAGAAAAAGTGCAGGGGTTTGTTGTGGAAAGCTGCGTTTTCGAAGGTTGGAGATCAGCTGGGCGTTCAAGAACGCAAGCTCGCTCATGTCGATGAATTCTTCGGCAATCTGACGACGTTTGCGCGCCCAATTTGTATTTGGGTCTGCAGGTCCTTTTTCGGCCGCCCGTACCGGCACAATCGCCCTTCTCAGAGCTGCCAAATTGACGTCAAGCGGCGGGAGGTCTTCGGGGCCAAAGTCAAACGGGTCTCGTCGCCCGTCATAGCGCTCCATCATATAGGCAAAGCCGCCCGGATAGGTAAGGGTGTTGTCGGTCATAGGGCGATGTTTGCACGGGGTCAGCCCCCGTGCAATCGCAGACTTGCTTAGACCATCATTTCCTTGGTCGCGGTCAGGGTGACGTCTGGATAATCGCGCGCAACACGGTCGATGTCCCACTGTAAACGAGTCAGGAAAACCACATCGCCGTCGTGGTCATAGCTGATGTGCTGTTTGTTCATATCCGCAAACTTTTCAACCGCTTGCCGCTCGCCATTGACCCAGCGGGCTGAGGTAAATTGGCTCTGATCAAATCGCACGGGAAGACCGTATTCCATCTCGATCCGGCTCGCGAGCACCTCAAACTGAAGCTGGCCAACCACGCCAACGATAAAGCCGGCACCAATCATTGGTTTGAACACTTTCGCGGCGCCTTCTTCGGCAAACTGCATCAGCGCTTTTTCGAGGTGTTTGGCTTTCATGGGGTCACCGGCACGGATGCCTTGCAACAGTTCCGGCGCAAAGCTCGGAATGCCTGAAACCCGCAACGCTTCGCCTTCGGTCAGCGTGTCCCCGATGCGCAGTTGTCCGTGGTTTGGAATACCAATGATATCACCTGCCCAAGCCTCTTCCGCCAGCTCGCGGTCGGACGCTAGAAACAACACCGGATTGGAAATTGCCATCGGTTTTTTGGTGCGCACATGAGTCAACTTCATGCCACGTTTGAAGTGCCCGGAGGCCATGCGCACAAACGCCACGCGGTCACGGTGTTTTGGGTCCATGTTCGCTTGAACTTTGAAGACAAACCCTGCGACTTTGGTTTCTTCGGGCGCAATTTTGCGCGGTTGCGCAGTTTGTATTTGGGGCTCTGGCCCATAAGTGCCGATGCCGTCCATCAATTCTTTGACGCCAAAGGAGTTGATCGCAGAGCCAAACCAGATCGGCGTCATGTGCCCTTCCAGCACCGCCTGCGGATCAAGCGTTGGCAACAGCTCTTTGGCCATTTCAACTTCTTCACGAAGCTGATCAAGCAGATGTTCAGGGACAAGTTCGGCCAGCTTTGGATCATCCAAGCTGTCGATCTGAACGGTTTCCGCGACCACATTCCTGTCCGCGCGATCCATCAGTTCAAGCCGGTCGTTGAGCATGTCATAACAGCCCATGAACTCCCGCCCGACACCAATTGGCCAACTGGCTGGAGTTACATCAATGGCGAGATTTTCCTGAATTTCGTCAATGATATCAAACGTATCCCGGCTTTCCCGGTCCATCTTGTTACAAAACGTCAGGATCGGGAGATCACGCAGGCGGCAGACTTCAAAGAGTTTTTGAGTTTGGCTTTCAACACCTTTGGCACCATCCACCACCATCACCGCCGCGTCCACAGCAGTCAAAGTGCGATAGGTGTCTTCGGAAAAGTCGCTGTGGCCAGGTGTGTCCACAAGGTTGAAGCGAAACTTGCCAAAATCAAACGACATCGCCGAAGCGGAGACGGAAATCCCGCGGTCCTTTTCCATTTGCATGAAGTCAGATCGCGTCCGGCGCGCCTCACCTTTCGCACGCACCTGACCCGCCATCTGAATCGCACCACCATACAGGAGGAACTTTTCCGTCAGCGTGGTCTTGCCCGCATCCGGGTGCGAGATGATCGCAAAGGTGCGACGGCGCGCAATCTCTGGCGGCAATTCGGGGCGGTTTGTCTGCGTGTCCAACATGGTCGCGCGTATAGGTCGCGCCGGGCAAATTCGCAAGGAAAAGCCGTTCAGTGACCTGCTGCGCTCATTTTGACGAGGCGCGTTTCAACAGCTCCACGGCATCGGGACGGTCCAGCAGGCTTTTGTGCACTTCCAAGTGGGCATGTGCGCTTGCGCGCAACGAATTGGAACCCCGTTGGCGAATACGCTCCGTGACTTCTGCGGGAACGGCGGCACTGGTACGGGTGTCCATCTGCATGGTTTCCGCCGAAATGCCTTCGGCAAAGATGATCTGATGGCTGTCAAACATGATCTGATAGTAGTCCACAAAACCACCCTCGGATGCATAGACCGTGGCACCATTTACCAGATGGCGGGCCTTTATAAGCAATTCGCTGCGGCCCACGCCAATATGATCTTGGCGCTGATACACAAACAGGCGGTGATCAGGGCTCACACGCAGATCACCCGTGTTGTTCAGCGTACCGGCGGAGATCACAATTGGGGCAAACTCGCCACTGGCCCGTTGCACAGAATGGCCAATCCACCGGACTTGCTGGGGGCCGTCATCTCGGGTCAGCACCCGATCGCCGACTTCCAGATCTTCGACCTTTTTTTGCTCACCGGTTGCCATGGTGATCCGTGTGCCGCCAGTGAAACTCACGCAAGCAAGTTGGGCCAGGCGCGTGGTGGCAGCACCGCGGTCAATACCAACCAACGCATAATCTGATTTGGGTGTCAGCGGCGCCAAAGGCGCGCCGTAGACTTGTACAACACCGCCCTCATCGTCGACCTCAACCAACACCAGCACCTCAATGGTTTCTCCGCTGGGCGGCATGATGGTGGCTATGCAATCCAAGAACACGCGTGCGCCTTCGTGACCGACGCTGTATTGGCTCGCGATAAAATGCTGTCCTTCGCTGTCCGTCCGCAACGCGAGGCTTTTCTCCTCTGCGTCTGCAACCAGCGTATAGATGTCATCTGGCACCAGCTCTTCTGCAAAGGAAAGCGGATCACCCAAATTTGCTCCGTCGGTCACCGTCAACGCCTCGGCCACATAAACTGGCAGATGCTGAAAGGGGAGGGCAGAGTCTGGGGCTTGAGACACCATATTCAACTTTCTAATTCCGTACTGCTCTTTTTATCGATCTTATCCATCGCACGCAAATGTGGCAGCACAATGCCTTCAGGTCGGCATTATGCTGGCGTCTCGAAAGGTTTGGGTATTTCTTACGCCCATGACAATTGGGAGAATCGCATGGAATTGGGAATCAAAGGTAAACGCGCGCTGGTGTGCGCTTCATCCAAAGGTTTGGGACTTGGCTGCGCACGTGCGTTGGCCGCTGAGGGCGTTGATCTGATCATGAACGCGCGGGGTGCAGATGCACTCGAAGCTGCCGCCGCAGAGGTCCGAGCAGAGTTTGGCGTGAAAGTTGATGCGATTGCCTGCGATGTCAGCACACCGGAAGGGCAGACCAAACTCATAGCTGCCGCCAAGAATGTCGACATTCTGGTAAACAACGCAGGTGGCCCCCCTCCGGGCATGTGGACTGATTGGGATCGCGACGATTTTATCTCCGCGCTTGACGCCAACATGCTTGCACCCATTGCGCTGATCAAAGCACTGGTGCCGGGCATGATGGATCGCGGTTGGGGGCGTGTTGTCAACATCACCTCCGTGTCCGTGAAATCCCCCATCCCCGTGCTTGGCTTGTCCAACGCGGCGCGCGCAGGCCTGACAGGCTACGTCGCAGGCACCTCACGTCAGGTTGCCGGATCGGGCGTCACCATCAACAACCTGCTGCCGGGCATTCATGCCACCGACCGCGCGGTTGCTTTGGACACTGCGGTGACCCAACAGCAGGGGATCAGCATGGAAGAAGCTCAGGCCCAACGAGCCGCAACGATTCCCGCAGGGCGCTACGGCACCCCCGAAGAATTCGGCGCAACCTGTGCGTTCCTTTGTTCGCATCACGCAGGATTTATCGTCGGCCAGAATGTTCTGCTGGACGGCGGAAGCTTTGCGTCGGCAATGTGATCGGACGTAGTTAAAACATGGCGCGAGGTGTGGGTGTGTCCCAGGGATTTTCTCTTAAAGATCAGATTTTTAACTCAGACAGTATGCGTGAACTTGCGTCTGAATTTGAGGCCGGGTTGCCGGGATTTGACGCCAATGACTTCCATAAAGAGGTGGTCTCTGGCTTGCAGGGACGTGAGTTCATGGAGCGGCTGGACTGGATCGCGGACTGTGTTGAGAAACGCCTTGCGCCTGACTTTCCGAAGATGGCTGATCAGTTGGAGGCCGCCATGCCGCCAGCGCTTGATCCCACGCTCAACGATGACGACTTTGGCCGCTTCATCCATGCAGTTCCGGGTATCCTGGCTGCCCGTCATGGGCTGGAAGATCACAGAGACCGGGCGTTGAACTTGCTTGAGGAAGCCACCAAGCGGTTCTCAATGGAGTTCTACATCCGCCCGTTTATCAACCGCTGGCCTGACGCCACCTTTGAGCGCCTGCATGATTGGGCGGCGCATGAAAACTACCATGTGCGCCGTTTGGTCAGCGAGGGCACGCGCCCCAGACTGCCTTGGGCCAAAAACATCACCATTGACCCACTCGCCCCGCTTCCGTTGTTGCAGAAGCTGCACGCCGATCCAACGCGCTATGTGACGCGCTCGGTTGCAAATCATCTCAACGACATTTCCAAGATTTCCACAGATACGGTGGTTGCGCAGCTTTCGGGCTGGAAAGAGGAAGGCAAACAACGCGTCAAAGAGCTCGATTGGATGACCCGTCACGCGCTGCGTACGGCTGTGAAGGCTGGGGATGTTGGCGCTCTTGAGATGCTGGGGTTCCACGCAGATGCCCCCATCTCGGTTCAGTCGCTCTCTGTCGGTGGCAAATCTATAGCTATCGGCGAAGCGTTGATGGTGGAAACCACCCTGTCAAACACGGGCAAAACAGCCGCCCCGGTGATGGTGGATTATGTCCTGACGTTTCACCGTCCCAATGGCCGCAGCGGCCAAAAGGTGTTCAAACTCAAGCAGGGCAAAGTGCCCGCAAACGGAACGCTCCTGCTTTCCAAAAAACACCCACTCAAAGGCAATGCCAGCACCTTTAAACTCCATCCCGGCCCGCATAATTTGGCGCTGCAAGTGAACGGAAAAATTGTCCAAGACATCCCCTTTGACCTGACAGAATCTAAGTAGCGACCTGACACTGCATCACGTTTGTGTGGGTGGCGTGGCGTGTGGGCGCCGCGGCTGATAGGCGACCCAAGCCACGTTTAGGGACCGACTATGCAGACTTTCGCCATCACCGCTACTTTTGCCACCATCATTGTGTTTAGCCTGTTCGTCGCGCCACGACGCGCAACACTTTCAGGCTTCTTTGGCGGCCACTCAGAAACAGGCGCCGCGCCCTCACAATGGACCTTGGTGCTGTCTCAAGTGACCACTTGGATCTTTGCGCGCTCGCTCATGAACGCTGCGATCCTTGGGTTCTACTATGGTATTGCGGGCACCTTGGCTTATGCGGCCTATTACGCATCCTTCCTGACCGGCGGCTACATTGTGGATCGCATGCGTGCCCAAGGCGCCGGGTCCGTGCAAGACTGGCTGTCGCAGCGCTTTGGCGCGACTGGCACCACCGCTTATAACGTTGTGATCGCATTGCGCCTTCTCTCTGAAGTGTTTGCCAATTTGTTGGTGGTTGGCCTGATCTTTTCCGCAGCTCTGCCAGATATCGCCAACGCGGGCACCCTTGCCATAATAGGTGTCGGGCTGCTGGCGTTGGGCTACTCTGCATGGGGTGGGCTCTCAGCAGCCCTGCGCACCGACGTGGTGCAGATGGTGTTCTTTTTGGTGATTTTTGGCCTCGCGTTTGGCGCGCTTGTGGTGCGTCCTGAGTTTGAGCTTGGTGCCGTGCTTACTGCGCCGGGGGCTTCTGGCCCCCACAATGGCTGGGTGCTTTTGTTGGTGGCTGCGTTACAAGTGTTTTCCTACCCGGCGCACGACCCGGTTATGATGGATCGCGGCTTTCTGGCCGACCGCGCGACCACCCGTAAAAGCTTCTTTCATGCATTTTGGCTCTCCACGCTGTGTATCCTTGCCTTTGGGGTTTTCGGCATCCAAGCCTCTCTTGAAGGCGCGGCCTACGAAGGCCAGCTGATCGGCACGTGGTCCACGATGTTCCCCAGCTGGGTTTTCACACTGCTTGTGGTTTCGTTGCTTGTTTCTGCCCTCTCCACACTGGATTCCGCTTTCAGCTCCGCCGCGCGATTGGTGGTCGAAGAGCTCAAGCTGGCGCCCCGCACTTTGGCGGGGGGCCGCGTTACAATGGTGGGATTTGCGCTTGCCGGTGGAGCGCTCACCCTATGGGGCAACCAGACTTTATTTGATGCGGTGGCGGTGTCGGGCACAGCTTCAATGTTTCTGACGCCGGTCTTGATTGCTGGGCTCATCGGCCATCGCACTGTGCCGCTCTGGAGCTACATGGTCAGCTTTGTTGCGGCCATCTTAGGGGCCGCAACCTATATGTTCCGCGACACTGTGGGCGTGTCAGCACTTCTGTATGATGGGCACAAATACGAACAGCTTTTGCAAATCTGCTTGCTCGTTCTAATGATCGGTTTTGCCGCAGTGTCCTCTGGCAGCCGCAGGGTTGATGCGCGGGTAGGGGGCTGATACATCTTCGCGAAACCCGATGGAAACTCTCGGGATCGCATGAGGCCACAGGTGCAGTCGCAGATCGAAACGCCCAAACCCCGCCTTGAAATCCGCAACCTGCGTCGCCGCTTTGGCAACCGTCAGGTGGTGGACGATGTGTCGCTGTCCGTGAAATCCGGGCAGGTGACCTGTTTGCTTGGCCCCTCTGGCTGCGGAAAGTCGACCACATTGCGCATGATTGCTGGCGTTGACATGCAAGACAGCGGCGAAATCTATGTTGATGGCGATCTGATTTGTGACACGGTGTTTCGCGTGCCACCGGAACGGCGCCAAATTGGCCTGATGTTTCAAGACTTCGCGCTGTTCCCGCATCTCTCAGTTTGTGACAACGTCGCCTTCGGGCTCAGAGGCAATCGCGACGAAAAACGCACCCGGGTCGAGGAACTTCTGGCCAAGGTCAACCTCGGCTGGGCTGTAGACAAATATCCGCATGTGCTCTCAGGCGGCGAACAACAACGTATCGCGCTCGCCCGTGCCTTGGCCCCACGTCCTCGGATTATGTTGATGGACGAACCGTTCTCTGGGTTGGACAACCGCCTGCGAGATGACATCCGCGACGAAACTTTGGCGGTCCTCAAAGAAGAGGATACCGCCGTGCTCTTGGTCACGCATGAACCTGAAGAGGCGATGCGCATGGCGGACGAGATTGCGCTGATGCGCGACGGCAAAATTGTACAGCAGGGCGCACCCTACAACATTTACAACGCTCCCGTGGACAAACAGGCAGTGGCCTTTTTCAGCGACGTCAACGTGATCTGCTCCACCAGCCACGGCGCACTGACAGATACCCCTTTTGGTCAGTTTCTGACGCCGGGTTTGCAAGATGGAGCTTTGGTCGAAATTGTGATCCGTCCCCAGCATCTCAAGTTGGACTTTGACCGGGGGGGCAAGGGACCGCTGCCCACATCCACGGATGGGGTTGCCGCGCGCGGGGTGGTCAAACGCGCGCGCTTTATGGGCAATGAAAGTCTTGTGGAGTTCCGGATGGATCACGACGGCTCTGAACTCAAAGCCACGGTGCCAAACGTCTTTTTGCCAAAAGAAGGCACACCGTTGTGGCTCACCATCCGCCGTGATCGGTGTTTTGTCTTCCCGGCCTAGGCTAACTGCGGCTCTTGGCGAGAAAGTCCTGTAGGCTCTTTCCCGGCTCTTCGACGAACAAACCCGGCAGCGGCGCCAATTGCGTGATCTGATCGACACGGATCTGCGCAAAGTCCGAATGCGTTTCATCCCAGACGGTCAATGTCCAGACACGTCCCCAATACTCAAGCTTCAAAGGCCGGACATCCTGTGCGCTCTCATCGCGCTGGTTCACACGCAGCTTTTGTTTGGCCCGGATGGCGGTGCGCAGTGGCGTCAGATGGGGCAAGGCCTGCGCCGTGCCTTCAAACGGATAGGTCGCAAAGCCAAAACCCGCCACCACGCCGCCGACCTCCTCTGGCAGCACTGCGTCTATTTTTGCACTGAGACTTTCGGCTGCGTTGCGCAGGCCACCTTCCATGCCCGCGCCAACCACCGCCAATCCCACATGCAAAGCCTCAAGTTCCTCTTCTGTCAGGTTCAGCGGGGGCAGAGTGAGCGCTGCCTTGGCCCGATACCCCGTACCGCGCTCTCCCTCGATGGCCACCCCGCTGTCCGCCAGTGTTTTCATGTCGCGATAGATCGTGCGTAGCGACACGGACAATCGCGCCGCCAGATCCTCGGCCCGATGCAGCTGCCCATCTTTGAGCACCTCCATCACTTCAAAGAGCCGATCAGAGCGATTTTGTGAACTTGCCAAAGGGTGATTCCTGTCATTTCCTGCCAAAATAGTGGCAACTGACACAATAGTGGCAAAATGTATGCCGAAAACCCCGAATTCGAGAAGCTTTAGCAGTCTCTACGCCTTTTCGACCCGCCGCGCAGCCGCTACCAAGAATGAGGATTTAGACAACCGGGCCAGCGCCCGGGACACAGGAGAAGAAACATGGGTATTGGAAACATTGGTCTGCCGGGCATTCTGCTGATTGCTGTTGTTGTGCTTGTGCTGTTTGGGCGCGGTAAGATCAGCGGCTTGATGGGCGAAGTGGGCAAAGGCATCACATCGTTCAAAAAGGGCATCAACGAAGGCCAGCAAGAGCTGGAAGAAGACGCTGCTGAGGTGGCCAAAGATGTCACACCAGAAGATGAAAAAGACAAAGTCTGATCTGAGGTCTTAAATCCATGTTTGATTTGGGATTACCAGAACTCTTGGTAATTGGTGTCGTTGCGTTGATCGTGGTTGGCCCCAAAGATTTGCCAATGTTGTTTCGCTCGGTGGGCCGCTTTGTGGGCAAGGCCAAAGGCATGGCGCGCGAGTTTTCCAGCGCCATGAACCAAGCCGCTGATCAAGCGGGTGTCAAAGATGTCACTGACACTCTGAAAGGGGCAACAGATGGGCTCAACAAAGTGTCCAACCCGCTTAAGGCGGCCACAGATGCCGTCAAAGACAGCGCAAATGAAGTCAAGCGCTCCATGAGCTACGAGCCCGGAGCAACAGAGACAACGCTGTCAAAAGAGCGCGCAGAGGCTGCCGCAAAAATTCATAAGCACTCCGCGGAAATG
This sequence comes from Shimia sp. NS0008-38b, assembly GCF_040370365.1. NCBI lineage: Bacteria > Pseudomonadati > Pseudomonadota > Alphaproteobacteria > Rhodobacterales > Roseobacteraceae > Shimia > Shimia sp. NS0008-38b. Next base: position 54,990 of record NZ_BAABWQ010000003.1, on the reverse strand, counting down.
GCCCAAGCGCGTCTGGACAAGGAAGCCGCTGAAAAGGCCGCGGCAGAGGCTGCAGCCGCTGCTGATGAGACGCCGAAAAAGGACGATGCATGAGCAATACGGACGAGATCGAAGACAGCTCCGCCCCGTTGATCGAACACTTGGCGGAGCTGCGCACACGCCTGATCCGCTCGGTTCTGGCGTTCATTGTGGCGATCAGCTTTTTCTTCATCCCAATCGGTGGGCAATTCATTGCAGAACATGTTCTGCATTTTCTTGTGAGCCCGATTGTAGAGGTTCTGCGCGACCTTGGTGATCCGTCACCGACGTTGCAATTTACCTCGCCACAGGAATACCTGTTCACCTTGTTCCGCATCTCTATGGTTGGCGGGTTTGCCTTGGCCTTTCCGGTGATCGGCTTTCAGATGTGGCGCTTTGTTGCGCCGGGGCTCTACAAAAACGAGCGCGGAGCTTTCTTGCCGTTCATGATTGCCTCGCCATTTATGTTCTTGCTGGGCGCCTCTTTTGCCCAACTGGTTGTGACACCGTTGGCGATGCAGTTCTTCTTGGGATTTGCTGATGTGGCGTCGGTGTTTGCCAATCTAATGGCGCCTGCTGTCGAAGATGTGCCCGGCACTGTCGCGGCCACTGTGCCTGAGACATCTGAAGGGGTACAGATCACCTTCTTTGGCAAGGTGAACGAAAGCCTTGATATCACGCTTAAGTTCATCATGGCCTTTGGCCTGTGCTTTCAGCTGCCTGTGCTTTTGACCCTGATGGGCAAGGCGGGTCTGGTCAACGCGGAAGGCCTCGGTTCTGTGCGCAAATACGCCATGGTCGGCATTCTGGTGCTTGCCGCCCTCGTGACGCCACCTGATGTGGTGACCCAGTTGATCCTCTTCACGGTGGTCTATGGTCTCTATGAAGTGTCCATTTTCCTTGTGCGTCGGGTTGATCGTCAACGCGTGGCCAAGCTTAAGGAAGAAGGCGTCTACTTTGACGACGACGAAGAAGGCGAAGACGAAGCTGACATTGCTGACGCCGAAGGCAAGTAACGCCTCAATGCGGAAAAATCCAAACGCGCTCCAAACTTTGGGGCGCGTTTTTTATTTGCGTTGGGCGCAATCGTTGCCAAGCTCTTGTTGTTGCGCGGTGAACATGGTTTCTATCCCCACCAAAAACCGGAGCCTGCCATGGATGACACCACATTGAACCGTATCGCCGAAGCGCTGGAGCGCATGTCTCCCGTGCCAACACAGGCTCCTGATTTTAACGTCGCGGATGGCTTTGTGTGGCACGTAGAGCCCGACCGTTTGGAGCCCGTGCCAGATATTAACCGGGTTTCACTGGACCTGCTGGTGGGGATCGATCGCTCCCGCGACACACTTTTGGAAAACACCCGCCAATTTGCGCGTGGCCTGCCTGCCAACAACGCGCTTTTGTGGGGCGCACGTGGCATGGGCAAGTCCTCCATTGTGAAAGCCGTGCATGCACAGATTCTCGAAGAAGGCCACGCGCTCAAAATTGTGGAGCTTCAACGCGAAGACCTGCCCACTGTGTCGCGTCTGCTGAACCTGCTGCGCAGCAGCTCAGAGCGATTTCTGTTGTTTTGTGATGACCTTAGCTTCAGCCACGATGACCAACACTACAAATCGCTCAAAGCGGTTTTGGATGGTGGCATCGAAGGGCGGCCTGACAATGTGGTGTTCTACGCCACCTCCAATCGCCGTCACTTGATGCCCCGGGACATGATCGAGAACGAACGGTCCAGCGCCATCAATCCGTCTGAAGCCGTCGAAGAAAAGGTCTCACTGTCAGATCGCTTTGGCCTCTGGCTGGGCTTTCATCCCTGCTCGCAAGACGACTTCCTAGCGATGATCGATGGCTACTGCGCTGCCCATGGTGTGCAGGTTGATCCGAGCCGCTTGCGGGCGGAAGCGATCGAATGGCAAGCCACCCGTGGCGCACGCTCTGGTCGGGTCGCATGGCAGTTTTTCTTGGACCTTGCGGGCCGCGAAGGCGTGACGCTCTAGCCTGCGCCTGATCCCCAGCCCTATTTTAGGTAGGGGCCTGGGTTCACGCTGTCAAAACCATCACGCACTTCAAAGTGTACAAAGGCGTTCTCCGCGGGCAATTGCGCCATCGCTTGCCCCCGTTTCACGTTTGCTCCTTTGGACACTTTCACGTCCGCGACGTTGTAGTAGACGGTCATCAAATTGTTGGGGTGGCGCACCACCAAAATGGTCACGTCATCCGCATCTGTGGTGATCGCAGCCACTTTGCCGTCGGCCGCCGCTGACACCGGCGCACCTGGGTCTCCGGCTATGTCGATCCCGTTGTTTTTGCCCTTGGAATACGGACGGATGACTTTGCCTGACACAGGGTAGCTCATCGCGGCCTTGGACGCGCTTTGCTCCTTGGACAAGTCTGGGCCTTCAGGTTGCTTGATATCGGCTGCAGCCTCGGTTGCGCTGTCATCTGGCAATGGTTTGGACGCGCTGGGCGGTGTGGGCGTTGGTGATCCTTGCCCCGGTTTTGTCACAGCTGCTGCACTGGTTGCCGCAACAGTGGTCGACGCGGGTTTCTGCGCGTTTGGATCTGCCGGTGGGATCAGGAGGATCTGGTTCTCACGAATTGTGAAATCGCTGCCCAATCCATTCCAGTCCGCCAGCGAGCGCACAGAAACATTGTACAAACGTGCAATCGTAAAGGCCGTTTCGCCGCGCTTTACTTTATGACGAATGGGCTCGACGCCGGTGGGCGCACTTTTCTTTGGCTGCGCCGCTGGCTGCAATGTTTCGGTTTCCACGCCTTGGTCAGCATTATTGATCGCGCCGCCCGCCAGTGCGGTGATGTCCACACCACCCGGAGGTGTCACCATCCCTGCGCCACCCGTGGCCGCAGAGGGTTCGGCCACGCGATATGGGAGAGCAATGATCTCGTCTTGGCGCAATGTCGCGTCTGCTGCGATACCGTTGTGACGGCTTAACTCTTCAACAGGTATGCCGACGCGGCCGGAGACGTCTTGCAACGTGTCGCCGCGCTTTGCCACAGCCACCTGATAGTTCGGGTAGGAAATCACGCCACGATTGTCGGGCTTGGGCCGCTCTGCAGTGGCGGTCAACGCGGCATTGCTGGTGTCCAACCCGCCACCAACATCACCTCGGAAATCGTAGTCAAACCCGCCCTCACACGCAGCCAGCAGGCACAGGGCCAAACCGGTGCCAAACAAACGGGCGCTCTTGGGCAGGAAATAATCCATCTCGATATCCTCACACGCGGTCCCTTCAAAGGGGGTCTTTTGCCAAAGCCGCTCTGATCCAATGGTTTCTTTGTGCCACACATGGGCGAGGCGCCCCCAGATGCCAAGGGGAAAACCTCAATTAGTCAGTCATTGTCGCGTGCAACGCCTTCCAGCAAGGGCACAAACCGCACGGATCTCAATTCATCGTAGTCAAACCCGTCTTCGGTGCGTCGCACGCGAATTAGGCTTTGCACCGCATCCGACTGTCCAACAGGCACCACCATGATACCGCCGATCTTCAGTTGCGCCAAGAGGGGGCCCGGCGGGTCCTCTGCTGCGGCTGTCACAATGATGCGATCAAATGGCGCCTGATCGGGCAGCCCAAAGCTGCCATCGGCAATCAGAGACGTAATGTTGACAATGCCAAGCGTGTCAAACACGGACCGCGCTTCACCCACCAGTCGCTTGTGGCGATCGACGGTGTAAACACGCCGGGCCAACTGACTCAGAATGGCCGCTTGATAGCCTGAACCGGTGCCAACCTCTAACACCTTATCGCGCGGGCTGACCTCTAAGGCTTGGGTCATCAAACCCACCACGGAAGGCTGTGAAATCGTCTGGCCGCAAGAAATTGGCAGCGGCGTGTCCTCGTAGGCGCGCTCTGCAAACAATCCACGCACAAACAGGCCGCGGTCGATCTCTTCCATTGCGCTGAGCACAGCTTGATTGGTCACGCCACGCGACCGCAGCGCAAACAAGAACTGCATTTTGCGTTCCGCAATGAGATCGGGCTCGGTCATTCGATGCCCTTAAGTGCCGACAACGCATCATGTGCTGTCAAATCGGCGCGCATCGGCGTGACAGAAATGTAGCCGTCCAAATTGGCCGCCGCGTCGGTGCCTTCAGCGGTTTTCTGTTGCTGATCCCCGCCACGTGCCCACAAGAACCGCCGTCCAGACGGCGACGTATGTGGCTCCACTGAGAAACCAGTGCCTTTTCGCAAACCCTGTGCGGTCACGCGAACGCCCTGTACGTCTTTGGCCAAAACCGGGGGGAAGTTGATGTTGTAGAACAGACCGTAATCGGCGGCATTGGGCACGTCTGTATCTAAGATGCTACGCAGAACCTGCGCACCATGCGCGCCCGCCGCTTGAAACGGGTCATCAACATTGTAATTCTGTGGGCCAAAGAACTGCGACAGAGCAAAGGAAGGAATGCCCTGCAACGCCCCTTCGATCGCGGCCCCCAAAGTGCCTGAGTACAAAGCATTTTCAGCCGAGTTGTTGCCCCGGTTCACACCTGACAAGATCAAATCTGGCCGCGCATCAATCATCACATCATGCACGCCTGCCAGAACGCAATCGGCCGGGCTGCCCTCTGCGGCAAACCGGCGTTCACCCATCTTGGCTATCATGGTTGGGTGGGTGTAGCTGATGCAGTGTCCAACGCCAGACTGCTCAAAGGCAGGTGCCACACACCAAACCTCGCCATCTGGCCCAGCCAGATCATGTGCGATCTGTTCAAGTGTGACCAGTCCGGGGGCATTGATGCCGTCGTCATTGGTGATGAGAATACGCATGCCGCTGCCCCTGAAAATCGCCTGTGGCCTCTGATTATTCGACCTATCTAGAGGAGCGGGCCAGACGGAGCAAGCATCGGACCGCCCACAAGCTCAGATGTCATTGGCGTTGGGGAATTGACGTCACAGGTGGCCAGAGCTTAAAGCGCCAATTGAGCCAACAACCGCTTTGCCTCATCATGCGGATGCGCCAGTGGTGCACGGTCTTCGCCCGGGAAAAAGCGAGCGCGTGTGCCGGTTGGCATGCCATTGGGAGTCAAGATCGACACTTTTGGCCCAATCGCTGCGGTTTCCAACTGCCAGCTCTTGGCCAAAGCAATCTGTGCGCCCTTGGTGGCCCCATATGAGCCAAAGAATTTCTGCCCGGTGCGATCATCGTCAAAGAACACCGCCTGACCGCTCTGACCCAAAAGGGGGCTCACAAAGGGGATCAGGCGCGCGGTGGCATCCAAATTGATGCTCATGGATTTCTGCCAGTCTTTTGCGTCGATGTGATCTGCGGGCGTCAGCGGCGCGCCGTGGATCGCGGTATGAACCCAAAGATCGACTTTTCCCCAACGATCATGAATCGAACGGCACAATTGTGCCATCGCATCGGCGTTGGTGATGTCCATTGGCGCCAACGTGGCCTGCCCACCTTTGGCTTGGATGCGATCATCCAAATCTTCAAGCCCACCGGTGGTTCGGGCCACAGCCACAACGTGATAATCAGCCGCAAGAGCTTCGGCAAATGCCGCACCAAGTCCACGGGAAGCGCCGGTGATAAGCGCGATTTTCTCGCCCGACTGGGCCACGGAAGAAGCTGTATTGGTCATGCACCGTCAATGCGGCCAAAGCCGGGTGAGGTCAAGAGGGGCAACGGTGCGGCAAAACGGCGGCGGTGTCAGTTTGGCATGGAAAGACGCGTGGTGCCTTGACCGCCATTGAGCACAATGCTGCTGCCGTCAATGGCAACCACTTTGCCAGATGGGGTCCGATCTCCCAACTCGACGCGCAGGGTGCGCCCACTGGTGGTCATCAAAAGCGCGCGGGGCGCATTGGTCGAGCCCATCACGCCGATCAAGGTCAGGCGAGAGCGGTTTTTCAACACACCGCTTTGCGTGGCCGTGGTGGCCACGTGGGGAGGGGTCTTTGACGTCATGGCCAAACCTGTGTTCGTGAGTGAAGGCGGCCTTATAGTCGGATGGTCAGTGGCCGCCAGCCACAGATACGAGGTTTTTGGTTAATACGGCCTGAACAGGCGGAAGGTTGCCGCGATATTTGAGTAAAAAGCGGAAATCAGCCGTTCAGATGGGGGCGGATATCCTCACCGCTGGCTGCATAGATATCCAGAAGATGATCAAACGAAATGCCTTCAGCCTGCGCGCGCGCCAGCGGGCCATCTTGTGCGATCAGTGTGGGGCGCTCTGAAGCTGTCTCCGGCGCTTTAAGACCACATGCCAACGGCTCGGCGTTTTCAAACCGCGGCAAGTCATTCATCAACCACCCCGCACAGCCTTGAAATCCCGGTCGCTCGCCAGTGGCGTCTGCAACGTAAGACATGAAATCATCTTCGGTGACGCTCGCCCAGACTCCAAACAGAAAGGTCTCTTCGCTGCCTCGGATCGGGATCGGCAGAACGCAGTGGATAAAATACAATCCATCACAGCGACACAAGTCGGCGCTGAGCTGATCTGCGCCCACATTGAGAGTTGCGCCTGCGGTCGGTTGCAAATCACCATGAGGCCAGGCATCGGGATGGCCAAATCCGATGTCGATCAGCCCACCGAAGCTACGCCCGCAACAGGGGCAGGCGTAGGTTTCATCGTTTAGGCGTCGCCAGCGGCTGTCGAGCGCAAGCAAGCTCATCTGTGCGCTAGCCCTGCGACGGAACCAAAGTGGCCCCGTTCCAACTTGACCCGGGCGCGGGGGCTTCTTCAATTTTTTTGCTGACTCTGGTGCTGCCTTCTAGCGCGGCCAGATACTCTGGCGTCACGCCTCCGGTGATGTAGTTGCCATCAAAGCAGGAACAATCGAAGCTCTCAATCGAAGGATTGCCCTCTTTGGCTGCCCAAATCAGATCGTCGAGTTTCTGATAGAACAGCGCATCGGCGCCCAACTCTTCACGGATGCCCTCGATGCTCAAATCGTTGGCGATCAACTCGTGTTTGGTCGGCATGTCGATGCCGTAGACATTGGGATAAGCCACGGGAGGCGATGCAGAGGCGATATAGACTTTCTTTGCGCCTGCGTCCCGGCACATTTGCACAATTTTCTTGATCGTATTGCCACGCACAATGCTGTCGTCAATCAACAGGATGTTACGCCCATCGATTTCACGCGGAATGGCGTTGAGTTTGCGGCGTACAGATTTTTGTCGTTCTGCCTGACCGGGCATAATAAAGGTGCGGCCCACATAGCGGTTCTTCACCAGCGCTTCGCGGTAGCGAATGCCGGTGATGTTGCTGACCTCAAGCGCCACCGGGCGGGCGCTGTCAGGGACCGGGATCACCGCATCAATGTCCAGCCCGCTGTCCTCAATCTGTTTGGCCAGCGTTTTGCCCATCCGTATTTGCGCTTGATAGACGGACACACCGTCCAGCACACTGTCAGGCCGCGCGAGGTAAACGTACTCAAAAATGCAAGGAGTGAGCTTGCCGTCCACCGCTTGGAATTCATGTAGCTTTCCGTCCAGATCGACCAAAAGCGCTTCGCCAGGTTTTACATCGCGCAGCTTGTCAAAGCCGTTGATGCCAAAGGCCACATCCTCAGAGGCAAATGCATAGTCGTCGCCTTCACCCTCTGCGTCGCGTTTGGCCACCGACAGCGGCCGAATGCCGTGCGGGTCGCGGAAAGCCAGCATACCAACACCAGCAATCAGGCAGATCACGGAATACGCTCCCTGCACCCGCTCCATGGTCATTTTTACACCGGCAAAGATGTTGCGAATTGCATCTCCGCTGCCGTTGACTTTGATTGCATCGGCCACTTTGTCGGCCAACACGTTGAGCAAAATCTCACTGTCGCTGGTGGTGCGCAAATGACGGCTGTACTTGCCGGTGACTTTTTCACGCTGGGCTTCTGTGTTGGTGATATTGCCGTTGTGCACCAAGTAGATACCGTAAGGCGCGTTCACAAAGAAGGGCTGCGCCTCAGAGGCCGAAAGGCTGCCCGCTGTGGGGTAGCGTACATGGCCCATACCAACCCGACCGGTTAGCGTGTCCGCGTCACTTGGCTGAAACACGTCTTTTACCAAGCCGTTGGCTTTGCGTTCGCGGAAGAAACCGCCGGTGTAGGTCACCACGCCCGAGGCGTCCTGTCCTCGGTGCTGCAACATCAGCAGCCCGTCGTATATCTCCGCAAATACATCGTCATTGCGATTGGCGATCCCCAGAATTCCGCACACGTGCAGCGCTCCCTTGTTCGGACTAGGCTAAGCTAGGTTGTTGGGTGGCTAGGCGTCCTTCACAGGTTGCTGACGCATGATATGTGAAGGAGGTTGGATGAAGAACACGTGCAACCGGGGTTGCAAACATTTGGATGCAGGCCAGCATGCCGCTATGTGCGGCGGTGTGAGTGACGTGTGTCAGGCCATTGACCACAGAGGTGGCTCCGAATCCCAGTTTCGTGCTTGGCCTCTCTTAAGCGCTCAGCCCGGGCATGTCACGAAAGGATCACAAGTTGAGGTAAAGAAAGCGGGCTGTCCCATCAAATTGTTGGCTTCAGGCGCTCTTGACCAATCGAATGATCACCAGCACGACGGCCGCCCCCAACATCGCGGTCAGCACAGAACTAAAAAATCCACTTCCCAGCCCGATACCAACCATCGGCAAAACAAAGTTCGCCAAAATCGCCCCGCCAATCCCCAACAAGACATTGCCAATCAGACCGAAGCCTCCGCCACGTATGATTTTAGCGGCAAGCCATCCTGCGAGCCCGCCAATAATCACCGCTGAGAAAATCCCAGAAAACAGCACCTGTTGTGTCTCCGCAGTCACGTCCATTTCTGTATCCTTTCTGCACAAAGCCTAGGAGGTTTGCGCCTCCAAATGTGCGATATGTTTGCGCACCAGATCGATATGCATGCGCGCATGATACGCGGTTTGCCGATAGGGAAGCGGCAGCTTCAATCGAGAAATGCGACGATCAACCAGTTCCAGCTCCTCCGACAGCGTTGCAAGCTCATGGGCACTGGTATGTGCCCCGATCTGGGTCTCGATCTCACGAATGCGGCCATAGTGTTTCCAGACCTGCCAGCCACGAAAATAGGCATACATCATTGGCACGACTCTCAGAAGCGGCACCAGCAAAAGCAGAATGGGCAAAGTTAAAAGCAGCATCCGATTGACCTGAGCCGCCGCCCAATAAGGCAGCAGATTGTGCCACGTTGTTGGGCCCTCCTGAATCAACTGGCGTGCCACGTTGTTGATTGGCATGCCGATGCCTTGCGGGGAGGGGAAGACGCCGCGTTCGGTCAGGATATCTCGACCACTGTGCAGCTCTTTGGCCGCCATTGTCAGGCGGTTGACCAGAGCTGGGTGCAGTTGAGGGTTTATCGCAAGCTGCGCTTTCAATGCCAGCATGGTCTGACTGGTTTGAGGCTGCACTGGTTCCAGTGATACGGCCCCGGTTGGAATGGACACAAGATCCGCATAGTCCAGATGGCGCGAGATCGCATCGGCGTAAGACAGCTGCAACAGCGTGAGACCATCTGAGCTAAAGGCCTGAGCAAGGTAGGGGGCTTCGATACTACTCACCAAAAACGCCAGATCAATACCGCCAGCCTCAAGCGCAAAAACGCTTTGGGCGAACCCAAGCTCCAGATGTTCATTGGCATTCTGCGACAGCCCAACCGCTTCTTGAAAATCCCGAAACGCGGCTGCGGTTCCTGATCCCGGACGCCCGCTCGAAATGCGCAAATCGCGCCACAGAGCAGGGTTGGATGGTATGTCGTGGTCGCTTCTGGCCAGAAAGATCATTGCCTCATAGAACACGCCGCCAATGGCTTCGGCATGTCCGGGCGCCACAAACACACCGGCTTGGAGGAAGGCCGCGTCAATACCGCCCTCTGACAACAAGGTGGCGTTGTCTTGCGAGCCGTCTGTGTAAAGGATCACCACTTCGATGCCGTCACGTGCCAACACGTCTCGGTATCGCTCTGCCATCAAAGCATAAGCGCCACCGCGTGCCCCCGCCGCCAAGGTCAGCGACTTGGGCGGCAGCAGCATAAACATTATCAGCGACAGGCACATGGCCAATGTCAGTATGGTGATCGAAATCCAAAGGCGCATGAAAAGGCTCTAAAAACCGAAAGTTGCCTGCACGGTAACGGGCGATAGGGGCGCAAACAAGAGGTCTCAGTGCGCCATAAAAAAAGCCCGCAACGATATGATGCGGGCTCCTGTCGTGTGATCACGCTTTTGCGTTACTGTTCGCAGACGCCAACCAGTTGTTCATATTGGCTGGTGATCCAGCCCAAAGCCTGTTGTGGATCACGATCGTCGATCTGGCGGGTGATGCGGCCAAACACTTCGGCAGAGCGGCTGTCGTCCACCATGGCAATGGATTGGCTGGTGATCACGGTTTCATAAACAAAAAAGGCGATCGCCACCAAAAGAATGCCGCGCAGCACCCCGAATATGAAGCCCATGCCTTGATCCAACCCGCCAAGTGCAGAGCGCTGCACAATCGACGAGAACAGCGGTGTGAACAGCGAGACCACCACCAGCGCCAAGGCGAAAACCGCCGCAAAGGCTGCGATAATGGACAACTCACAGCTGTCTGCGAGATATTCACCCACAACAGGAATTTCTTTGATCAGCGGCTGTAAAGACCCGGCAAACATGAATGCCAGAACAGCGGCGGCAACCCAGCCCGCAATGGCCATGGTTTCGCGCACAACACCGCGGCTATACGCCAGCAATGCTGAAATGACTATGACACCCGCAACCACGGCGTCGATAATGGTGAAACCTTCCATGTATTCCCGTCCCCTTAGACCGCCCCCGGTCCGCCTCTCGGCCCTGTTACTTCCGGGCCTGGCGCTTGTGGCGCATCAGCCTGCTCCGAAAACCTCTCCGACAAAGCTTGCCAAATCCCCAATTCGGTTGAGATTCATACCCTCAACCGTTTGCGCCTTGCCACCTTTCGGAGCGATTGCCGTTGTGAAACCAAGTTTTTGGGCTTCTTTCAACCTATTTTCGGTCTGACTGACGGCGCGAAGCGCTCCAGACAGGCTAATTTCGCCAAAAACAACGGTATCTGCTGGCAATGCACTGTCTTCGCGTGCGGAAATTAGCGCACATGCCACCGCGAGATCCGCGGCGGGTTCGGAAATTTTCATACCGCCAGCCACGTTTAGATAGACATCCAGTCCGGCGAAAGGGATTCCGCACCGCGATTCCAGAACCGCAAGAATCATCGCCAAGCGTCCACTGTCCCACCCCACAACTGTACGTCGCGATTGGCTGTGTGGCGACGGCGCAACCAAAGCTTGCAACTCGGTCAACACCGGGCGCGTACCTTCGATACCGGCAAAAACCACACTGCCTGCTGTGGGCGCACCGCGGTCTGACAAAAACAGCGCAGAGGGATTGCCGACTTCGGCCAATCCGCGCCCGGTCATCTCAAACACACCAATCTCGTCGGCAGGGCCAAATCGGTTTTTCACCGCGCGCAGGATGCGAAATTGATGCCCACGTTCTCCTTCAAAATAGAGCACGGTATCAACCATGTGCTCCACCACGCGCGGTCCGGCGATCTGTCCCTCTTTGGTGACGTGCCCAACCAGAATGACCGCCATGCCTTTGCGTTTGGCGAACACGGTCAGCTCGTGTGCGGCGGTGCGGACCTGACTGACTGACCCCGGTGCGCTGCCAACGGTGTCGCTCCACATGGTCTGTATGGAATCAATGATCACCAGCTGCGGTCGCTCCGCTTCAAGTGTGGTCAAGATATCGCGCAGATTGGTTTCTGCGGCCAACATCACCGGACTTTCCGTGAGCCCAAGCCGTTGCGCCCGCATGCGCACCTGTGCGCTGGCTTCTTCTCCACTTACATAAATGGTTTTTACACCTTGTCGCGCAAAGCGCGCGGCAGCCTGCAACAACAATGTGGATTTGCCGATACCGGGATCGCCTCCCACCAAGAGCGCGCTGGCAGGCACCAAACCGCCACCCAGAACGCGGTCCAGTTCTTTCACGCCACTCATGGTGCGCGGCGGCGGGGTTTCTTTGGTCGATAGGTCGGAGAGTTCCATCCGTCGGCCCTTGGCATTGCCAATAGCGCTGCCTGCCGGGCCCGCGCCAAACGGCGCTTCCTCGACGATGGTGTTCCAGTCGCCACAGGCTTCACACCTGCCGGACCATTTTGACGATACCGCGCCGCACGCGGAGCAGGTGAATTGGGTTTTGCTCTTTGCCATGTTCCCGTTTTGGACCACTACCGCTTGCGGGTCAAATGGCTAATTGCCATGGAGGCCAATATGCACGCCGTAAACAGGTATACGCCCCAGCCGGTTTCCACAGTGACCCCTCCGGCGCCTTTGACCAAGACGACATAGAGCGCGATCAAAAACACATCACCCATCGCAAGCTTTCCCAAAATTTCCAGCGCAGGCAGCACTTTTCGCCGCATCAAGCCAAATTGGATCAGCGCCACGCCGATGACTTTCAAGTAAGGCGCGAAAATCGCCAGAAAGGTCACCAAGAGCGCCAACGCGACATCAGTGTCCCACAGGGATTGCAGGCCCGAAATGATGGAGATCTCGCTCAATCCGAAAATTGGCAACAACCCGGCGCGCAGCAGAGGCGCGAACCACGCGATCGGAAAGAGAATGAGGAGTGATAAATTGGCAAGACGTAAAATATTGTTCATGCGCAAATAGCTAGGCAGTTCCCCTTGCAGGTGCAAGGGCAATGCCTCAGGCGTCGGCCAAGTTGCATCTTGCGATGTCCAATCCCGACGTCAATGAGACAACAACGCAAATCCAGCAAGCAACCAAATCATCAGCGATGCAGCTGTCCAAAGCAAAACGCTTATCAGGATCGCCCATCGCAATCTCGTGGCTTCCGAAAGGGCGAGGAGCAGGTAGATCAAATAAAATAGCTGGCCGGCCAAAGCGATGGCGACCCATGCAACAGCGAATTCCGGCGCGGGCAACCAAGCAAAGCCTGATGTATTTCGCGCATTGTCATGGAAAAGGACCCAGCCGGCAGAGAGCATCGTCATGGCGAGGAAGCCCAGTACCCATCTACTTTTCTGACGATGCGCGGGCCTCAATAACAGCGCTAAGACAACAGACGACAAGGCTGCTGCAGGCGGAAAGGCAATCAAACCCCAGCTCATTTGTGGAAATCTGGACACAGCCCGTCAGACGTCTGCTGAAATCCGCACCTGCCGAACGTGGTTTGGCACCAGCGGTTGGATGCGCCAAACCTGTGAGAGCGTGAAGTTTGCAATACGCAACCTGCGTTGCGTCGTCTTTTTGCCTTTCTCGGCCTTATGGCGACGGGCACCTTCACCACCAACCGTGTCACAACGACCAAGCTTGCTTTGCCGCATCGACCGATCTTCGCCGCTTTCCGCAAAGCATATCGCAGGTCTCAGGGCGCGTCGCGCAGTGCCTTATCTCTGGCGGTTCAAGAGCCACAGACCCAATCCACTTGTCCTTGCAACCTAGACCCTGCCCAGTATTTCAATGGGTGATGGCCAAAGTCAGACGGATGCGGCTCTGCAAGTGCGTTCAGCATCTCAGAAGCGTTATTAAAAAATCAAAAGTCGATTGTGCTTGGGTCGAACCCGCTGCCAAAGAACCTCACAACAAGAAAGGACTGCGATGTTTTCAGAGCTCAATCCCGGTGCCAGACACATCACCTGACGCGGTCCAGAGAAGGCAAAACTGCGCTCGTCAGTCCTGCATTGCCTTTTTGAGGAAATCCAAGAAGGGCCCTATGAGGTAGTCGCCAAACGTGATGGTGCGCCCAGAGAACACAAGACTCACAGGCATGTCGGTGGACAGAGATCCATGCTCGCCAAGTTGTGCCAACAGGTCAGCATAATCGGCTGGATCAATTTGCGACACGCCATCATAGCCCACAATGTCCCCTTCGGGATTGCGCCGTGCTTCGGGGGACAACGATTGAATGGTGACATTGACCCGCGGATGGTCGCGCTGTGACAACGCCGTCACCGTCAAGTGCCCGCGCATACCGACACGCAGTTGGTCTATGCTTTGCGGGCTGGTGACAAATGACACATGATGACGTCCCTCTGGACGGGCCAATGTCAGCACTGTTTCGCCGCGCGGGATGATCATGGTTTTGGTGTCAAATGGCAAAGCGGCGATCACCCCTGCGTCCGGAGCCCGCACCTCCGCATGTGCCACAAGCGCTTCGAGCCGCAAAATCTGAAGTTGCAGCTTGGGGATGGTCTCACCCAACTGCGCCAACCGATCCAGCAGACCTTGTCGAAACTCAAGCTGCTCGCGGGTGATCTGCATTTCCGCCTGCGCAGCTTGGCTGCGCAAAGAAACAAGCTCAGAGTGCACACGCTGTAACGCTGCCTCCAGCTCCAGAATATCTTCTGCCAGCGCGTCGGCGTCAGCGGCGCGAAAGGCCCCTCGTGCCAACAGACCAGCATAACGTGTGTGACGGTCCTTCATGGAGGCCAACTGCTGTCTGCGTCGCACCGCGCTTTGCTCAAGACTTTGGGTCCGCAATTCCAAAGAGGCCTGCAAATCGCTGCTCATATTGGCCCGCAACTGCATGGCGGCCTGCATATTGCGCAACCGTCGAACCGCCAGATCTGCACCGGGTGCGGTTTCTGGCCCCTGTCCTTCGGAGGGCAGCTGATCGCGCAAAGCCGCCCGTAAAGCTGCGCGTTCCTCGGTGAGTGGGGCCAAGGTGGCATGCAACGTTGCCAATTCTTCGCGCTCCTGTGCCACATCTAAAAGCAACAACCGCTGTCCGGCGGCCACGTGTTCATGCTCTTTGACAAACACCTCTGCAATCTTGCCGCCAAAGGCGTGTTGCACATCATAGCTCGGCCTTGCTGCGTTCAGATGCCCAAGGGTCGGAATGGAGGTCGCCAGAGGCACGGTTGCCGCCCAAACCACAAAACCCAGCAGCGCGACCGCTACAATCCCAAATCCAACATACAATGGGTGGAGCAAATGTGGCGGAAGACCCGGGCTGCTGCCGTTAAGCGCAAAGGACGTATCAACAGCACTCAATGTCTTGCCATCCCGTGTAAGGCCACCGGCCGCATGGACACCGCAGCACGGTAGACGGCCTGACCATCGATATTGGCGATATCAAACGTGTCGCTCATTTGTGAAATCACAGCGAGTGCCGCTTCATCGGTTGGTAATTTCCCCATATCGGTGTCCGGATGATGCAGCAGCTGGCTGATGCGTTCCATTTTGGCCTGCGCTGCAGTCTCGCCTGTTTCAGACACGGTCAATTCGCAGCTTTGTTCTGAAAGGAAGCGAAACACAAAACTTGCGCGGCGTGGCACGTCTGGCTTTCCACTGGCGCGCGTTAGATTAAAGAGCTCCGTCGCAATCAGTTCGGTGCGGTTTGACAATTCCGCATCGTTGCCACGGGTGAATTGAGCCCCAACCCAATCCACCAAATCCTGCAAGCTGTCCGGTTGCAGTGGCAATTCCACGCGCCTGCGGCCGCCACTCATGCGGCCCAGCACTTCTGAGCGGGGGCCAAAATCGGCGATACGGCCGTTGTCCAACGCCAAAACACGATCCGCCAGACCCATGAGCCCGGATCGGTGAATGACCATAAAAATTGTCGTACCTTGCTTTTTTAGCCGGGCCAGAACCGCGCAGAGTTGACGCTCGCCCGCCGCGTCCAAAAGCGCGTTGGGCTCGTCCAAGAACAGATACCTCGGGGCGTGAAAGATCGCGCGGGCAAGCGCGACGCGTTGTTTCTGTCCTGCGGAAAGAATATGTGGGCAGGCCCCAATGTCGGTATCGTAGGAGTGCGGAAGTGCAGAAATCAATCCATGCACCCCGGCGGTTTTTGCGGCAGCGATCACCTGCTTGTCTTGCGCCCCCGCCGCAAAGCCAGAAATATTGGCCGCAAGGGTGCCATGATACAGCTGCGCCTGTTGTGGCAAATAGCCAATATGCGCGGTTTGGCAGCTTTCCGGCAAAGTGGTCACTTCCGTGTCTTCCAACCATACCGTCCCAATCGGGCAGGGGGCCACACCGCTTATGGCTTCCAGCAAAGTGGTTTTTCCGCAGCCAGAGGCGCCCACAATCGCGGTGCAACTGCCTGCCGGCACCGCAAAACTGATGCGTTCAAGTCGCGGGGGTGCCCCTCCCGGGCGTGGAAAAATCAATCCTTCACACCGCAACGCACCAGACAAAGACGCTATGCCCGTGCCCTCTGTTGGGGCCGCGGGCAGCGCATTCAGTTGTGCCAACGCGCCGCGCACCCGATGCATGTCGGGCCACGCGTTGACCACAGTTTCAAAGCTGGTCACGGATTTGGTCAGGATCAAGCTGGCCGCAATCATGCCTCCGGCACTCAACAGGTCGTGGACCACCAGAGCGGCGCCGAGGCTGAGCCCCAAGAGCTGTGTCAAACTGCGCAGGAAATTGACAAATGTCGCCCCACCAACCGAGATTGGCGTGATCCTATCTTCGATAAGGCCTCTGTGATGCATCGCTGCGGTGAGGCGGTCAAGCAGGTTGCGCGAGAGGCTGGCAAGGCCAGCAGTGGCGGCCAGACTTTGCGCGTCACTCAAAGCCCCGGTCTCTGCGGCCTGTGCGTTTTGCATGTCCAGCTCATGGGCGGATACCATGGCCGAAGCGATCAATCTGGCAGCTGTGCTGAGGCAGATCAGGCCGCATGCAAGCGCCACAAACCATGGATGGATCAGCCAGAGCACCAAGAAAAACATCGGCAGCCATGGCAGGCTCAATGCGGCCGCGCCGGTTACACCGTTCAGCGCCGCTTTCACCGTTGCGAGTTTGGTGAGCAGTGCCTGATGTTTTTGCGGTGGCGCGCGCAAAATGGCGGGTAAGAGTGTCCGTTCTGTCCAGCGCGCGGAATATTGAAAGCTGAGATCGCGTAAGCCATCTACGCTTGCCTGCACCAACAAAGCCGTTGATGCCACTGCCAAAAGCAAGATCAACGTATGCAGGTTGCCGGTGGGCAGCACCCGGTCAAGCACTTGCATCATGAAAATCGGACTGATGAGAACGGCGAGATTGGACACTGCGCTCAACGCGAGCAGCGGTGGTCCCAACCGCTTTAGTTGTGACAAAGGGGCCTGCATCACATGCCGCTCACAGTAGGAAGTTGCTTTCATTTAGGTCGTCAGGATCAACCGACTTCAGGACCAGTCGATCATTGCTCTCGCCGCCGGTCAAAGCCGACAGATCAATAACAGTGGCCCATCCTTGATCCTGGATGTGGGCCTGTAGATCCTCGTAGGTGATGCCATAGCTTGAGAGGTCCAGGACATCGTGATTGACCTCAAAATCGTGGATCATATCTCGGCCCCCACCGGCCTGTGCGACAAAGGTGTCAGCATCGCCGTCTTGCCACCAGTTGCCGCCCCAAAGATGGTCGTTCCCGCTTCCCCCTTCCAATGTGTCACTGCCCGCGCCGCCCACG
Organism: Shimia sp. NS0008-38b; assembly: GCF_040370365.1. NCBI lineage: Bacteria > Pseudomonadati > Pseudomonadota > Alphaproteobacteria > Rhodobacterales > Roseobacteraceae > Shimia > Shimia sp. NS0008-38b. The sequence goes on along the minus strand of NZ_BAABWQ010000003.1, from coordinate 37,571 downwards.
AGTTTGTCCGCACCAGCGCCCCCCGCAAGCGCGTCGTTGCCTGCGCCGCCATGAATGTAATCCCTACCTGTGCCACCGCTGGCGGTGTCGTCACCGTCCCCGGTGGTGATACGGTCATCGCCTGCGCCTCCGGTTGCGGCGTCATGGCCCGTGCCGCCCATGATGCGATCGTCGCCCGCGTCCCCGTGCAACACATCGTCGTTGGCGCCGCCATGCAGCGTGTCGTTGCCGCCGCCGCCGTGCATGGTGTCGTCACCTTGTCCGCCGCGCAGATCGTCGTTGCCGCCGTCTGCGCCGCTGACACTGGCGTCTCGCAGAAGGATGGTCGCGTTGGGATCTACCGGCGCAAATGGGTCGGGCGCGCGCGGATCCACTGCGCCATCGTTGCTGCCCGTACTTTGGGCCTCTGCCATAAACTCGGAGTAGGCTGTGCCTGCTGTCCAATCCATCTCAACGCGATAGATGGCGCCTGAGGCGTCGCTGTTGCCGTCCAGATCGTGGTCGCCGCGGTTGAGCCCGAAGTAGAGGTTGCCTTCTCCGTCCAGAAAGACCGCGCCATAGGCGCCGCGTGGCATTCCAGCGGTCATCTCATCCTCATAAAGCGTGCCGGTGATGGGGATTGAGCTGATTTCCGGGGCACCACCTGCCGGTACATCGGACAGATCGATGCGATGCACAGCCCCCGCTTCGCCGTTGCGACCCGGAGATTCCACTGCGTAAAACACGTCTTCTGTTGCGTTGTAAGCCACGTCATAGCTGCGCCCATGGAACAGATCGTTTGGCAAATCGTAGTGCACCGCCACAGGGTTTCCGTTGTCATCCAAAGCGTTGACGTCAATTTTGGTGACACGATTGAGACTGCTTTGGAATGTCCATAGGTTGCCGTCACTGTCAAAGTCGCCGACATAGTCGGCCACAGGCGTCTCGCCGACGCGATAGGCATTGCCTTCGGCATCCACCATCACCAAATCGCGCACAGACACGGGGTTGCCCAGAGCATCCACACCGTTGGCCTTAGCGATGCCGTAGATCAGATCGTCTTCGGTGTTAAATCCAATCGCATTGATCCGCAGCCCCGTTGGTTCTCCGGCCACCTCATATTGTTCGGTCTCAGGATCAAACACATTGAGCTGGCCATCGATCATCTGAAAGAGTTTGGATTGGCCCGGGGCAAAGGCGGCGACCTCGACTATGTCATCGCCCAGGGTCACCTCAGCCTGATACGAATAGATCGGGCCGTCCATGTTGATGTCTGGCCCGGCGTTGACACTGCTCTCAGGTGGGTGAACTTCGCGCAGCGTCAGCCCCCCCGCATCGCCGGTGCCCGTGACGTCAAAACTGTGGGTCTCAAACACGCCTGAGGAGGCTTCCACCGTGCCAATAACCGCACCATTCCAAAGCACTTCGACACAGCCCAATTGCGCGCCCCCTGCAAGGTTGGCTGCCAATTCAAAGCTGATGGTGTAGGTTTCTCCGGCTTGCGTGGCCACCTGCTGGCTGAGCGATGTCTGCCCGCCGACATTGGCCATTTGCCATGTTCCAGCAGCGCCCAGTTGGCCCAACGTGGCTGCGCCACCACTGGTACCGGACAACAGATTTCCACCTTCCAGATCACCATGCACCAAGTCATCGCCGTCTCCGGCGTTGATTGTATCCGCCCCCATGCCCCCCACGGCTTGGTCGTGGCCATCTTCTAAATTTAACACATCGTCGCCGTCGCCGCCGTCCACCGTGTCATTGCCGGTGCCTGCGTTCACCGTGTCATGGCCTGCGCCGGAGGAGAGCAAGTCCTCTCCTCCATTGCCCAGGACCACATCATCACCCGCACCTGTCGAAATCACATCGTTGTAGCTGCGGTCAGCCGCGTCTCCGTTAGAGACAATGGCGCTTGGGTCATAAACCCATCGCCCATCGACAAAGACCCATTCGTTGCCGACCATGTCGCCCGCGACAAGGTCATTGCCGTCACCCGATTGTAGTGTGTCGTCTCCGGCGTGGCCGTTGAGGCTGTCAACGCCGTCGCCTGTTACTATGGAGTCATCGCCTGTTGTACCCACAACACGGGTTACGGGCGCTTGCGGCTCGTTCTCTGGCATACCAAAACACTCATTACCAATACACAAGGAACATTGTGCGAACAAAATGCTAAGGAAAGGTAAATGCGCTCAGAGTAGAGGATGTTGTAAACGGAGTTGAGGCCGAACTGTCACGGTCGGTGTCACCGAACCGCTTCTATCGGCCCATCAGCAGACCCCGCGATGAACTGGGTCAAATACGGATCCCCACTTGCGTCCATCTGCGCCACAGGACCAGTCCACTGGATCACCCCACCATGCAACATGGCCACGTTATCAGCAATCGCGCGCACTGAGCTCATGTCGTGGGTGATGGTCATCGCGGTGGCACCCATTTCCACAACAATCTCGCGGATCAAATCATTGATCACGCCAGACATAATCGGATCAAGGCCTGTGGTCGGCTCGTCAAAGAAGATGATTTCTGGCTCTGCCGCAATGGCGCGCGCAAGTCCCACACGTTTCTGCATGCCACCTGAAAGCTCGGACGGGAACAAATCTGCGACATCCGGGGTCAATCCAACACGGCGCAACTTTTCAATGGCGATCTCGCGGGCTTCGTCTTTGGGACGTTTCAGGCGGCCGCGCAGCAGGCGAAACGCCACGTTTTGCCAGACTGCCATGCTGTCAAACAACGCACCACCTTGAAACAACATACCAAACCGGGCCAGAAACGCATCGCGGTCGCCCTGTGTGGCGCTTTGCCCACCCACAGTGATCTGCCCGCTGTCCGGCGTGATCAATCCCAGCACCGATTTGAGCATCACGGACTTCCCGGTGCCAGAGCCGCCAATGATCACCATCGAACTGCCTTTGGTGATCTCCAGATTCACCCCTTGCAGCACGTGTTTAGGGCCAAAGCTTTTATGGACGTTGTCAAACTGGATCATGACGAGAAAAACATGCTGGTGAGGAGAAAGTTAGCGGCCAAGATGAGCACGGCGGCAGCTTGAACGGAACTTTTGGTCGCTTGACCCACGCCCTGGGCACCGCGCCCTGAATTCATGCCATAGTAGCAGCCCATCACAGCGGCAATCCCGCCAAACACAGCACCTTTCGCAAGGCTGGAAACAATGTCGTTGAGCTGCAGGAAGTCGGCGGTGTTGCGAATATAGGTGGCGGGATTGAAACCAAGGTTTTCGGTGGCCACCAAAAAGCCGCCATAGATGCCGATGATATCTCCGATGCCGACCAAGGCAGGCACCACCAGAACCGCTGCCAACACACGTGGGGCTGCGAGATATTTCATCGGATGGGTCGAGAGTGTGACCAATGCATCAATTTGTTCGGTGACTTTCATCGTGGCAATTTCTGCCGCAATGGAGCTGGTGACCCGCGCGGCGACCATCAGACCAACCAGAACCGGGCCCAGCTCGCGGACCATGCCGATGGCCACGATCTGCGGCACCACGCTTTCCACAGAGAAGCGCGACGAGCCGTCATAAATCTGAAGCGCCAGCGCGCCACCTGTGAATATCGCGGTCATGCCCACCACCGGCAAGCTCAGCCAGCCGATGTTGAACAGTGCGCTTAGAAACTCGCGACCATAAAACGGTGGGCGAAAGATATGGCTGATTGCACCCCAAACAAACACAGCAACGTCGCCCAGCATGCTGAGCAGGGCCAACACGTTGCGGCCAATGGCGTTGAGCGGCGCAAGCAGGGCGGTCATGTTGATTTATAACGGCGCTGATAGCGCTGCCCCATGGACGTTAGAATTTCATAGCCAATGGTGCCGGCTGCGTCCGCCAAGGTGTCCACCGATTGGTGCAGTCCCAGCAATTCTACTTCGCGGGGTGGCTCAGCCATATCGGTCACATCCACGGCAATCAAATCCATGGAGATGCGGCCAATCATCGGGCAGCGATCTTCGCCAGAGAACGTATCCACCCGGCCGCCCATGGCGCGAAGGATGCCGTCAGCATACCCGGCGGCGATGGTGGCAACTTTGCTGTCGCGCGTCGCGATCCAACTGTTGCCGTACCCAACGCTTTCGCCCTCGGCCACATCGCGCACCTGAATGATTGGGATGCGCAGATTTACCACCGGGCTCGCATCCACAAACGGCATCCCGCCGTAAAGCCCCACGCCGGGGCGTGTCAGATCGAAGTGATAGTCGCTGCCCAAAAGAATACCGCCTGTCGCAGACAGAGAGCGCGGCACGTTCAGGCCGTCGGTCATCTCCTTGAACTCAGCCAACTGATGCGGGTTCATCGGATGCTCCGGGTCATCAGCACAGGCCAGATGGGACATCAGCAAAGTTGGGCCTTGTTGCAGCACAAGATCCCGAACCGCAGACCACTCTGCAGGTTCAAGGCCGAGTCGGTTCATACCTGTGTCCAGCTGAACGCCAAATGGATGGGCTGGCAGTGCCTCAACATGGCGTACAATCTGATCCACCGAGTTCAACATCGGGGTCAGGCCCATGTCGCTGATCATATCTGTATCACCGCGCATGTGGCCGCCAAAGATATTGATCTCAGGGTCTGGACCTACGGACTGTCGCAGAGCGGCACCTTCTTCGGCGGCGGCGACAAAAAACTGGGTCACCCCCGCACGCATCAAGGCGCGCGTAACCCGGTCCGCGCCAAGCCCGTAACCGTCAGCCTTTACCACAGCAGCAGTGGCACAGTCTGTTTGTGCATTCAAAGCCCGCCAATTGCTGATCAGGGCGTCGAGGTCGATTGTCAAAATTCCAGTAGCCATGACGGTGTTTGTTGACCTCTGGCGGGGCAAGGTCAAGGCCTAAGAAGCGTCCATTCTCCCCGTTGCAGCGTACGGTGCTGTCACGAAAGGCTTTGGCGTCCGCTTGTGCGCTGGGCACCTCCGCAAAACAGTCGCAATACTGACGCGATACCGATGACGCAAAAAGCCCTCCGAGAGCCGTTAACACATCGATTCGCTGAGCGCTTAGTAACCGTCGTCGCCACCTTGCTGCCAAGGTTGAATAAGGTTGCCAAACCGTGTGAACTGCCCCTCAAACGAGAGCTCCACGGTGCCGATCGGGCCGTGACGCTGCTTGCCCAAGATCACCTCAGCTTTGCCATGCAACCGTTCCATACGCTCCTGCCAAGCTGCCATTTCGTCCAGCCGCTCATCAGAGGGTTTTTCGCGCTCAACATAGTATTCTTCACGGAACACAAACATCACCACGTCGGCATCTTGCTCAATCGAACCAGATTCCCGCAAGTCACTGAGTTGTGGACGTTTATCGTCGCGGCTTTCGACAGTACGTGACAGCTGAGATAGGCCAATCACCGGAATGTTAAGCTCTTTTGCGATGGCTTTCATACCCATGGAGATTTCACCAATCTCCTGCACACGGTTGTCGGCGGTACCACGGCACAGCTGCAAATAGTCGATGATCAGCAGATCAAGCCCGTGGGTTCGTTTCAAACGCCGCGCCCGTGCTGCCAGCTGCGCAATTGGCAGAGCAGGGGTGTCGTCAATGAACAGCGGGCAGGCCTCAAGGTCTTTGGCCGCCTGCACAAACCGGCGGAATTCTTCCTCGGTCATGTCACCCTTACGGATCTGTTCAGACGGGATCTCCGCCGCTTCAGAAAGGATACGCGCCGCCAGCTGTTCGGCAGACATCTCAAGACTACAAAAGGCCACCACGCCGCCTTCAACAGCGCCCTCACTACCGTCGGGTTTTATGCCTTTTTTATAAGCCTTTGCCACGTTAAACGCGACGTTTGTTGCCAGCGAAGTTTTGCCCATTGAAGGGCGTCCAGCTAGGATCAAGAGGTCCGAAGGATGCAGTCCGCCAAGCTTCTTATCAAGGTCGATCAAACCGGTGGAAATTCCGGCCAAACCACCTTCGCGTTGATAGGCTGCATTGGCGGTGTTCACCGCCTCGGTCACAGCCTTCAGAAAGCTCACATAACCGCGTTCAGCGGAGCCTTGCTCCGACAGTTTGTAGAGCGCCTGTTCAGCTTCAACGATTTGTTCTTTGGGTTCTAGCTTTACATCAGCCTTCTTGGCTTTGGTTGCGATGTTGTTGCCAAGTTCGATCAACTCACGGCGCATTGCCATGTCGTAGATCATTTGGGCGTAATCCGCTGCGGCAAAAGAAGAAATTGCCGCTCCGGCCAGACGCACAAGATAGGCAGGGCCACCAAGTTCGATCAGACCTGCATCATCTTCCAGAAAGGCTTTAAGCGTGACTGGGGAGGCCAGATTGTTCTTGGCGATCCGTGCCGCAGCAATCTCATAGATGCGGGCGTGCACGGGCTCATAGAAGTGTTTTGAGGTGATGATCGACGCGACTTTGTCAAAAATGTCGTTGTTGGTCAGGATCGCGCCCAAAAGCTGCTGTTCGGCTTCGAGGGAATGCGGCACGGGATTGGCGTTCGCTGCTTCCGTTTCGTTCGAATTGATGCTCGAAATTTCGTTCATGTCTTACCCCAAAGTCCCCGTGGCGACGGTTCTAGCAACCGTGTTTTGGACGAGCAAATTGTATGTTTTTGTGGATCGTCTGTGGATAACTCCTGCCATACTTGATTGTGTCATCTTCTCGTATGGCAGGTCAATATCTAGTGGCAAAGAGCAAGAAATCCGCGATTTCTTGCTGCCGCGGAGGTCCGATGACTGCGCTGAAATCAGCCGTTACTGCGGGACTCTTGCCATGCGCGCGGATCTTTTAGAAAGCTCTCCACCTCCGTCAGCGTGCTTTCAGAAAACAGACCCTGCGTCTTTGCTTCGGCCAGCACATCCCACCATGTACACAGATAGTGAAGTGCGACGCCATGATCACCCAGTGTCTTCTCGGTTTCCGGGAAGATGTCATAGTAAAAGATCACCGCTGTGTCGCCACAGGTCGCGCCAGTCTCGCGGATCGCATCGACAAACGACAGCTTAGAGCCGCCATCTGTGGTCAAATCCTCCACCAGAAGCACCCGCTCGCCTTCACGCATCGCCCCTTCTATGCGTGCATTCTTGCCATAGCCTTTGGGTTTTTTGCGCACATATGTCATCGGCAATGCCATGCGCTCTGCCACCAAGGCCGCAAAGGGAATGCCTGCGGTCTCGCCACCAGCGATATTGTCAAACGCTTCAAACCCGGCGTCGCGCATGACTGTGACAGTCATAAAATCCATCAAAGTGGCGCGGATGCGTGGAAACGAAATCAGCTTACGACAGTCGATATAGCTGGGGCTCGGTAGGCCTGATGCCAGTGTGTAGGGTTCATCCGTGTTGAAATTCACCGCGCCAATTTCCAACAGCATACGAGCGGTCAGGCGAGCGATTTCTTCTTTTGGCGGGAAGGCGGTGGGGATCATTTTCGTTTCCTTTGACAGCTGTTGGACTTACTCGGCGACGGTCCAGAACACGTCGTAGCCGGGGGAAAAGACAGTGACAGGCCCTTGAGGGCTTTCGATTTTGTCTGGAAAGGCCGTGGCTTGCTGGTTTTTAACCAAAGTGAGTGTGTCTTGGTTCACTGGCAAACCATAGAACCCCGGCCCGTTGCGGCTTGCAAAACTTTCCAGGTGGTCAAGTGCGCCTTCTTCTTCAAAAACATGCGCAAGAAGCGGCATTGTATTGGTCGCTGTAAAGCAGCCGGCGCAACCGCAGGCGCTTTCTTTGTCACCATCCAGATGTGGCGCGCTGTCGGTTCCAAGGAAGAAGCGTGCATCACCAGATGTGGCTGCCGCGCGCAGCGCCAAACGATGTTCTTCTCGTTTGGCGACGGGCAAGCAGTAATAGTGTGGTTTGATCCCGCCCACCAAAATGTGGTTACGGTTGATGATCAGATGATGCGTGGTAATCGTTGCGCCCAAACCGTCCGCATTATCCTGTACATAGGCAACACCGTCTTGTGTTGTGATATGTTCCATAATGACTCGCAGCCCGGGAGTGGATTTGCGTATCGGGTCTAACACGCGATCTATAAACACTGCCTCACGATCAAAAATATCTACGTCATGGTCGGTGACTTCGCCATGGACACAGAGCGGCAGGCCAATTTCAGCCATTTTTTCAAGTGCGGCCCGCACATTTTTGAAGTTTGCAACGCCGCTTGCGGAGTTTGTTGTTGCGCCTGCGGGGTAGAGCTTCACCGCTTTGATGAGACCCGTGGCGTGCGCGGCGGCGATGTCTTCCGGATCGCTTTCCTCCGTGAGGTAGAGCGTCATCAAAGGCTCAAATGACATGCCCTCGGGCAAAGCCGCCATGATGCGGTCTTTATATGCCACCGCCTGCGCACCGGAAATCACCGGGGGCACCAAGTTTGGCATAATGATCGCGCGGCCAAAATGGCGGGCGGTTTCAGGCAGGACGGCTTGCAACATCGCGCCATCACGCAGGTGCAGGTGCCAGTCATCAGGGCGGGCAATTGTCAGGCTTTGGGTCATAAATGCGGCTTACACAAAGCACGGTGGGCTGGCTAGTCTTTGAATGGAATTGTGGGCCAAATTGGCCAAATTTAGCTGGCCAGACGCCCTTGATCTGCGGCCTGAACCAGACCGTTGAGATGCCGCAGGAACCTTGGCTCACGCAGGCGCCTGGCGACGTTGGCGCACAAGAGAGCAGACACAAACGGCCGCCGCTTGCGATTGACCGCATCCAGCAACCGATTGAGATAAGGTGAATGGCTGCGCCGCGCGCGGTAGAGCTTGTAGAAGGCGGTGCGGCTCAGAGTGCCTGCACCAGCTTTCACCAACACACGGTACAGAATCTGCATATCCAACAGATCGCGCTCGATGGTGTCTCCCAAATGTGGCGTTGGCAGCATCACTGTGTTTTCGCGCATGAACAAAGCGGCATGCATGGCGTCCTCATCCTGTTTGGGATCATAGACCAAAAAGGTGCGATCCGCCGATGTCGCCATATCTGGAGCGAAGCCGTAGCGCCCTTCAAAGCTGAGTTTGCGTGCTTGGGGGAACCGTCGATCCCAACTGGAAAGGCGCGGAGAAAGCGTCGCTTGGGGTTGCACCACAACCACTTGAGCATCCGGCGCTGCACTGGAAAACGCGGCCGCAGCATAGCCGCCTGAGCCCGCGCCATAAAATACAACCTCTTCAAACTCTTCGAAGAAATCATCTTCGATCAGCTGATCAAAATAGCTAAAGACGGCAGGATCACGAAACCAAGTTTCTCCATCGCTCAGGATGCAAAGATGAGACCATCCCAGTTCGCGCACCAATTCCCAGCCCAAAGGCTGGCCGGTGTCATCGCGTTTCTGGATCTCGTCGACGGTTTCAAATGTCACCAATAAGACCGGTTTGTCTTGTATCAAGCTGGCCCAATGTCGATCGCCCAACGGTTGGAAGGCGCCGTGGTGTTCCGCCACATGTTTCAGTTTGGAAAGCCAGGCAGCTTTAGGCAAACCCAGCATCGGAGTGTCAAACCCGTTGGGAGAATCGTGCATCTTCTTTCCTTACGCCCCGACGGGCCAATCGAAATGGCCCGATACGTTTTTGTTATGCAACGAGCTAATTTCTATTTGCGGCGAAAGTTGGGAGGTCTGCAAGATTTTCTACAACTTTTGTCCCGTCTCCGAGAGGTTGACGAGAACGAACCTGCTGTGCAGCTTGGACAGACCCAAACCCTAGCCATGTCATCAGCGAGGCCTCATGGACACCATTGCAAGCATAGATGAGGTTCAATCTCTTTTGGCGGCTGAAGGTTATGTTTGCGGCCGACCACTAGCGACAGTGGTGTTTTTGGCGCTGAAACTTGGGCGGCCGATTTTTCTGGAAGGCGAAGCTGGCGTAGGCAAGACCGAAATCGCCAAGGCGCTTTCTGCTGCTTTGGGCCGCAGTCTGATACGGTTGCAATGTTATGAAGGCCTTGATGCCTCAAGTGCCGTATACGAGTGGAATTTCGCGGCACAGATGGTGGCAATACGCACCGCAGAGGCCACTGGCAGCGCGGACCGTAGTGCTCTGCAAGAGGAACTGTTCGGACCGGACTATTTGGTGGAGCGCCCTCTACTCAAAGCGATGCGGCCAGATCCTGCCGGATCCCCGGTACTGTTGATCGATGAACTTGATCGGACCGACGAACCCTTTGAGGCTTTCTTGCTCGAAGCGTTAAGCGATTTTCAAGTCACTATTCCCGAAATTGGCACGATCAAAGCGCCTGAGCCACCTATTGTGATTGTTACTTCCAACCGCACACGTGAAGTACACGACGCTCTTAAGAGACGTTGCCTATATCACTGGGTTGAGTATCCTGATTTCCAGCGCGAACTGTCGATTTTGCAGTCTCGCGCGCCAGAGGTTGCTGCAAATCTGAGCCGCGAAGTTGTGGCGTTTGTCCAACGGTTGCGTACAGAAGATCTGTTCAAGAAACCTGGTGTTGCGGAAACCATAGACTGGGCCAAATGCCTTTTAGCGCTAGACGTGCTTACCCTAAGTCCTGAGGTGATTGCAGACACGCTGGGTGCTGTTCTCAAGTATCAGGACGACATCGCCAAGCTGCAAGGATCAGAAGCCAAGCGTTTGTTGGATGAGGCTCGCGCCACTTTGGAGCCCGCCTAGTGTCGCGCGCCTTGATACTTATCGTGCCAAGGATCGAGATGTGCTTCGCGGTAGACCGTTATGCCTGAGTTCCTGCCGCTTGAAATCCCTGACGCGCCCAAACTCACGCATAACATAATATGGTTTGCACGTGCTTTGCGCAAAGCAGGGCTTCCAATTGGACCTGGTCGTGTGATTGATGCCGTACGTGCTGTGGAGGTTGCGGGGTTTAGCAGCAAAGCTGACTTCTATTGGACTTTGCACGCTTGTTTTGTGTCTCGGCCTGAACATCGGACTGTGTTTGCGCAGGTATTTCGCTTGTATTGGCGCGACCCTCGGTTTCTTGAACACATGATGTCGATGATGCTGCCTGCTGTACGGGGTGTTCAGGAGGAGCGTGCAGGCCAAGCTGCGGAAAAACGCGCAGCAGAAGCCCTGCTTGATGGTGCCGATCAGGCCTTGCCAGAGGGGGGTGACCAAGAGGAGCAAGGTACGTCGATAGACATCGACGCCTCGATGACCATGTCGAACGAGGAAAAGTTGCGCACGTTAGACTTCGAGCAAATGAGCACTGATGAAATTGCGCAAGCTAAGCGCATGTTGGCGCGCCTTAAGCTGCCGGTTCAGCCAATTGTCTCACGTCGCACACGGCACGATCCGTCGGGCGCAGGTATCGATTGGCAAGCCACGATGCGGCAATCGATGCGGCAGGGGGGGGATCTGTCTGGTTTTGTGCGCAAGAGTCGCCGCCTCCGCTGGCCCAATCTTGTCGTGATCTGCGACATCTCCGGATCGATGAGCCAGTACAGCCGTATGGTGCTGCATTTTTTGCACGCTGTGGCCAATCAGAAAGGGGCAGGCTGGGCGAAGGTGTATGGGTTCACTTTCGGCACTCGGCTCACCAATATCTCACGCCATCTGGCAACCAAAGATGTCGACGCAGCTTTGGCAGCGGCGGGGGCGGAAGCGCAGGACTGGGAAGGTGGTACGCGTATTGGTGACTGCCTGCATAGCTTCAACCGGGATTGGTCTCGGCGTGTGATGGGACAAGGGGCGGTCGTGCTGTTGATTACAGATGGGTTGGATCGCGGCTCACCCGAAGATTTGGCCAAAGCGATGCAACGTCTCAATATGTCCTCTAGGCGGCTCATTTGGCTCAACCCTCTACTTCGTTGGGAGGGGTTTGCCGCCAAGGCACAGGGCATTCGTGCGATGCTACCTTATGTTGACAGGTTTCAGGCAGGACACTCCATCGCATCAATCGAAGCTTTGGCGGAGGCACTGGCGCGCCCCGACGAAGTTGGTGAGAAATCGCGACTTTTGCAGGATATCCAATGACCTACTGGGTCTTGCGGCAAGAGAGCCTACCGCAGTGGGGCTTGTCCTTGGGGTCGTATACACCCATGTTCTGGTGGCAATTGGGAGAGGCAAATGAACCAGTCACGTAACGGTGCGCCAGAATTGGCGCTACAATGGCACCGCGCTGGACGCGGCGCAGCTTTGGCCACCGTGGTGCAGACTTGGGGATCCGCTCCGCGTCGAGTTGGGGCTCAAATGGTTGTCTCTGGCGATGGTCAAATCGAGGGCTCCGTTTCCGGTGGCTGCGTCGAAGGTGCTGTGATGGTCGAGGCGATGGACGCACTTGAGACTGGCAAAGGGTCACTATTGGAGTTTGGCGTCTCAGACGGGGATGCGTTCGCCGTTGGTCTGGCCTGTGGCGGTACGATCAAGGTGCTTGTGGAACCTGTGGGTTCGGTGCTGCCAGAGTCCGTCTTGGAGGACTTGGTTTCTGCACGTGAAGCTCGGCAGCCCGTGGCCTATGTGGCTCACGTGGAAACCGGCGGCGGTGCTCTGATCTCCACCGGGTTTGAAGACCGGTTTAGGATGGACCGTTCCGGCGTCGAGGAAGACGGGCGATTTGTGGCGATCCACAATCCTCCCTTACGTTTGGTGCTGGTCGGAGCTGTTCACATTGCGCAGGCTTTGGTGCCCATGGCGCGCATCGCTGGTTTCGATCCGATCATTGTAGATCCCAGAGAGGCCTTCGGATCAGAGGCTCGCTTTCCGGGCGAAATCATTTTGGATGATTGGCCCGACGAGGCCATGGAGACAATTGGCTTGGACGCCCGGACGGCTCTCGTCTTGTTGAGCCATGATCCCAAGCTAGATGACCCAGCGTTGCAAATCGCCCTCGGTTCAAAGGCCTTTTATGTCGGCGCGCTGGGCAGTGCTCGCACACATGCCAAACGTCTCGATCGTTTGTCCGAAAAGGGTTTTCTGCCTGACCAGACGGCGCGTATCCATGGTCCAATTGGCTTGGACATTGGCGCCGCGGGACCGTCTGAAATTGCGGTGTCCATTATGGCAGAGATTCTTTCAGTGCTAAGGAAAGGCGCATGAAGTTTGGCACTGTTCCTCTTAGCGGCGCTGAGGGCGCGGTTTTGGCGCATTCTTTGGTGGCGGATCGTCGGATTCCCAAAGGGACTGTTTTGACGCGCGCGCATTTAGAAATGCTTGCTGCTGCGGGTTTTGACACAGTCACGGTCGCTTCACTTGAGGATGGCGATATTGACGAGAACCGCGCTGCAGCCCGTTTGGCGGATGCTGTCCTCAAAGGTGTGAAGGGCGTTCGTGCGACGGGTGCCGGGGCGGGGCGCGTAAACCTCTATGCGGACCATTGTGGAGTGGTGCGTATTGACTCGGATACAGTACACAAGATCAACGCGGTCGATCCTATGATCACGCTTGCAACTGTGTCCGATCACCATCGCGTTGATGCTGATGGGATGATCGCAACGATCAAAATCATCACCTACGCAGTCGCTGAAGATGCTTTAGAAAGCGCCTGTTCTGCTGCTGCGGCAGCGGTCCAATTGCGAAAACCGATCTACAAGACCGCAACGCTGATCGAAACAACGATTGGTACCACGCTCTCAGACAAAGGACGGCGCGCGATGGCGGGTAGGGTAGAACGTATGGGGATGGCACTAACGCCCCGTGTCTCAGTTCCGCATGAAATGGAGGCACTGGCTTCTTCTATCTCTCAGGCGACGGGTGAAGTGATTTTTGTGCTGACGGCGTCCGCAACATCGGATCCATTGGATGTCGCTCCGCAGGCGCTCCGCAAAGCAGGTGGTGTCGTGGAACGCTTCGGGATGCCCGTTGATCCAGGCAATCTTTTGTTTTTGGGGCGAGTGGGCGATCGCCCAGTAATTGGTTTGCCGGGTTGTGCCCGTTCACCTGCGCTGAATGGCGCGGATTGGGTGCTTGAAAGGGTGATCTGTGGTTTAGACGTCAGCCATGACGATATTTCCGCCATGGGGGTAGGGGGGCTTTTGAAGGAAATTCCTACCCGCCCCATGCCGCGCGAGAAAGGCGTGTAAGCAGTGTGTTTTTGTGTGCCGCATACGCAGCTACGACCAATGTCTACGACCGGTGTCATGAAACATCACAAAAAGCGCCTTCTCAATTTAGGATGCGGCTGCTTTACTCTTCGACAATGACATAAGCAATTTCGGGAGGAGCCAATGTCACAGGTCACCATGACCGTGAACGGCAAGGAAATGTCTGGAGATGCCGAAGGACGCACCTTGCTCAGTCAATTCTTACGTGAAACCCTTGGGTTAACTGGAACCCATGTTGGTTGCGATACGAGCCAGTGTGGTGCGTGTGTCGTGCATGTGGACGGCGTTGCCGTGAAGGCTTGCACGATGCTGGCCATGGAAGCTGACGGATCGGACGTTGCAACCATTGAGGGGCAAGCGGCCGTCGACGGCACGCTAAATGCACTTCAGCAAGCCTTTCAAGATCACCATGGTCTTCAGTGCGGTTTCTGCACGCCCGGTATGATCATGTCCGCCGCAGATCTCTTGAAGAACAACCCGCAGCCAACAGAGGCGGAGGTGCGTCACCATCTTGAGGGCAATATTTGCCGCTGCACCGGCTACCACAACATCGTTAAGGCGATTCTTGCGGCGAGCGGGCAAGACGTGAGCAGCATCGCTGCCGAATAGAGTAGATGCCCGCGCAAGAGGAGGCGCGGACATTTGTACTTCGGATCAGGGACCGGTGGCGCGAGGCATTTGCCCGCCCCGGTCAATAGGGAGGAGAAAACATGCCTAAGGATCATGGCATCGGCGCCAGCCCCAAGCGGCGCGAAGACGTCCGGTTTCTAAGTGGAACTGGCAATTACACGGACGACATTCAAGTGAACGGGCAAGCGTTTGTGCACTTCCTGCGCTCAGATGTGGCCCATGCAAACATCACATCCATCGACACGTCAGTGGCATCGGCGATGCCGGGTGTCCTGAGGATCTTTACTGGTGCTGACTTTGAAGGCGTGGGTGGCATTCCCTGTGGCTGGCAAATCACCGATCGTCATGGCGAACCCATGCAGGAGCCCGCGCATCCGGTTCTCGCTCAAGGGAAAGTGCGATATGTCGGTGATCAGATTGCTGCCATTGTGGCCGAGACCGTTGAACAAGCACGCGATGCAGCAGAAGCAATTGAGCTGGATCTTGAAGAGCTGCCAGCCATAGTGGACATGAAGGCTGCGCTGAAAGAGGACGCTGCAAAGGTTCACGACGATTTGACCAGCAATCTTTGTTATGATTGGGGGTTTGTCGAAGAGAACAAACCAGCTGTTGACGCAGCATTTGATGCTGCAGCGCATGTTACCACGCTTGAGCTCCGCAACAACCGCCTTGTCGCCAACCCAATGGAACCCCGTGTGGCCATTGGCGATTTCAACCGCGCCACCGGTGAGAGTACACTTTATACCACCAGTCAGAACCCGCATGTGATCCGGCTATTGATGGGTGCATTCGTGCTGGGCATCCCTGAGCACAAGTTGCGCGTTGTTGCTCCAGACGTTGGTGGAGGGTTCGGTACAAAAATCTTCCACTATGCCGAAGAAGCGTTCTGTACTTTTGCAGCGAAGGCGCTCAACCGTGCGGTGAAGTGGACATCCACGCGCGCGGAAGCCTTCATTTCGGACGCGCATGGGCGTGACCATGTGACTAAAATTGAATTGGCACTAGATGCGGAGAACAACTTCACGGCTGTTCGCACTGATACATACGCCAATATGGGCGCATATCTGTCGACTTTCGCTCCCTCTGTGCCAACATGGCTTCATGGGACGCTAATGGCTGGGAACTACAAAACGCCATTGATTTACGTAAATGTGAAGGCGGTGTTCACGAATACGGTTCCGGTTGATGCGTATCGCGGAGCGGGTCGCCCTGAGGCTACCTTTCAGCTGGAGCGAGTGATCGACAAAGCGGCGCGGGAATTGGGTGTTGATCCCATTGCACTGCGGCGCCAAAATTTCATCACAGAGTTTCCATATGAAACGCCTGTAGCTGTTGCCTATGACACAGGTGACTATCATGGGACGATGGATATCTTGGAAAAGATGGCGGACTTGTCCGGGTTTGAGGCGCGGCGCAAAGAAAGCGAATCGCGTGGCAAGCTTCGAGGTCTTGGGGTCAATTGCTATATTGAAGCGTGCGGCATCGCCCCGTCCAATCTGGTAGGGCAACTGGGAGCGCGCGCAGGCCTTTACGAAAGCGCCACAGTTCGTGTTAATGCCACGGGTGGCATCGTTGTCATGACCGGATCCCACTCACATGGTCAGGGGCACGAGACCTCTTTCCCGCAAGTGATCGCAGAAATGATCGGGATTGATGAAGACATGGTCGAGATCGAGCATGGCGACACATCGAAAGCACCAATGGGCATGGGCACTTACGGGTCTCGCTCTATTGCGGTGGGTGGATCAGCCATGGTGCGCGCAACGGAAAAAATAATCGCCAAAGCGAAGAAAATTGCGGCACATCTTATGGAAGCGGCTGACGCCGACATTGAGCTTTCAGATGGTAAATTTAGCGTCGCAGGCACAGATAAATCTGTCGCTTGGGGCGATGTGACTCTGGCAGCTTACGTGCCTCACAATTATCCGTTGGAAGACATTGAACCCGGCTTGGAGGAAACTGCGTTTTATGACCCGGCGAACTTCACATATCCGTCAGGGGCATATGCCTGTGAGGTCGAGGTCGATCCAGATACGGGCAAAGTTACAATCGAGAATTTCAATGCTGCAGATGACTTTGGCAACATTATCAACCCAATGATTGTAGACGGACAGGTGCACGGCGGGATCGGCCAAGGTATCGGACAGGCACTGCTTGAGAACGCAGCGTATGATGAAAACGGTCAACTGCTTAGTGCGTCCTACATGGACTATGCCATGCCGCGTGCCAACGATGTGCCCTTCTACGGCGTGGATCATTCAAGTCAGACGCCCTGTACGCACAATCCATTGGGTGTGAAAGGATGCGGCGAGGCCGGAGCTATTGGTTCGCCGCCTGCGGTTGTTAACGCAGTTGTTGACGCCTTACGCTCTGGTGGACATGATATTTATCATATCGATATGCCGGTATCGCCATCGCGCGTTTGGCAAGCGATGAACGGCTGAGGGAGAAAAGCTATGTACAATTTTGAGTTCGAAAAGCCCTCGACGATCGCAGAGGCAATTAGTGCATTGGGAGACGAAGAAGCACTCCCGCTGGGCGGTGGACAGACGCTGCTGCCAACTATGAAGCAGCGCCTCGCCAGCCCAAGCAAGGTGGTGAGTCTAAAGGGAATAGCCGAGCTGCAAGGTATCTGTACCGCAGATGATGGTGCGCTTTGTATCGGAAGCGCGACCTGCCATGCAGACGTAGCCTCTGGCGCCGGTGTCTATCCGGGGCTTGCCGGTCTTGCAGCAGGGATCGGCGATCCAGCTGTCCGTGCGCGTGGCACTATTGGCGGTTCACTTGCCAACAACGACCCGGCGGCTTGCTATCCTGCTGGCACATTGGCTTCTGGAGCGAGTATCATAACCAACAGCCGCGAAATTGCCGCAGACGACTACTTCCAAGGGATGTTTGCGACCGCGCTAGATGAGGGTGAAATCATCACAGAGGTGCGTTTCCCGGTACCTATCGCGTCAAACTACCAGAAATTTGAGCAACCGGCCTCTCGCTTTGCTTTGGTTGGGGTGTTCGTCGCGCAATACAACGACAGCGTACGTGTGGCCGTGACTGGTGCTTCAGAAGAGGGGGTGTTCCGCTGGAGTGATGCAGAGGCGGCTTTGTCTAGTAATTTCGTAGCGGACGCAATTGCCGATATGGCACCTAGTGCAGACGGTATGATCACTGATTTGCACGGAACTGCGGCGTATCGCGCGCATCTGGTGGGAGTTCTCACACGCAGAGCAGTTGCCGCTGCAAAATAGAACTTGGACGTGAGTGTCTAAGGGCCCCAACGCGATGTTGGGGCCCTTTTGCTGTCCGTTGTCAGGCAAGTGCCGGGTACAAATGAAATTGCCCTCGCGGCGCGGAGCTGCGAGGGCAAAAAAATAGTTTTATAGACGCGAATTACTTAGCCAGAGGTCCGATCATCATGATCATTTGGCGGCCTTCCATCTTGGGCATGTTTTCGACTTTGCCCAACTCTTTGATATCCTCGGCCACGCGAAGCAGTAGCTCACGCCCGAGATTTTGGTGCGCCATTTCGCGGCCACGGAACCGCAAGGTGATCTTTACTTTGTCACCGTTTTCCAAAAATTTGTACACGTTGCGCATTTTGACTTCGTAGTCGTGCGTGTCCGTGTTTGGACGGAACTTCACCTCTTTGACCTCGATGGTCTTCTGTTTCTTACGAGCCTCGGATTCGCGCTTTTGCTGTTCATATTTGAACTTGCCGAAATCCATGATCTTACAAACAGGTGGAGTCGCGTTTGGAGAGATCTCGACAAGGTCCAGACCAGCTTCTTCTGCCATGGTCATGGCTTTGGCTGGGTGCACGACACCGGCGTTTTCGCCGTCTGCGCCAATCAAGCGGATTTCAGGGGCACGGATGCGTTCGTTTACGCGAGGGCCGGTTTCACGCTGAGGCGGTGCGTTGTGAGGTCTGCGGGCTATCGTTTTGTTCCTTCGATGGTGGATACCTTTGAGAAGGCAATTTATTCGGGGTTGCGCGCCGATACAACCTTCGAATCCGTCCGCATGATGTAAATCGGCAGGCTTTCCCCCTTGAGAGTGTGCTTTCGGTGCACGAGGTGTGTGTCATCAAAGCCCGGCAGCATGTGCCGGAGTTCATAATCTGGGAGTTTGATGATGAAGAATCTTATTTGGGTGGTCGTGGCGGTCGCGGTTCTCGCTGTCGGTTACTTTGTTTTTGGCAAAAGCGAGTCTGAAACTTTAAGCGGATCGACGTCGCCAGAAGTTTCAGCCCAAAGTGCGGCAGAAGACACCGAAACTGGAATGGTTGAGGCCGCGGTTGAGGACGTTGAGAACGCCACCGAAGAAGCGGTTGCAGCGGTTACAGATACTGTTGAAGCGATTTCAGATGAAGCGGAATCTGCTGTAAATGATGTCGTGGACGACGCAAACTCTGCTGTGGAAGCCGCTACAGAGGTAGTCTCAGACACACTTGAACAAGCCGCAACAACCGCAAGTGATGCCACCGAAACCGCAGTCGAAACAGCTTCCGATGTGGTTGAAGGTGCAACTGAAGAGCTGACGGAAGCTGCCGAGCAGGCCACGACCGCGACAAGCGATGTCACCGAGGCTGCGACCGATTCTGTGGCTGATACCGCAGGAGGGCTGACCGATGTGGCGCAGTACTTTACGGCAGAAGGGTTCGACCTCAGCAAGGTAGAACAAGCGATTGATGCTGCGCCTTTGGGTGACTTGCAAAAGATGTCTCTGAAAACAGCGATTCAAGGCGCGGTCGACAACCCTGAGCTTTTGACGCAAGCGCTTGGATCCGCCAAATCCGCCTTGGGTCTGTAAAGCTAAAACAAACAAAGGGCGCCCTAGCGATGTTGTGGGCGCCCTTATGACTGTGTTTCGAAGAGCGTTATCTCAATCTAAGAAGGCTTTTTCGACAACATATTGCGCTGGTTTGGAGTTCGCACCCTCTTCAAGGCCCGCCTCTTCAAATAGCTCTTTGAGCTCTAGATTGAATGCGAGGTTACCACAGATCATAGCGCGGTCGGTATCTGGGTTAAGCGGTTCAATACCGAGATCCTCAAAAAGTTCACCGGACCGGATCAAATCTGTAATCCGGCCCATTTTTGGACTCTCTTCACGTGTAGTGGTGGGGTAGTAACGAATTTTATCTGCGAACCCTTCACCCATAAGCTCGGCAAGCATCTCCTCGTTGCGAATGCTCTCGATTAGGTCACGCCCATAGGTCAATTCGCCCAACTCGCGGCAGGTGTGGGTGATGATGATTTCATCGTAGTCTTCATAGGTTTGCGGTTCGCGCAGAAGGGAGGCAAATGGAGCAAAACCCGTACCTGTCGCGAAGAACCAAATTCTTTTTCCGGGGATCAGTGCGTCATGCACAAGTGTTCCAACCGGTTTGGGGCGCAGAATGATTTCGTCTCCGGGCTTGATGTGCTGAAGCTTAGATGTCAGCGGGCCATCTGGCACCTTAATTGAGTAGAACTCCATCTCTTCGTCCCACGCCGGAGACGCAATGGAATAGGCGCGCAGCAGAGGTTTCTGCTTCCCCGTTTTGGGGTCGGCGTCGCCCATCAGGCCAATCATGACGAACTCGCCAGACCTAAAGCGCAGCGATGCAGGCCGTGTGCAGCGGAAAGAGAACAGGCGATCTGTATAGTGTTTCACTTCCGTCACGGTTTGCGCGTCGGGCAGTGTTGGTACTTTAGCGGATTTTTCTTGGGTCACAGGCGATTGCTCAGTCATATTTAAACAGGCGGGATTGCCACGCCTCCTCATGTATCATTTCTGCTTGGGTTTTGAAGAAATATCAGTGCAAAAGCCATTGCATTAAGGGCAGTTGCACATTTTTTGACCAAATGGTCAACCGCGAATGCGTGCTTGATAGTCGTTTGCTTGCCAATCGGCGCGGAATTGCCATTCGTCTTCGGGTTGGCGGTCGGCAAGATCGTTGGAGATTTCGACCTCATCAAAGCCACAGCGGCGCGCCATGGCATATTGATCTGAAATCACGTGACCTTTTGCGCGCAAGCGTCCAGTGTAGCCAGCAAGGCGCAGCTGGCGCGCGATGGTAAAGCCGCGACCGTCTGCAAAGCTTGGAAAATCCACGCGCACCATTTGCACACCCGAAATCTGTTCGATCAATTGGGCTGGGTTGGTATCAGAGGGCACGTCCAAGGATGCCACGTCATTTGCGGCTTCATCCAAGGGCACAAACCCCAAAGTCCAATCATCGGCTCCAAAGCCGGTATCCGTCACGATGACAGTCATGTTTCTACTCCTTTTCGCACCATTTTGCCGTCCACAAAATGAATGCCGCATTCTTCTTTGTTCTGTCCACGCCAGCGACCGGATCGTGGGTCTTCGCCTTCGGCCACCTTGCTCGTGCAAGGGGCACAGCCAATGGATGGGTAACCCTGCGCCACGAGCGGATGACGGGGCAGGCGGTTTTCTTCCATGTACGAACGCACATCCTCAGGCGACCAGTGCGCAAGCGGGTTTACCTTGATGCGACCTGTAAACTCCTCAACCTCAAAGAAATCCAATGCGGCACGTGTTCCGGATTGGAAACGTTTGCGACCGGTGATCCAGCCATCATAGCCACGCAATTCTTTCTGCAGCGGACGTGTTTTGCGCAAAGCACAGCAGGCGTCTGTGTCGCGCAAGTGAAGTGTTCTGTCTGCATCTTCCGCCGCGAGAGTCGTTTCCGTAGCGCGAACCACTTTCACATTTTGCAAGTTCAGACGCTCTGCCACATCCTGTTGATAAACCAGAGTTTCTGCAAAAAGCATTTCCGTGTCGACAAACAGAACGGGAATGTTGCGATCAGCGATGGCGGCCATATGCAACAGCACAATTGACTCAGACCCAAATGAAGACACCAATGCAAGTTTGCCGGCCTGCGGGTCTTTGAGAGCAGCTTCCATAACCGCCGTCGCCGAATGATGCCGGTAACGTGCATTCAGTGCATCCACTTTGGCTTGCAAAGGGTCGACCCGCTCAGACCCCGGCGCAAGGCCGGTGGTCAGAGGGGAAGTTAAAGGTGTCACTCCATCATGCCGCATTGGCCTGTGCCTCAGGGTAAAGATACGCTTTGAACGGCGCCAGACCCAGGCGACGGTAGGCTTCAATAAAGGTCTCTTCGGGGCTTTCGCGTAGCTCCAGATACCCACTGATCAGGCGCTCAATGGCTGGCACGATCTCATCGTAGGCGAAGCCGGGGCCGGCGCGCTGACCTATGGCTGCATCCCAGGTGGCATCGCCGCCAAGCGTGATTTGGTAGTTTTCCACACCAGCACGATCAAGACCTAAGATGCCGATGTGGCCGACGTGATGGTGGCCGCAGGCATTGATACAGCCTGAAATCTTGATCTGCAGATGGCCAATGTCATGTTCGATTTTCAGCTCGTCGAACCGAGTTGCGATTTGCTGCGCAACAGGGATCGAGCGCGCTGTTGCAAGCGCACAGTAGTCCATGCCTGGGCACGCGATGATGTCGCTGACCAAACCGATGTTGGCAGTATGCAACTCAGCGGCCCGTAATGCCGCGTAAACAGCGGGCAGGTCGCTCTTGTGAACATGAGGCAATATCACGTTTTGCTCATGGCTGATGCGCAGCTCATCGTGACCGTAGTCGCGTGCGATCTGCGCCAAAACTCGCATTTGATCAGCGGTCGCATCGCCCGGCGTAGCTCCCTGTTTTTTCAGGGAAACAGTGACAATGCTATAACCTGACGCGCGATGCTCGGACAGGTTTGTGTCTACCCAACTCCGAAAAATTGCGTTCTTTTCGTATTCGGCGTCAAACGCCTCGGTTGGCGCATTGCGGAAGGCTGGCGCCGCGAAGTGCTCTTTGATCTCGGCAAGAAGCTCTTGATCCACACCGGTGAAGGTGGGGCGTATGGTGACATAGCGCGCATCAACTAGGGCGCGGAACTCATCCAAGCCTGTTTCATGCACGGTAATCTTGATGCGTGCTTTATATTTATTGTCGCGGCGACCGACTTGGTTCCAAACAGAAACAGTGGCCTCAATGTAGGGCAGCAGGTCTTCGCGGGGCAAAAAATCATGCAGGATCTTGCCAATCATCGGTGTGCGGCCCAAGCCGCCGCCAACTATGATTTGGTAGCCGGTCTCGCCTGTATCGTTCTGAACGATGCGTACAGCCAAATCATGTGCTTTTAGAACGGCACGGTCCTGTTTCGCTGCGCTGACGGCGATCTTAAACTTACGGCCCATAAACTGAAATTCCGGGTGGTCCGTGGACCATTGACGGATCAGTTCAGCTAAGGGGCGTGGGTCTTCGAGCTCATCGGCTGCGGCACCTGCGAAATGATCTGCCGTCACGTTGCGGATCGTGTTTCCAGATGTCTGAATGGCGTGCATGCCAACTTCACCAAGCGCGTCCAGCATGTCAGGGACATCGGTTAGCTTGGGCCAGTTGTACTGAATGTTTTGGCGGGTGGTGAAGTGGCCATAGCCTTTGTCCCACTTCTCCGCCAGCAGCGCCAGCGTGTCCATTTGGGCAGATTTCAGAGTGCCGTAGGGGATCGCCACACGAAGCATATACGCGTGCAATTGGAGGTACAAACCGTTCATCAAGCGGAGCGGTTTGAATTCATCCTCGGTGAGATTTCCGGCGATGCGGCGCTCTACTTGAGCGCGGAACTGGCGGTTACGCTCTGCCAGAAAGTCTTTGTCAAAATCGTTGTACTGATACATGGCTGGACCTTTTATCTTGCTGCAGGAGAGACCGTTTAGGCGGTCTGACCATCCTGTTGCTTGGTGTCTGCTTGCTTGCCGTGAAAGTAGTTTGACGGACCTGTGCGGCGGAATTCCTCGCGGAAGTGTGTCGGCTGAAGGCCGTCTTCGCCCTCAGTTGTGTCGGCCAAATAGGCGCCGACAACCACGTCGACTTGCTGTTCTGCCTCTAGTAGGCGCAGTTGTGCGTGTGCTTCGTCTGTCAAGTATTCAGCAGAGGCCAAATTGCGGGTCCATGTGTCCTCGACAGTGAAGTAAATCACGTCGCCCTCGATGAGGGCGTTGGCGGTGATGACTTTGGGTGTGAATGCGCGGGGCATTGATCCGACTCCGGTGTTTGACTTTGAGTAGAATATAGGAAATATTCCCGCCAATCCGCCAGATGCCGGCGAAAATAGAAACACATGTTTTGGCGTTGCGTGGGGATTGCGCCAAAGTTCCACAATTGGCAGGGGAAATGGGATGGCGTTGCGTATCGACGAAATGGATAAGAAAATTCTTGGGGAGTTGCAGCGGGACGCGGCGCAATCTTTGGACGAAATTGCCAAGCGAGTGGGCTCATCCAAGACGCCTGTTTGGAATCGGATCCGCAAATTGCGCGAGGGTGGGGTGATCCGCCAGCAAACGGTCCTGCTTGACGCCGAAGCGCTTGGTTTTGATGCCTGTTTCTTTGTTCTGATCCGCACCAGCGAACATGAGGCGGACTGGCAGCAGAAATTCCTAAAAGCTCTACGTGAGCGCCCTGAGGTGTTGGAAGCACACCGGCTGGCGGGGGATATTGACTATATTCTGAAAGTTCAGGTGCAGAACGCGCGCGCCTATGACACCTTTTACCAAGCTTTGATTTCTGAAGTGAAAGTGCACAATGTTACGGCCTTGTTATCTATGGAAGAAATCAAGTCCACCAGCATGTTGCCGCTCTAAGCGTTAAGAAATCGCGGTTTCTCTAAACACGGCGATTTTGATGTCGGTATCCCGTCGGTATCGCGTCTGCTTTGCGGAGGTGCAAATTCTTGGCGCAAGTTCTTAACCAAGCGACATCAAACTTGGAGCGCGTAGGCCTCTGAAACGGATGTGTTTGACGTGGCGGCCTGCGGTGGCTCACCGTCAAATGGCGTAACGGGAACTTCAACACGAAAGGTGCTTCCGACGCCGTCGGTACTTTGCACCTCTACCGTTCCGCCCATGGATTCAACGGAGAGTTTCACAATGGAAAGTCCAAGGCCGGTCCCGGATTGTTGTCGATTGAAGCTGGCGTCAACCATGGAAAAGGGCTCAAAAATCCGTCCCAGGTCTTCGATGGGAATGCCGCAGCCTGTGTCTTTTACTGTCAGGCTCAACCTGTCGAGCGCGGACATTTTTGCAGTGACGTCGACATAGCCTTGATCGGTAAATTTGACGGCGTTGGACGTCAGGTTTGCGATAATGTTTCGTACCTTCGCAAAGTCCGCCACGATCAGTCGCGGCACGTTTTCAGAGACGGTTTGGGAAAATCGAACGCCCTTTGCTTCGGATTTGCGGGCGTATTTTTTCCGGGTTTCGGTAAACATCGCACGGATATCTATCTGACTGGAGGTTGGTGAGTTGTGTTTGGCCCCCAACCGACCGATTTCCAAGACATCGTTGACATGGTCCAGAAGGCTGTGAGCCGACGTGATGATCATGTCCAGATAGCGCAACTGTTTTCGGTCGAGGTTTGAGCCCTTTAGAAGGTCGGCCCCACCAAGGACGCCGTTAAGAGGGGTGCGCATTTCATGGCTTAGGACGGAGATGGCATGGGCTTTGTGGGTATTGGCAGCCTTGGCAGCTTCCAAAGAACTTTCAAGCATGTCTCGGTTTTGAGACCACTCATCCATGACACCATTTAGCAGAAGGCGCAACGACGCCAGCTCCAGTGGAGCACCTTTGCCGAGGTCGGGCACACGCGCTGAGATATTGCCAGATTGAACGTCTTGTACGGTTTGGCTGATTTTTTTGAGTGGCCTTACGATAAGTCCTGACAGAACCCATGCAACCGCAGAGGCGAGCACAAACAGAAATGCCAACGTCCAAATGAGTTCCTTCACTTCGACCATTGCGGCGTCATGGAGTTCTGAAATCGGTTGTGGGACCATTACGCCCCAGCCGGTTGCCGGGACGAATGTGTACCCGGCGATCATATCTGCCTGTAACGGAGGGGAGAAAAACTGCATGACGCCAGTTTGACGGGACACCATTCGTTGGACAACTTCAAGCCCAGAGGCGTCTTTCGAAATATCTGTCCACTGTTGTTTTGGGTGACCCAAGACACGCCCATTTTGGTCAACAACCATCGCATGGCCACGGTCGCCGAATGCAATTTGCTTTTGTTGCGTCCGAACATAACTGGTGTCCATGGTGCCAATCAGGAGCGACCCTGATGCGGTTTTTTGGTAGACGTACATGGTCGGTTGGCCGCCAACTTGGTAGACGCCTGATAAGTTCGCTTCGGTTGCAACAGCCGTGGCTTGCAGCTGTCGGACAATGGCGGAGGAGGGCACGGAGTTGGGCGAGCCAACGATCCCGCGAATGACGGTGGACTGTTCATCAAGTTCGGCGACTGCATAGACACCGTATACTGAAAGTAGATCAGACAGGGCTGAGGTGTTCTGGATGTCAATTTCGCTTCGAGACAGAAACTCAAAGGTGGTTGTGAGGTCTGTGGCAAACCTTTGCATGGATGATGCGAGGTTTTGAGCGATGATCAGATGGGCCTGCTCAACTTTCGCGAGTTCCCTCTCAAAGGCAACGCGTTCTCGATTTTGAACCACCAAAGCCATCGGTGCCAAAACCACAAATACCAATGCCAGAAAGATGAAGGTTCGCATCGATCTCATTCGCGACATGAGCATGTTTTGCGGTTGTGAGGGACGCTTTAAGATCATGACTCATTCCCAACAATGTGCAGGCGTTCATCATACGAGTTCTGTCGTTTTCAGGGCGGAGCTTTTGCATGATCCAATGACCCTTGGTTTATAGAAACTATACTTTCGATTAGTCTCTTTTAAGCGCACCGCTTAGTACCGCGATCATCAGCGCCAACACCGCCAGCACGCCAAAGGACACGCGCAGCGAGGTTGCGTTGGCCACAAATCCAATCAGGGGTGGGCCAAGCAACATGCCGCCATAGCCAAAGGTGGCTGTGCCAGCCAGCGCTTTGCCGGGGCTTTCGACAGGGTCATTGGCAGCGCGGCTAAAGGCCAGCGGGAAGATCAAGGCATAGCCGACCCCCATAAGCACGAAGCCGGCGAGCATCATAGGAGGTGTGGGGAAGAGCACGGTGACGGCTGCGCCGCTGGCGGCGGCGAGGCCGCTGGCGCGGGCGGCGATCTCGGGTGAGGTTAGCCGGGTTATCCAGTCCCCCAACAGGCGCATCACAACCATCGTGATCGAAAAGATAGCATATCCCATCACCGCCCAGTTTTCGGGCGCGCCGCCCACGTCGACCAGATAGACCGCGCTCCAATCCGCGATGGCGCCTTCGCCCATTGACGCACCAAACGCCAAGAGGCCGACCAGCACAAGCTGTCCTTTGGGGATCGAAAATATCGGCGCTTTGGCATCACGGTTGACGGGTGACGCCCATGGGATATTGCCCAGCCAACACAGCAGGACAGCCAGAGGCAACCCGATGAGCGCAAAGTGTACAAACGGGCTGGCCCCCAATGAGATGGCGGCAAATCCTGTTCCAGCCGCAAGCCCTGCGCCGAGGCTCCACATGGCATGGTAGGAGGACATTTGCGGGCGTTTGGCCCAGCGTTCCACCTCGGCGCCCCAGGCGTTCATCGTGACATCCATGCCGCCGTGAATGGCACCAAAAACAAAGAGTGCACCGGCAAGTGTGGGGACGTCGGGGGCGATTGCGAGCGCTAACAGGGCGGAGATTTTTACAAGCGCAAAGACCTTTGTAACGCGCGCCGCGCCGTAGTGATCAGCAAGACGACCAGCAAGCGGGAAGGCGCATATGGCGCCGCCAGCCAGCAGAAGAAGCAGCGCGCCAAGGCCAGCGTGGCTGAGCTCATGGGTGGCCTTCAGCGCGGGGATACGGCTGGCCCAAAGACCAAAGAGCGCGCCGTTGAGGCCAAACATGGCGGCTATGGCCACCCAAGTTCCGCGGCGGGACAGGGTGTCAGGCGCGTTGAAATCAGTGGTGGTCATCGGAAACTTTCCGGTTTGAGCCCGTATCTGGTCAGTTTGTCATACATGGTCTTGCGGGGAAGCTTGAGCGTTTCCGCCGCGGCGGCGGCGCGACCGCGATGTTTGCGTAGTGCTTCGGCCAGCAGGGATCGTTCGACCTGCGCCATTTGCTCAGCCAGCCCCAACCCATTGTCTGGGGCGTCTTCGCCGGGCAGACCAAGGGTGAACCGCATGGCTGCACTCATCAACGCACGGGCGTTGCCGGGCCAATCCTGCCCCATAAGATGTGAGATCACCTCTGGGGTGATTTCGGGGGCCTCAACACCAGCTTGCTCAGAGGCTTGGGCGACGTAGTGTCGGAACAGCACAGGGATGTCTTCGGGCCGGTCAGCGAGGGCCGGGATGCGGACCTGTAGGGCTTCAAGGCGGTAATAGAGGTCTGCGTGGAGCGCACCAGATTGCACAGCTTCATCAAGCGCGGCCGCGCTGCCAAAGATCAGGCGCGGGTGATTTGGTGTCTCCAGTAGGGTGAGCAGCGCAAACTGGGTCTGCATCGGCATGGATTGGATTTCGTCCAGAAACAGGCTGCCACCTTTGGCGGTGTCGATCGCCTCTGTGAGGGCCACGGGGGACATGCCGGCGGCGGTGTTTTTGCCAAAGGGGCCTTCGGGGTGCGCACCACAGAGGTGGATCACCTCGGCGACTTTGGAAATGCCTGCGCCGGTTGGCCCAGCCACAAGAGTTTCGGCGGTGATGCGGGCCACCGAGCGGACACGGCGGCGCAGGGCATCTGCTTGAGGTGAGGTGCCATAGATCAGACGGGCCGCGGCGTCACCGGTTTCCAACTGAGCTTTAAGGCGGCGATTTTCCAGCGCCATGGCGCGCGCGCCTTGTGCCCGTTGGATCACGGCCACCAATTCCACTGGGGCACAGGGTTTTTCCAAGAAACCAAATGCACCTTGGGTCATGGCGCGCACAGCCATGGGAATGTCGCCCTCGCCCGTCAGCAGGATCACGGGCAACTCGGTATCTGTGGTGCGGGTGTACTCCAATAGGTGAAAGCCATCGCGGCCCGGCATGCGCATATCCGACAGGATCACGCCTGCAAATGTCGGGCTGATATGGTCCTTGGCCTCAATAAAGGAGCCTGTGGCGATCACCGAGAAATCTTCAAGCTCCAAGGTCTGAGCAAGGGCTTCGCGCACGATCGGGTCGTCATCCACAATGAGAACTGGAGATGTCATGCAAGGCTTTCCTCCTGCCAGTGGTTTAACTCGACCGTGAACACCGCGCCATTGTCTGGGGCATTGGAGCCGCGGATATTGCCGCCAAAGCTTTGTACCAATCCGTAACTGATCGACAAGCCCAGTCCCATGCCGTCTGCTGTGCCATCAGATTTTGTGGAGTAGAACGGATCAAACACGCGCTCGGGGTCTGCGAGTCCAGGGCCGATGTCGCGCACCGTGACCCAGAGCTTACGCCCCGTGTTGATCTCGATATGAATCAGCCGGTCCTCTTGTGCCAACATTGCGTCAATGGCGTTGTTGATGAGGTTTACAAACACCTGCGTCAGGCGGACCTCGCCGCCAAGGGCAAAGACCGGCCCGGCGGCGTCAGGTCTCCATGTGAGTGAGACCTCGTGTTCTTTGAGGCGCGGCTCTGTTAGCTCCACGGCTTGAGATATCACTGCCACCAAATCGACACGGCCCATGGGTTCGCTTTCGTTGCGGGCAAAGGCGCGGAGGTTTTTGATGATACGCGCCATCCGGATCGCCATTTGTGAGATGCGGATGAGGTTGTCGCCCGCTTTGCCAACATTGTCGCGCTCCAAAAAACGCGTGCCGTTGTCGGCAAAGGTCTGAATCGCTTGCAGCGGCTGATTGAGCTC
Source organism: Shimia sp. NS0008-38b (assembly GCF_040370365.1). Classification (NCBI taxonomy): domain Bacteria; kingdom Pseudomonadati; phylum Pseudomonadota; class Alphaproteobacteria; order Rhodobacterales; family Roseobacteraceae; genus Shimia; species Shimia sp. NS0008-38b. The sequence continues at coordinate 8,215 of NZ_BAABWQ010000003.1, read as the reverse complement.
ATGACTGATGCCGGCGCTCATTTGGCCAAGGGCGGAAAGCTTACCCGCTTGGACCAGGTCAGCTTGCGCCTGTTTTAGCGCGGCTTCAGCTTCCTCTCGTTCTTTGATTTGATGGCGCAGGGCCTCGTTGGTCGTGCTGAGAGCCTGTGTGCGCAAAGCCACGCGCTGTTCCAGTTCCGTGTTGGCTTGTGACAGGACCCGGCGACGTTCCAGAACTTGCAGCATTATCAGCCCAAACACCATCACCACTGCCGCTATGGCGCCTGCTTGTAGCGCGGCAATGCGGCGTGCCGGGCTCACGTCCACAATGGCCTCGGCAGCCATGTCGATGATCGGCAGGTCCTGCACCAAATGCAAGCCGCGTTTGGGGATATAGGGCCCCCAATCCAATTGCCAAATGTCGTACCCTTTTTGCGTGTAGGCAGAAAATGCAGCGTGGGTGATGTCGGTTGATTGGGGCGGCACCAAACCAGCTTGTCCGGCAGGGCGCCGCCAGAAAATCAACTCCGAGCGATTTGAGATGAAGACCTCGTTGGCATCATCAATGAAGAACACCGTTGGGCCATCACCCCGCCAGTTTTCTTCCACATCTTCGACATCGACCACCACGGTCAGCACGCCAATCACCTGACCTGTGATGTCAAAGCTTGGCGCAGAGAAGTAGAACGCGCGCTCGTTGTAGTGGGTGTCCACAGTGTGGTGCATGCCGAGTGCGCCGTGCAAAGCGCGCGCAAAATAAGGGGTTTCGCGCAGGCTGGTGAACGATGCGACCTGATCCTGCGCCGTCGCAAGAATGGTGCCGTCCGCCGCAGCAAATACCATGTCACGGGCGGTCATTTTGTCCGCGATTTCTCGTAACAGCTTTGCGCCCTCTGCGCTGGATGTTGTGTTGTTGGTGAGGCCAACCAAAGTGGGGTTGTCGGAGGTCAAAACCGCCAGTTCTTGATAGCGCTTAAGCTGTGAAATGAGCCGATCAGCGCCAAGCGCGAGATCGGCCTCTCCGCGCCGGGCGAGTTGATCGAGCGCCTGCGAATATCCATAGTTCCATACCCCAGTGGCCACAGCCAAGAGGATGAGAAGAAATACAGCCAGAATCGCCGCGCGGTGGCGGATCCATGTCGTCATACCCGTAAGACTATCGGGTTTACCCGTGGGTCGGAAGGGCTCCAATATTCGTGCACTGCTGTGAAAACACTGCCTATAGAAGTACTTGGCGGCGTGAGTTTGTGGCACCGAGTAACAGTTTTGTTGATATGTGAAGTTCTTTACTTCCATGCTCTTGCCCTGCGGTGAACAATCGTTCAGTCTGCCGTCAAATCAGCAGGGGGTCGCAATGCCAATCAGAAACCGTTTTGCACAGTTGCAGGAAGAGATCACAGAGTGGCGCCGCCACCTGCATGAGAATCCAGAGTTGATGTATGATGTGCACGACACGGCCGCCTTTGTTCAGGCGCGGCTGAAAGACTTTGGTGTGGACGAGATCACACCGGGTATTGGTCGCACCGGCGTTGTGGCTGTGATCAAAGGTAAGACGGATACAAAAGGTCATACCGTTGGGCTGCGCGCGGATATGGATGCGCTGCCCATTCATGAGGCCACGGGGCTGAGCTATGCCTCAAAGGTTGAGGGGAAAATGCATGCCTGCGGTCATGATGGACATACGTCCATGTTGTTGGGTGTGGCCAAATATCTGGCGGAGACCCGCAACTTTGACGGCACAGCGGTGTTGATTTTCCAACCCGCTGAAGAAGGCGGCGCGGGTGGGCGCGAGATGTGTCGCGATGGTTTGATGGACCGATGGGGCATTGATGAAGTCTATGGGCTCCACAACGCACCGGGATTGCCTGTTGGAGAATTTGCCATCCGTCCCGGGGCACAATTGGCCAGTGCAGATGAATTTGAAATTGTGGTGACCGGCAAGGGTGGTCACGCCGCAGAGCCGCATATGGCGGTGGATACGACATTGGTGGCTGCGCAAATCGTTGTGTCGTTGCAAAGCATCGTGGCGCGAAACGTGAAGCCAATCGAACGTGTGGTTTTGACGGTTGGCACATTGGACACCGACAGCAACGCGTCAAATGTGATTGCGCATTCGGTGCGCATGAAAGGCACAGTGCGCACGCTTGATAATGCCAACCGCGCGTTGGTGGAGCAGCGCATTCGAGATATCGCGACACATACGGCGCTGGCATTTGGTGCGACGGCTGAGGTTGTTTGGGAAGACGGCTACCCGGTCACAGTGAACCACGTGGCAGAAACCGAATACGCCATCAAAGCGGCGCAGGCGGTGGTTGGGGTGGACAAAGTTGACCCAAACGTCGAGCCCATCATGCCAGCCGAGGATTTTTCTTTTATGCTGGAGGAGCGCCCAGGTGCCTACATTTGTCTTGGCAACGGCGACAGTGCGCAATGCCACCATCCGGAATTTAACTTCAACGACGATGCCATCCCGGCGGGCTGTAGCTGGTTTGTAGAACTGATCGAACAGCGCATGCCGGTCGCGGACTAAACCAAAAAAAGCGAGGATACGAGATGCCCACTAAGAACCGTTTTGCGGAGCTACATGATGAGATCACCACTTGGCGACGCGATCTGCACGAGAACCCAGAGATCCTGTTTGAAACCCACCGCACCAGCGCCATAGTCGCCGAAAAGCTGCAAGAGTTTGGGTTGGATGAGGTTGTGACCGGCATTGGCCGCACAGGTGTTGTTGGTGTGATCAAAGGTAAGGCAACCGGATCTGGAAAAGTGATCGGGTTGCGCGCAGATATGGATGCGCTGCCCATTCATGAGCAGACCGGCGTGGAATATGCGTCCAAGACACCTGGTGCGATGCATGCTTGTGGCCATGATGGACATACAGCGATGTTGCTGGGCGCAGCGAAGTATCTGGCGGAAACGCGCAATTTTGACGGAACGGTTGTGGTGATTTTCCAGCCTGCCGAAGAGGGCGGCGGCGGCGGTCGTGAGATGTGTGAAGATGGCATGATGGACCGTTGGGGCATTCAAGAAGTGTACGGCATGCACAATTGGCCCGGACGGCCTTTGGGCAGCTTTGCGATCCGGCCCGGCGCGTTTTTTGCCGCCACAGATCAGTTTGACATCCACTTTGAGGGCCGCGGTGGCCATGCGGCTAAGCCGCATGACACGGTGGACACAACTGTGATGGCGGCGCAGGCGATTTTGGCGCTGCAGACGATTGCAAGCCGCAATGCGGATCCGGTGGATCAAGTTGTGGTGTCTGTGACCAGCTTTGAGACCTCTTCAAATGCGTTCAATGTGATCCCTCAAAAAGTGCATATCAAAGGGACCGTTCGGACCATGTCCAAAGAGATGCGGGATTTGGCGGAAGCTCGGATCAGTGCCATTTGTGACGGGGTTGCGGCAACCTTTGGTGGGACCGTGGATGTCAAATATCATCGGGGCTACCCTGTGATGGTGAACCACGACGTTCAGACCGAATTTGCGGCGGAGGTGGCGACATCCATTTCTGGACAGTGTGATGAGGCGCCACTTGTGATGGGCGGAGAAGATTTCGCCTTTATGCTGGAAGAGCGTCCCGGCGCCTATATTTTGGTTGGCAACGGTGAAGATGGCGCCATGGTGCACCACCCAGAGTACAACTTTAATGATGATGCGATTCCGGCCGGATGCAGCTGGTGGGCGGAAATAGTTGAAAAACGGATGCCAGCAGTTTAAGTAAAATTGTAAGGCCGCACGAACAGGTGCGGCCGGTTATCTGGAAACGCGGCGGTCAGGAGGCCAGGCGATGTTCCAGATGGGTCGACAAGGCTTGCAGAAGGTGGGTCTTGTTGATCGGCTTCGACAGAAAATAGTTCATTCCCGCATCTAGACAGGTTTTCTTGTCGCTCTCAAAGGCGTTTGCCGTCAACGCGATGATTGGCGGTTGTGTAATCGACAGGCTGCGAATGATACGGGTGGCAGTCACGCCGTCCAGTTCTGGCATCGACATATCCATGAGCACAATATCCGGCGTATGCAGGCGGCAATGTTCCACGGCTTCCAACCCATTTTGAACTTCGGTGAGCTCGAGGTCATAGTCATCGAGATATTTTCGGATCAACATACGGTTGGTCTTGTTGTCTTCGGCGAGCAGAACCCGCGCGCCTTCAAGGCGGCTGGGGTCAAACTGCGGTTGGCTGGCCTGCGCTGCTTGATCTCCGTAAGGGGCCGATGCCTGGATGGTTGCGACGAAACACGCGCCTTCAGTATAGTCTGCATCCAGTGTGATATCGCCGCCCATGCGGCGGGCCAACATGGTTGAAATGGTCAGTCCCAACCCGGTGCCACCAAACGCGCGCGTGGTGGCGGCATCCGCCTGAGAAAAGCGGTCAAAGATGTGCTTGGCTTGCTCTGTTGAGATGCCAATGCCCGTGTCACATACTTTAACAGTAATACAGTAGGGGGATGCGGCATCGTGCTGAACCAGGATCCGGACACTGCCCTCTGATGTGAATTTGATCGCGTTCCCAATCAGATTGAGTAGGATTTGGCGAAGCCGCCCATCATCGGCCCGGATGTCGGTTGGGACATCGTCATCAAACTCAACGCTGAGGTGGATCTTTTTTTGCTCAGCTTTGTGTTTGAGAAGATCAACCACACTTTCGACACAGCGATGTAGGTCAAAATCAACTTCCGAAATCTCAAGTTTTCCAGATTCAAGGCGAGACAGATCCAGAATGTCATTGATGATTTTCAGAAGTGCATTGCCGGAATCTCGGATGGTGGCCACGCTTTGACTGTTCTCTTTGGACAGAGGTGAATCCGCCAAGAGCTCCGACATCCCTATAATGGCATTCATCGGTGTGCGGATTTCATGGCTCATATTGGCAAGGAACTCGGACTTTGCCCGATCTGCCTTCTCTGCCGCAATTTTGGCCTCCGCCAGTTCGGTTTCGTAACGCTTGGCTTGGGTGATCTCGCGCTCGATGGCGATACTGAGCTCGACTTTGCCGTCGTCGTCCAGGACCGGGAACAGGTTTGTGTCGACCCAGATGAGCTTTCCAGATTTGGTTTTGTTCAGAATCTCTGTTTGAAAGCGCTGTCCCCTGCGTTGGTGACTTTTGATCGCTTCAATTGTGTAAGGTGCGGTCTCATCCGCGTTGAGAAGCGTACCAACACTTTTGCCGAGGGCTTCTTCCGCTGCGTAGCCCGTCATGCGCGTGAAACCCGCATTTACCCAGATTATCTTACCGTCTGCGTTGGACAGAACAATGCTGTCTGATGCGTGTTTCGCCACAAGCGATAGACGCTCAAGCTCGGTTTCTCGGGCGCGCAGAGTTCTGATGACGTCCTGTCGGCTGTTTGAAAGCCGCCCGGCGGAAATAATTGGCACGAGTATCAGAACACATGCCAGCAAATAGAAGAGGCGCGTGCCCCAGATGTTTTGCGGTTTGGCGGTCCAGCCTTCTTTTGGACGCGTTGCCATCTGCCACGTGCCGCTTGGCAGCTGGACGTCGACCAAGATGGGGTCGTCGGCAAATATATCGGGAGACCCAAAAAACAGGCTGCCCTGCGCGCCAGTACCATCCTTACCGACCAAGGCGATATCTAGTGATAGCGTCTCATCGAGGAGACCAGTTTTCTGATATAGCTGCTTCGCATCAATGACTGCGGACACAATGCCCCAGAACACGCGCGTTCCATTGCGTGTGTCCCAAACCGGAAAGCGGCCGATAAAGCCTTGCCCACCTTGCACAAGGTCGACAGGCCCAGCCAGAACCATGTCCTCTTCGTCGCGGACCCGAAATGCAGCGGCGCGCTGTGCTTCGTTTTGGTTGTAGTCCAGTCCCAGTGCGGCGATGTTGGGTACGTAAGGGAATACGCGGGTGACCACCAAATTGGGCGCGGCGGCAATGTTTAAGAACTCCGGATGGTCACCAACAACAAGCCTTGCGGTTTGGCTATATTCGTTCTGAGACATGTCTAGGTTGGAGGACAAAGCAGCCACCATGCCGCGCACCAGTTGAATATTGGCGCCGATGTGTCCTTCGATCTGCGCGCGCAGGCGACTTGTCTCACTATGTGCCAGAGTGCGCTGCTCCTGTAGCGCGATCGTCCGATTTTGCATTTCCGCGATAACAGCAAATACGAGCACAACCGCCATTGCCACCACAGATGACACATAAGGCCGTGTACCCAAAAACCGAGTCACAGCCTGAAAGGAAGTCAGAGGAAGCATGCGTGATCGATCCTAAGTGAGCAGCTAACTGTTTAATGGCCAAGATTAGCACAATAAACTTCTTCAGCCGTTAATGCGCGTGCGGGGCGCTTTGTCGAATGGTTGTGACTTTCGTCGAGCAATCGTCGTCAAGCGCAAACAACAATGATCTTAGAAAGAACCGTGATTTTTGCAAAGGTATATGGTGTGAATTGAGCCCCGCAGGCGTCTGTGAGCGCGAAACAACGCTGTTTGCGTTGATCGCGTGGCGCGGAACCTAGTTGGTTTGGACATCATGTCTTAATGGTAACGGCCAACGATTCGGCGAGTTCAGCCCCCCATCAGCAGAGATGGTAACGCCAGAAGTTTTGTGGTGCGGATGAGAGGTTGTGGCAAGTTATGCATGTCTGTGCGAAACAGTTTGGACGTGTGGGCGAAGGTGATACGTCATCTGTAAGTGTGGGGCGAGAAGCGTGGAGCAAGGTTCAAAGGCGGTTGGGATGCAGCTGCGTAGCTATTTGATGCTACGTCCGCTTCTGCAACCTTTGATGCGCTTGATTGTTGCGCGGCGTGTCCGTCAGGGCAAAGAAGATCCGGAGCGCTGCGGAGAAAAGTTTGGGCGGGCCACTCTGGCGCGACCTGAGGGGCGTTTGATTTGGCTTCATGCCGTTGGTCTGGGGGAAGTCTTGGCGCTGCGGCCTTTGTTGGCGGAGTTGGCGCAGCAGGCGCCTGAAATGTCCTTTCTGGTGACTTCCACGGCCCGTAGCTCTGCACAGGTTGTGGGCGCCAACCTTCCTGGCAATGCTGTGCATCAGTTTCTTCCTTTGGACGGTCCGGTCTTTGTGCGGCGTTTTCTTGACCACTGGCAGCCGGATTTGGCGGTATGGTCTGAGCAAGATTTATGGCCCGGCGCGATTTGTGATGTGGCAAAGCGCGGGATTCCTTTGGCCTATATCAATGCACGTCTGAGTGAAGATGGAATGGCTCGCCGCCGCCGGTTTCAGTCGGGTTTTACGGCGTTGATGTCGCGATTTGACCGGATCTACGCGCAAGATCCACAAACGGCGCGTCGCTTAAGTGATCTCGGCGTGCCCAAGCCAGAGGTTATGGGATCTTTAAAACCTGCTGCATTGCCCTTGTCCGTTGATGACGCGGAACTAGAACAGCTGCGCCATGCGCTATTGGGGCGGCGGGTTTGGGTGGCGGCCTCCACACATGCAAAGGATGAAGCTGTTGTTCTGGAGGCGCACCAAGAGATTTTGGCGCGCGACCCCGAGGCGCTTCTGATCATAGCGCCGCGCGCACCAGATCGCGTGGGCGCGGTTGTGGAGGCCGTCAAAGCGCGCAATCTGACATATATCGTTCGCAGCGAAGGGGGCAGGCCAAAGCCCCAGCACATGGTGTTTGTTGCGGACAGCTTTGGTGAGCTTGGGCTGTGGTATCGTTTGGCGCAGTCCGCCTTTGTGGGAGGATCGTTTGATGACGTCGGTGGTCATAACCCCTGGGAAGCACTTTGCCTTGGGTGCCCTGTGTTGCACGGTCCGATCACCCACAACTTTGCACAGGACTATTTGGATTTGGATGCTGCGGGTTTGGCGCGGTGCATTTCCTCGGGTCCTCAATCCGCGCAGGCGCTGGCTGCTGCTGTGAGCGAAGGGGTGCCCGTGCAGGTCACCGAGAAGGCTGCGTCTTTGGTGAGCGCCGCGCGTGCGCGATTGACGCCATTGGCCGCGGATTTGCTGTCGCTGATGTCGCGACGCCCCTGATCACAATGAGCTATGCTGAAGTTCAGGTGGTGACTCCTTGCAGCGGCGCGGACGTCAAGGTGACTGTGCCTTCCTAAAAGCCAGGTGGTTCGCAATGTGAGCCACCGGTGGGGCGGGCGGGTTTGCCCAAAACCGAAAACCCGATAAAATACCACTCTCTCAAACCCCTTAAAAATTGGAGGTTTTGCGAAAAAAATGGTCAGTCGGTGAAGTTTTTTCATTTTCCTGTAAAAAAGCGCTTGCGACTCGCCGCACCCGGGACTAAATA